>LJUY01000094.1 GCA_001304015.1 candidate division Zixibacteria bacterium SM23_81 | reverse complement strand
TGGGACCGGCTGAGCACCTCGCCGATGACCACGTCCATCTCCTCGGACTCCAGAGCTGGATAATCCGTTTTGATGAGCTTGCCATTGATGCGGTAGGTGGGTGGCATGCCCACCCTGAGGTGAAGATCCGAGGCATCTCGGGTTCTCATATGTTGCAGCAGAGCTTTCAGATCAGGCACGATAACCTCCCTGTAATAGAAAGATAACTGATTCAATTATGAGAAGTTAGCTTGGCTGCACTAAAAAGAGAGACTGGCCGAACTCCACCGGCTGGGCATTTTCCACCAGGACCTTGACGATGCGCCCGGATACCTCGGATTCGATCTCATTCATCAGCTTCATGGCTTCCACGATGCAGACCACGCTGCCCTTAGCGATGGCCTGGCCAACTTCCACATAAGGATCGGCCCCGGGCGTCGGATACCGGTAAAAAGTGCCCACCATGGGCGACTTGATGTCCACCAGGTTATCCTGCTCAGCCTGGGGAAGACCCGACACTGCCTCCTGTTGAGCAGCAGGAACCTGCTCGGCCGAGACCACTGGGAAGGCGGTCAAGCTTGGATTTTGGGCCGAAGGGATCCGCGCCTTCTTGGAGATGCGCACCTTTCTGCCCCATCGGCTGACCTCCAGTTCCTCGATGTGGCTCTCCTCGACTAACTTGATCAACCGCTTTATCACCGATTCTCTCATGGGCTTCTCCTTGCAAAGGTTGAAGGGAGCCCATTTCTGGGTCTCTGTTTACTTCACCCGCTCCACGTAGATACCTCTGCGGGTATCCACCTTGATGACATCGTCGACATCGACGAAGAAGGGCACCTGCACCACTGCGCCGGTCTCCAAAGTGGCCGGTTTCGAGCCCCCTGAGGCCGTGTCGCCGCGTACTCCAGGATCGGTTTCCTTGATTCTCACCTCCACGAAAATGGGCAGTTCCAGCCCAATGACCTGGTCATTGTGGAACAACACTTCAAGAGCGGTATTCTCCACCATATAATCGACGGCATCCCCCACCAGCTCGTCGGGAATGGATATCTGCTCGTAGGTGGAGGTGTCCATGAAGAAGAACTGGCCTGCGGAACGATAGAGATACTGCATCTCCCGCCGCTCGATTCTGGCCTGCTCGACATTCTCTCCGGCCCGAAAAGTTCGATCGATGACCCGGCCGGTGTGCACATTCCTCAACTTCGTCCTGACAAAAGCCCCACCTTTGCCCGGCTTCACGTGAAGGAACTCCACGATGCTATACAGATCACCGTCGATGACCATGGTCATCCCATTTCGGAAATCGGCCGTCGTGGCCATCTACCCCTCCCCAATTTTTTCTCCAGAAGCTGGATTCGTATTGTTCTTAATAAACAGAGATTATCAAGTCATAGATATTGCTTTCAGCCCCCACCGGATCCTGGATGCTCCTCCCCAGATTCCCCGCTCCCATCCCCGATCCTTGATCCTCGATCTAGATACTAAAATCTCACTCCCGAATGTTGGATGTTCAACATCAATGCTTAATAGTCCTCGCTTTATGTCTTCTACAGCCAATTTTTTAACTAGGATCCAGGATCTAGAATCCAGGATCATTCTTTTCATCAGGATCCAGCATCTAGGATCCAGGATCTATATTCTTTCACCAGCATCGAGGATCTAGGATCAACTCTCTAAACTCTCCAACTCAATCAACTCTTTTCCAGCCTGGGTCAGCACCTCACAGCCATCTTCGCGGATGACCACCACATCCTCGATGCGCACCCCTCCCACCTCGGGCAGATAGATGCCCGGCTCGATGGTCACCACCATGCCCGGCTGCAGACGCACCTGGCCTTTGGGCGACAGGCGCGGCCCCTCGTGGACTTCTAAACCCAGACCATGGCCTAATCCGTGGCCAAAATTGTCTCCGTAGCCGGAAGCGGCGATGATCTGGCGAGCCACACTGTCCAGCTCCGAGGCCAGCATGCCAGCTCTGGCTGCTTCCTCAGCCTTCTCTTGGGCCTGAAGACAGACCTCGTAGATATCCCGCTGTCGTCCGTTGGCCTGGCCCAGAACCACGGTGCGGGTGAAATCGGAGCAGTAGCCCCCTACCCGAGCGCCGTAATCCATGGTCACTAGGTCTCCTTTTTGGAGCCGTTTTTCGGTGGGTTGTCCGTGGGGCAGGGCGGAGCGCTCGCCGGAGACGACGATGGCGTCGAAGGCCACTTTCTCCGAGCCCGCCATCCTCATGCGATACTCGATCTCGGCGCAGATCTCCACCTCTTTCATTCCCGGCCGGAGCAGGTCCAGAATTTCGCCGAAGACGCCATCGCTGATCGCCACTGCCCGGCGAATATTCTCGATCTCCCCCTCCTCCTTGACCAACCCAATCTCCTCCACCAGCTCCTTGACAGGAACCAACTCTGTGTTGGGCAGCAGCTCCTTGAGCTGCTGAATCTGCTGAAGGCTTACATGGGTGGACTCCAGTCCCAGACGTCGCTTTTTCCCAAACCAATCCAGCTCGGCTAAGTCCTTAAAAAGCTCATCCTTGGCCATGCGCTGCTCAAACCCCTTGACTTGTTCCTGGGCCTGAAGCTTATATCGAAAATCGGTGATGAACACCGCCTCATCTTCGGCCACCAGGGCGCAGCCATTGGAGCCGCTGAAGCCGGCGATATACCGGAGGCTTCGAGGGGCGATGAGCAGGAAGCCATCGATCTTGTGTTCGCCGAACTGCTCCCTCAACCTGGCCAGGCGATGGCTCACCTTTCCTCCTGTGCATCGGCTTGTGGCGGAGCATCCGTCTCCTGATCCATGGAAGGCTTGGGGATGTGAAGAGGCTTCTGATGCGAGGGTTTTTTACGCCGCGCCTGGGAAGCAGACATATCCCTGAGCTCCTTGAGACGGTCTTTGACCTGCAGGTCTTCGGGGTGATGACGCAGGACCTTCCTGTAGGTCTCGATGGCCTTGTCTAGGAGACCTTGCTGAAAATAGATCTCGGCCAGCGTGGCCGTGGCCATGCCCCTGGGCGGTCCTTTGCCCACATCCTGTTCCTGCTCCTCGCGCAAAAGCTCCGTCTCCTCTGGGCTGAGCTCAGCCAGCTCGGCCGGCGGCGGGGCCACGAATCCCTCCTCCACAGATGGAGACACATCTTCCTTTTGCTCGGAGAGCAGGTCGTCGAAATCGGCGGCCTCGGCCGCAAGAGCCGTCCCTTCGTCGGGCTCAGCCGGGAGAGGATCCCCCGGCTGTCTCGCCAATCTCTCCACCACCTCCCGAATATCGTCATTTGCCGAGTCCAGCTGGAGAGCCCGCCGGTAGTGTTCGGTGGCCTCCTCCAGCTCACCCTGTTGACAGAGAATATCACCCAAGCTTTTGAGAACCAACGTGTTCTCAGAATCCAGGGCCAGAGCTCGCAGGAAAGCCTCGCGGGCCTCCCCCAGGCTTCCCAGATCCAGGTAGCACTTGCCCAGGACGATGTGACCGCTGACATAGCTGGGGTGGAAGTGGATTCCTTTGCGGAGCAGCTCGACGGCATTCTCCACGTGTCCGCTGAGACGCATCTGATCGGCCAGCCGGGCAAACACCCGGGACCTCTCGTCGGTCTGGAGTTTCATATGCAGCCTGGCCATCTGGGAGTAAGGCGAGCTCTCCATGGACATCCTCTCGCTAAAGAAAAACAGCCTGCGCCGCAGACGTTTTATACGATAGCACAACTGCGCGGCGATGTCAAGAAGGAATCATGGAAAAAATAGAGAATAGGAAAAAATATCATGGAAGAAATGGAAAACACGGAAAAGAACATGGAAAAAATCAAAAAAGCAGCCTTACCGAACTCTTTGTCTCAACAGTACTTCTGACGGATCCTCTCGATGATGTCCTGGGTGGAAAAGCCGGCTAGCTCCTCCACCACCACCACCTGGCCACCCGCAGCCTGTACGGTATCGCGGCCGACGATCTCATCGGCACGGTAGTCGCCGCCCTTGACCAGAACGTCGGGCACCACCGCCTCGATCAGTTGGGCCGGGGTCTGTTCATCGAAGATACACACGTAGTCCACTACTTCCAGGGCGGCCAGGACCTGGGCACGATCCTCCTGGGCGTTCAGGGGGCGCTCCGGGCCCTTCAGCCGGCGCACGGAATCGTCGCTGTTCAGGCCCACCACCAGGATGTCGCCCAGGGCCTTGGCCTGACCCAGATACCGGACGTGGCCCCGATGCAGCAGGTCGAAGCAGCCGTTGGTGAAGACCACCATCCGGCCTCGCTGCCGGGCTTGTTCCCGAATATTGACCAGCTCCTCTCGGGATACCACCTGTCCCATAGCTCTCAGTCCTCAGCCAAGCGCCTCAGGTCTTTGGCCAGCTCCTCGAAGCTCACCGCTGTGGTGCCCACACCGGCCACGGCGATCCCGGCGGCGTGATTGGAAATCAGGGCCGCCTCTTTCAGGCTGGATCCAGCCGTGCGAGCCACAGCCAGGGAAGCCACCACCGTATCCCCGGCTCCAGTGACGTCGAAGACCTCCCGGGCCATGCTGGGGAAATGGGTCAGGGCACCGTCCCCCTCGAACAAGGACATGCCCTCCTCTCCGCGAGTGATCAGCAGGGCCTCCAGCTCAAGCCGCCTCAGCATCCCCAGGCCCACCTCCTCCAGGCTGGCCTGGTCGGTGATGGGCCTGCCGTAGGCGAAGCCGGCCTCCTTCTGGTTGGGGGTGATGATGGACACGCCGCGGTACAACTCGAAGTGGGATTCCTTGGGATCCACGGCCACGAACTTGCCCTTCTCTTTGGCTAAACCCAGGACCTGGCGGAGGACCTCGGCGGTGATGACCCCTTTGCCGTAATCGGAGATGATCAGGGCCTGGACCTCATCGATCTCCTGATTGACCCCATCCAGGATCTGCTGAAAGGTCTTTCCCCCGACATCGCGAATATCCTCCCGATCGGCCCGAACCACCTGCTGGCTGTGGGCCACCACTCGGGTCTTCACGGTGGTGCCTCGCCTCGGGTCGGTGACCACGCACCCTGTGTCGATGCCCTCCTTTTGCATGGCTTTGCGCAGAGCCTCACCGTGCCGATCGTCGCCCACCAAGCCCACCAGCACCGGCGTGGCTCCCAGTGTGTGAATGTTGTGAGCTACATTGGCTGCCCCGCCCAGCCGGGTGGTCTCGTCGCTGACCTCCACCACGGGCACAGGGGCCTCCGGCGAGATGCGGGTGACCCGACCCCACAAAAAGTGGTCCAGCATCAGGTCTCCCAGGACCATGACCCGGGAGGAAGTGAAGCCGGACAGGATCTCTTCCAGGCGCACCGGGGGAATCTTGTCCATAGAATGCCTGCGGATAGAGTGAACGGTAAAGCCAGCGGCTATTCAGAACGTGCACCACTGTATGGGTTTAGTTCCCCGAACGGGATACTGCAATATTGACGAAATTTGCGGAAAAGTCAAGGAGAAAGTTTCCACGTAGGGGCGCGTTCATGAACCGCCCGTATCGCCAAAGGAAAGGATGACAATAATCGTAGG
>LJUY01000014.1 GCA_001304015.1 candidate division Zixibacteria bacterium SM23_81 | reverse complement strand
GGGCCACTTGCTACATAACGATAATAAAAACGCCAAAGTTGAGCAGAGGTATCTGCAATAATGGCATTGCCCGCACGCCAACACAAACCAGAACCCAAGGTATAATGAGGGCCAGAATATTCGTCGAGATTGTCAATATGAGTAGTATATACACGGGCATCTCGGTAACACGGCGTACCTCCCCCAGGCCCCCAAGTATAAATAATGGTCATAGAATCATCAGAAGGATGGTAAATAGGTTTTACACTTTCTGAAGTATAACCAGTCAGGATTTCTCCATATTGTGTTAACGAGTTATAGGTGTCGCCATAATATAAATAGCACGTACGGCCTAAGCTATTTCCAGTAACCCACAGGTGCCATTTCCCCGTGGTGCCACCAGTACCAGCGTCTCCATAATAAACGCCTATGGGCCAATATTCTCGATCGCCAGAACCCCCGATAACCATTGTACCGGAATCAAAGTTGTATGGGCCACCTTGGGAAACAGAAACATAAACATCAGCATTAACATCCGTACCAGTACCACCACAACCAGACTGCGCTGAATTTGCCGCCCAGTAACATACGAACTCATCAAGATCAGTTACGGTCACCTGTGGAAACTCCGCCACTTCTTCATCATCTCTGGGGCTACAATCTCCGTCCCAAGTAATTACTGGATTGCCAGAGTATTTTGTGAAATTTACACCGTCGCTCGATTTGGCGAAACCTATATCTCCATAACCACAATCTCCCTCCGGGCGACAAGTGGAACATCCCATATAAAAAATAAAAACAGTATCTCGCCACACTACTGCACTACCAAGCTGAATGTCGGAATCGTCCCACTGGCCCGATGAACCCAAATCTAAAACCTTTACACCAGACGACCAATCACCGGAGCCGGGAAACTCCGTGGCAAAACACAGGCCCGGGAGCATAAACAGCAGCAGAAACAAATATCTTATGGATTTGTCCATTCGTCTCAACATTTGATACCCCCTTTATGCTGTGTAGAGCGAAGTATCAGTAAGAAAACCCGCAACTTCTATGCCAAAAAGGGGAAACGACCTATATCGAAGTAGCAAAACGAGATCGTGTTGTTGGGACCAGCGATTTCCTCAACCTGTGCCCAGCAAACTGTACAGAATTTGAACATCTCCTAAAGAATTAGAGAAAGCCTTTTATCACCTTCCAGTACATATTGAAAAAGAGATCGAGAAAATGAAACACCGTCCTTAAAAATTTCTTCTCTATGATATTCTCCTTCAGCATTATTCTTCCCGTAAGCAGCACATCTCTATCAGAAACCTTCCTCAACGTCTGAAACTGACGACGTTTTCGCATGATGCTTTTGAGCTCCTTCACCACGGCCATATTCGCTCTGAAATATTCAACTGCTTTTCCTTTTAAGAGACAAAACATCAAAAGAGATAGTTCGTAGAGAAACAGTGCTGGAAATATGAGGACTATCGTTTTCAAACTGTACACTTTTAGTATTAAAAACCATCTATTGCGAATCTGATAGAATACCCTGGAGAGCCCTCTGGTTTTCTCTTTATGATAGATGATGGCCTTGGGAACGTGAAGGCATTTATGTCCCGAAACGAGTTGCCTTAAGCAGAAATCACCATCTGTCCATCCGAAAAAAAAGTCTGCATCATAGAGGCCTGTTGGCAGCACTTTGTCCTTATCAATTAACATGGTGGCTCCGCCAACTGAGCCCACCTCCACAGGCTTCTCATCGTGGGTAATGGCAGAAATAGCCCCGCCTATATAATGAAAATAGGTCAGACTGAACTGGACTCTTTCGGGCTGGTCATAATACATCACCTTGGGGCCGCAGACAGATGCTTGCGGAGCCGTGATCAGCGAATTCACTAAAAGTTTCAAACAATCCTGAGCGATGACGATGTCATTGTCCATGAGAAGAACAAGACGTGTCTTCGCTTTGTGGATTAAGATATTACGAGCAGCGGGATGTCCCTTGTTCTCGTTGAGCTCTATGACCTCGACTTGAGGAAACTTCGTTTTAACAATATCAAGGCTTTGATCGGTCGATTTGTTGTCCAGGACCATAACTTCGTATCTTGGATAATCCAATTTGAATATCGAAGACAGGCATTCCTCTATGAATATACCCCCATTATAGTTAATAACGCCGATGGTAACCGGTTCATACATAAACTTTTCATCCTAGGAGCAGATAAATTCTCTGATAGCCACTAAAAATCCTGTCCGCTTTGAGAATTTAGCAGTTCTTTGGGCTCGACCCTCAATATCCTGTTTCTCCCCGGAGCCTTCGGCCCATCTTTTTAGCCATAATTGAGCCCAGACTCCGCCTGCCCTCGCCGGGCAGGCGGAAGATGTAGTCGTTCTTCAGGCGCACCGTCAAAAAAGGATTGTCACCCACCCGGTTGCTTTTCCTTCCCGGGAGAGTCCCGCACAAGCAGGCCTGATAGCCCGCTTCCTTGGCGAAATCAATGGCCTGATCACAAAAGGCCCCATGGGGCCAGCAGACAGCCATGACACGATGACCTGGAAGATGTTCTTCGATAAGCTCTCTAGACCTACTTAAACTCTCGGTCATTTCACTGCGCACCTCTTGAAGGGTCGTGACCCGCCCCCCAATTCCATACTTGCTCACGTATTTTCGCAGAAATGCGGCCATATCTTTTTTGACCACAGCGCCTTTTTTGCCTTGGAGATATTCTTCGTAATGGCTCCGGCAGGCCTTTCGACATGATGGATCGTCAAGATATCTCGGTTGCCCTGTCATCAATGGCCGAAACTCATAAATAGGCATACCCCACAGCATATCCCACGTATCAAGATCGATGCTGCCCTCGAATTCCTTCGGGACGGGAAGAGTATAAAAGGGACCACGAGTGCTTGAGACATAGACTCCTGTAATCTTTGGACTGACATAGATAAGATGGTGATATAACGTATGAGATTGTATATCAACCAATCCGCTGGAATGCATAGTCCTCAATTGCTCCCAGCTCAAGAGAGGTTCCTGCTCATCTCTTTTTTGCACAGCGGAGCATTGCGCTTCAAAATGAGTTGGCGAGTTCTCCGCCTTGGTATGCCCAGGGAGAACAAACACAACTGCCTTCATCCCATATTTTTTCAGAAGAGGAAAGGCATGTTTCCAAACGCTCTGTCGACCATCGTCTATGGTCAATAGAACGCTTTCAGAAGAGCTTCTCTTCTCGCCGCCCAGACCCAGAAGATACTCTTCGATGGACAAAGTTCTGTAACCGTTTTCTTCAAGGTAGTCCAACTGTTTTTGAAAGACAACGGGATCGATGGAATGAAAGGCAAATACTGGTATTTCCCCTTTAAGAGCCGCGACCCGTGACTTGATGACAAAATCAGGATAGCACTTCATGAAGTTCCGGATTTCATCTTGAGCAGCTCTGAATTTGCTCTCTAGGACGCTCATTATATCACTTTTCAAGAGACGCGGAGAAGTTTATTTGGGGACTCCGTCTTGTGCTGGATGAGAGACTTGATCTCTGTGAGATGAAAAACCCGCTGTGGCGTATATAATTCCCCCTGGAAGGATAGACAAAATGACGAGAATCGACACTAAGAACGGTATTGCAAAGGTCTGTGAATAGGGAAATCCCACTTTGGAGAAAAAATACACAAAGCCGCCTTCTCGCACTCCTATCCCGCCAATAGAGATCGGCAATCTGGTAATTAATTGGATCGCCGGAATGAAAACTAAAAAGTAAACCAAAGGTATTTTCAAACTCAAGCATAAGGAGACCAAATAGAAGAGCAAAATGCGGCTGACGTTAATGGCAACAGATAGAGCACCGACCTTAAGCAGAGTTAATTGATGAACCTTGTACTCTTGAAGAGAGCGATGTAGTTTCTTCACCTTTATCCATATGACGTTAGTTTTAAGTTTCCTAAATCGATTTTCAATTATCTCCCAGATAGTGTTTTGCTTCACAAGGGCTACGACAACCAATAGTATCCATAGGATTAAAAACACTCCTAATAGTAGAAGAATGGATCGTATTATGTCTTTATCTATGGTAGTATAAATTGAGGATAAAATAATACTGACAATGGCCAGAGTCGTTAACACGCTAAGAGACAGGACCCTATCCACTATCACTGAAGATATTGATTCTTCCCTGCCCGATAAGTGTTTGTACAATCCGTATCCCCTGATAAGATCGACGCTAATGGCCGATGGCAGAGCAAAACCCAAAAAAGAGCCGATATAGGTTATTTTAAACATCTCCATGAAAGGAATATATATATGCTTTGCTCTTAAGAGCAAATTCCATTTATAGGCCTCAACCACCTTTTCAAACACAAAGAAGAGCAAAATAGGGACTAAGTAATGCAGTGTAATTTGATGAAAGAGCGCAATAACTTCACCCAAATTCACCTTTGTTAAAATAACATAGATTAAAATTACGCTGAAAACTATTCTTAAGTATTTGCTAAGATTGCGCATATAAGTCTCGCTGAAAACTATGACATCGCTTTTCTTCTATAAGATTTGGGGACTTTCTACCGTTTTTCTCCTGGCATTCCTCTAGCTTTTGCAGCATCTGTTACATCCAGGGAACATCTTTTTTTCCTTCAATAGCCTCCGGAAAGAAATGAATTTCTCACTATTCCAAATCTCCTGGGGACTCTGTTCTCTTACGTTTCCCATTTTTATGGAATACGATAAGGGACAAGGGGTTACATCCCCCGAGGGTGATATCAACATGGTATTCCACGGGGATATGCAAGCCCCAGTAAAACTGAACACGTCTTGGTACCATTTTGATGTCTCTTCTTCGTTCAAGTCTGGCATTATGAGCAGCTTAACATCTTCCTCCGTAGCCAGCTTTCTCATCCTCTTGGCTGCATCTAAGATTCTCCCTCCCAGGTTATCATCTTCAATATCGTAAGAATAGTAAGTATTAATCTCTTCATTTTTGAAATTTTCTTGACAAAATTTGTTATGATGGGCTATGTCTCTCTTGGTTAAAAAGCTTAAATGCTGAAAAAACACCGCATCCACTTTCGTTTCTTTTGCAATTCCTATTATTTCATCTAAACTGTTTACGTTGCTTTCAGAAAACACCGTGTTGATGAAAACCTTCGGTCTCGATTTCTGGTCATATGTGGTGATGTTTTGAATATTGGTGATTGCCTTTTGAAATACTCCATCCCCCCTGATGTTATCGTGTATCTCTTCTGGGCCGTCTATCGAAAATATGATGTAATCTGGCTTCACTGCCAGGAGCTTTTCGATTTTTTCGCGATTCAACAGAGTGCCATTCGTATTTATTCCGACTTTTAGCCCTCTTCTCTTTATGTATTTCACAATCTCAAAAAGGTCTTTTCTTAAAAATGGCTCTCCCCCTGTGAGGTATATTCCCGGATGTTCACTCTTAATCTGATCGATAAAAAGCTGTATCTCACTAAAAGATAACTCATCGTATTTCCGAGTGGCTAAATCTTTGAAGAAGCACATTTCACATTTTAGATTGCATCTAAATGTGATGTGCATAGTGATATTGGTTGGAAAACTGCATCTTCCCTTTTTGAAGTAATAATCTATCGGAAAACGGAAAGAACGCTTTATGATACCCTTCAACGAAGTCGCTTTTATTAAAGTGACATTGGCAAGCTGTCCTCTAACTTTCCTCAGGATTTTCATTCCTCACCCCAAAATTTCTGATAAGTGAATCTCCCTTAGCATTCCTGCCGACGCAGTGTAAACCACAGTTGCTGTAGGGCGAAGGAGAGGGTGAATGGGAGCTTTGCTGAGGCGGTGTGTCTTTCTTCTGGAGAACGACATGGGGTTCTTGCATTGCAGGACAGAAATATCGGATGAAGACCTTATCCTTTGCTCCGAAGACGAATTCCCTCAACTCCGCATGAGGTTTGACCTCACCAGCAACAGGCCGCCATACTGCAGCTTTATGCTAATCCCTTTCCTTTAACCGGTTTTCGCCTCCTCATGGCCAAGACATACTTGAACAGATGCCGGGTCTTGTTGAGCTGCTCGTTCCGAGAGGAGCGAGGGTCGAGGCTGTCAAATAACTGCTTGAGGGCAACGACGAACATGGGCAATTTGAAAACTTTCAATAAATTGTGCTTGAGAATGAAGGCAAATACGAACTTTGGAATGATCCTGATGGGGATCAGGTTAAACAACACATAATAGGGATAGGCTTCTTGATAGCCCTCATGATGGGCGTATTTGTAGGAGATGTGCCCCTGGCCCTCTTCGATGAGCTCTATATCGCTTTGCTCAATCAATTTTCGCTCTAATCCGTGTTTGATGATCTCCGTTTTGGGATAGTAAACAAGCCAATAGAGAAGAATATTGTTGGGCCTCACATGGGTATATAGCAGAGCAGCCTTCTTGTGATCCTCCTCCGATTCATCGGGCAATCCGAAAATGTGGTCGACGGAAAAGTACATCTTGGATTTCCTCATCAGCTCCAGGCTTCTCTGCATGCTCTCATAGGAGCCTTTTCTGTTGAGGATATCTCTGAGGATGCTCTCGTTGACGCTCTCGACCCCCACAGTCAAAGTATAGGCTCCAGCGTATTTGAGGAGATCCAAGATCTCAGCATCTACCACGTGGGGGTGAAGGGAGCAGCGAAAAGGCAGGTCAATTTTCCTTTTGTACTCCTCGCAAAACTCTTTCAGCCATCGTTTGTTATAGGCGAATAGGTCATCGAAGAATTTTACCGATTTGATGCCCCATCTCTTTTTGGCCACGACCAGTTCTTGGATGACATTGCTTACCGATCTTCTCTGGTAGGGCTTAGCCCCGCACTTTCGGTACAGCTTATGATACATGCTCTGGAGACAGTAGGTGCAGTTAAAGGGGCAACCCCTTGAGGAAACGATGACATAGGGATTTTTGTAAAATGGAAGCTGAGAGTAGAACAGCTCCTTATCAGGAAAGGGAACCTGATCCAGATCTTCAACTTGATAAATGCGGTCATGGTGCCTCACCTGTGATCCTCGTTTGTGCCAGATCCCCGGAATGTCATAGCCGTCGCCGGATTGTAGGGACTGTACCAATTCCAAGAGGGCATACTCCCCCGGACCTACGCAGATGAAGTCCACAAAGTCTCTGCGGATGACACGCTCTGGTACGGCGGTCACATGGGGACCTCCGAAAATAATCGGTATTTGTTCGGCGGCTTTTTTAAGCTTTGAGGCGACTTCGAAAGCCCATAGAATGGTGTTGGTGGTTGCCGTAAATGCAACCAGGTCGGGCTCCGTTTCTATAATCCTGCTCACCAGAAACTCGCTATCCAGGGTCAGGTATCTGGTCACAAATGTCCGACCGAAAATGCTATCCTGCAACAATCTCGGGTCGAACACAAGATCGGTCTCAATATCGTGTTGCTTCAGAACGGCACTCATATAGCCGATACCCAGCAATTCATCTCCGGGGCAGACAAACGTGACCTTCATAGAGTTTTTCTCCAATCTAAGTTTACTCAAATAGCTTCAATTTCATCCCCTTCAGACTTCCTGCTCCTGATAACCTTTGCGGGCATGCCAACAGCTATTGAGAGTGGGGGAAGGTCCTTGGTCACGACGGCACCCGCGCCCACAATAGCATCCTTCCCCACAGTGATCCCATCGAGTACCGTGACATTCGCAGCTAACCAGACGTTCTCTTCTAAAACTATCTTTCTTCCTATGCTTGCCTGCTGTGAGACGGCGATATCCGTTCTTTGAAAATCATGGGTTGCGGCATTTAAAAAGCAGTAAGAGGATATGAGCACATTTTTCCCAAGCTTCACGTAGTTGGCCGACATCACTTCGCTATTGAATCCTATGGACACATTATCCTCAATAAAAATATCTCCATCCGTACATAGCAAAATGGTATTCCTTCCAACGAAAACATTGTCGCCAATCACAACCCCATGGTTGTCGCGCCCCTTGGCATCTATGAGGCAGTTATCGTCAATGATAACGTTATTTCCCAGAAATATTTTATGAGGATATCTGAGGACAACATTTCGCCCGAAAATTACCCCCTTCCCTACCCTTCCCAACAGTAATGGATAAAGCTTGCTCCTCAGAAAGAGCCCCAGGGCTCCCGGAATCCAACTTGACAGCAAGAAGATAAATTCATATTTAAAAAGCTTGAATAATCCCTTCTGTCCTACGACTAACTCCTGGTATTTTTGTATAGCAGATGTATCCTGGCTAAAAAGCCTTTTCCGAGTCATAAAGGTATGTTCTTTTATTTCCCGTTCCACCGTCTTTCCCTCTCCTGCAGGAGTGCTGTGAGGTACCAGTTGTAGTTATTTTATAGCCTTGATAATGATATACCACCCGAAAGGTTTTATGATCCTTGTGGGAATGATTTTCGTGACAGGAATAAACGCGAGATTGTACAATCGTGCTAAAACGCCTGTACGCCTTTTGGTTTTAGAAGGAAACTTGTCTAATATTATTTTCACCACTGAGAATTTTTGAAACATCTGATTTGCTTCCTTTATCGAATGAAGTGTATTCACAGGTGGATCCTTGGCTTGGGCTACCAAATTCGTCCCGGTTACTTTTCCCAATAGAGCATACCAGGAGTGCCTATTATGCAACAGGGCAACGGCCTCCCCACCGGGCTTGAGAACTCGGAGCATTTCATCAACCGCCTTTTGAGGGTCCGGCGTGAACATAAGAATTTGCCTCGCTACGACCACATCAAATTCATTGTCCTCATAAGGCAGTTGTTCAGCATTACCAATTCTTAGAACTCCGTTCAAATTGTTATATGAAAAATACCTTTTGGCAAGATTTATACAAATTGGAGAGAGATCAATAGCTGTTACACGAGCTCCATGTTTGGCGTATTCTAATGCATCCAATCCTATCCCACACCCAACTTCCAGGACCGATTTGCCTGTCAGGTTGGGGATGTCTAATATCTGATTGCTAAGGGCATAGGCCTTATCATGATGGATCTTAATTTCTTGAAAATACTCCCTGGATCCTAATTCCTTGCTTGTAAATTGAGTTTGTATTTCGGTGGTATATTCATCCCAATATTTCTGAACCTGTTTAATTTTGTTCATCGTTTCTCAGCGCAAAGTGCAAGCCCCGTCATGACCTTCCTTACGCCCAGAAGCAGCCCAGAAAGCTCCGCTCCCGACAAGGAACTCAAAGGTCAAGGACGTGCCGTCTCACTGATATCGTTATCTGGCGGAAATCCGCCCTCACGGCTCTCCTAACTCCATGGTGATGATCGAAAAATCATCGGCGGACATTATCCTTGCTGGCGATGAGGAAATTTCCCATGGCCAAGTAATCCAGATGTCCGATCTTAAAAGCTCGGATGGCATCGGCCGGTGTACAGACGATGGGCTCCTCGTGGATGTTAAAGCTAGTATTGATGATGGTGGGCAGACCGGTGATCTTACGGTACTCATCGACGATCTTGTAGTAGCTGGGATTGGTGGCCTTATCGATGGTCTGTGGCCGGGCCGTCCCATCCACATGGACCACTGCTGGGCAATGCTTTTTCATCCAATCGGTGCAATCGAATGTGATGGTCATAAACTCTGCGGGATATCTCCCGCCGTCCATATTCACATAGCACTGGTTGGCATACTCCACCAGGGTCACCGGAGCAAAGGGCATGAACTCAGTCCTCTGGAGCCTTTTGTTCAGCCAGTCGTTCACCGAGGGATCCGTGGGCTGATAGAGAATAGACCTGTTTCCCAAGGCCCGGGGGCCATATTCCATCCTGCCATCGAAACGAGCCACCACGTGGCCTTTGGCCAGAAGCTGGGCAATCCTCTCCTCGATCCCGCGAAGATATTCCGCTTGTAGTCCCTCGCGTCGGATCTCCTCTTCAATCTCCTTCTCGCAATAGGTAGGCCCGAAATAGACATCGCGCAACTTTGCGGGGCGTAATTTCTCCTGAGAGTTCCCGTTCTTGTCCGCTGCTAAGGCCAAAGCGGCTCCCACAGCCAAACCCTCATCTCCCATGCCCGGGTGAATGAAGACGGAATTCACGTTGTCCAGCTCGTGGATCCGTTGGTTCAGCTTGACATTTGCGTATACCCCACCAGCCAGGGCCACATCGCCACATCCGGTCCTTTCCACCCAGTATCGAGCGTAAGCACCTCCCACATCTTCAAGAACTTGCTGAATGCTGCTGGCCAGATCCTGTTTGCTGTACGGATTTGGCAGGGCTCGCAGCATGGCCTTAACGGCCGACCAATAGAAGACCTGGCCGCTGTTGGTGATTTTGCCGTTCTGAAAGTTAATAAATCTCTTGATGATGTCGGCATAATGAGGTTGCCCATAGGCGGCCAGCCCAGTGATCTTGCCCTCGTGTTTCTGAGCTTTAAAACCACACAGGTGGGTCACATAGGCATAGTAATTGCCGATGGAATCAAAGCTATCCAGGCTGCAGAACTTGCTGAATTTCCCATCCTCGGCCAAGTATACATGAGAGCAACAGTGATCTCCAGCACCGTCCATGGTGATGATGGTCGCCCTGTCCAGTCCACCGGTATAATAGGCCGAGCAAGCGTGGGCGAAGTGATGATCGATGAAGTGAACGGGGCATTGTAACCCCCAGTCTCGTCTCAGCAGCTCCGGAATTGCCTTGCGCCTCCCCTTGGCCAAAAAGGATTTGAAATTGTAGTAAGAGCGCTTCATGAAAGGCCGAGCCCCAAAATACCGCGGGATCATCCCGGAGATGCTCAGCATCGCCTCCTTTATCGGACCCTGGTCTTTTCGTAGCCACCCATCGTAGCCTTCGGCCTCCTCCACGAAATACTCGTGGATAGTGGCCACGGCCACGGCGTCTACTTCCTCAGGTGCGGTATTGGTATCCTGGAGGATCTGAGTGATGGCCCGCCGGGGAAAACCCGTGGCCATTTTAGCTCTCATCAAACGTTCTTCATGGATGGCGTAGACCACTTTGCCATTTTCGACGAGAGCGGTGCCACCGGTCATGCCATCGGCGATTCCCAAAATCTTCATGACTTTTTTCCTCTTTTCGCTTGCCTCCCAGCCTAGCTGGTTCCCGTGGAAATTGAACTCAAAACTCTTCTTTCCCGCAACTCATCCGTCTATATGGGCTCTCAACCATAGCTCCAGGACCAACAGGCCCCAGAGTCGATGAGAATGATTGTCAACTCTTCTGGTGTGCTCGTCCACCATCCTGCCAATGGCTTGATCCCGAAAGAAGCCCCTTTCCCGGAACAGCCCCTGACAGATGTGATCCATGAGGAACTGCCTGACCTGGTTGTCTTCTCGCAGCCAGTTCTTCAGGGGAACGCTGTGGCCGAGCTTTGGCCGTCCATACAGGATTTCATGGGGAATAACCCCATTCAACACCTTTTTGTAGATATATTTGGTCTCGGTGAATCCCCGGACTTTCGTTGAAGAAGGCATCTTAGCAGCATATTCCACCAAACGATAATCTAATAAGGGCAACCGGCTTTCCACCGAAAAAGCTCTCAACAGCTGTAGCCTTCTCAAGTAGAAATCGACCAGGGTCCAATAATCGCTGTACAGGCTCCGGCTCAATTGGTCCCGTCCGTCCGCCTCACGGTTATACCGCAGAATGTCCGCGAACATCTCATCCGTATCGCAATGACGCAAGAATTCCTCACTGCACAATCGCTGTATATCACCAAAAGTATAGTAAGTCCTCCAGCGGTGGCTGAGAAGCTCTCGGGGAAAAGATATGCTGAAAGCAAAACGTTTGGCTTTCACCTGCAAGTTTTTCTTCTGGTCGCTGTCTGGAAGACGCTGCAAACTCCACGTCAGGGGTCGCAGCAAAACCTTGGGTATGACGTCTATAAGAGCTGCCACCTTATCGGCTAGATAAACGGGGTGCCCTCCGAAGGCCTCATCACCCCCCTCTCCGCTAAAAACATATGACACCTGCCCTCCAGCGGCCTGACCCAGAAGATAGGTTCCTATTTCAATCCCGATGTCGCAGAAAGGCTCGTCCATACACTCCACAGCCTTGGAAATAAGAACAACTCGCTGGGCATCAAAGGGAACCACAGTGTGATTCGCTCCGTAGCGTTCCGCCACCAAGCGAGCGTAGCGGGATTCATCGAAGGACTTGCCTCGACAACGGAAAGAAAAAGTGCGCAACGGCCGGTTATATATACGCGAAGCCAAGCTCACCAAGGTGCTGGAGTCTGTCCCGCCGCTCAGAAAAATCCCCGGAGCGTCATCGGGCTCAGCGCGAACCTGAACGGCATCCCGGATGAGGTCCAGAATCTCCTCTCCATAACGCTTTTCGCTCTTTGCCTGCGTCTCGGCAAAGCTCAATCGCCAATATCTTTCCACAGAGGTTCTGGCACGATGGGCCTTCAGAAGGCATCCTGCTGGCAATTTATGGACCCCACGAACGAAGGTTTCCTGTCCGGGATTATAACAAAACAGCAGATACTGCAATATTGCCTGGTAGTTCAGGCTCTTGTCGACCCAGCCCATATCTAGAAGCGCTCTCAAAGAAGTGCTGAAGACAAGCCTGGGGCCGTTTTGATGATAAAACATCGGCTCGATGCCCAAACGGTCTCTCCCCAGCAACAGGGTGTGCGACTTCCGATCCCACAGCGCAAAGGCGAATTTGCCGTTCACTCGCTCCAAGAAGTTCTCTGACCGTTTTGCATAAAGGTGAACCAAAGCTTCACCTGAAGAGCTCGTTTGAAAATGCCGCTGGAAGCCGAGGTGTTTCCGCAACTCCACCAAGTTATAGATTTTTCCCTGAAACAACAAAACCACCATCTGATCTTGATTCATAACAGGCTGAGGCAACTCGTCCATGGTCTCCAGCTGAAGGGGTGTCCAACAAAAAGCCAAACCGTTATCGGCCCATAGAGCAGCTGACTCGGGAACCTTGCCAGACCAGGCCACCGACATGGCTGCCGACAAATCTTCCCGGAGCTGGTCGCCTGATTTATCATCCTGCCAGATGCCCAGAATCATTCCCAGCTTCCCCTATCAGCGGACTTGATGAGTGCGGGAGCCGCCAGTTCGGCATACCAATCCTGCAGGGTTTGCACATAACTGTCGACGCTGTACTTCTGAGACAGCTTTTTGGCCCCACAACTGAGCTTGTCCAATTCTCGCGGGTGGGCCAGAACCTGTGAGATCTTAGAAGCCAGTTCGGATACATCCCCTGCTGTCACCAAGTATCCGTTGATTCCATCTTGTATAATCTCCCGCTGTTCCCCCAACCTGGTGGCGACGATTGTCTTTCCCATGGCCATTGCTTCCAAAAGCTTCACCGAGGAAAACCTCTTGCTGAGAAAGGGCATCACCATGAGATCCATGGCGGAGATAAGCTCATCCGATTGATCCCAAGAGTCGACGAAGCGAACCTTTTCCTCTATGCCCAGCTCCCGGGCCAAAGCCTTCAAACCCTCCAGGCTTTCTTCTCCAACTGTAACGTCGGGACTGGCCACATATTTCCTGCTGGGATCGCGATGGTATATGGTGACCTTATAAATCAGCAAAAACAACGCATCCGGGTGCTGCATCAAGATCTTTTGAGCCGCTCTCAGCAAATAGGCGTTCCCCCTCTGCGGGCCCAGCTTCGTCACGGTACCCACTATCTTGGTGTCATTGCCGGCTCCCAGCTGACGTCTCACAGCCGCAATCTTCTCACTTGGAACGGGATGGTATTTCTCCCGCGGCACGGCGTGGAACATCGTTCTAATTTTGTTTGGCGCCAATTTTCTCGCCCTGATAGCGTAGTCGCGCACCATAGGAGAGGCAGCCACCGCTCCGCTGGTTTTTGGAGCCAAGACCCGATCCACAATCCACAGATACCAGGGGTACGGGAAATAGACCTCGGTGTCATAATCGTGAACGATGGTCGGCACACCGGCAATCCATCCAGCAACGCGGCCAAAGGAGGAGGAACCATAGCAGTGCAAATGCATCACATGAATGCGTTCTTTTCGAATCAGACGCAGCAAGGTCCATATGGTGGTGATATCGAACTTACTCTTTTCCAAAATCCTCACCGGCGCTGGGCTCTTGGCGAAGACTTGACGCAGCACTGGGCTTGCTCGCAAAAAGCAGGGGATGATATGGAATCGCCGCGAATCGAACTTCGGAACCACGTTCCAGTAAAGCCGTCCCCCCCCATGAAGGCTGCCGTCGTAGCAGACATGATCGATGACCCACAGCACATTAATTCGCGACATGAAAATATCCTCCAGCCGCTCCATGATTTTTATAAATAGCCTTGCTCTCTATACCAAGCTGCGGTGCACTCGATGCCCGTAGTCAGATCCGTCTTGGGTCGAAAACCCAGCTCCCTCTTCGCTCTGGATATATCAAACCACCTGGACTTCCTGAAAAAGTCGATCCTGCGTCGATGCAGGGGAGGATCCACTCCCAGGGGTCGGCAGAGAAGCTCGCAGAGCAGACTGGTCCCATAAACCGGAGCCACGGGGATCCGCAGTCGGGGGATGGAAACGCCCAGAGTCTTGGCGATGACCTCCACGAAGTGATTCAAAGTGATGGGTTCCTCTCCCGTCAAAATGAAAACCTTACCCAAGGCCTGATCTTTGGTGCCGCAAAGTAGTATGCCATCAATGAGGTCAGAGATGTAAATTAGCTGATACAGCACGCGCCCGGAACCGAGCATCACAAAGCGACCTTTTTTAATGGCCTTAAAGAGTTTCAGAAACCTCAAATCACCGGGTCCGTAGATCCCACCTGGGCGAAACACCACAATGGGCAGACGTCCCCTCTCCATATAAGAAAAAGCGATCCGCTCCCCCTCCACTTTCGATTTTTGATAAGCGTCGCCGGGTCGGTAGGGAGACTCCTCATTGGCCGGGCCCCTTGTGATCTCACCATGAACCCCCACTGTACTGCAATGGACAAAACGCCGAACGCCTGCTTTCTCCGCCGCCTCGAGGATGTTTTTCGTACCGGTGACGTTGGTCGCCCACATCTCCTTAGGGGATAGATCCCCCCGCCGGAAAACAGCTGCCACATGATACACCACCTCCTCACCCTTCAGGGCGCGTTTCAGAGATTCCGGATTCCGAAGATCTCCGCAGACGAGCTCCGCGCCCCATTGGGCCAAGAGATCGGCTCGGTGAGGATCTCGAACCAGGGCTCGCACCTGGTATCCATTGTCAATAAGCCTCTTACACAGATGACTGCCAGCAAATCCCGTGCCACCCGTCACCAACACCCTCATGGCGTCGTCACCCTCAAGCTGGGTTTGGATTGCCGGCCGAAAGTCCGTCCAGATGAGCCGAATATCCGGGACGCCTTCAAAAGGAGGAAGACCCACAGCATGATCAGATATCTTCTCACATCGGCCAGAGAGTATAGGCTTTTCAAAACTTTGGGAACTTTCTTGAGCAAAGAGATCTTCTTAGTGGATTGGGAAAACCGCAACATCAGCTCGCAGATCTGGGACCAGGTCAGCTGATCCTTGTAGAGAGGAACATGACCTTGGGCTGCCGGGATCACGATGACGTGCTTGAAATTTCTCAAAGACCATGAAAAATCTTGAGGAAGCTGGCCCTCTCTTCTGGCCCGCACCTCCAAAGGAGTTCCGGGGTACACGTGAAGGATGGAAGCGCTCACATCACAACGATCCTTGATGGCCTCGATGACTTCCATGGTCTGCACAGCTTCTGACCACGTTTCCGTGGGATGGCTAAATATGAAGAAGGGATTGGCGGTGATCCCAAACTCTCGGCACCAATCGATTACTTCCAGGCCCTTTTTTAGACTCGCTTTTTTCCCGATGATCTCTCGGCTAATGCGCTCAGAGGCCGTCTCCACCCCAAAACCCAAATAGTAGCAGCCCGAGCGAACCATCTTCTCCAAAGAGGCTTTGTCCAGCAGATCGACACGAATTTCACAGTACCATTTGATGTCCAG
Organism: candidate division Zixibacteria bacterium SM23_81; assembly: GCA_001304015.1. Lineage (GTDB taxonomy): Bacteria > SM23-81 > SM23-81 > SM23-81 > SM23-81 > SM23-81. The sequence continues at coordinate 37,428 of LJUY01000014.1, read as the reverse complement.
ATTCCTCTCCACCAACAGATCGCAGATCCGATCCAACCGCTGCGGATTGTAGTTGAAGGTGTCGTCGTAAAACCAAACCACCTGAACTTGATACCGTTGAACCAGATGTTCTAATTCCGAAAGAACACGTTCTGGCGAAAAACCTCGCACCTTTCTGCCCCAATTCGTTGGCGTGGCGCAGAAATTACACGAAAAGGGACAGCCGCGACTGGTCATCATGTTTGCCGCCGGGAGGATTCCCTCCCCGGGAACATCCATGCGACAGTTGTAGCGGTCCCAGGGCTCCAGGTGCCGAGCGGGCAGGGGAAGTCGGTCCAAATCCGGGATAAGAGGTCTTTGAGGGGTCATCGCCACATTCTCTCCATCCCGATAGGCGAGTCCCGGGACCTTGCTCAAATGCCCCCCTTCCCGCATGGCCTTGACCAGGTCTACGATGGTATCCTCCCCCTCACCCAGGGCGACCACATCCACAGCCCGCATATGGATCAGGGTGTCACTAGCGGTGGCGTTCATATGCGGCCCGCCGAGAACAACACATGCGGGAGGATGGGCTTCTTTGGCGATCTCGGCCAGGCGGAAACTGAAAAATCTGTTCTCTGTGGTCGTGGTGATTCCCACCATGTCTGGCTTGTCCCGGGCGATTTCCTCTCTGATCTGCCCCCAGGACAGTCCCAGAACATGGCAGGGGAGCAACTGAACCTCCACCTTCTCCTGTTCCAGGACCGCCGCCAAATAGGAGAGCCCCAGAGCCGGCATCATCTGCCCCTGAGCCCATCTCTCCGCCAAATATCCCCCTGGCGGAACGGCCAACACCACCTTGAAGGGCCGTTTACTCATGGATCTTCCTTAATGGAAAAACGTATCACTTCCTAAGGTACCTCAGGCTTTGCAAAGGAATCCCCAGGGCTGTGGGACGCCTGATAAAATCACATCGAGCGCATGGGCCGCAGGGGTCCACCTGTCTGCGCAACATGTTCTTACGTAACTTTATAAGTTCAGGTGTGTTGAAAATATCCACCAGTTTTTCTTCCTGAACGTTGCCCAGAACCATCTGGCCGAAAAAGTCCTGGGGACAAGGCACTACCTCTCCATTCCACAGAACCACCAAAGAATGCCATAGGATGGTGCACGGAGTCAGAGGTCGAAGGGAGGGATCGTCCGAGGGGGTCAGACGAACGTTTCCGCCAAAATTATGGGGCTTTTTCACGACAAACCGGTCTAGGGGCAGATGATCGAATTTGCTCAGAAACTCTTTTTTGTCCCTCAGGCTGTAACGTCTGTCCACCTCGGAGAGATCCATCATCTCCAGAATGGCAAAGGGCTGTGAGGAGCCCAGCTTCTTTTTAATCTTTAGGAAGTTGCGGATATTCCTCACCGTATCGTGAAAAGAGGCACCCTTCCGGTATCTTTCGTAGGTCTCGGCATCGAGGCCATCGAATGAGAAAGAGATCAAATTCAGACCCGATTGAACCAGCTGATGGCTTTTTTCTTCATCCAGCAGGGTCGCGTTGGTGTGCAGTTTGACCATAATCCCTCTCTCAGTGGCATAGGCGATCATGCTGGCAAGATCGGGGTGAAGTAGCGACTCTCCCCGGTGATGGATATTCATGTCGTGGACATATGGGGCGATTTGGTCTATAATCTTCCCAAAGAGGTCCGGGTCCATCATCCCCAGTTGACTTTTATCCAGGGATTTGTTGGGACACATCGGGCACCTGAGATTGCATTTGCTGGTGGACTCCACCCACACTCGATAAGGAGGATATGAACACCTGCTTCTCCTGGCCACCACATAATTCCAGTACACCTTCAGCAGACGGCCAATGCTTCTGGGCCGGCTCATTCCCCTTTCTCTGTTCCTCACTGTGCACTCTCCATGTAAGACTGATACCAGCTCTCAAACACCATTAGTGCCCATAGTTTGTGACTATGGTTCTCAACACCTTGAAGGTGCTCAGAGACCAGCCTGGAAACCCAGGAGCTGTTGAAAAAACCTTCCCGCCTCAGGCGGCTCTCGGCCAGCAGATCGGTCATCATTGGTCGCAGCTCTCCGCGAATCCAGGTTTTGATGGGAATGCTGAATCCCTGCTTATCCCTTTTCTGAATGGCCGGTGGAAGGAGATCGGCCATGGCTTGCTTCAGCAAGAACTTGGTTTGCCAGCCGTGGATTTTCATATTAGGAGGCAATGTAAAGGCCAGTTCCACCACTCGGTGATCCAAAAAGGGCACCCGAACCTCTAAGGAAACCGCCATGCTCATCCTGTCCACCTTGACCAGGATATCATCGACCAAATAGCTCTTCACGTCCACATAACCGGAGCGGCTCAGTTGGTCAACCTGTCCCGCATCCTGAGCGTGGCGGCGGAGAAAATCATACGGATCCTTCCGGGCTAGCTGATGCCACACATCTGGAGAGAAGAGGCAGGACCGCTCCTGTTCCGTGAGAAAGACCATCCAGCGGGCATGAGACAGATCAGATGGAAGTCGCGTCCCTTGGATAAATCGCTTGAAAATATTGACCGGCCCTTTTTTGGCCTCCCGGGGAGCCAATCCATCGGCCAAGGAATCCATGACCCTCGTTTTCAGGAGTTTCGGTAACCAGTGGTAAAACCGACGATCGAATTTCTGGGCCAGATAGGTATCGTAGCCCCCGAACAGCTCGTCTCCCCCATCCCCCGTTAAAGCAACGGTGACGTCGCCGCGGGCCATCTTTGAAACCAAGTAGGTGGGAAAGATGGAGAAGTCCCCAAAGGGTTCATCGAAGTGAGCGATGAGCTTCTCCGTCAACTCCAGGGCGTTGGCTTCAATGACGTACTCGTGATGGTCGGTGGCATACCGTGTGGCCACTGCCCGAGCGTATTCCAGCTCGTTGTAGGAAGATTCTTTGAAGCCGATGGAGAATGTTTTCACCGGCTCGTCCACCAACTGAGCCATCAGGGCCACCACGATGCTGGAGTCGATGCCCCCGCTGAGAAATGCTCCTAGGGGAACGTCGGAGACCAAGCGCATGTTCACCGCGTCGGCCATCAGCTCTCGTAGGCGCCCGTTGGCATCTTCTTGAGATTGAGGCTGAACCAGGAGCTGCCAGTAAGGATGTCTGACCAATTTTTTTCCGTCCCAAGTTAGATAATGTCCCGGCTCCAGTTTGTGCATCTTCTCAAAGATAGCCCGCGGGCTGGGAATATACTCAAAGGTCAGATAGTTATTCAGGGCCACCAAGTCCACCGACCTCTCTATTCCCGGTGCCTGGAGAATCGACTTCAGTTCGGAGCCAAAAACTAACTTCTCTCCGTCGAAATAGTAATAGAGGGGTTTGATGCCCAGACGGTCCCGGGCCAGCAAAAGCCGCTGCTTTTGAGCATCCCATATCGCCATAGCGAACATTCCGTTGAGTTTCTCCAAACAGGCCACGTCGAATTCTTCATAGGCGTGCAGGATAGACTCGGTGTCGCTCTTGGTCTGAAAGCGGTGCCCCCTTTTCTTGAGCGTCTCTGTCAAAGAACGGTAGTTGTAAATCTCGCCGTTGAAAGCAATCCACACGCTCCCATCTTCGTTACTCATAGGTTGGTGGCCGGTCTCCAGGTCTATGACCTTGAGCCGCCGACTGCCCAGACCCAGGTTCCCAGAGACGAAAACCCCCTGGTCATCGGGGCCCCGGTGGGCGATGCTCTGGCACATCTTCTCGATGGTGTCCGCCTGCACCCTTCGATGGCGGTCACAATACAGTTGGCCACATATGCCGCACATGAGACTTCACCTCGGGACCAAGCCACCGAAGCCTCTCAGGGGGTCTTTCGGCTAAAGGGCTTTTAAATAATCAAAAACCTCTCGGGTCTTGGCCAGGTAAGAACGATAGCTATATCTCTCCTCCACCAGTTGCTGGCCCCTCCGACCTAACCTCTCTCGCAATGAGCTGTCTCGTAATAGGGCACATATCCCCTGGGCCAGGCCAGTGGCTGTTGGCGGAACCAGTGCTGCCGTGTGGTCATCTAAAACCTGTCGATGTGTCTGCAAATCCGTTGCCACAATTGGTCTTCCCGAGGCCAAATAAGAGTAAATTTTCAATGGTGTGTTGGTTCCTTCACTGCGAGGTGAGACCAGAACATCGGCGATGTATAGAAAAACGGGTATCTCCCCCAGTGGCCGAGAACCCAAGAAGAGGAAATGTCTTTCCACCCCTTGCTGGGCCGCCAAACTCTGCAGCGTCTCCATCTGGTCTGGCCTTCCTCCCACCAGCAAAAAGACCGTCTCAGGAAACTCGGCCAATACTTCTGTGGCCCCACGGATCAACAGGTCCAGTCCCTGGTTTCGCTCCAGAGTGCCTGTGTAAGCCACTACCAATTTTTCCTCTAGACGCAGATTCCTCCTCAACTCCGCCGCCATGTGCTCCCGAGAATCGGGAAGCTCTTCCACGGCGTAGTTCTCGATGAGAAACTGCTTGTTCCCACCGTTCAGGCGACCCACGTGTCGCTCAAGGTCTGGGCAGATGGTAATCACCGAGTCAGCTCGGCAAACGACCCGTTTCTCCAGGTAGGAAAAGAGTTTCACCACCGCGCCGTAGTTGGCAAACTGATAATTAGCAAGTTGTTGCGGAAGTGACGAGTGCATGTCATAGAGCAATTTGACCCCGAACATGGCCGCCAGGGGAACGGAAAAATAGGCCGCTTCCTCGTGGGCGTGAATGATGTCATAACGGTCCGAAGAGAGCATGGCAAAAGCCTTGAACCAGAGCAGCACATCAAGAAACGGTTTTATGTAAGAGGGGCCCACCTTGATTCGCCGAACCAGAGGGATGCGCGGAATGCGAAAGACGCGCACCCCCTCTATATGGACATCTTCACCCAAGTGGTAAGTGACTAAATCCACTTCCAGCTTCAGCCTTGACAGAGCCCTCAGTCTGTGCAAAACGCTGATGGGTGTCCCCCGTGCTTGAAAAAAGGGTTCTGGAGCAATCATCAAGATGCGCATGAGATCTCCTGCGATGGGCCATCAAGCTCACTGACAGGCGAAGCGTTTACCACACGGCCACGCCGTCAGGCAATGACTCACATGTTTAAAACCTCCCTCACCGTGGTGAACTGGAAATCTTGGATGAGGGCTTTGATCTTGCTTTCCGTTGCCCAAATATTGCTGTAATGCCTGAGTTTCTTGAATAAATTGACTTCCTGTTTGGGCTGAAAAGGGTCAATCTCCCAAGGATGGAGGTAGAAAATCGCTGGGTGGCCACGCTTGTTGATCCGTTTCACCGCCCACTTGACAAACCAGTACGGATAGAGCCGCAGGTATCCTCCTCCAGCGATGGGGATATTCTTGCCCATGATTCTCACTGTGGAGAGAGGGAACTCTACAAGATTCCGCCCATTGCCGAGGTTTACAGTAAAGGGGTATCGAGGCAGGCCGGCAACACCATAGCGATCGTGCTTAATCGGAAAGATGCTGGAATCGTAGCGGATGCCCAGTTCAGCTAACTGCTCCCATGCCCACAGAGTCTCCGGGACGATAGAACAGCTGGGAGCCCTATACCCGATGACCTTTTCCCCAATGATAGACTCCAGCACCTTAATGGCCTTGGCCACGTCGCGATAAAACTCCTCCTTGTTCTGCAGCAGGATCAACTTGTGGTCGTAACCATGCGTGGAAATTTCGTGTCCCCCGTCCCGAATGGAAACCACCAGTTTCGGAAATCGCTCGGCGATCCACCCTAAAATGAAAAAAGTGGCTTTCACCCCAGCAGGGGATAAAATGTCCAAAATCTTATGGACGTTGGAGGTCACCCTGCTCTCGCAAGTATCCCAGTCATCACGACGGATGATTTTTTCAAAAGCGGTAACCTGGAACCAATCCTCCACGTCCACAGAAAGCGCGTTGATCATATCACCATTCACCTCAAGATTGCCGTAAACTCTTCGAAAGCAGCGAAAAGGTTTTATGGATCGCTGGTGTGTTCCTTCTTGTACCAGGCCACCGTCCTTCTGAGCCCGTCCTCAAAGTGAACCCTGGGTCGATATCCCAGGAGCCGTTGAGCCTTGGAAATATCCGCCAGGGAGTGCCGAACATCTCCCGGTCTCGCAGCGGTGTTCTGAGCAGGGAGATCAACGCCAATAAGGTTATGCAGGTTAGCTACCAAGGCATTCAATGTGTGCCGAACTCCGCAGGCGATATTGATCACTTGGCCGGCAATTCCCCGAGCTAGGCAGGCCAGGATGTTCGCCTGCACGGCATTTGCAACATAGGTGAAATCCCGGGATTGCTCGCCGTCGCCGTAAATAGTGGGGGACTTGTGGTTCAGCAGAGCCAAGATGAACGTCGGAATAACAGCTGCATATTGAGAATGGGGATTTTGCCTAGGTCCAAAGACGTTAAAATATCGCAGGCAAACTGTCTCCAGCCCGTATATGTGAAAAAAGATCTGGCAGTATTTCTCACCGGCCAACTTGGTGGCCGCATATGGAGAGATGGGATTGGGCTTCATCAGCTCACGCTTCGGCAAACGCCGCGCAGGTCCATAGACCGAAGAGGAGCTTGCCAAAACGAAACGCCGAACCCCCGCGTCCCGAGCAGCAACCAGCAGATTCAGGGTCCCTTGGACATTTACCTCATTGGATTCCAAAGGATTATCAATTGATTTCCATACTGAACAGAGGGCTGCTTGATGGAGCACGTAGTCTACTCCCCCGATGGCTTCTTTGACCGCTGCTGAATCTCGAACATCCCCCTCCACCAACTCGAGTTTATGGAGAAAGCCATTCAGGTTCTCCCTTCGCCCAGTGGAAAAGTTATCGATAATGCGAACCCGATGATTTTTGCGCAACAACTCTTGGGCCAGGTGCGAGCCGATAAAGCCTGCTCCCCCTGTAACTAAAAAAAAGGCCATGGAACTCTGCCCCTTGGCGGAGAGATGGATCGAGACGAGGGCTGGGGCCTTTACGTCTCCTGTCTGGAATTAAAGGTGACCTCGGGTTTGGTGTTATAGTACTTGTAGTACTTGTGCCGATAATAATAGGGCAAAACCTCAGAGAGGTCATTGACGATGACGCCCAATACATTGGCTTGGGCGGATTTCAGGATAGATACCGCACGTTGTCCAACCTCTCGCGGAGTCTTGCCTGAGAGAAACACGAACAAGACGCCGTCCATTTCTTTGCCCACCGACTCGGGATCGTCCACGGGGATCGTGGGTGGAAAGTCAAAGACGATGACGTCAAAATCAGCTCTCAGTTCCGCCAGAAGCTCTCGCCATCTACTGTTATTGAAGAGCTTAGAAGGACTCTTATTGAAACGCCCGCCGGTGATGACCGTGAGGTTTTCCATGGTGCTGCTTTTATACACAGCCCTTACTTTCAGGTCGTTCCTCAAAACATCGCCCAGTCCATTTCGACGAGTGAAGCCAAACAAAGTATGAAGCCTCGGTCGCCTTAGATCGGCGTCCACCAGCAAGACCCTCCTCCGTTTATCACCGGCCAGGGCAATGGCCAGATTGGCCGCCACCGTGGTCTTGCCCTCTCCTCTCACAGCGCTGGTCACCATCAATGTAAGAGGCGTGGACTGTTTGCACAGATCCAACACCCTTTTGGCCACTCTGCGAAACTCGGTCCCCTCAGGAGATTCGTCCACATATCTGCCTAAGGCGGAATGATTCCTCCTGTTGATCACCCTTCTCGGCATGAAACCCTCTCGGCGGAGTTGAAGCCCTTGTCTAAGCGCCCACCATGCGCTGCTTGATGAAGATGACGATAAGAACTACCACGAGCATTCCTAAAACAACGAAGACGGTAATGCGCACCTTTCTACTTCGCTTCGAGCTTCGTAGATTCATTCGGGGAATAGTCCCCAAAACTGGCAGGCCCAAATAATGCTCTACTTCCTCTACCGTCGTCAGGGAGTGATCTAGATACTCCACAAGAAAGATCAGCGAGAGTCCTAATAGGGTCCCCATAGCACAACCCAACATCGCCAGCCTGCGCCTATTCGGCGATATAGGCTTCAAGGGAAGCATGGCGGGCTCCATAATTCTGAACCTCCCTTCGGCTGCCGTTCGGTGAGCAGCCTCCTGAATCTGGGCACCCTGAGACTGATCGAGAAACATCTGGTAGATTTTTCTATTGGATTTCACCTTGTCCTGCAATCGCTCCAGAGTCAACTGCTGCTGGGGACCTTGCACCAGAGAGTGTTCATATTCAGCCACATAATTATTCAGAGCTTCCCACTTGTTCCGATAGAAAACCACATCTGTCTTGGCTAGCTCCAGATCCTGGAGCAGTTGGCAATACAAAGGGTTATTAGTGCTGGTGGTCTCGCGACAGATCTGGTCAATTTCAGCTCTCATTTCCTCTCGCAGCAAACCGATTTCATCGGCAAGAACGATGACCTGCGCATCTCGCCACGTATAGTTAATGAGCTGTCTAGCCAATTCCCGAGCCAAATCATAGTACTGGGCTTTCATATTGGATATCCGAGCATTGGAAACAGAGATAAGCCCTCCGGGGGCCAGGTTTTGTAGGCGGATGGTCAGGGAAGTCACCGTCTTTTCCGCCTGACGCAGATCAGCCTCGGCGGTAGAGGTCTCAGAACTCACTCGACTCAGGTTCTCCTGGTCCTTGACGCCATCGCTTAACGTCTGTCGTACCATCTTCTCGCGGAAAAGACGAAGCTCCTCCTCGGAATCTTCCAGCTGCTGCTTATAGATGGCCAATTGTTCGTTGCTGAATTCCAGGGCGCCTCGCACCCCGCTGAGTTCCCGCCGAAGAGTCTCATCGACAGAAACTTGGGCTAAGGTTTTGGCCAGCAAAAGAGCCCTATTGGGATTTTTATCCTGCACGACAATGGTCAGAAGGTCCGAACCCTGGCGCCGTAATGAAATCTTTTTCCTCAAGACGTCGATGAGCCACCTTTCGACGATCTCATCCACGGTCAGGTCCGGATAATTCGCTTTCTGCTCTTCGGCTTGGGCTCGGAGCTCGGGATTTTCGTCCCACTGCAAAGTCTTGATCAACCGCTTCAGGTAATCCCTGCTTGTGATCTCCCTTTTCAGAGCATCCATGTGATCTTGAAAGCTCGCGTCAGAGGCCATCCTCTCCACTGAACGGGGCAATAGACGAGGATCGACCACCAAGAGGGTGGTAGATGACCTATAGATGGGCTCCATGAAGAAGCTGCCCAGCATTACGGTAAAAAGCACCCCCAAAAAGGGGAGGATCAACAAGATCTTCCTTTTTCTGATGACCGCAAGATACTTGCGGAGATCAAGCTGTTCGCTATTTTCTAAGCTCATTCTTTCCCCATGTTTTACCCAATTAAAGGGCTCATTCTTTCAACCGATCAACGATATACACAATGCCAATAACCGAGGAGGTGACTGCCGCGACGTTGGTCATCACGCTCCATGCCTTTCGCCACACTCCACTTTTTTCAGGAACTACTACCGTATCGCCGGGATGAAGGAGGAGATCTGGAGGATTCCCCTGGTGAAGATACTTATCTAAGTTCACTTTGGCCACCGTGGACTGAACGCCCTGTTTCATGACCACGCGAACGTTCTTCAGATCTGCCCCAGGTGCGGGACCCCCAGCTAGGCCGATGGCCTGCAACAGGGTACTTTTCTCCTCGACTGGGTAAATCCCCGGGCGAGCGACCTGGCCAAAGACGAAAATCACCGATCGGCCCATGAGTTCTGCGGGTGCAGGGGTGCCTTCAACGGGAAAAGCCGGCACGATCACAGTGTCGCCTGGTCTAAGCTCTGGGAGTTCGGAAAAATCTCCCTTTTCAAGCACTTGAGCCAAATTCACAGATATTTTTCTGCCCGCTTCCTCACCACCACGGATCACAGACACCTCGGTGAGAGAGGCCCGTCCAGTAGGACCGCCCGCTTCACGTAACACCTCCCAGAGGTTGGGAATGAATTCAAATGCGAACTTGCCCGGTCTGTTGACTTCACCAGTGACAAAAACCGCCCTACTATTGTACTCCAGAACCTCGACTCTGGCCTGAGAGATCCTTTTGTTATAGACAGATATGCCTTTGACGACTTTCTCTTCCAGCTCCTTGGGAGTTAAGCCAGCAGCTTCAACCTCTCCTAAAAGCGGCAGGGAAATTTTGCCATCGTGCCGAACTCGTACAGTGGTATTCAGATCCGGTTGCTGCCAGAAGGATATTTGAATTTTATCGTCTGTTCCGATGATATATTCTCGTGCGGCGGCCTGGAAGGCCAATACAGTCATGAGGAACACGGTGAGGGAGAACTCCAAGAGCATAACGCGTCCGGCTGCCCGCATCTGTTCACCCCTTTCTGGGTATGTTGATGCTCAGGTGGCAATTCCTCGGGATCGCCACCGACGGTCTGATGAGCTCGCCTTGGCCAGGAAGAAGCTGCCAACGAGCGACCCGAAGTTTCTGATCGTAGGTCACATCGTATTTCAGCACCTGGATCTGCACATCACCTGAATCCGGTAGGATGCTCACTTGAACTTTCACCTTCACGGCCTTCCCCTCCCCCTCCGTGATGCCGAGCAATCCCGGTCATACCGGAGGGGGCTCATGGTCTCTTAGAGCCCTTTTTTAAGCAAGATATATGCCAAACAAAAGGGGGCTTGGGGCCATTCACGGCCCTTGACCTTGTCGAAGAAAGAGCCGTTAAGGACATACTGGCTCCCCCAAAAGCTCACATCGAAGCGACCCGACGGCGGCTCCTGGTCATCTGATTTGGTATTCCTTGATTTTGTATAAAAGGGACCGATAGCTGATTTTGAGTAGCTCGGCCGCTTTCTTGCGATTCCAGTTGGTTCTGTTTAAGACGCTTTTGATGAGGGCCTTCTCCGTCCTCTCAACCGCCTGTTGGGTAGCCTGTTTGAGAGGAACGCCATGCGGCGCATTGGTCAGCTCCGGATACGGCGAGTTCTCCTCAGCAGATACCGGCTGAGAAGAAACCTGCCGGGGAATAGTCCGGGCGATGATGCTCTCGTCCCCCCGTACCACGATCTGTTTAACCAAGTTCTCCAGCTCACGGACGTTGCCTGGCCAATGGTACTCATGCAACAGCTCTATATTTCTTCTTGAAAAAGGGCGATATTCTCGGTTATATTGGCGACAATATCTTCTCAACATGTATTCCACCAGGAGGGGAATATCCTCCTTCCGCTCCCGCAGTGGAGCAAGAAAGAGCGTGATTTCGTTCAGACGATAGAACAAATCTGCTCGGATACGTCCTTGTGTAAGAGCTTCTTCCAAGTCGCGGTGAGTGGCGCACAGGATACGAACATCCACCTGAATAGTCTCGATACCTCCAACACGAACAAATTCTCTTTGTTCTAAAACCTGAAGGATCTTTGCCTGAAGATCTGGAGACATCTCCCCGATCTCATCCAGGAATATCGTCCCGTGTGAGGCCAGTTCGAAACGACCGGGCTTCTTTTTAAAGGCCCCGGTGAAAGCACCCTTCTCATATCCGAAGAGCTCGGCTTCCAACAATTCCTTGGGCAAGGCGGCACAATTAACCTTTACGAAAGGCCCCTCTCTCCGACTGGAGAGACCGTGGAGCGTCCGGGCTACCACCTCCTTGCCGGTCCCGCTCTCCCCCCTGATGAGCACCGTGAGTTCGCTATCGGCCACCTGTCCGATCATAGACTTAACTTCTAGCATCTGCGGACTATCGCCTACAAAATCCTCGTACTTGCTCTTAGCCTCCAGCTCGGAGCGCAGATGGCGCACTTCATTCTTCAGCTCGCTCTTCTCCAGGACACTGCGGATAACGACCTCCACCTCCTCAACATCAAAAGGCTTGCTGATGAAGTCGGAGGCTCCCAGCTTCATGGCCCGGACAATCTGCTTGGTCTCCCCGTAGCCAGAGAGCATGATGATCTCGACTCTGCGATTGATGGAACGGATCCTCTCCAGGACCTCCATGCCGTCCATACCAGGCATCTTAATATCCAGGATGATCACCCTGGGTTGCTCCTCTATCATCATCTGGATCCCGGTCTTTCCATCCAGAGCATCGATGATCTCATATTGATCGTCGTTTAAACCCTCGCGGAGCATCCAGGCCACTTTTTTGTTATCGTCGATGACCAAAAGCTTGATTTTCTCCTTGGCCATGATATGTCGTTCACCTCCGAAAGCAGAGCCGGGCAAATCCCGCAAACATCTCTGGTGTCCTTAACCTATCATATGGGAAGATGGACCGAGAATGTGGAGCCCTTCCCGGGTACGCTGTGAACTTCGATAAATCCGCGATGAGCGGCGACAATTCTGTTCGCGATGGACAAACCCAGGCCTGTGCCGACCTCCTTGGTCGTAAAATAGCGTTCGAATATCCGATCTCGGAATTCCGGGGCAATACCCGTGCCTGTGTCCGTGAAATTTATCCGCAGAAATGTCTGCGGCAGCCCCGATTCGTCCTTGAGATGGTCACGGAGATCAGTTTTGATGGTCAGCTTGCCTCCATCCAGCATACTTTCCACGCTGTTGAGCAGGATGTTGAGAAAAACCTCTAAGATCTCGCTTTCATCCACGTAGACTGGAGTCAAATCGTGGCCATAGTTCCGACACAGCTCAATCTTCCCACGGCTCAGGTCGTGCTTGACTAGATTCAAGGCCCGGTCCAGAATAAGATGGATATCCCGAAGTTTTACCTGAAATCGGTTGGGATTGGAAAAGCGCACCAGCTCCTTGGTCAGATCCGTCAGCCGATAGATCTCCTGGTGTATCAGTTGAAGTGACTCTTCGCGGAAATCCCGGTCATACCACTTCGTCTGCAGCACCTGCAGGATGCCCTTGATGTTGGTGAGGGGATGACGCAAATCATGCGCAATTTCTGAGGCCACTTTGCTCATGGTCATCATATGCGCTGCGTTGCTCAGCGCAGAATGCTGCTCATAAAGGGATGCGGCTTGTGAGATGATAATCGACATCAATCGCAGCTCACTCTCCGTGATGTTCTTCAGGGTAGTGCTCCCGGCACAAAATAGGCCATGGAGTTTCCCCCTTACCAGGATATCAAAGGAGTCGAAGAGCGACAGATGAGGATCACAAAGCCCCCAATCGACCAAGGAACGTTTGATGGTCTCATTCAGCTGATTTTTTCTGGGACCCTTGAGTTGGTCCAGGGAAGAGTCGCTTAAATAGATTTCACGCCCCTCTAGCCATTTGCTGATGGGACTTCCACCTAATTTGGCAAAGGCCAAACTGATTCTTCTATATCTCTCTTCCCACAGGAACCAATAACAGCAATCGATCTCCACAACCTGGCAAATGCCGTCGAAGATATGCTCCACTGCCGTCTTCAGGCCATCCACTGTTCCCACATTCTTGGCGATCTCATAGAGAACGGACAGTTCTTGGATCTTGCGGTGGTTTTGCTCAAGGAGATGAACATTGTCAACGGCCACAGCCGCCTGGGCTGCGAAGGCGGTCAGCAAGCGCAGATCGGCGGCAGTAAAAGGCCTTCCGGACCGCTTGTTATTCAAATTTAAAACGCCTAGAATTTTTCCTTGAGTTTCCAAGGGGACCGAGATGAGAGATTTGGTCTCATACCTTTCCCTGTTCAGCCGCCTGAATCGGCTGTCCTTCTCTACATTCTTCACCAACAAGGGCTTTGCATATTCCACTACATAACCAGCAATCCCCTCTCCCACCTTCATCCTCACCTTTTTAGCCGTCATGGCTCCTAAGCCCTTGGAAGCGACTATTCGGAGTTCGTTGGTCGCTTCATCTAAAAGCATCACAGATGCGGTTTTGGCCTGCAAGACACGAGCGGCCAGCTTGACGATGCCATTCAGCAGATGATCCAGATGCTGCATGGAGGTCATGAGCTTCGAGGCACGGTAGAGGGAATCAAGCTCCCTGAGTTTGGTTCTTAACTTAATGTTCTTCTCAGTCAGCTCTTCCAACAAACTCTGGTACTTTTCATCTGCCATAATGGCCCTTTGCCTCCATTTACCTGGGCCTGAGGAGATGTTTGCAAGTTTTTGCATGTTAAAACAATTTTACCATAAAAAAAGTCTTTTGTCAAGAGAAATTTATGAAAATTAAGATTTTATAAGAAATACCTCAATATATAGTTGAAGTCTCATGTTCACAATACCATATCTAAGGGTCTTTTTCAACCCTAAATATGAACGAAGAACTCTTTAAGCCGCATCGGCAGCAGGCAGACCTTCTTTACCGTATTTTTAAACATTCTCAATATATTACCTTGTATCGACTTAGAGAACATAGCCAAAATCTAGTGTGGGATTATCAGACACTTTTAAGGATCTCACTTTGATTTCTCTTCCAGAACTAACTCTCCAGTCAGCAGTCCTTATCTGCGAATATTTCGATTTGCAAAACCTTGCCATTGATCAGCAATCCCCAGAGTGCCTGGGTGCGCCAATTGGGCCATCCTTCATGGTGATTCTAGAATAGAGTGAGGGTTCTTGACCGCTCTCCAGTCATAGATGTGCGATTCGAAAGAAAGGGTTTTCCTATCTTTTTTTCTGTCTATCTGAAGGCAAGGTTTCGACAAACGCGATCGAGGGCCATGATGTAAATTTCACGTCACTCTTCCTGTGAAACTCCGCAATATCTGGGCCAACTTTCCGATCCAATCTCACTCCCTGACCTGACCTCCACCCGGCTGATAGCTTTACTCCCTTCATCTGCATCGGCCCGGCCAGGTTCCCCATCGCTGAAATACATCGGGTTCACGAGCCGCACCCTCTTGGTGGATTCAGGTGTTTTCCCTCCTAGCGGAAAGGCAAAGAAAAAACAAAAAATCCTTGACTAAAGCACCTTTCTCGCATACCTTGTCCCCCAGTTGGAGATTCATGTTCGAATTCCCACAAGATCAGGGATCGCTTAGAGGTCATCGGGACGACCTTCATCGAGCGAGGGATTAAAAGCCCCTTTGCTTCGCAATAACCCCATAAAGGGGCAGAAAGGAGGATGAAATATGCACTCAAAGATGAAGGTTTCCGCACTCATCGTCCTGTCATTGTCTCTGCTCGTTTGGCAGCTGTCTTGGGCCAATGTGAGCGACCTGCGCTGGAGCACTTTCCTGGGAGACATCGAATGGGACTTGGGTTTGAGCATCTCGGTGGACGATTCCGGCAACACATATGTGACCGGATATACCGAGTCGCCCAATTTTCCAACTACATTTGGATCTTACGACACCACCTATAGCGACTTTGACGCCTTCGTGGCCAAGCTCGACATGGTGGGAGAAGCCCTTAACTATGCCACATTCCTGGGTGGAAGCGAGGAGGACTGGGGCCTGAGCATCGCCGTGGACCAGGCCAGAAACGCCTATGTGACCGGATATACTTTTGAGGATGACTTCCCCACTACCCCCGGGGCTTTCGATGAAACTCACAACGGTGATTACGATGCCTTTGTGGTGAAGCTCCCCCCGACAGGAGATACTCTTTCTTACGCCACCTTCCTGGGCGACAGCGGATGGGACGAGGGCCGGGGTATCGCTGCGGACGCGAGCGGAAATGCCTATGTGATCGGGTATACCGAATCAGATAACTTTCCCGCCACGGGAGGAGCTTTCAAAGACACGCTCGATGGCCCCAGCGACGCCTTCGTGGCAAAACTCAATCCCACTGGAAGCACACTTAGCTACGCCACCTATCTGGGAGGCAGCGATTCTGATGAGGGCAAGGATATCGTCGTGGACAACTCCCAAAAAGCCTATGTGACCGGGGGAACCGCGTCAGATGACTTTCCCACAACCATCGGAGATCCCCACCAAGGCGGCACCGACGTCTTTGTGGCCAAACTCAACTCCACGGGAAGCGACCTCGATTACGCCATCCTCCTGGGAGGAGACAACACCGATATAGGCCACGGCATCGCCGTGGACGATGGCGGCAACGCTTACATCACCGGGGAGATTAGTTCCAGTAATTTCCCCTACACAGATGGAGCTTTCGATACCGATTACGATGGCTCGACGGATGCTTTTGTGGCCAAACTCAATGCCGCCGAAGGCGCTCTGGTTTACTCTACCTTCTTGGGAGGAGACAGTTACGACATCGGTTTAGACATCGCCGTGGATCGGTTTCGCCACACCTATGCCACCGGGGAGACCAATTCACAAGACTTCCCCACCACCATCGGGGCTTACGACACCTCTTATAACGACTTCGGCGACATCTTTGTGGCCAAGCTAAGTGTGACCGGATCCGCGCTGGACTACAGCACCTTCCTGGGAGGAAACGATTATGATTACGCCCATGGCATTGCCTTGGATGACTCCGGCAACGCCTACCTCACCGGGGAGACCAATTCACAAGACTTCCCCACCACCATCGGGGCTTACGACACCTCTTATAACGACTTCGGCGACGCCTTTGTGGCCAAGTTCCTCTCCGCAGACTGGGCCTATGCTTACATTTTCGGCCACGTGGGCTCAGGCCCCTCCTATCCAGATAGCGGCACCGTCACCTTTATGGCTTATCTCAAAAAGGGAGGGGAGACGGACAACGAGGTTCTCACCGAAGACAGCTACAACCACTTTCTGGGCCGGGACCAGGGCTATGATGGAAATTATTTCCGGGTGAATGCCGAGTATTTCATCAGCTGGAAGGTGGAGGACCAGGATAGCTTAATCATCTTGCTCACCGGCGTGGGCAGCGAGGCGGAAAACGCGGGGTCCATTCGGGACACGGTGGACATCGATGTGAGCTGTCAAGACTTCGGCAATTCCTCCTGGGGGACCAGCATAAATCCCACTGTGCCCACGGGCCTCGAGGCCACCAACGTGTCACCGGGCGTGGTGGATCTCTTGTGGAATTCCATCAATTCGAAAAACGGCTCCACATCCTACAGGCTTTACCGCAGCTCTCAGCCCTCCGGCGCCGGAAATGGGGCCAGCGATGGCCGCTACCTCAGAATCGCCCAGGCGCTGGCCGATACCTCCTATCAGGACACCGATGCGCCCAAGGGACTGTGCTGGTACATCGTGGTGGCCGCGGACAGCGTGGCCCCGGACAGCATTTTTCTCAGTGGACATTCCGACGAGGTGCGCATCGATGCGGCCCTGCCCGTTCAGCTCACCTCATTCACCGCCACCGGCGGTCAGGAAATGATCACCCTGGAATGGATCACCGAGAGCGAATGGAACAATCGCGGCTTTCACATCTACCGTCGCCAAGAAAGCAGCGAAAATTTCCAGAGAATCACCCCGAAGCTCATCGAAGGAGCGGGTAACTCCTCAGAGCCCCGGGTTTATATCTGGCAGGACCGAAGGGTGGAAAACGACCAGATATACTGGTATCAGCTGGAAAGCGTAGGTTTCCAGGGGCAAACCCGAACCTACGGCCCGGTCAGCGCCATGCCTGTAGAGGCACTGCCACAGGCATACCGGCTCAACCAGAACTACCCCAATCCCTTCAACCCCGACACGTGGATCAGCTACCAGCTGCCAGAGCACGCCTTAGTGAGCCTCAAGATTTACAATATCAGAGGGCAACTGGTGAACACCCTTGTGGACGGGGAACAGGCCCCCGGTGCCTATCGGGTGCGCTGGAACGGTCAAGATCTCCAAGGGTCTCCAGCGGCCAGCGGTGTCTATTTTTGCCAGATAAGCAGCGGTCAGTTCACCGAGACAACCAAAATGGTCCTTCTCAAATAGTCGCTCTGTGGACGACCGAAATCAAAAAAGGCGGGCATCAAGCCCGCCTTTTTAAGTTTTCCATAAGAAGATCGTGAAGCTTGCTCACAAATCCAGGGTGATGGTGGCCCTGTGAACATCCCCTAACTCTGCCAGGGAAGAGTATGCGTAATCCAGACGGTATGTCTGCCACTGCACCCCCAGGCCTCCAGAGAAGCCGGCCAGATTATCTTTATCTGTGCCCACTCTTTGGTCCAGCCCCAGGGAGCTCCAGCCCAGTCGCAGATAGAGAATCTCCGCTGGCTGCACCTCCCCACCCACATTGACGTGGAGATGGTTATCGCTGGGCTTGTAAGCCTCCAGAGCCACCAAGAGGGGCAGACCAGCGAGCTGATGGCTCACTCCCACCCGGAAAATGGGGCCGAGCCCGTCCTTGTGGTTGGAGCCATACCCGCTTCTCTGAAATCCCAGGTTCTGGGCGCTGAGACCAACTCTGGTGCGACCATCGGGCAAAAGATACAGCCCGCCCAGATCCAGGGCATAGGCGTCGGAGGAATAGTCCTCGATCTTGCCGTAGATGGCCTTGGCTGTTACCCCCAGTGATACTCCCTCCGGCAACAAATAGGCCGCGGAGACGGAAGCGCACAGATCCATAGCTCCGAATGTGCCCAGCTGGCTTCCCGTGGGATCCTCCACGGTGGTCCTCTGAAACTGGCCATAAGAAAAGTAGTACAGTGCTGCGCCAAAGCTCATCTCCTCCCCATGGGGCAGTACGTATCCCACAAACCCAGAATGTATGTCCAACAAGTAGTTCACATAGCTCAACGTGAGCTGCGGATTCTTCAATTGTGAGATGCCCGCAGGATTCCAATACAGGGCATTGGCATCCTCGGCTACGGACACGAAGGCTCCTCCCAAACCAAGAGGTCTGGCTCCCACCCCAATCCTCAGAAAAGAGAAAGCGTTGGTGCCTGCCTTGGAATGGATGGAACGCCCCCATGATGCCGAAACACCGCCCAGAAGGATACAGATAATTAAGCCGGACAGTGCCACCCTCCGATACCATCTCATGTGAACCTCTCCTTTGCTATGCTGCCTATTTTGAAAAATAAACATATGGCCGCTTAAAAGTCAACATCTTTTCAACCACCGGAGAAAAACAGTTGTCAACGCCGACCAGATGTATTACCTTATCATCCGCGTTGAAGTCATTTCTATAAGGAGGCCAGTAGTTCTTGGAGTGGCTATCCACCATATCTCCGATAGTGCTCGGGCTAACCCTCGTTTACTGTGGTTTCCTATTGTGGATCCTGTGGGGCTTGTTCCGGCTGTCAGAGGGACGTAGCCAGCTGCTTCACTCCGTCTCCGTGGTGGTGGCGGCAAAAAATGAGGAGCGATCTATAGAAAGTTGTCTGCGGGCCCTTCTGGCGCAGGACTATCCTCCTGAGCAGTATGAAATCGTAGTGGTCGACGATGCATCCACCGATGCCACGGCCGATATCGTCCAAAGCATAGCCTGGGAAAACTCACGCGTAAGGCTGCTGCGGGCTCAGGAAGGACGTGCGTGCCTGAGAGCCAAAAAGAGAGCTCTACAGATGGGCATTGAGCACAGCGCAGGAGAGATCATCCTTCTCACCGACGCCGACTGTCTGCCAGCGCCCACCTGGATCAAGACTATGGTCCGGCATTTCGAGCCGTCCGTTGGCCTGGTCGCTGGCCACGTCCACCAGGGCGGTCAGCTCCTCTGGCAGAAGCTCCGCTCTCTGGAACGACTCTCTATGGCTGCCATGGCGGCAGGGGCCATCGGTTGGAACCAAGGGCTCTCAGCCAACGGTGGTAACTTGGGATATCGTCGCGAGGTTTTCCGGGAGGTGGCTGGCTTCAAGTCCTTGTCCGCACCTCTCTCCGGAGACGACGATCTGTTCATCCAGCTGGTTTCACGGAAAACGTCGTGGGAATTCCAATACGCCTTTGAGCCCGAGGCAGCCGTGAGCACCAAGCCACCGGCGAATCTGCGTCAGTTCGTGGCTCAGGAGCGTCGAAGAACTTCAAAGGGTAGGTATTATCCCACCTGGGTGCAGGCGATACTTATCGAGGCTTTCATGATGAACCTGGCCTTGATCATAACTCTCCCCTTTTCCTTGTGCTATCTGACGACTCACCCTCTCCCTTGGGGAGCCTTCGTGGGGAAGGCCCTCTGTGAGCTCCTGATCCTCATCAGAGCCAGCCGCCTGTTCAAGCGAAAGGGGCTATTAAGGTTTTCCCCCCTGGCCGTATTCCTCCACATCCCCTACTTTGTGGTCTTCTCCATCTGGGGTACCCTGGGAAGCTATCGCTGGAAGGCTGAAACCGCTCTAGCTCACCGGTGTGGAGATTGTCAGACGGCGTCTTGGTGAAATGGCAGAACGGCTCATGTTTCCCTGGATCATCTTAGGGCTGTTAACCGCTTTCTACTCAGCGACTACTTGGCTCTTCTTCGTGGGGTTGGGTAGGTTGCGAGAGGGACTGAACAGGACGACGCCCTCCGTCTCGGTCATCCTGGCTGCCAGAAATGAGGAAGCCTATATCGGCGCTTGTCTAGAGTCTCTGGTGCGGCAGTCCTACACAGGGCCTTATGACATCACGGTGGTAGATGACCAATCCACGGATGGAACCGCAAAGGTCATTCGTGAGCTCGCCGGGCAACACCCCAACATCCAGCTTATCCAGGTGGAGGAAACGGAAACAGGATGGGCACCCAAGAAATATGCTCTCAATCAAGCCATCGAAAACAGCGCTGGAGAGATTATCTGTGCCACCGACGCCGACTGCACCGTGCCTCCCGCCTGGATACAGGGGCTGGTTCAGCATTTCGAACCGTCAGTTGGCATGGTCACGGGGTTGGTCCAGCTCAACCAGGACAACCGGAAAGGCTCAGCCTGGGCACGTCTGCAAGCTCTGGAGCTATTCTCGCTGTTTATGGCCGCCGCGGGAGGGATAGGAATGGGATTGGCCTTTTCCGCTTCAGGGGGCAATATCGCCTATCGGCGAGAGGCTTTTCGGCAGGCCAGCGGCTTTCGGGAGATCCGCCATCTAGTCTCCGGCGACGATGACCTGCTGCTTCAGCATATGGTGGCCAAGACCAACTGGTCAACCCGATTTTGCGCGGACCCAGAGACCTTCGTCACGACTGAGCCCATGGCCGGCCTCAGAGCTTTCTTTCGCCAGAGAAAGCGCTGGGCCTCCAAGGCTCCTCATCAAGGGCCTTTTCTGCTGATCTTTCTGGTGACCACTTTCCTGGTCAACCTCTCCCTGCTGGTGGCCATCCCTGTGACATTCACTCTGGGCCGCTGGGTCGTCCCCCCCCTGGCCTGCCTGGCAGTTAAGGCTCTCTCGGAGCTGGCCGTGCTGTGGAGAGGGGCCAGGATGTTTGGGCGAAGGGATCTGCTGGCCATCTTTCCCCTATGGGAACTGGTCCATGTTCCTTACATAGCTGTGATGGGGCTGGCCGGCTTGGGAGGCGGGCTCCGCTGGAAAGGCAGGCGGTTTGCCCGGCAGGGCCGGACCGACACAGAGATCAAAACATGAATTTTGTTAGCGCGCTGGCTCTGGTGAAGAAGATGACGGTCAATTGGCCGCAAGGCCGGCCATTGAATACAAGCACCGAGATCCGCCTCACCCGGCTCTGCACCCAGAGATGCCGTCAGTGTGACGTCTACAACAGACGCACCGAACCCCCTTCTTTGGACCAGAAGCGCTTTCGGCTGCTGGCCTCACGCCTCCGTGAATATGGGGCCTATGTGGGCTTTCTCAGCGGTGGAGAGCCTATACTGGTTCCCGATCTTGAGGGAATTCTTCTTGAGGCCAGGAAAACCTTTTCCATGGCCGTTACCCTGGTTACGGGACTCTACCACAAATCCGAGCGCGTGGAGCGAGTGGCCAAGGTGGCCTTGGACAACGATATTAATATCCAGACCTCCCTGGACGGTCTGGGCTTGCTGGGCGATGACCTCAGGGGCGTCCCGAATTTCTCAACCACGGTCACAGACCGAATGCGTAAGATCGCTCAAATGCGGGCCAACTCTCATTCCAAGTCCTTACTCTATGCCAATATCGTGATCAACAACAAGAATGTGGAACAGGTTCCCCAGCTACTGGATGCCATCGCCGAGTGCGGCTGGAAAGCGACCGTGGGCCTTTATCACACCCTCACCGAGACCACTCGGCTGGATACTCATCTTATTCTACGACCCAGTGCAACCCTGCAACGTGTACTCCAGCTGGTCAGCAATAATCCCATCATTCTCAATCTGAAATCCTTCGTGCGGGGAATCCAACAGGCAGCCAAGGACAACTATCCCCGGTTCTGCCCCTATCTGGACTCCCCGGTTCTCTCCACGCGCACGGTGATTATGGAGGACGGAGACATCTACCTATGCCGCGGTGAGGCCATCGGTAACCTCTTCCAGCAAAACCTCTCAGAAATATTTTCTGGACCGACCTATCGAGAGCGGTTGGGGCAATATCGCCATTGCCCAGGGTGCTGGTCCAGCTGCTATGCAGAAAGGTATCTGCTTTTTCATCCCCCCTCGTTCGATGATCTTATGGACACGCTGCTCAAGGTATACCGTCTGCGTACGGGATACCGTCTGTCCCCGCGGCTCAGAACCGGGGAGAATACATCGTGAAGGCAGGTTTTCAGATCTTGACCAATGCTGGCGGCGCGGCCCTTGATTTCGCCCAGCTCCTGGTCCCTTCTCTGCGCCAGACCATCTGGCGAGGAAGAGCTGGAGATGCTTCTGTGGCCCTGACGTTTGATGACGGCCCACACCCCATTTACACGCCGCAGATTTTAGAAATCCTTCGCCGTCACCAAACACCAGCCACCTTCTTTCCATTGGGCCGCAACGTGGAACGATACCCCAAACTGATTCAAAAGATGTTCGCCCATGGCCATACAATTGGCAATCACACCTACGGGCATGAACGCCTTATTTTCACCTCCGGGGAGCGTGTCAGGAGCGAGATGGTCAAAACCTCACAGGCCATCCAGCGTATCACCGGCCAGAAGCCCAGGTTCTTTCGACCTCCCAGAGGCCTGAGTGGGTGGAGAGCCCTGGTATTGGCCTCTCGTCTGGGCATGCAAACTGTCTTGTGGACCATCTCTCCGGGGGATTGGAGGCGACCACCAGCCGGGCTCATCGTCCGGCGAGTGCTGACCAAAGCCGAGGATGGAGCCATAGTGCTGCTGCACGATGCCAAGTACAACGACCCAAGGGAAGACCGCGACCAGACGGTCCAAGCCCTGCCGGAGATCATCCGTGGGCTGCGAGAGCTGGGTTACTGCTTGGTCACCCTCACAGAGCTAGTCACACATCGAAGGGTGAACGAAAGGAGGGCAATAAACCAATGAGCTCCACTGCTCGTTGGAGACGTTTTTTGACCCTTTGCCGGCGAGTCCTAACCACTCCAATAACCCCGGGCCAAGTGGTAAATATCCTCCAAGTTTTTGCTTCATATCTTTTTTCCAGTTTGCTTCGACGGCCTATCATCTGGGGTCGCCCCTTCATGCTCATGGTGGAGCCGTCCAGCTTGTGCAACCTGCACTGCCCTCTCTGTGCGGTGGGAGCAAACAAATTGACGCGAAATCAGGGCCATATGTCCCTGGAATGGTTCCGTCAAATCATAGATGAGATGGGACCTTATTTAATTCACCTGACGCTTTGGAACCAGGGAGAGCCCTTTCTTAACCCTGATCTATTGCCCATGATTCGCTATGCCAAAGCCAAAAAGATGGTGGTCTTGACCAGTACCAACGGTCATTTTTTAGACAGCCGAGAAGGAGCTGAGCTGCTGGTGACCTCGGGGTTGGACGACCTGATTATCTCCATGGATGGGGCCACTCAGGAGACCTACCAGAAATATAGGAAAGGCGGCGATTTCCAACGGGTCATCAGGGGCATCCGCAACTTGGGCATGGCCAAGAAGCGCCTGCGCTCATCCCGGCCCTACATCGAGCTCCAGTTTCTCATCATGAAACATAATCAGCACGAAATAGAGACTTTTCGTTCTCTCGCTCGGGACCTCCGGGCAAACAAGATTTCCCTTAAAACTGTGCAAGTGGACAGTCCCGATGAGGGTCGCCGATATCTCCCCAACCGGAGTGTCCATCGCCGTTATACCCTGGATGATAACTCCCTTCAGCTTAAGGGCAGTGCTCGGGATAACTGTCGCTGGATCTGGTTTTGCCCGGTCATCAACAGCGACGGTACGGTATGCGCCTGCTGTTTCGATAAGGACAACACTTTACCCCTGGGCAACGTCTTCCAATCTCACAGTCTGACTCAAATTTGGCGAGGGGAAAAATACCAAGCATTTCGCCGTCGCATTTTGAGCGGGAGGGCACGATTGCCTCTTTGCCAGAACTGCTCCGAGGGGCTCACAAGGCTGGTGCTCAGGAAGGAGGGCGTTTGAAGGAGGCCAGATGCTGGGAGGAAACGCTGGCACCAGAGTGATTGGCAGGAGGCTTATCAACATCCTGCGCGTGATAGGAGCTCCTCTGCTCCTGTTCGTCGTCCTGCTGCGAGTTAACTTGAGAGAGATCACCGCTGCTTTTAGTCATATAAGGCCTGTGCCCTTCGCCGGCGCGGCATTTCTGGTCACGGTGAACTTCGCAGTGCAGATCATCAAATGGCGCTACCTGCTGACCCCATCGGCCAAAGTAACCAGAGGGGAGCTAATCCGCTCGGTCATCGGAGGGTATCTTTTTGTATTAGCCATCCCCGGCCGGATGGGTGAGTTCTCACGGGCTCTGTTCATTCAGGGGGAACGCAAGCTGAAAGTGATGGGACTGGTAGCCATAGATAAGTTGTCGGCATTTAGCATCATCGTCCTCATGAGCGGGCTTAGCATATCCCTTCTGTACCCTAAGGTATACTATGTGCCCGTTATGGGAGTCTTCAGTTTGTTCATCCTGGCCGCGTCTGAGCCACGGTTCCTAATAACCAGCGCCCAAAAACTGGCTCGCGTTCTCCCTTTGAAAGATAAAGTTGACCTCTTTTTAGAGGGTATCCAAACACTGGGAAGCCGACGCATCGTGGTGCTACTGGTGATGTCTTTGTTCTATTTTCTGGTCTACTCGACCCAATTTTACCTACTGCTTTTGGCCTTCGAGCAGGTGAACTTCAGAGTTATGGCCATTTGTTTTCCCCTGTTGATGTTGGTTAATTCCCTGCCCATCACGTTGGGCGGTTTGGGAGTTCGAGAGGGGGCTGCAGTTCTATTCTTCTCGCGATTTGGGGTACAAGAGCCCTCAGCTTTGGGAGCTGCGTTGTTATTGTTCACCATCAACATCCTCATCCCCGGCCTATGCGGATTGGCCTTTGTTCATAAAATCGGCTCCCAACAGACACCTTTAAAGGAGAAAAACACGTGAGGAAAAAGCGCATACTTCACGCTGCAGCGGCTTTCTTCTTCGTCATCTCCTCCTTGGGAACGGCCAAGGCTCAGCCGCCGTTCCTCGGCGAACAACTCACCGCCGAGATCACCTTTCTGAACATCCCGGTGGCCATAGCCACCCTTCAGGTCACACAAGAGACTTTGGAGGGCGATCAATCCAGCTATCACCTGGCCATCACGGCAAAAAGTACACCCTTCTATTCCCTCCTCTATCCGGTGGACAATCGCTACGATTCTTTCTTCACCTGGCCCCATTTTCGAACTTCGCGCTATGAGCGGCATATCCGCGAGCCGGGAGTTGACCTCCAACGCGTGGTGAGATATCAAAACGGTCAGGCCATTGCCGACGGAGAAGAGCCGGTGTCTGTTCCCCGAGACGTTCGCGATCTGTTTTCCGCTCTGTATGCGCTTCGTGGCCAACCGCTTAAAGAAAATCAGGTGATCGACTCCCCAATGGATCTAGACGGACAACTTTGGGTAGTGCGCGCCACGGTTTTGGGTCGAGAGCGAGTCAAGTCCCGTCGGGATGTCCACATAGCTATCAAAGTGATGGTCCGTTTCCTGAGCCCGAAGCAGGCTCAACGAACTAGAAGAGCATCCGATGTGCTTACCAACAACCTCGTGAAAGAGAGAACCAAATTAACCATCTGGTTCTCCGACGATGAGCAAAGAATTCCCCTGAAGGCCCAATACCGCTTTTCCCCCTTCTTCATCAAAGCGGTATTCTCCACGACAGACTGACCCGGAAAGAAACCCTCTCACGCAAGGACGCCTATGGACGCCATCTTCTCTTTGCCTCCTGCCCTCATGATCCTCTATGCAGAGATCCATTATACATTCCGTCTTGGTTTTAGCCTAGTGCGCACCGATTTCCCCGAGATCATCGCCGATTTGCCCTGGCGGATTGAACCCGGGCAGAAAATCCCGATCCTTTGCCTCATCAAGGACGCCGATCAATACCCCATTTTTCTGGATGAGATCGTCGTCACAGCTCAATGGGGCGGAAAAGGCAGCCTATCTCGATCCTTCCCCTTGGACCCAGAGCCCATCAAAGCGCACTTCTGGCACCGCATCTTGGAATTCCCTCACGAGGAAATTCCGCCTGGGCCCGTCAGGATCGACGTCCTCTTCTTGGGCCGGCGTCGAGGTCGCACTTTTCGCTTTTACAACGACAACTATCGACGACTTTCCCATGCCTCGCTGCAAACGATGTTGGCCTGCGACCCTCTCCCCAACATGTCGGACTGGCATCCAGGAGATCCCCACATCCATAGTTCCTTCACCGAGGACCAGGCCGAGTTCGGGGCACCCCCTGAGGCCACGGGACAGATGGCCAGGGCCATGGGGCTCAGCTGGACGGCCATCACAGACCACTCCTACGATCTGGATGACCAGCCGCGAAATCCTTTGGCCCATGACCCAGAGCTGAAAAAGTGGCGCGAACTGGTCCGTCGGATCTCGAATCTGAACCAGCGAGAGAAAGACTTTGTCACCCTTCTTGGCGAGGAGGTCTCCTGCGGAAATGCCCGCAACAGAAACGTTCACCTGTTAGCCTATGGAGTGCCCAACTTCATTCCCGGATCCGGAGATAGCGCCGAGCACTGGCTGCGCACTGAACCCACCCTGAATTTAAGGGAGGCTCTGGAGATCATCGGCCGGGCTGGCGGATTAGCCTATGCGGCCCATCCCGAGGAGTTCGGCTCAATCCTGGAGAAGATTCTGCTCCGGCGGGGCCCCTGGTCGATGAAGGATTATACACTCCCAGGATTGTCCGGCCTTCAGATCTGGAATGGCACGAGGGATCACGGACTGGCCAGGGGATTGGCTCGCTGGATTCAGCTGTTGCTTCGAGGAAAGCGGTTGTTCATCATCGGCGGCAACGACGCTCATGGCAACTTCAACCGATTTCGTCAATTGAGACTCCCCTTTATAGCTCTGAGGGAATCCGGGAAACAGGTCTTCGGTCGGGTTCGAACCCATCTATACTGTCCGGGGGGAGTGAGCCACGAGGCGCTGCTCCTCGCCCTGCGCAAGGGGCAGGCCATAACTACCGACGGTCCCTTCGCCACCTTTCAAGTCCAGAATGAACGAGGCCAACGAGCTTTCCTGGGCCAGTCAATATCGGGACAGGAGATTACAGTAGAAATTCTGGCTAAAACCTCAAGAGAATTCGGTGCCTTGGAGCGCATCGATCTGTACTGTGGGGAGATCGGTGGCAGAGAGAAGAGAATTCGCAATCTGCGCAGAGGGCGGGATTTCCAAGATCAAACCAAAGTGAATCTGAAGGAGAGATACATCACGATAAGAAGGAGTTCTTATTTTCGACTGGAGGTGGAAACAGCGGCTGGAGAGAGAACATGGCGCGCCTTTACCAATCCCATCTGGATCAATCCGGCTCCCGGGATCGAAAAAGATGACGAATATCAAGGATGAGACTAGGTCTGTTTCTCAGGGCCGTCATGAAAATTTGAAACAGAGTCAGCCGATGAGGCTCGGTAGCGCGCAGTGTCCTGGCGGTGGCATTGAGGGTTTTGTCTGGAAGACGAGTTACGGCTTCCTTAAGGCGATAGTGCCGAGCATACGATTGCCCCAGAGACTGGTTCCAAGCCTTCTGATATCGACAAAGAGAGCGCTCTGAAAGATCGTCTTCAGCCAGGGCTTGGACAGCCACTCTGGCAGCCAGGCGGCCCGCTTCCAGAGCCGGGATGATGCCCCCACCCGACAGAGGATTCGACTGACGAGCCGCATCGCCAACTATCAAAAGCCCGGGGCCATAGACTTTTTTCAGGACCCTGCTCACGGGGACGCCCCCGGTCACGAATCCCATTTTTTCTCCGCCAGGGACAACCCTGGCCACAAAATCGTCCAGATACTCCTTGGCCGTGCGCCTTCCGGCATAATTTCCCGAGATGCCCACACCCACATTGGCTCTGCTGAGCCCCTTGGGAAAGATCCAGGCATAGCCTCCAGGAGCCACTTGACGGCCGAAATAAAACTCACAGCGTGGAGGATCCAACTCGAGCCCGCCCATGAGATACTGAGCACAGCTCTCCACATCCTTAAGAGCCAGAGTCGTGTCGACCCCCGCCCAGCGAGCCACGCGAGACTCAACCCCGTCGGCGGCGATAATAAGCTTAGCGCGGACAGATAAGCGGCCTTTAGGTCCTTGCAGTTGCGCCCCCCGGACCCATCCCCTGTCCATCAAAAGGCCACAGGCATATGTCTGCAAACAGAGCTGTGCTCCAGCCTCTGCGGCCCATTTGGCGAGATCTGCATCAAAAACTCTACGGTTCAATATCAAGCCCTGCATGCCTTGATTGAGCTGGAGGTAATCCCCGTTGGGAGCATAAAGCCGCACAGTGTCAGTTTCCGCCGAAATCCACTGGGGTCGAATAGCAAAGTAGCGCATAAGCCCAACCTTACCAACACCCTCAGCACATCGCACCGGAACTCCTACCTGGCTTCGCTTGTCTACCAAGAGCACCTTTAGCCCCCTCTTGGCCAGTTCTGCGGCGGCCATAGATCCAGCTGGACCCGCGCCAATCACCACCACATCCACTCGACGGCGCTGCATCATTCCTGTACCTCCACAGCTCGCACAGGGCACACGATGAGACAACGACGACAACCGTCACATCGCTCCGACACAAGCTGGATCTTTTTTTCGTAAAGCACAATGGCGTCCTGGGGGCAGACACTCACACAGGTGCCACAATGGTCGCAGAGCTCTTGGCGGAAGACGATCACCTCAAACCTCTTTACAAAAGGCGAAATCAAAAAAATGTATGACAGAGAAGCTCTGATGTCAAGGGAAACTTTGGGCTCAAAAGGGCGCCACGGAAGAAAGTTAACAGATGAAGTCTTCTAATCTTAGCGGCATAGTGGGAAAAACTTCCTTGACAAAAGATACCGAATCCATTATTCATCACACAGAGCAGAATCGTCCGGTGTCGCAAGTTAAGGAGGATTGCCATGCTCCCCTTTGAAATGAGAAAAGGAAAATTCTTTACTGGCTCTTATCCGCAAATCCCGGCCCTGACTTTCCTGGTGCTGATGCTGTCAGGGCTTTGTTGCCCAGAACCCAGGGCTCAGCAATTGGACGCCAAGATCGAGCTTTTCACCGAACTCCTTCCGTCTAATAAGCAAGAAAAACTGGAGAACCTAGCGGAGAATCTTGAAAATTACTTCTACGATTACGAGTGGATCGAGGATTTTAGCGGTCCCGCGATTCCCTTCAGTTTCCGCATGTATCTGGTGGATGAGAGCACGGGATTTGAGGATCGCTATGGGGCCAGAATTCACGCCTCCAATGACTACGATCTCCAATATCTGGATAAGGATTGCCATTTCGCCTATTGGCCAGATGAATCTCTCGAGCATGATGCCGTCATCTATCATTCCCTCACCGGTCTGTTGGATTACTTTGCCTATCTGATCATCGGCGGCGAGATGGACAAACGGTCCACGCTGGGTGGCGACCCGCATTTCAGGTCGGCTCTGGATATCGTCCAGAAAGCTCTGTTCAGCGAGCATTATCGTGGTTGGAACCGTCGCAAGGAGTGGGTGGAGATCATCCTGGCCGAGGAGAACCTCGAGTATCGAAAGATGCTGGCCGTTTATTTCCGCGCCCTGGAGCACTGGAAAGATGAGGAGGTGGAGAAGGCCCGACGTCTGGGCTGTTCCGCCTTAGCTATGATAGAGGAGATATTGAATCCAGGGGAAGGGGATGAGGAGCTTCCCAGGGAGCAGGAGGAACAAATAGCTAGGTTTTTCACTCACCATTATCTGGAGATGACGGACCTCTTTAAAGAAGACCCTCAGGGTCACGAGGTCTTTCACATGCTCATCGCCTTAGATCCTGAGCACCAGGAAATCTACGCCAGATATCTAGAAGATTGAAGACTTGCCGGTGACTTCAAAGCTTTCTGGAATCCTTATAAACGGTTATCGTACCGATTTCTCTATTTTGCAGATCCATGATATGGACAGAAGACCGCATCGGTGACCCTCCCATCGTCCACACTTTTTGCCAGAGCCTCTCATCGATAAGGCTCTTCCTTTTGCTGGGCGGTTTTCAACCTTCCACTTCTGGCGGGGAGGGCGCTGAGGACTCCGCCACCGGGCTTTGAAACCGTCCTTGACGGGAATTCGAAAGTCTCTCCAGCAACATTTGGCAAAGCCCATACGTTCCCCCGTGCATAGGAAATATCTATGAACAAATGGATTCTCTTCCCGGTCCTGCCAGCACTTGTGGCCTTTGCCACTGTTAGTTTTCAATTGACCCGCATGTGAGGTGAACGATTGCGGTGAGCGCTGGAGTGGCCCAAAGATCCGTTGGGTTTTACTCATTGCAGTATTTGCTGCTCATGAAATTGCCTAGACGGAGAACTTTCGACATCTTTTTGGGCACCTACTGCCCTTTCGCTTTATTCCTGTGCTGGCGCTGACAACAGAATTGTTGGATAGAAGACGAACACGATGTCCTTTCTGCTCAAGGAAGTCCCTGAATCTGGCCCCTCACCATATCTGCGTATTTTCTGGGCGGTGGCCATTGTGGCTTTCTGTGTTATCTTCCAGATGTCCGTATTGCTGGCGGCCAGACAAGGCCTGGGAAAAAACCTGAGCTTCATCGCATCCCTGATCTTGGGCCTTATCCTGCCCGCAGTGCTTATCGTCATCCGGCTCAGCCCCAATCCCAGTGAAACCTTGCGTCTGCGAGGCATTCCCTTTCCATCAGCCATCTGTGTGGCTGGCAGCGCTGTCTGTTTTACCATTTTGGCCACCTTTTCCATAGCGTTCGCCCTTCGCACCTGGGATTTGCCGCCCGAATTCCAAGTTCTTTTGGAGGAAGAAGAGAGGCTCCTGAGGGAAGTATTCAGTTTCGAGAGTGCCCTAGATCTGTTCACCGTGGCTGCTGCCGTTGTGATCATCGCCCCCCTCGCTGAGGAGCTTCTCTTTCGTGGCCTGTTGCAGGGGAGCCTGGAACGGCGGCTGGGCAGCTGGGTTGGTATCGTCGTGGCCGGACTCGTCTTCGGGCTGTTGCACGGGCGGTTGCGCTTTCTGCCGGTGAGTCTCTTGGGGATCCTCATGGGCTACATGGTGATGCGTACCAACTCCATCCTTTCCGGTGTGCTGGCTCATAGCTGTAACAACGGTTTGGTCCTGGTTCTGGGTGTTTCCGCCGGACCAGAATTTTTACCCCTCACATACCTGGTCGGAGGTGTCGTCTTGGGGGCAGCGGGCTTGATAGCTTTTCTGTGGTTCTTCCGCAAATCCACCCTGACAGCCCCCAGAATCACCAGAATAACCTGCTCAACGCACCGAGCCCTGGCTCCCCCAACCAAGATCCAAAGACAGCGATACACCATAAAAGGCCCCACATAGAGGGTGATCGCATGAAAAATAGAGAGATCGCCAAGCTGTTCGAGAAGATGGCGGATATGCTCGAGTTCAAAGGGGAGAACGTCTTCAAAATCAACGCCTATCGCAAGGCAGCCCGGGTGATCGGTGATCTGTCCCAAGACATTGATAAGCTGAACAGAGAAGGTACATTGCGAGATATCCCCGGAGTAGGCGAGGGAATCGCCAAGAAGATTAAAGAATATCTGGAAACCGGCCAGATATCCAAATATGAAGGGGTTCGAAAGGGAGTGCCGGATGATCTGTTGGCGATGATGACCATACCGGGAATGGGGCCGAAAACGGTGGCGCTGGTCCACAAAACTCTGGGCATCTCCTCCATTGCGGAACTGGAAGAGGCCGTTGAGAAGGGGAGGTTGCGTGACCTGCCGGGTATGGGCGTAAAAAAAGAAGAGAACATCCTCAGAGGCATCGCTTTGCTTCGCCAAAGTGGAGAGCGTATCGCCTTGGGAGTGGCCATTCCTATTTTGGACGAGATCGTCGCAGAATTCAAAAGAAGGGCCAAGGTCCAGAAGATCCTTCCCGCTGGTAGCCTGCGTAGGATGAAGGAGACCATCGGGGATATCGACATTCTGGTGACTGGACATGATGGCCGGAAGATCATCAAAGCCTTCACCGAGCTACCTCAGGTTCAGGAAATTCTGGCCGCTGGGGACACCAAGGGGAGCATTATCGTCCCAGGGGGATTGCAGATAGATCTCCGGGTGGTTCCCAGAGCCTCTTACGGAGCTGCCCTTCAGTACTTCACCGGCTCCAAAGCTCACAACATCCATCTTCGGGAAATCGCCAAAACGAAGGGAATGAAGATCAGCGAGTATGGTATCTTTCGGGGGGATCGGAAAATCGGCGGGAGAAAAGAGGAGGAGATCTACACAGAACTTGGATTGGCCTGGATCCCACCAGAGATGCGAGAGGATCGAGGAGAGATCGCGCTGGCCGCACAGGGGAAGCTTCCCCGACTCGTCGAGGAAAAGGATATCAGAGGAGACCTCCATGTGCATTCCAACTGGAGCGACGGCTCGGCCACCATCGAGCAGATAGCTCTGGCTGCCCGCAAACGAGGTTATCAGTATGTGGCCATCTGCGATCATTCCCAGTCCCTCAAGTTCGCCGGCGGCCTCAGCGAGCGGAGATTACTGGAGCAGATGGAAGAAATTCGCAGACTCAATGAGAAATTCTCTGGAATCGTTGTGCTGGCCGGGACTGAGG
Source organism: candidate division Zixibacteria bacterium SM23_81 (assembly GCA_001304015.1). Classification (GTDB taxonomy): domain Bacteria; phylum SM23-81; class SM23-81; order SM23-81; family SM23-81; genus SM23-81. The sequence goes on along the minus strand of LJUY01000014.1, from coordinate 4,766 downwards.
TGGACATCAAAACCGACGGCTCTTTGGATTATCCAGATAAATTACTGGAGAAGCTGGACGTGGTGGTGGCCTCCATCCACTCTGGATTTAAACAGCCCGAAGAGAAAATCACTGCACGGCTCCTCTCGGCTCTAGATAATCCTCATGTAGATATTATCGCCCACCCCACTGGTAGGCTCATCAGCAGTCGTCCGCCCTACCTGGTCAGCCTAGAAGAGGTATTCGCCAAGGCAGCAGAAACAGGAACCGCCTTGGAAATTAACGCCTATTACGACAGGTTGGACTTAAACGATACTCACTGTAAACGGGCCGCAGAGATGGGGGCGAAGCTGTCCATCGGCACCGACGCCCACCACACAGACCAGCTATGGATGATGCGTCTGGGGGTGGCGGTGGCTCGAAGGGGTTGGCTGGAGAAGGCTGATCTGCTCAACACGTGGTCAGTTCAAAGATTTCGCCGATTCCTATCAGGTCATTGAAAGCTCTGTTTTGACCTTTCCCACGTGGACAATTTGCAGGGATTTTTTTAAACTTTTCTAATTTTTTCCTTGACATGCCGCATATCAATTTTTTTCTTGACAAAAATCCGGACATGTGATATAGTGTCCTCAAGAGGAGTCTGTTGAAGAAAAGTAAATGGAAGTTAAGCTCGGCCCCTAAGAGACTAACGGGGTCTGAGGAATTGAACCATGCCCAAAGTATGGGGATTTACTCAAGCCAAGGAATTCTGGGAGGTTTTTTTCTCGACCCCTGGCTCCTCTCGAGAGAGAATGCCATTGTTATGGACCTGTGGCGGAGATCAAGAGCAGAAGATGACCCTCACAGAGTACGCTCAGATTTATGATCCCTTTTTAGGCATCAGCATTCCAGGAAGCGTCGTCACTTGCCTGGGAGTACTAGCCACTCAAGGTTATGAGAGCTCAAAGGGCTATACAGTGGAGCTGATGCCTAAAGAATTAATTCCCAATCCGATTCCGTTGGCCACCCTGGTGAAGACCTCGGCTTTTCCACAAGATGTCGTTTCCGTCTTGGCGGAGCCTGGCTGCCTCAGATCTCTGGAATCATCCCAGTGGGCTTGCTTTAAAAAAGTCCTCGCCACGACCAACCCACAGCTTGCCTCTTACCTGGTGTCTCTAGAGAATTGGCGCCAAAGACAGGAGTATCTGGATCATATTTTAGATGTGTGTGCTCAACACAGATGCACGGATGAGGAGGAGCAAGAGGTGTTCGCCGTTCTGCGTACTCTCGTGCTCGCTGAACCAGAGAACCCGGGCTCCTCAGGACCATTGGACCTGCAAAAACGCCTCAGGGCGCATCTCAAGGCTCAGTTGCTGCCAGACACAGAATGGCAGAAGCTGTGGAAGAGCATTATCGATTCCTGGTACGGATATGTGCTGACCTTGACTTCTCAGGAAGTAGCCAGACTCACCGATCTAAGTCTCACCTACGACTTGTGATTGAGCAAGCTTCCCGCCCGCGACGGTTGAACAGGAGATTATCATAATGGTCACCAAAAAAGCAGGGGAAAATCACCGGCCTAAAGAGGAACGGCGCAGAGAGGACAGACGCAGAGAGGCACGCAGGGCGGTGGACCGAATTCGAGGACTTCACTGCTGGGAGTATCACAGCTGCAAGTTGAGCGACTGTATCGTTCAGCGGTGTGAAGCACAAAAATGTTGGCTGCTTCGCGGACACGAGGAATTTAAAGGTGAGGGGGCGTGCGATTTATGCAATTATAAGCTAGCCTGGGATATAGGAATCTTCATCTCCTGAGAGAATGGTTGGACAATGCACATCTCCCGTATCTGCTTCAAACCCACATAGGTTTTGCAGCATTGAAGCCTCTGAGAAGTGCCGCTCTCGGGGATGTGACTGTCGCATTTGAAGATGTCTTTTCAGCCAAATTGGCGTTTCGAAATTCCTAGGGCCAGCGCGAGACCCTGTCGTGCTGGCTTTTTTCATACCCTAACCGATTTTCTCTCCTCAGTATGGCCAAGTTACATAGTCTTGCCCGAGCTCCTGATCTTCTCAAAACCCGCCTGCCGAAAAGTCTTGACCTAGGCGGACAGATAGTATATTTTACCGGCATGTTTCCTCTCCAATCATGGAGTTAACGATATGTTTCTCACCCAGCTGGAAATCTTCGGTTTTAAATCTTTCCCCACAAAATTAGATCTTCGGTTCGGCGACGGCATCACTGGAATCGTCGGCCCTAACGGTTGCGGAAAGACCAATATCGTAGATGCCATCCGATGGGTGCTGGGTGAACAAAAACCCTCTCTACTGCGCAGCGAGCATATGGAAGACGTCATCTTTAATGGCACAGCGCGGCGGAAACCCCTAGGGATGGCTGAAGTTTCTCTGATCGTTGACAATAGTCGGGGCAGTCTGGCTCAGGAATACACAGAGGTGATGATCACACGACGCCTTTTTCGCTCTGGGGAAAGCGAGTATCTTCTCAATAAAACGCCCTGTCGCCGCAGGGACATCGTCGAACTGTTCATGGATACGGGCATGGGACCCCATGCTTACTCGGTCATCGAACTCTCCATGGTGGAGTCCATCCTCAGCGGTAACACCGAAGCTCTCAGAGTTCTCTTCGAGGAGGCCGCCGGTATCGCTAAGTACAAGGCCAAGCGTCGAGAAGCCCTTCGGAAATTGGAGACGACCAAACTGAATTTGTTCCGCGTGGCCGACATCCTGGAGGAGGTTGAGAAACAGGTCAGCGGTCTACGTCGTCAAGCTGCCAAGGCAAAACGCTATCAACATTATCTCCAGGAGCTCAAAGATCACGAGATCGCCGTCGCCTCGGCGGAGTATCTCCAGCGAAAAGGGGAAATAAGACAGTTGTTGGAGGTGCTGAAAAAGGTCCAAAGCCGAGCAGACCGAAGTGGGGAGCAACTTTCGGAGCAAGAAGAGCAGGCGGAGCAGCTACGCAGACAGCTTACGCAATGTGAAGAGTCTCTGACCAGCCTCCGCGCTGCGCTGACCGAAAAAGGCGAACATATTCATAAGCTGGACGAATTGATCCTGGTGGGCCAAGAGCGCAAGGAGGGTCTCGGCCAACAACTGGCCCGCAATCACTCCGATGTGGAAACGCTACAGACCAAACTTGAAGCTCTCATCCAGGAAAAGAAAAATCGAGAGGAGGAGACAGCCAGATCGAATGAGGCTTTTACCAGTGCTGAGGAAAATTTCGCTCAAAAAGAAGAAAAGCTGGCCATGCTAGATAGAGACCTCTTTGAAAAACGGGCAGCCGTGGAGAAAGCTGGAAGCCAGGTCTCGGAACTGCTTCAGGAGAGAGATCATGTTCGGGGGGAGAAAGAAAGGCTGCAGGCTCAGTGGGAGACGACGGAGCGACGAGAGCAGAAATTGTCACAGGAAGCGGCAAAAACTATCGGCGAAACGGAACAAGTGGCCCGATTGATGCGCGCTGCCAAGGAGAAACTGAGAAAGGTTCACCGGAAATCACAACAATTAGAAGCCCAACTGCAAAAAGCTCTGGATAACAGAAGCCAACTCCTCACTTCCCTTGAGAAACTCACCGAGGAAGAGAGGGAGTTGGAAGGTCAGGTGGAAATTTGCAAGCACAGGCTGCAACTCCTGCAGGGCATCTTTGATGCCTATGAAGGCTATCATCAAGGGATCAAAACGCTTGCAGCGGACAGTGGTGTCGTGCCGGGAACCTTCCAGACTGTGGCTAATAGCTTGGAGGTAGATCAAAAGTATGTTCGGGCCGTAGAGGCGGTTTTGGGGGAGGCAGCCCAATATTTGCTGGTGGACACAACCGAAGTAGCTTTAAAGGCTGTGGCGCACTTGCGTCGCCAGAGGGCAGGGCGAGCCACCTTTCTCATCCTGGATCGAGTCGGACAACTTGCTGCAACACCTAAACCCAAGGATGCACTCTCCCAGCAAGGGACCTTGGCCTGGGCTCCCGATGTGGTCACTTGCGACCCAAAGTACCGCCCAGCAGTTGATTTTCTCCTGGGCAAAGTCGTCATCATCGATTCTCTAGATCGTCTTCGCAAAGGGCTAGAACGCAACGCAGAGAGGTACGTTACTTGGGTCTCCCTATCGGGAGACGTTCTGGAAGCCCAGACCATGCTTCGAGGCGGACATCTCGCCGAGCAATCGGGACTTTTAGACCGGCAGCAAAAAATCCGTCAGGAGAGTGACAGTCTCGATTTGCTGGTCGCCACTCTCCAGGAAAAACACAATCAACGCCTTCAACTGGAGTCCCATGAGAAAGGGAGCTCTCAGAAAATCAGCCAGCTTCAGCGCGCTCATCAGGTCCAGACCACCGAGAAGACCCGTTTGGAAAAAGAGGTTGAAACACTTGAACTTCAATCTAAAACTCTCTTGCAGAGGCAAGCCGATACAGAGCTGAAAGAGCTGAGAAGGCAGGCCAGGCCCCACGAGAAACTCATGGCCCAGCTGACGCAAAAACTATCCCAACTGCAAAACCAGCTATCTGAAAAAGGGGATCGCCACCGTCACTTGGAGAAGGAGCTCGGGCAGCTGGAATCGGGGTATAGAACGATTCTCAAGGAAATTAACGAGGCTCGGGTTCAACTGGTCTCTCTCCAAAGCCGTTGCGAACAATTGCGCCTGGACAAAGAACGTTGGGGAGAGATCGAGAAAGATGTCACATCCAATCTGGAGTCCCGAAAAGCGGAGATCCAGCAGATCCAGAAGAGAATTGAGAGCTTGACTAAGGAAATAGCCACAAAGGCCCAAGAGGTCGGGGACCAAAAGGCACAAAGCTC
>LJUY01000013.1 GCA_001304015.1 candidate division Zixibacteria bacterium SM23_81 | reverse complement strand
AGTTTGTCAATGAGTATTTCTATCTCCTCGAAACCTCCTCCTCAGCAAGACCAGCAGCAGGGGATAACCCAACAGGTAACAGGCCACTGTCTGTCCTATAGCCACGGCCAGAAAGGTAGACAGATAGGGGATGCCCCCGACAAGAGGCAGGCCCGCCATGGTGGGGAGATAAAAAGATAGGCCCGCGGCGTTTACCAGAATAGGGGGCACGGGAGCCAACCAGGGCCGAGGCATTCGCGCCGTCAACAGGGCCGCCATGAGCGTCAGAGTGCTGCCCACTACTACGTCGATGAGCCCAAAGGGGCCAAAGATATTGGCGATGGCGCAACCCAAGGTCAAACCGGGTATGGCCGCTGGAAAGATGAAAGGCAGAACGGTGAGCGCTTCCGAGATCCTAACCTGCAGCGGACCATAGCTGATGGGATGAAAGACGATGGTTAGACCAGCATACAGCGCAGCAACGATGCCTACCTGAGCCAGAAATCTGGGAGTCAACTTTATCCTTATGACCATGACAGAATTTTAAACTACGAGATGGCCCTTTTTGATGATGATCTGGTCGTCGATGACCAAGGTGGGTTTCAGCAAGATGGCATCCAGATGGCTGGCCACGGAGACCTTTCCGCCCATGGAGGCGTTGTCGCCCATGGCGATGTGCACTGTACCCATGACCTTCTCGTCCTCCAGAGGGCTGCCCACCACCCGAGCCCGGTCGTTGGTACCGATGCCCAGCTCGGCGATGTTCCGGGCCAGCTTTCCCAAGCCTTTGATGGCTCGGAGCAGGATCTGGGCCTGGGCGCCCCCGGCGATCTTGGTAACCAAGCCATCATTCACCTGCATGGTGATGGGCTTTCTCAGCACGCCCGTCTCACCGATGCATCCATCGATGACGATAATCCCTTGCGCGCTTCCTTCCACGGGCGCCATGTAGGCCTCTCCTGCCGGCAGATTGCTGAAATCGCCCGGTTTATGTACCAGGCCCGTGTCCGGATGCCCCTTGCGTCCTTTCAGGGACATACGGATATCGGTACCCGCTGGGTTTGTGACATGAGCCACGGAGCCCTTGGTGAGCATATGGGCGATTTTAAGGCTCAGCTGGGCGATTTTCTGATAATTGGCGTTCAGGGCTCGGCGCATGGTGTCCTCGGTGATGCCCGGCAGGGTTGCGCAGCGGGCTCTTGCGCGACAGGCTTCCCGGCGCGCCTTGGTGTGAGACAGGGACTTGCTGGTGGGGATCAGCAGGACGTCCGCCTTCTTCATGAAGGCCGCCACGGCAGGGGGTGGTTCCTCGCCGGAGGTTTTGCGCGGGATGATCTCCATCAGGATGGCCTCACTTCCAGCCTGGCGACAGGCCTCCCAGAGAAGGCGCCCGATTTTTAGCAGGGGCTCATCGGTGATAACTAGAGCCGTCTCGCCCTTCTTCACGGCCAGGCATTCTCGAACCGCGATGCGGGCCGCTTTTTCCAGCGCGTTCATGGCGGGCTCCTTTCAGCACTTCGAATCGCCAGGTTTTATTAAACGTTACTGAATTTCTTTGTGATCTTCTTGCCCTTTAGAGCGAACCAGGCCAGCAGGAAGATGAGCACGGCGAACAGGAAGACCGAGAGCAAGTCACTCTCCAGGATGTGGATGGGCAGCTCGATTCCTGTCAACCAGACGAAAAAGGCTACCCCAATGCCCATAACGGCCTCGCCGGCGATCAGGCCGGAGCTGAGCAGAGTACCACGGTGCTGGGCCTCTTTAGCGGCCTGGAATCCTCGGCGGGAGGCCAGCTTGCTCACCAGCAGACTCACCAAACCGCCTGCCAGAATTGGCACGGATAGGCTCAGGGGCAAATAGATGCCCACGGCCACGGGCATCACATGAGCCCGAAAATGAGAACCTCGGGCTCGCAGGGCCTCGTCGATGATGATCAGGGAGATCCCCACAACCGCTCCGATGCCGATCATCAGCCAGGGCAGGGGCTGTCCGGAGAAGATGGGCCTGACGATATTGGCAAATAGGGTGGCCTGGGCTGCCTGCAAGGCGCCGGGCTCTCCGGTGCCGATGCCGTAGTGATTGTTCAGCAGGGTCAGAGTTGGGGCCATGATGAAGGCGGCTGCTGCCACACCCACCAGCTGGGCCAGCTGCTGCTTCCGCGGGGTACCCCCGACTATGTAACCGGTCTTGAGATCCTGGGAGACGTCCCCAGCGGTGCATAGGGCACAGCAGACCACGCCGGCCACGCCCAAGGCGGCCAGGATGCCGTTGCTCCCGGACATGCCGAACAGCAGCAGCAGGACCGAGGCGAACAGGATGGTGCAGATGGTCATCCCCGAGACGGGGTTATTGGAGCTGCCCACCAAGCCCACGATATAGCTGGACACGGCCACGAAGAAGAAGGCGCTGATGACCATGGCCACCGTTGACACCAAGCCGATATTGGCCGAGCCGATCAGGTTGCTGTACAGGAGAAAGATGGGGATGACGGCGGCGATCAACAACACCAGGATCAGCCGACGGGAGAGGTTCTGCTCCGTTCGCACCAACAATCCTCCCCCTTGCCCGTCCCGATATCCAAATAGAGCCTCTCTCACGCCGGTACGAATGCCTTGGCGGATCTTGATGATAGACCAGATCCCGCCCACCACCATGGCGCCGATGCCCATGTAGCGGATCTCAGTGCCCCAGATGTTCCAGGCGCCATCCAGGGCGGAGACCCCCGGTTCGATACTCCGGAACAGGCTCAATACGGGCAATCCCACCAGCCAGGCGAGGGCTCCGCCGATGAAGACCAGCAGGGAGATATTGAAGCCCACGATGAACCCCACGCCGATGAGGACCACGGCTATGTCGCTGCCGAAATAGAGAACGGCTTTGCCCGCGCGAATGGCCCCCTCCACCGTCTCTTTGATGATGGAGACTCCGTTGACGAAGAATTTGAAGACAAACCCGACTCCCATGGCAGATATGATGTACCCGAAGCCAGTGCCGCCTTCTTCGCCGACCTCCAGGACTTCGGCACAGGCCACCCCCTCCGGATAGACCAGCTGCTGCTCCTCCACAATCAGGCTTCGTCTCAGGGGGATCATGAAGACCACGCCAAGGATGCCACCTAGCAGGGCGATCAGGAAAATGGGCCAGAATTTGAAGCCGGTCCACACGCCGGTGAGCACCAGGGCGGGCACGGTGAAGATGATGCCAGCGGCCAGGGATTCTCCGGCCGAGGCGATGGTCTGAACGATGTTGTTCTCCAGAATAGTTCCCCGGCGCAGCAGGCCGCGCAGGATTCCCATGGAGATAACCGCTGCCGGGATGCTGGCCGAAACGGTCATCCCGGCGTACAGGCCGACGTAGGCGTTGGCGGCGCTCATCACTAATGTCAGAAAAACTCCTAGAAGGATAGCTTTGACGGTGAACTCAGCGATAGTTTTCTGGGCGGGAACATAGGGTTGAAACTGCACTTCCGGTTTACCTTCTGTTTGCGGCTGGGAGTTGGGTGAATTTGAGGACATCTTCTCCTCCATGGGTTGATTATTATCCCCTGGTTAAAGCAACAAAAGACTAACACTTTCTTCCTGCCCTGTCAAGGAGAAAATACACTCGACCAGAAAATCTTCAAGTATGCGAAAAAAAACACTTGACAAAAAAGGAGCTTTCTGGTAGAATGGTAGTGTAGGGTAGTGTAGCAAGGGAATAGGTGCATTTTGGACCTTTTTAGGCCTAAGGAGGTGAAGAGAGCGATTCTGATTGGTAATGTTATTGTGTAAGTCTAAGCTTAATGAGACTTTTTCCGATGAAGGGGGTGATATTGGTCGCAGAAAAGTATCGGTTTTTGCGTCCGCGATCTTTTCTCTTGAAAAGGAGGAAGTAAATGAGCAAGAAGATTTTTGGGATATTGATCGTTGCGGTGTGTACGTTTGGATTGTCGGGATATGTTCTGGCAGCCAACCCTGGGGACCTGATCATCAACGAGGTGATGCAGAATCCAGCAGCTGTTGCTGACGCTAGCGGAGAGTGGTTTGAGATTTACAACACCACCGGCGCGGGCATCGATATCGACGGCTGGACGATGAGTGACCTTGGTACGAACAGCCACACCATCAACAACGGGGGTCCACTGGTGGTGCCAGCAGGGGGCTATCTTGTCCTGGGCAACAACGGCGATTCTGGAACCAATGGCGGTTATACTCCCGACTATGTATTTCCCTCCAGCTTTGCTCTGGGCAATAGCGATGATGAGATCATCCTGGATGACGGCACCAAGGTGGAGATCGCCCGCATCGAGTGGGACGGCGGTCCCGTCTGGCCGGATCCTAATGGCGCCACCATGGCTTTTATGGGCACCCCAGCGGAAAACAACGATGGTACCAAGTGGGATGAGGAGTGCACGACCACCTATGGGGATGGCGACTATGGCACCCCCGGCGCTGCGAATACCGGTTGCCCGGCCCCACCTGTGCCCGACACCCTGACCATCTACCAGATCCAGTACACCACCGCTGTGGGATCAGACTGCTATGATTCACCCGAAGTTGACTCGCTGGTCTTCACCTCCGGCATCGTGACCGCGACGAAGAGCGGCGGCTACTGGATCCAGGATGGTTCAGCACAGTGGTGTGGTATATACGTCTATGACTATGGCCACACTCCAAGTGAAGGCGACGAGGTGGAATTTACTGCCACGGTGTCCGAGTACTATGGCTTGACCGAGTTGGGTGACGTGGAAGACGACTTTACCGTCGTGTCCTCTGGCAACCCGCTGCCAGCGCCGCTGGACGTCCTGACCGGCACCCTGGCCGGCGGCTGCGAGGCGGACGCGGAGCCTTACGAGGGCTGTCTGATTAAGGTGACCGAGGTGATGTGCACCGCAGATTTGGATGGAGACAACCAGTGGTGGGTGGACGACGGCACCGGCGCCTGTGAGGTGGACGACGATCTCTACTTCTACGATCCTTTCGTCGGGGAGGAGTTCGATTATATCATCGGCATCTGCGACTATAGCTACAGCGAATATGAGGTCCTTCCCAGGATGGCCGAGGATCTGAACGTGACTCCCCAACCCGACACTCTGACCATCTATGAGATCCAGTATAACCCGGGCACAAAGGCCGACTGCTATCCTTCTTCCCACGTCGGCGAGACGGTGGTCACATCCGGCATCGTCCATGCCGTTAAGTACAACAATAATTTCTGGATCCAGGAGGCCGAGGCGGAGTGGAGCGGTATTTTCGTGTACGAGGGCGGTTACGCTCTCAACTTGGGCGACGAGGTGCAGGTTGAGGGCGTTGTAGCCGAGTACAGCGGCTTAACTGAAATAGGGAGCGTCAGCGAGGTCATCGTTCTCTCCACCGGTAACGCGCTGTTCAATCCTCTGGATATCACCACCACAACCTTGTCGGCGGAAGATAGCTGTGCCTATCCCGGGGAACCTTATGAAGGCGTCCTGGTTCGGGTAACCGATGTGCAGTGCACGGCCCTTGGCCTGTACGGCCAGTGGTATGTGAACGAAAACGCCAAGGCCGAGGCATGCGAGGTGGACGACGACCTGTACAACCTCTATACGCCTGTCGTGGGGCAGAACTTCGACTACCTCATCGGGGTGGTGGATTACTCTTATGATCAGTTTGAGCTGCTTCCCAGGGATGCCTCCGACATCCAGGAGGTCGTGGCCATCGAGCTGATGTCCTTCGATGCCGTAGCAGGCGATGGCCAGGTGACCCTCACTTGGGCAACCGCCTCCGAGGTCGACAATCACTCCTTCAACGTTTACCGTGACGGCGAGAAGATCGCCTCCGTGCCGGCCTTCGGAGATGCCCATGACTACATCTACGTGGATCGCAAAGTGACCAACGGGGTGACTTACTCCTATCAGCTCAGCGACGTGGATCTGGCCGGCAAAGAGACCATGCATCCCATGGTCTGCAACGTGACGCCAAACGCCGTGCCTATGGCTTACGCGCTGAATCAGAACTATCCTAACCCGTTCAACCCGAACACCGAGATCAGCTACGCTATTCCTGCCAAGATCCATGTGACCCTAAAGATCTACAACCTGCTAGGTCAGGAGATGGCCACTCTGGTTGACGAGACCAGGGATGCTGGTCGTCACACGGTCAGCTGGACTGCCACAGATATTGCCAGCGGTGTGTACTTCTACCGTCTACAAACCGATGATTTCTCCGCCACAAAGAAGATGGTGTTCATGAAGTAAGCTGACCGCATCGTAGTTAAGAAGACCGCCGGGATCTGAGAGGTCCCGGCGGTTTTTTTGTTAAAGCCCGGGGACCGGGATTCGGGAATCGTGAAAATCCGTTTTGGATCTGATGACTTACGAATCCCGGGTCCCGGACCCCGCCCCCTGGTTTTTTATAGTTCCTTCAACGATAGATGATCTTCGATTCACGATAGACGTAGCGTGCTTCGAGAGCGAAAAGCGAGAACCGACTATTTTAGTGTTATCATTCCTGCGAAGCTTGTCCCCGCGAAGGCGGGGAACGGGGAGCAGGAATCTCTGAATCGATGAATCCTAACAGGTGTTTTGCAGCCGAGATGCCTGCCTGCGCAGGCATGACAGGTGAGGTGAGGTGCTTGAAATTGGCTGTGCGGTCAGAAAACAGTTGACTTGACAGGGTTGGAGTCTTAATATTTCATTAATTCGGTGATTGGTGATCGGGGATAGAATCAAAAGGTCATTGCGAGCCCTTCGTGGTATTCATTCCTTTATTCCATTCAGGTCAAGCTCTGAGCGAAGCAAAGGAACTGGACAGGCTCCGGGTAGCTATCTTGAAATGGACTTTGAGCACAGCGATACAGATTATGTCCCACATCTAGTACATATGGAGATTGCTTCGTCGGCTTTTCGATTCCCTCAAAGCCTCCTCGCAATTACAGTTTTCTATTTATATCTTTTAAAGTGAGCGGTGGGGTCACTTGAATCCTCGCATCCTCGGCCCCTCGACCCCTTTGTTTCTACGATCCGCGATCAACGATTAACAATCCACGCCTAACGATCCACGCTGGTCAAAAAGGGAGCAATTATGTTTAAAGACCTCAAGTATCTGAAATATAGATTGGGTTGAGGTACTAAACCCAACATATAATCCAAATCTTTTGCGTGGGGATTCATGAATCCTAGGATTCGAGGGGTAGAGGGGAAAAAAAACATCGAATCCTAGAAGATCCAGTCAGTTTACATTGGTTTTTCAGGGGTAGAGTGGGATCACTTGAACCCTTGAACCCTTGAATCCTCGACCCTTTCTTTTCACGATCAACGATTAACGATTCACGATCCACGATTAACGATCCACGGTCTTTTCCCAGGGGGTATATATGTTCTCGGATCTCAAGGAGGTCATGGAATTCGTCCAGAGGAAAAAAGTGCGCATGGTGGACCTGAAGTTCACCGATCTGTTCGGTCGGTGGCATCACGTAACCATCCCCAGAACGGGATTTGGGGAGGAGATCTTTACAGAAGGCGTTGGCTTCGACGCCTCGCGAACCCCCGGTTTCAAGAAACTGGAGAGTGGGGACATGGTCCTGATTCCGGATCCTAAAACGGGTTTCATAGACCCTTTTTGGGATCAGCCGACCTTGAGCTTTATCTGCAACGCCTGTGAGGCTGATACCAAAGCCCCTTACTCTCGAGATCCACGCCACGTGGCTCAAAGGGCAGAGGCTTATCTGCATCAGAGCAAGGTTGCCAATCGAAGCCTGTGGGGTCCTGAGTTCGAGTGGTATATCTTCGACAACGTTTCCTACCGGAACGACATAAACCTGTCCTCATATGTCATCGACTCCGAAGAAGCCGATTGGAACTCCGGGTTGCGAGAAGGGACCAATCTGGGGCACAAAATACCGCCTCAGGGGGGATATCACGCTATCCCCCCCTTGGATGTGCTGTACAACGTGCGCACGGAGATGGTCCGGTGCATCGAGGAATGCGGCATCAAGGTGCGCTACCACCATCACGAGGTGGGGGGGCCCGGGCAGTCGGAGATCGAGATTCTCATGGACACCCTGACCAACGCAGGCGACAAGGCTCAGTTGGTCAAATACATGGTCAAGATGGTGGCCCGTCAGCATAATCGTACGGTAACCTTCATGCCTAAGCCCCTGTACAACGAAGCTGGTAGCGGCATGCATTTTCACCAACACCTGTTCCAGGGTAAAAAGGCCCTTTTCTATGATGTCAATGGATATGCTGGGTTAAGCAAGCTGGCTCTGTACTATGTTGGTGGGCTATTGGCTCACGGCCCGGCCCTGCTGGCTTTCACCAATCCCAGCACCAACTCCTTCAAGCGCCTTGTTCCCGGATTCGAGGCCCCCACAAATCTGTTCTTCGCCGCGGCTAATAGAAGCGCGGCCATCCGAGTGCCCCAATATGCCATCAAGCCCCACCAGAAACGCATTGAGTTTCGTCCACCCGACGCCACCTGCAACCCTTATCTGGCCATGTCAGCCATGTTGCTGGCCGGTTTGGATGGCATTCAGCGTCGAATTGATCCTCAGGAGGCGGGCTTCGGGCCCTTCGAGGTGGACGTTTTCACGATGGATCCCCAGGAGCTGGCCAAGCTCAAGCGATTGCCCACATCCTTGAAGGAGGCTTTGGACGCTCTGAGCTGTGATTGCCAATTCTTAATCCAAGGAGGCGTTTTCACCGAGGACCTGGTGGAGACTTGGATCGAGCAGAAGATGCGCGAATCCGATGATGTCCGTCAGAGGCCTCATCCGTATGAGATCAGCTTGTATTATGATGTGTAGGTTGGATTGAGATTTGGATCGGGATTCTATGGTCGGAGATCGTATTGAGTAGAGCGTGTTAGGTGATGCGTATTACGTGATGCGTGTTGCGTAGGGTATAAAACTCGCAAAATGTTACCAGCTTATAGCCGTCGCCATGAAAAGTGGTGACGGCTTTTTTTGCGATTTTCGAAGCAGACAGCACGGGGTCTGTGAATCGATTGCAAACAGAATACCCAACTCTGCGGGAACTTTAGAGACGGGATGAATCTCTTATAAAGTGCTCGGATAAACGAGAGAGGAGAAAGGCTGGGTATGATGGGGGAGGTGTTTTACGATGTGTTGACCGGAATTTATTAGGAGTGCTGACACGAACATCCAGAGCGTTAAAGAGTTGTAGAAAATCCTGCCAGCCCTCCTTTCGCTGCTGGGTTGGCACATAAATTGATCTCGAGGGAGGTGCCACCATCTTCCCGGGAGGTGAAAGCCATGAGTGCCTGATCGTGAGCAGAGACCATCGTGTTTCCATTTCAGCAAGGAGTCACAACATGAGAACCCTCCTCGGCATCTTAGCGACTTTCAGCTTGGGACTGTGTGTCGTCGCTGGCGAGGCTGCCAATCCAGGCGATGTGATTATCAACGAGGTGATGCAGGATCCGGTGGCCGTCGGTGACACCCAGGGAGAGTGGTTCGAGCTCTACAACGCCACCTCAGAGGACATAGATATCAATGGGTGGGTGATTCGGGACGACGCCGCCAATGTTCACACCATTGACAATGGTAGTCCTCTGGTGATTTCCGCTAAAGGATATCTTGTGCTGGGCAACAACGCCGATATGGCCACCAATGGTGGCTATAGCTGTGACTATGAGTACTCCAGTTTCACCCTTTCCAACAGCGATGACGAGATTGTCTTGGAGGAAGGTGGAGTGGAGATCGATCGCATCAATTACGACGGCGGACCCATCTGGCCAAATCCCTCCGGAGCCTCCATGGCCTGGCTGGGACCGCCGGGAGACAATAACGATGGGGCGCGCTGGGTTGTTGAGGGTGTGGCTTTCTATGGAGATGGAGATTGGGGCACCCCTGGCTATAAGAACACCGATTCCTCATTGCCCGTTGGCCTGTCCTCTTTCACCGGATCCTTTAGCTCAGATGCCATCGTATTACGTTGGCGCACGGAGACGGAGATCAACAATTTGGGATTTTATGTGTGGCGGGCCGCAACGGAGGTTGGGGAATATCAGCCCATATCTCAGCTCATTCCGGGACATGGATCATCCCTGGAGCCACACGACTATCTCTACCGCGATGTCGATATCATTCTCGATAAGACTTACTACTACAAACTTCGTCAGGTGGACCTGGAGGGCCAGGAGGCCTTCTACGGGCCCATCAGCGTTTTTTCTGGGGCTACCGCCGTAGACCAGACCACCTGGGGAACCATCAAAGCCATGTATCGCTAAAGCGCTTTCTCTCGCGCCGGGTAGATGGGGCAACTTAGAAGCCCGTTCAGCTGTTCTCAACTGGACGGGCTTTTTAATTTTTTCCTTGCTTTTTTCTTGATTTTGTCATTAGTTTAAAAAATCGATAAAAGCGATAGACTCTTGAGTGAAAGGGCAGGGCATATCGGGGGGCTTGTAAGGAAGGAGGCAGAGTGTGAAGACTCTATTCGGTATGGTGACGATTTTCGTGCTGGGGCTGTGCATTGTGGCCGGGGAAGCGGCCAATCCTGGGGACATCATCATCAACGAGGTGATGCAGAACCCCGCAGCCGTCAGTGACGCTAACGGAGAGTGGTTCGAGCTTTACAACTCTACCTCTTCGGACATCGACATCAACGGCTGGACGATCCGGGACGACGATGTTGACAGCCACGTCATCGACAACGGAGGCCCTTTACTGGTTCCCGCCAAAGGATACTTGGTTTTAGGCAACAATGCCGATTCCGGAACCAACGGTGGCTACACCTGCGATTATTCTTACGGTACCGCTTGGTATCTTGCCAACACCGCCGACGAAATCGTGCTGGAAGATGGCCTCAAGGCAGAGATCGCTCGGATCAACTATGACGGAGGCCCTATCTGGCCCGATCCCACCGGCCACTCCATGGGCTGGACGGGTCCGCCGGGAAGCTACGACGATGGGTCAGATTGGGTGGAGGACACCACAGCTACATATGGGGATGGAGATTATGGCACCCCCGGCTATCTGAACACAGATTCCACATTGCCCGTTGATCTATCGTATTTCGCCGGCTCCTTCAGCGCTGGGGTTGTTACGCTGCGCTGGCGGACGGAAACCGAGATCAATAATATGGGTTTCTTTGTATGGCGGGCTCAGGAGCTTGATGGGGAATATCAGGCCATTTCCGGGCTCATTCCCGGGCATGGTTCCTCCCTGGAACCCCACAGTTATGTCTACCATGATATAGATATCCTCCCGGATAGAACTTACTACTATAAGCTTCGTCAAGTGGATATGGAGGGCCGTGAGATATTCTATGGGCCCATCAGTGTTTTTACGGGAACCACCAGAGTGGATCAGACCACTTGGGGGGAAATCAAGGCCAAGTACCGCTGATCTTTCTGGTTGACACGGTGAAGAGAAAAGGATAGGGAGGCCCATCTGGCGGGAGATTGCTGGATGGGCTTTTGTCTATCTTTTTCCTTGTTTTTCCTCCGTGGCAATATTAGTTTAAAAAAGATATACATTAGGGGAAGGCCTGCGATGAGATTTCCGCTTTTATCCAAAATCCTTTGGATGGGGCTAATTTGCCTGCTTACGGTGAGCTGTGCGTCCACGAGGAGAGAACGCGTTTTCCCTGTTTCTACTCCTCCCGAGGCATACTGGCATTTTGCCAGTGGCGATTTGTTGGAGCTCCAAGGCTATTTTGAGGCGGCTGCGCGGGAATACCGCCAAGCCCTGGAGTACGATCCGTGGTCGGTGGATGTTCGCTTAGCCTTGGCTCGAACTTACGGCAAGATGGGCTGGTGGGAGGCAGCTGCGAACTTGTTGGAGGAGGTTGCCCAGGCAGATGCTTCCTCTGTGCCTGTACACCTGTTTCTGGGTGATTGCTACCGCCACTTGAACAGACTGGACCTGGCCAAAAAGATGTATGCTCGTGTCCTAAAGCTCGCGCCAGCAAACGTCCAGACCCACTACAACTTGGCTCTGATCCATCAAATGCAAGGCCGCCCGAATGAAGCCTTGAAGCAATACGACCGTATGATCGGCATTGTCCCTCATCCCGAGGAGATCTATGTCCAGCGGGCTTTGCTGTTGGTCAGCATGGATAGGCTTGAGGAGGCCGAGGGTGAGTATAAGAAGGCTCTGGCCTTGAAGATGGATCTGGTAGAGGCCCATGTGGGTCTGGCACAACTGTACGAGGACGTGGGCCAGATTGAAAAGAGTATCTCCACGTATCAGCAGGCTTTAAGCCTGATGCCTGATCAGTCCAATCTGAGATTCAGGCTCGCGACCCTTCATCTAAGGCTCTCAAGGCATGAGGAGGCCATCGAGCAATACCGTGAGATCATGAAGCGTGAGCCCCGCAACGTCTATGCCCAAAGACACCTGGCGATGCTTCTCTACAACTGTGGTCATCTGGATAAAGCCCAAGAAAGCCTCCATGCTCTTCGTCTTTTGACCCCAGATGACCCCAGCGTGCCGCTTTATTTAGGTCGTATTTTGGCCCAACAGGGTGATATGGAAGGGGCCATCGGACTCTTTCAGGAGGCCATCGGTCTTGATGAGACCGCGACCGAGAGTTGGATAAGCCTGGCGGTGGCGCTGCTTCAAAAAGAGGAATTCTCCCAGGCAGAAAGCCTTCTGCAACAAGCTGTGCTCTCCATGCCCGGGGAGTCAGGCCTCTATCATCTATTGGGAGTCAGTTATATGCGCCAATTCAAGTATTTGGAGGCGGTCAGCGCTTTGAAGCAGGCACTTTCTCTGGCTCCCGATAGCAGCAATGTTATCAGGGACTTGGCTACCAGCTATGAGCGGGCTGGCTTTTTCGACAGGGCGGTGGACCTTTTCCAGCACATTGTGGCCCTTGATCCCGGTGATCACTGGGCTCTTAACTATCTAGGGTATATGTTAGCAGATCGCGGGGTGCGTTTGGAGGCAGCTCGAGAGTTTATCGAGAGAGCCCTGGAGATTGAGCCCGAAAGTGCCATCTATCTGGATAGCATGGGCTGGGTGTACTTTCGTCAGGGGAAACTTCTTCTGGCCGAGGAGTACCTCGCCAAAGCCATTCTCGGATCGGGAGATGAAGCGGTCATGTTCGATCATCTGGGGGATGTATACCTTCAGCAGGGGAGGTTGGCAGAAGCCATCCAGAAGTGGCAAAGCGCTCTGGAGCTTAATCCTTACGATGAGAAGATCAAGGACAAGCTGGATCAATATGAACCATAAGAAGATCAAAAAGTTCCTCCCACCTCTTCTTTGGCTGCTGTTAGTCCTTCAGTGTGCCCATAAGGGACCTCCGCCTGGTGGGCCAGTCGATCGGATTCCACCGGAAGTCGTGGATCACACCCCCCAAGCCAACCTCACGCATGTATCTTTAGACCAGGAAATTACCGTCACCTTCAGTGAGGCCATGGACCGGTCTTCCGTTGTTGATGCGCTGTTTATTTCTCCTCGCCCCAGAGAAAGCCCAGATACAAAGTGGAAAGGCAGAACGCTCAAGGTGACACTACCGGAGGGTCTTCAGGAGGATAGAACCTATGTAATTACTTTAGGTGTTACTTGTAAAGACCTAAGAAAAAATAATTTATTGAAATCATATTCCTTCGCCTTTTCCACTGGAGAGAGAATTGATCAGGGGTCTGTTTCCGGTCAGGTGTATCAGGATATTTTTCTCCGAATGGGCGTTGATCTTTGGGCCTACCAACTGAGTGGAGATGTGCACACAGACCTGGCCGTGCAGCCGCCCGATTACGTCACGCAAACAGATGCCATGGGTCAGTTCCGCTTCGATAACCTCGGTGAAGGTCGGTATCGGTGCTTCGCTGTGGAAGATCTCAACGGCGATAGAAAATTCGATGCCGATACCGAGCTTCTGGCTGTTCCCAGCCGTGATGTGCTTTTGTCCCAGGCCGTATCTTCGGGCCAGAAGCTATCCCTGCGCCTAGCCCATCTGGACACCGTAGGCCCCTCATTGAAAACTTTGGAAGTTTCCAGGGGGGACAAAGTGATTCTGTATTTCGATGAAGCCTTGGACAGTGTCAGCGCTGTCGTCCCGGAGTCATATCATCTATTCTCAGCAGAGGACACATCTATTTCCCTGGATATCAGGGCGGTGAGCCTGGAATGCGGATCACAAGACCGAATCATCCTGAATACGGTGCCTCAAAAAGAGGGCAAACGGTATCAGCTCTCCCTTAGGGGATTGCAGGACCTGTTTGGCAACCAGCTGACCCTTCCGAGCCACCACCATGAGTTTTGGGGCAGTGATCTACCGGACACTATAGGACCCAGGCTGGTGGAGCTTTGGCCCCCGGACTCCGCTCAGGGGATTTTTCGGGATGCGCCCATTTCCCTATGTTTCGATGAGGCCATAGAGCCCATCTCAGCGGAGACCTCAATTGTTGTGTTGGACAGTGCCCGTGTGCCCCTGGTGGGCCAATTTCAATGGGCTCATGGGGCCAAGCTGACATTTTACCCTGACCAAGGTCTGGGAGCTGGAAGCGTCTATAGCATTTCTCTAAGCGCTTTAGGTTTAAGGGATTTGGCCGGAAATGCTATGGCAGAAGGCGTCCCGGAGACCTGGTTTGAGACCGTGGAGGCCGAGAAGTTAGGTTCTCTTTCGGGCAAGGTCACGCGACTGGGGCTTCCCGACTCAGGAAGGGTCTTCCTTCAGGCCTATGCGTTAGAGAAGGGTGGCCGTGAAAGACAGGTGTTCTCGCAAACTGGAGAGTATCGCTTTGAGAGCCTTCTCCCTGGGCGCTATCTGATAAGTGCGTTTCTCGATTTGGACGGGAATAGCAACTTTAGCTGGGGGCGACCTATTCCCTTCATCCCGGCGGAGCCTTTCTGGGTCAGCCAGGATACGGTGATGATACGTTCTCGGTGGGAGACTGGTGGGGTGGATGTCGTGTTGGAACGCTAAGAGAGCAGGCCATTTTTTGCTCTCCAGGAGCTCATAGAGGGGGAATTATATGACGGCTTTTGCCTATCGAGAGGGAAGCCTATTCTGCGATGAGGTAGACTTGGTCTCCGTAGCCGCAGAGGTGGGCACCCCGTATTTTGTCTATAGTGGTCGTCTGCTCATAGAGACCTTCGTTCAGTTCCGAAGGGCCCTGAAGCCATTGCCAGGAATCATTTGCTACGCTCTCAAGGCCAACGGCAATTTAGCCCTCCTGAAGATCCTGGTCTCCCTGGGTTGTGGGGCTGATGTGGTCTCTGGAGGTGAGCTATATCGGGCGCTGAAGGCAGGATTTCCGCCGAGCCACATTGTCTTCGCCGGCGTGGGCAAGACCGAGGAGGAAATCCGCTGGGCCATAGATGCTGATATCCGTCAGCTGAATGTAGAGTCGGTGCCCGAGCTGGAGCTGGTGAATAGCACGGCCCAGAAGCTGCAACGCCAGGCCAGGGTTGCCCTCAGACTGAACCCCGATGTAAGGGCAGACACCCATCCGTATGTGGCCACTGGCAGGGGGGATAGCAAGTTTGGTCTGGACCTGGCGGAGGCCGTCTCTGCTTACCAGAGAGCTTCCACCTTGCCTGGAATCCAGGTGACGGGGCTGCACTTTCACTTGGGCTCACAGATCTTGTCCACGGCGCCCTATGTAGAGGCGCTGAAAAAAATTATCCCGCTTATGGAAGAGCTTCGCCGTAAGGGAATCATGATTCGTGACCTGGACATAGGTGGAGGTTTGGGCATCTCCTATAATAAAGAAGTGGCGCCGAGCCCTGAGCAGTGGCTGGCAGTTGTGAAGGATGAGTTGCAGAGGTTGGATTACTCGGTGATTATCGAGCCAGGACGCGCCTTGATGGGGCCCGCGGGTGCCCTGGTAACCAGGGTTCTATATCTGAAGAAAGCCTCCACTAAGAACTTCATCGTGGTGGATGCTGGCATGAACGATCTCGTGCGACCCAGTCTCTATGGAGCCATGCATCAGATTCTGCCCCTTCGGGAGAAAACAGCTCCCTCGATCGTGGCCGATGTTGTTGGACCGGTCTGTGAAACGGCCGATTTTCTTGCCAGGGATAGAGAGATGGTTCGACCCGCTGCGGGTGATATGCTGGCCGTTATGAAGACGGGGGCGTATAGCGCCTCCATGTCCTCCAACTATAATGGTCGCCCCAGGGCTGCAGAGGTTCTTGTTTTTGGTCATCGATATGCTGTAATCAGGAAAAGGGAATCTTTTGAGGATATGATGGCCAACGAATTGATTCCGGGGCTGGCCTTAGAGGCTCGTCTAGATTCAAAGAAGAACGGTTGATTTGGTCCTTGCTCAGGCCCAGCTGATCGAGGCCGGTTTTGCCGATCTTTTTTGCAAAAAATCATTGACTCCGAAGGGCATTTGTGTTAACTTGGTTTCGTCTAATGAGAGCGCGTTAGGAATTGATTCTCGTGCAGAGGAATTTAGAGGGAAAAGGAGGTTTGAATGCCGTGGTTTGGCTTTTTGTCCAACGATATCGGCATAGATTTAGGCACGGCTAACACCTTGGTATATGTGAGGGGCCGGGGCATTGTGGAAAATGAGCCCTCCGTAGTGGCGCTGGATCGGTCAACTCGTCGGGTTCTGGCCATCGGCAATGCGGCCAAACAGATGTTGGGGAGGACGCCTAAGGACATCGTGGCCATCCGACCCATGAAGGACGGAGTGATCGCCGATTTTGAGGTCACCGAGGAGATGCTCCGGGAGTTCATCAAACGGGTTCTCAAATACCGCTTTTTAGTGCGACCCCGGGTGGTCATCTGCGTGCCGTCGGGCATCACCGAGGTGGAGAAGAGAGCCGTACGCGACTCTGCTGAGCATGCCGGGGCCCGAGAGGTCTTTCTCATCGCCGAACCCATGGCTGCAGCTATAGGGATAGGGTTGCCCGTGGAGGAGCCCTCGGGCAACATGGTTATCGATGTGGGTGGTGGAACCTCGGAGATCGCGGTGATCGCCCTCTCGGGAATTGTCAACAACACCTCCATCCGGGTGGGTGGAGATGAGATGGATGCGGCCATTGTCCAACACCTGAAGAAGAACTATAACCTCCTGGTGGGCGACCAGACGGCGGAAGCTCTCAAGATCAAAATAGGATCGGGCTATCCTCTGGAGCAGGAAATAGAGATGGAGGTAAAGGGCCGCGACCTAGTAGCCGGCATTCCTAGAACTCTCAAAATCAGCTCCGTGGAGATTCGCGAGGCTCTTAACGAGGCCACCAACGCCGTCGTCGAGGCCGTGAAACAGGCCCTGGAGAGAACACCTCCTGAACTTGCTGCCGATATCCTGGACCGAGGGATTGTCATGACTGGAGGCGGCTCGTTGCTCAGGGGGCTGGACACGAGGCTGCGTCAGGAAATCAATCTTCCTGTCAACATCGTCGACGATCCTCTCACCTGCGTCGTGATGGGTGCAGGCAAAGTATTGGAGAATTTAGGCAGATATTCCAAGATGTTGATGAAGAGCAGTAAAGATTGAGGTTTCCTGAAATGAGGTTTATGGGGGGTAGTTTGCCTTCAGGGTGACTACCTTTTTATATAGTTTTTTGCTACTTTCACTGGAGTGAAAACATGGATCGCTTTGAGGCATTGAATTTGGTGCGTTCCCATGTCAAGAATAAAAATCTGGTGAAGCATATGTTGGCCACCGAGGCAGTGATGCGAAAATTAGCCCAGCATTTCGGAGAGGACGAAGAGCTCTGGGGGCTGACTGGCCTGCTTCACGATCTGGACTATGACCAGACGGTGAATGATTTCCCTCGCCATGGACTGGTAACCGCCGAGATCCTTGAAGGTTTGGGCATCGAGGAAGGCATTATCGATGCCATTAAGGCTCATCCCGGCCATCGAGAGGCTAAGACAAGACTGGACAAGGCGCTTTACGCCGTGGACCCACTGACGGGCTTGATCGTGGCTGCCACTTTGATGCATCCCGGCAAAAAACTGAAAGAGGTGGACGTCCAATTCGTGCTCAATCGTTTCAAGGAGAAGAGATTCGCTGCTGGTGCCAACAGAGAACAGATAAAGTCTTGTGAGAGCTTGGGTCTGAGCCTAGCCTCTTTTGTCCAACTTGCACTGGAGGCCATGCAGACCGTCGACCAGGATTTAGGGCTCTAGGTGGTGCAAAAGTGCTGCACATCCGGGCTCCTTTAAAGGAAATCATCTGGGGGGGTCTTCTATTGTTGTGGTTGACCTCCCTGGCAAGGTCCCCAGCATATGGCGATCCCCGCCTCGATTCCCTGTCTCTCAAATCCGAATTACAGAAAGGAAACTCGCCCGGTCTGACCACGGACAGTTGGTGGACAAGGGACAAAAGGCTTCACCTGGTCGTCAGTGCTGGTATGGTGGGGGTCGGCTTTCATCTTCTGCACGATCGCTGGCTGTGCGAAGCCGAGGATTCCAGGATAATGGCGGTCAGTCTCACCGCCCTGGGGTGCGTGATTAAGGAGGTGACCGACAAGAGAAAAACTCCACCCACCTGCAGCTATAAAGACCTGGCTGCCGATGGGCTGGGCATCTTGGTGGGATTGTTTCTATTCACTCACTAGAGGAGCCACTGACCATTGGAGCCTCTCGAGATGATGGTGCATCGCCATGGAGAACGCTGAGTCTCGACCCAAGAATCGCCCAGAGGTGTTCTCGTGGGTCTTTTACGACTTCGCCAACACCATTTTCTCCATGAACGTGGTCAGTCTGTACTTCCCGCTGTGGATAACCGTCAACCACGGCTGGGAGGACATCTGGGTCAGCTGGGCTCATTTTATTTCCATGGGATTGGTGGCCATCTCCATGCCCTTTTTGGGGACGGTTTCGGATCACCTCCGTCGCCGAATGCCCTTTCTCATCGCCCTCACCCTTGCCTGCGTCCTCTTCACTGCCCTCATTGGCCTGGTGGGGCAGAGCGGTTTGTCCATTGAGGCTAAGGTCCTCTGCGCTCTCTTTTTCTTTGTGGTGGCTAATTACTGCTATCAGGGTGGTTTGGTCTTCTACAACGCACTGCTCCCTGAGGTCAGCACTCCCAGAACCATGGGGAAGATATCCGGCTACGGGGTGGCCCTGGGTTATATGGGCGCTATTGTCGGAATGGTTCTGGTGATGCCCTTTAACGAGGGAAGCATTTTCGGTCTCGAGATTCCCTTCATATCGGGGGGCGGACGGGGCGCCACCTTTGTGCCCACGGGATTGCTCTTTCTGGTCTGTTCCCTGCCCACCTTTTTGTTCCTTCGCGATCGGACGACCGGGGGCGCTGCGCCCGCGAAACTGAAATTTAATGAGAGCTTAAACCGTATATGGAAAGCCCTCGGCCGCAGTGTTCAATACCCGACGGTGTTGCGTTTTCTGGTAGCTAAGTTCTTTTACGAAAATGCTATCAGCGCCGTCATCGCATTCATGGCCGTTTACGCGGTCAAAGTGATGAGCTTCACCGATAACGTAGTCATAGTTTTTTTCATGGTCTCCACGACTTCAGCCATCATCGGCTCTTTCATATGCGGCTTTGTCGTCGACCGTTTCGGCGCCAGTAAGACGCTGAAAGGCGTGTTAATAGGTTGGATTGTGTCTCTTTGTTTGGTTATCTTCACGGGGGATCGGTGGGTCTTTTGGTGTGCGGGATCCCTGGTGGGTATTTTTATGGGCTCTACGTGGACCTCAGCACGGCCCTTGTTGGTCACTCTTGTTCCCCGGGAGATGCTAGGCGAATTTTTCGGGCTCTACGCTTTCTCCGGAAAGACGGCCGCCATCTTCGGCCCTCTCATCTGGGGCTTGGTGGTGAAGCTCTTGGGAACTTTTCATGTCTTGAAATATCGCTTCGCGGTGGGTTCTTTGGCGATTCTCGCGGCCATCGGCCTGTTCATCCTGTGGGGTGTCTCCGATGGCAGGAGAGCAGATTTTGCTGCGTCATAAATCCAATCACGAACATTCCGATTTACCATAAGGAGCGTTTGATGTTCACAGCAACCACAATCATCGGGGTCCGGCGTAAAGGGCGTGTGGCCCTTGGTGGAGATGGACAGGTGACTCTTCACGACACGGTGATGAAGCACAATGCCAATAAACTTCGAAGATTATACCAGGACAGCATACTAGCTGGTTTCGCGGGCGCAGCAGCCGACGCCCTGACCCTGTTCGAGCGTTTCGAGGCCAAGCTGGAGCAATTCTCTGGAAATCTGCCCAAGGCTGCTGTCCAGCTGGCCAAAGATTGGCGCACAGATAAATATCTACGTCGGTTAGAGGCCCTTCTGGCCGTGATGGATCGGAAACATGGCTTGATTATCTCCGGAACCGGCGAGGTGATTGAACCTGACGACGGGATCGTGGCCATCGGCTCTGGCGGACCATATGCTCTCGCTGCTGCCCGAGCCCTATTGAAACATTCTGACCTGGACGCCCGGTCTGTGGTTCAGGAAGCTATGAAAATCGCGGCCTCCATCAGTGTTTATACTAACGAAAAGATTCTCATCGAGGAGCTGTGAGAGGAGATAAGGTAGGTTTCAATGGATCAGTTAACTCCCAAGCAGATTGTGGCCGCCCTGGATAAGTATGTGGTTGGCCAGGACAAGGCCAAGAAAGCAGTGGCCATCGCTTTGCGAAACCGGTGGCGCCGCCAGCAAGTTCAGGAGCCCCTACGCGATGAAATTATGCCCAATAACATCATCATGATTGGGCCCACGGGGGTTGGCAAAACAGAGATCGCCCGACGATTGGCCCACCTGGCCAATGCTCCCTTTATCAAGGTGGAGGCCTCTCGATATACCGAGGTGGGGTACGTGGGGCGAGATGTGGAGTCCATGATTCGGGAGTTGACCGATCTGGCGGTGAACATGGTCAAAAAGGAAAAGACGGAAGCGGTGCAAGAAAAAGCGGCTGAGTTGACCGAGGAACGGGTGTTGGATCTTCTTTTGCCCCTTCCGCCAGCCAAAAAGCGCCGCGAAGGAGAGGTTGGGGAAGAGATGGAGGAACAACACCAACGAACTCGACAAAAATTACGAGCGCGGCTGAGAGCCGGGAGTTTGGAAAATCGTCTGGTGGAGTTGGAGGTGAGCGAGGGGCGATATCCCGTCGTGGAGATTTTCTCGCCCATGGGCATGGAGGAATTGGGGATCAACTTTCAGGAGATGTTCGGGGGACTCATGCCCAAACGGAGCAAACGTCGTAAAGTAACAGTGGCTGAGGCGAGAAGAATCTTGGCCCAACAGGAAGCCCAAAAACTTGTGGACATGGAAGAGGTCACCCGAGAAGCCAGAGACCGGGTGGAGAACTCTGGGATCGTCTTTCTAGATGAGATCGACAAGATTGCTGGCCAGCGTTCAAAAGTGGGTCCGGATGTGTCCAGGGAGGGAGTCCAGAGGGACATACTACCCATCGTGGAGGGAACGAGTGTGCCCACCAAGTACGGAATGGTCAGGAGTGATCACGTGCTGTTCATCGCTGCTGGTGCCTTTCATATGTCTAAGCCCTCCGATCTCATTCCCGAGCTCCAGGGTCGTTTTCCCATTCGGGTGGAACTGGACAGCTTGACCGTTGAGGATTTCATCAGAATTCTCACTGAGCCGAAAAATGCTTTGATTACCCAGTACACGGCCTTGCTGGCCACAGAGGGTGTCAAAATTTCTTTCACCATTGGGGCTATCAAGGAGATAGCCAGCACTGCCAGTTTGGTGAATTCGAGAGGCGAGAACATCGGGGCTCGAAGACTTCATACCGTGATGACCACGCTCTTGGAATCCGTTCTCTTTGAGGTGCCCGATGCCAAAAAGACGCAGGTGAAGATCACCGCAGAGACTGTTAAAAAGACCCTTCAGGATATTGTCGAGAACGAGGATTTAAGTCGCTATATCCTGTAGCATTCCCGCGGATGGATTTCCCGCTTGAGATAAAGAACATCACAGGAAGAGACGATGAAGAAAGATTTGCTAGCTATCACCGATTTTGGGGCCGAAGAAATTGGTCATCTCTTGCACTCAGCCTTGGAGATGAAAGATAAAACCAAGAGCGGTAAGGTTCACATTCCGTTGGCGGGAAAGACCCTGGCCATGATTTTTCAGAAGCCATCGAATCGTACACGAGTATCCTTTCAGGTGGGGATGTATCAGTTAGGTGGCCAGACCGTGTATTTATCGCCAGAGGATATCCAATTGGGCCAAAGGGAGTCTGTCGCTGACGTGGCCCGAGTTATGGCCAGGTATGTGGATGGGATTATGGCTCGACTGTTCGGTCACGAGCTCGTGGTAGAGCTAGCTCAATATGCTTCTGTTCCGGTGATCAACGGCCTGACCGATTTGCTCCATCCCTGTCAGGTGTTGGGCGATCTGCTAACCATCCTAGAATGGCGTGGAAATTTGGATGGGACCAAGGTGGCTTACGTAGGCGATGGGAACAACGTGGCCAATTCCTGGCTCAACGCCGCATCCCGAATACCACTGGATCTCAGAATTGCCACCCCCCCAAGATATCAGCCCGACGAGCAGATCCTCGAGAAGGCGCGTTCTGCAGGGATAAGCTCTGTGCTCCTAACCAACGACCCTCAAGAGGCTGTGCACCAGGCGGAGGTTATCTACACGGATGTGTGGACCAGCATGGGCCAAGAGGCCGATGCTGAGAAACGGGCACACTACTTTACCGGTTATCAGGTTAACGAAGCCCTGCTCGCCCATGCCAGCGACCAGGTAAAGGTCATGCACTGTCTTCCTGCCCATCGCGGTCAGGAAATCACCGATCAGGTCATGGACGGGCCGCATTCTGTGATCTTCGACCAAGCCGAGAACAGAATGCATATTCAGAAGGCCGTCTTGGTCAAATTGATGGCCTGAGGTGGTCCGGATGAGTCTCCTCTCTGCCTCTCTTTGCAATCCCTGTATTGTTCTTATCGATCCCGACATGCTCCTTTCAGCGACTGAAGCATTCTGATCTCTTCGGACTTATTTTAAGAAAAGGAGTGCCAGTGGAGTCCATTCTGGATAAGTTGGCCAAGGAATTGGGCCACCGAGGTGACCCCAGTTTGGAATCACTGTCCGAGGTAGCGGGGGGGTGGAGAAATTGGAGATGGTGGGCCAGCACACTTTATCGAATCCTCTGTTTCGGGACTGGCATGGTGCTGATGGAGTTGTCCCTCCTGAAACTGAACTTCTCCACCGCAAAGGCCGCCTCCCTGTTCGTTGTCGTTAACATCCTGGCTACCCTCCATACGGTTTCCTTTGCCAGAAACCGGCGCATCTCCTTCCACTTCATCATCACTTATGCCAATTTGCTGCTCTTCGGACCTGGCGTAGCCGCTGTGGGTTCGGGTGTTGGAGCCTTTGTTCGTCATCTCTTGCTGCGTAAAAGATCCATCTCAGTGGCCATGTTTCAGATGGGCCGGTTCATCTTGGCGGCTATGGGAGCGGGATTCGTCTTTGCTGCTCTGGGTGGAAGATGGGGGGTAGTGAACCTCACCTGGACCGCGATTGTTCTAAGCGTGGTGACCTATTTGGTCATCGGCCTTGTCCTCGAGGCTCTGCCCGTTTTATGGAACCGGAGAATTTCGCTGCGAGCTATGGTGAGCTCATTTTTCCTGAAGCCACTGGCCTTCCTGATATTCGTGCCCACCAGTATCTGCATCTTCTACATCTACTTTCCCTATGGCCCCGATGGGACGTTGCTCTTCTTGATCCCGGTGGCAACCTTTGTCCTGGCTTTGGAGCTGTGGGCCAGAAGCACCGTTGTGAGCCGCAATCTGTCTATCGTTCGAGAAGTCAGCAAACGCTTTAGCACTATTCTCGATCAGGAACAGCTGACCCGAGAGGTTCTGGGGCTCATCGGTGGAGTTATTAATTTCATTTCGGGGGTGGTATGGCTCAAGAACCCGGAGACCGATAAACTGGAGGCCCGTTACTCCATGAGTCCTGGCATAGAGAACTGGGAGTCTCCCGCCGAACCCTCTCCGACGGTGTTAGAGGCCGCCCGGACAGGTCGATCCCGTTCCGCTCTGGCATCCTCTTTACGGGATGAAGAGGTTTCGGATGGAGCAAATGCCCTCTGGGAGTTCACCGTACCTCTTTTGTCACGGGGTGAAGTTCTTGGTGTGCTGAGCCTGAGCACCGTGGTGCCCGGGGGTTTCGCATCCCGAGAACGGACGTTTTTGGCGACCCTGGCCGGAAATGTGGCTATTGCTATTCAAAACGCCCAGCTCTATAAACAGACCGAGGAACTGGCTATTAGGGATGGTTTGACCCAGGTTTACAATCATCGATATCTGCAGCAGAAGTTGAACCAGGAAGAGGATCGAGCCAAGCGCTATCACCGCATTTTCTCGCTGATCATTCTGGATATCGACCACTTCAAGAACTATAATGATTCCTTTGGCCATATGGCTGGGGATAAGCTGCTGATTGCCTTGGCCAAAGTTTTGGAAAGCTCCGTGCGAAAGGTGGATTTCGTAGCCAGATATGGAGGGGAGGAGTTCGCCATCGTGCTGCCAGAGTGCAGCAAGGAGCAAGCCTTAGTAGTGGCTGAGCGGATCCGAAAGAACGTGGAAGAGTTCTCCAATCCCAATCGGGACGCTTACAATTTGACCGTCAGCGTGGGCCTATCCACCTTTCCCGAAGACGGCGACGACAAGGAGAATATAGTCGAAAAGGCGGACAAAGCCCTATACAGAGCTAAAAGAGAGGGCAGAAACAGGGTTCGTTGCTGAAGAGGACATCTGGCTCACAGAACCTTGCTTGAAGCTGCGCTGAAGGAGAAAAATTGCTGTGAGAAATTTGGGTATGCGGGGGGGAAGAGGTTCGGGGAGCATTGTGCTAATGGGTCAAAGCGTGAGAGTGGGTTTCGTCTGCTCTCTGATGTTCCTGAGCGTGTTGGTTGCGGTTGCCTGGGGTCAGGATGCGCCACCAGAGCTTGCTTTTGCTAAGAAGCTTTATGATGATGGACTCTATCTGTTAGCTGCGGAGCAATATCGCAATTTCACTCTGGAAAATCCTACCAGTCATCTGGTAGCCCAAGCCCAGTTTATGGTGGGCGAATCCTTTTTTGCCCAGGGGGATTTGACTCAGGCCAAGGAGGCCTATGGGCAATTTCTGGCCAAATATCCCCAAAGCCGTTTTGCCTCTCAGGCCTGGTTTCGGCTTGGGAACTGTTTGATAAGTTCTGACCACTTCTCGGACGCAGCTTCGGCCTTTTCACGTAGTTATCGTGCGGAACCGGATGGTCCCTGGGTTTCACAAGCCCTCTTTGGGATGGCAGATGCTCTGCGGAGAGCGGGGGAGATGGGAAGGGCCCTGAAGGAATTCGATTTCTTCGTGGAAAGGTTTCCCCAGAGCCCCCAAGTATATGCGGCCCATATTGCTCGTGGAGAAATTTTATTTCACTTAGGTCTATTGGATCAGGCGCGGACAGCTTATCAGGCAGCCGCTCAAAAGGCCACCAGTCCCGAGGACCTGGCCAAAGCCAGGTTCAGGGAGGTCAAAATTTTGGCTCTTCAAGGTCAGGAAAAAGGAACCATGGATCTCCTCTCCCTGCTCATCGGGGAGGGACAGGGCTCGGTCTATTTGGATAGTGCCCTCTCTCTCTTGGGCGGCATACACCTGGATCGTGGAGAGTATTCGCAGGCAGCGGAGGTCTATAGAAACCTTGCCTCTCGGGAGGGAGCAGATGAGCTATCAGAGTGGGCGGGATTTCGACAGGCGGAGTCTTTACGTCTGGCAGCAGACCATGAGAGAGCTGTGAGCGCTTACCGGAGATGGTTAACCCTATACCCTCAGGGCCAAATGGCACCTGAAGCGAAACTGGGCCTGTCACGGTCCCTGCGGGCTTTGGGTGATCCTGACTCGGCTGTGATCGTTCTGGAGCAGTTAACCAGAGAAGATGAGGAGGCAGAGTGGAATTCCCAGTCCTGGAACGAGCTAGCCACGAGCCTCTATGACATGGGCGCGCTGGAACGAGCCCTGGCCGCCTACCGCGAATTTCTCCGCCGTTATCCTCAATCTCTTCAGGCCGATTCCCTGTACTTTCGCACGGCACAAATTCTCGAGCGAGACCTAAACAGGCCCCAGGCCGCTTTGCGAGTTTACCAGGCGTTATCCTCTTTATATCCCCAAAGCCCCTTCGTAGACGATGCCGATTTTGCCGTAGGGCGTTGTCACGAGACCAGCGGGGAAAATGGTCAGGCACTCCAGGTCTACCGGGTTTTCGTTCAGGAACACCCTCTCAGCCCCTTATATCCTGAAGCCCAGGAGAAAGTGGTCTATCTGAGTACATACCGGGTTTTGGATGAGCGTTCGACCTTGGAGCTTTTGGTGAACATTCACGATCAGCTTGTCTCGGGCTCGGTGGAGAAAGAGAATGTGGATCTGCGTTTAGGGGAGATCTATTTTCGACATCTCAAGGATTTTCCAAAGGCGGCGGCAACTTTGAAGAGATATGTACACAAATATCCCGAGTCTCCTCTGGCGGACCAAGCTCTGTTCCAGCTAGTGGAATGTTATCGGACCCAAGCTGAGATGTTAAGGCTGGAGGGAAACAAAAGGGAAGCTGCCGAAGCACAGAATGCCTCGGTGGAGGCCTGTCGTCAGCTGCTCAGAGATTACCCGCAAAGCGCTTGGGCCGACCAGTGCGCCCTGCGGATCATCGCCGATCTTCTCAGGAACAGCACCTCCCAAAGCGAAGAACTCTGGTTGGATCAATTGGATCTGTACAGCTCCTTTGTGAACACGTATCAGGAAAGCCAGTGGCAAGCCTCCGCCTATTTGAGGATTGGCCAAGCCTGTATGGGATTGGCAGCCCAAGATCAGTGGACTCTGGCCAAGGCCGATTCCGTGTACGGCATCGTTTTGAGTCGACATTTTCACAGCCCCTGGGCCGATACCGCAGCCTTCCAACGGATTGCCATAGCCCAAAGGCAAGGCAATGAGGTTGTCGTCCTGGATCAGTGTGAGAGTTTTCTGGAACAATTTCCCCAAAGCGGGCTTCAAAGCCAGGTTCTGTTCATTCAGGCCCAGATTCAAGCTCAACGTCAAGAGCATCGCCTGGCAGCGCAACTATTTCAATCCGTGGCCAAGAGTTTTCCTTACCATTTCCTCACCGAGGAAGCATGCCTCCGGTGGGCGGAATCTCTGTGGGCTGCGGGGGATACGCAGGGAGCCACCAGGGTACTGGAGGAGTTTGGAGAGCGTTATCCCGAGAGCCCTCTGAGGATACGAGCTCTTGTTCTTCTGGCGCGAGATTCAGCCCAGAGGGGGAATCGGCGTGAGGCTCAGGATCTCTTGTCCAGTCTGGAACATGCCATATCCATCGAGGACCGGGATGATAGATTACGGCTTGCCCTGGGCGATCTCTATCTCACAGTCGGTGCATCGCATAAAGCCCTGGACAGCTACGGAAGCTTGGTGCGGGATTTTCCGACCAGCAATCTGGTGGTTGAGGCCTTGGAGAAAATTGCCCAGGTGCACTTTAGCAACGAGAATTTTGTGGAAGCCCAGATGCATTACGAGCGAGCCCTAGAGATAATTACAGATGAGGCAAGGAGGCCGGACCTGGAGTCCAAAAGGATCATCTGTCTCTATCGTTTGGCCTATTTTCCGGAAGCTAGGGCAGCGAGAAAGGAGTTTGAGAAGGCTCATGTGGAACGTGTGGATTTGGTGGCCAAGTTGCTGGTGGAGGAAGGCCAGGCGTATCGCCGCCAGGGGGAGAAGAGTGCGGCACGCGAATCCTTTCAAGCTGTGATAAATCATCATAAAAACAGCCAGTATGCAGGAGAAGCCGAGTACTATTTGGGCCTCATGGCCCTTCAGTCGAGCGAATTCACCGAAGCTGCGGATCGGTTTCAATCCTTGATGAAGAACCATCCCCAGAGCCCGTGGGGGGATAAAGCCCTGTTCAAGATGGGCAGTGCTCTTTATGGTCTGGAACGCTATGATCAAGCTGCCGAACACTATGAACGGGTTGCTGATCAGGCTAGTGAAGATACGCTGGTGATAGATGCTCTCTTTAACGCCGGTATATGTCGTGGAAAGATGAACGATTGGGATGGCGCTAGCGCTGCCTATGAGGACTTGCTTAGGAAATTTCCGAATCATCCCGAGAGACAAAAGTGGTCCCTAAGACTGGGCTTTGCCTATCTGCAAGCAGATCGGACAGGGGAAGCCCTGCGCACGTTTGAACAAATCGATGTCAGCAATGACGCAGAGCTGGGCGCCGAGGTGCAATTCTGGTTGAGCGAATCGTATTTTCACTCGGGGGAGTATGAGAAAGCAGCCCAGGAATATCTGCGCGTGGCCTATTTGTATCCTCATGAATCTCAATGGGCGGCCACCGCAGAGTACAATGCTGCCCTGTCCTATGAGAAGCTGGGTCGTATGGAGGAGGCCAGAAGCCTTTATCAAAAGCTCGTGGCCTCTCGGGGTCTCAGCGACCAGTGGGGAGCTCTGGCTCAGGAAAGGCTGGACAGGCTGGGAGATTAATTCCCTATTCCCAGGAAAAATCTTCTCTGTCCGGACGCCGGGTGAGGTTCACGGCGTCTTTTTTCTATCGCTGCCGCCAAGCGAGGTGAGCGAAATCTGCAGTTCTCCTTTGAACCGAGGAAATGAAGGACTGGCATTTTGTAGACGAAATTTAGAGCTTGACAGATTGTGGGATAATTCGTATAGTATTTACGGATCTTTGAAATTCAAACTGGAAGGTCGCAAGCCGAGCGGAGCCGCATGGAGGTTTTGCCATGTTGGCTCAGGTTTTAAGCAGCGCCAATCTGGGGATAGAAGCCTATCTGGTGAGAGTCGAAGTTGACATCAGTGGGGGTCTTCCATATTTTTCTACTGTAGGACTTCCCGACGGTGCCGTTAAGGAGAGCAAAGACAGGGTCAGCGCAGCCATCAAGAATGCGGGCTTCGTGTTTCCGCGAAAGCGAATTACAGTCAACTTAGCCCCGGCCGACATTCGCAAAGAGGGCGCCGGCTTTGATCTGCCCATAGCGGTGGGTATCCTAGCCGCCACCGATCAAGTGAGTCGGGAGCTGCTGATGCGGATGGTGCTGTTGGGTGAGCTCTCTCTGGATGGGAGCTTGCGGAACGTTCGGGCGGTGCTCTCCATGGCCACCGAGGCGCGCCGTCAACAGGTTGGGGGCATAATAGTTCCATCCGGCAATGCCCAGGAGGCGGCCATCGTCGAGGGCCTGCGGGTTTTCCCCGTATCATCCCTGGGCGAGACGGTGGAGATGCTCAATGAGCAGAAGTGCCCAGAGCCCTTCACCGTTGACCTAGATGATCTCTTCGCCCAAAGTTCACATTACGATGCGGATTTCTCCGATGTCAAGGGCCAGGAGCACGTTAAGAGAGCCCTTGAGGTGGCTGCAGCAGGGGGTCATAACATCATCATGGTAGGTCCTCCGGGCTCTGGGAAAACCATGCTGGCTCGGCGCCTTCCCACCATTCTGCCCCCCATGACCTTGGATGAAGCCCTGGAGACCACCAGAATTCACTCGGTGGCCGGCCTGTTGCCCAGGGAGAAAGCCCTCATCGCCATCCGGCCATTCCGAGCGCCTCATCACACCATCAGCGATGCTGGGCTTATTGGAGGAGGCCATCATCCCAGGCCCGGGGAGGTGAGTCTGGCCCATCGAGGGGTTCTCTTTCTGGACGAGCTGCCCGAGTTTAAAAAGAATGTGCTGGAGGTCATGAGGCAACCATTGGAGGATGGTCAGGTCACCATCGCCAGGGCCAACATCTCTCTGACCTATCCGGCAAATTTTATGCTGGCTGCGGCCATGAATCCCTGTCCCTGTGGTTACTACTCCGATGCGCGGGTGGAATGTTCCTGCACACCTTTGCAGATTCAGCGTTACATGTCGCGCATCTCTGGACCGCTGCTGGACCGTATCGATATTCACATCGAGGTGCCAGCCGTGCGTTACAAAGAGCTGTCGGGGCTATCACAAGGAGACGCCTCATCGGCTATCAGAGAACGCGTTATACGAGCACGAAAGTTGCAACTTCCCAGGTTTCAGCACCGTAAAATTTACAGCAATGCTCAGATGTCATCTCAGGATATTCGGAGATACTGCGCCATCGATACCAGCTCCTCGAACCTGCTGCAGATGGCGGTGTCCAAATTTGGACTTTCAGCCAGGGCCTATGATCGCATCCTGAAGGTCTCCCGCACCATAGCCGATCTGGAGGGGCAAGAGTCCATCAGTTCAGCACACGTCGCCGAGGCAATTCAGTATCGCAGTTTGGACAGAAATCTGTGGATGTAGCGGGAAGGAGTTGTGGTTATGATCGAATCCAAAGGGAAGGATGAGCACCGCGACCGGGATGATGTTCGACAGGATCGAGATGAGGAAGATAGGGACCAAGGGAACCCGGCGCCTCCTCGGCGTCGAAAGCGCAGCCGCAAACACTGGGACCACCTCCCGGGCAGCAAGAGGAAATCAATCAGAAGTTACAAGTCACCCGGTCGTAAATAAGCCCCGCATTTTTTTAAAGGATCACAACGATTATCGGCAAGATCAATTTTCAACAGAGATAGGAAATGGCCAATATCACCCCAAAAGATATCGATAAGATCGTCAAGGCGTTGGAACCAGAGGAGGTTCGCAAGGAAAAGGACCACTACTTCTTGAGGTTAAGCAACCCAGAGGAACAGCGGGCCCTCATTCTGGAGGTCTATCCCAATATCCCCCTGGGTCCAGAAAAAGGCACCCTTGTCGTGGTGTATACCAACACCAGCCACCTTCAACTGCATGCCTGTTCCGGCTACGTCATCAGCGATGATCTGGGGGAGGTGACCTTCGTCGGGGAATTCGGGGGCAAGATCTCGGGGCTTGTCATCGAGAAAGGAGCGGCTTGTTCCCTATACGCCAATGTGAAGAGGGAGCTTCTATCCGGCGATTTCACCAAGCTAGGAGTAGAGGTCATGCTCTCCAGCATCGCCCTCTCCCTGACCGAGGGTATTCTTGACGAGTGAACGGTCCGGGTCTAGAGTTTCTTAGGAGTTGCTGAGACGGAGGATATGGAGCGGAGACGGATTCTTCGTGCCCTGTTTGGGCCTCTTGAAAGAGCCTGGAAGAAATGGCAGGGTCTGGGTCGCTGGCGGAATGTGATCCTTTTTGTCCTGACGGTTCTGACCACTTTTGCGGTGGGAGGGCTGATTTATTCCGCCAGCCTGATGACCATCCTCTTGGCCCACGAGATGGGTCATTTTCTCATGACCCGAAGATACGGTGTTCCCGCCAGCCTTCCTTTCTTCATTCCCTTTCTCCCTCCCTTTGGCACCCTTGGTGCGATTATCAAGATGCGTGGCTCGATGACCAGTCGTCGAGCCCTCTTCGATATCGCCGTGGCCGGCCCTCTGGCCGGATTTTTTTTCACGATCCCAGCTATCATTCTCGGCCTGAAGCACTCCTCTGTTCTTCCCCTTTCCGAGGTCTCCGTACCGACCTTCAGATTGGGCGATTCTATTCTTTTCCTTGCCCTGGCTAAGGTGTTCGTGGGCATCGTTCCCGAGGGTTTTGACATCTTCCTTCACCCGGTGGCTTTTGCGGGTTGGATAGGGCTCTACGTCATGGCCCTCAACCTTCTCCCCATCGGACAGCTCGATGGGGGGCATGTGGTGTATGCCTTAATGGGCCAGAGAAGCAGGTGGGCTTTCTCGATCGCCTTGGGCATTTTCGCGCTCATCGCCTGGTACTTTTTCCGGCCCTGGTTTTTTCTCATCGCTCTCATTCTGGTGCTGGGCCTGATCAAGCATCCCGCGCCCAGGGATGATCAAACTCCGCTGGATGTGAAGCGGAAGCTCATCGGGGTGTTCATGCTCATCCTGTTCATCTTATCCTTTACCCCGGTGCCCTTCCCGGATATTCTGTGAGACTTCGGCGAGCTGCATATCCGCTGTGGCACGTAATCCAAGTTGACATCCCATGGACACCCTCCCCCAGATCTTCCTCACCTCCTTTCTGGTTGGACTCTCCGGAGCCCTTATGCCTGGTCCTGTGCTGGCCGTCACCATTAGCCATGCCACTCGTCGGGGATTTATCGTCGGTCCCCTTATCGTGCTGGGGCATGCCATCCTGGAGCTGGCCCTGGTTGTGGGGGTCATCCTGGGTTTGGGGCAGTATCTGGTCTTGGATCCAGTCACCGGGGTTTTGGGCATTGTCGGCGGACTGGTGTTGGCCTGGATGGGGTGGGGGATGTTGTCGGGGAAGGGTGGGGGTGAGGGAGAGTCGGAATTGACCGGGGCTACGCCCACGTCTCCCTTGCTGGCGGGCATCCTGACCAGCCTGTCAAATCCCTACTGGTTTCTGTGGTGGGCTACCGTGGGCATGGCCTATATCTCCCTGTCATTGCAGCGGGGCTACAGTGGCATAGCGGCTTTTTACAGCGGCCATTTCCTCTCAGATCTGGTCTGGTATAGTTTCATCGCGGCTCTCATTGCCTTTGGGCATAAATTCGTGGCCGGGCGATTCTACCGGGGTCTGTTCATATTCTGCGGCCTATTTTTAGTGCTGTTCGGGGGTTATTTCTTATATCGTGGCGTGTGGATCTTGTTATGAAACCGCATTACCCAATGCGTATGGCGTAATGGGAATCTGCGAAATACGTAATACGAAATACGTATTGCGTATTACGGGCGATCATCATGGGCGTTAATTATTAGGTCTAATCATCACATATTCTAAATCACACAGAATAATACTATGAAAGTCTATTGTGCTGGGCCCATACGCGGGGATCGATCCTATGGTCGGTTCTTTGGAGAAATCGTGCTTCTCATCCAGCAGATGGGCCATGTTCCCCTGACCGAGCTTGTGCCTCAATCAGGCGAAGGGCAGGATTCCGTCTTGGACGACCAGGGCATCTATCGACGGGATGTGCAATGGCTCCAACAGGCCGATGTAATCATCGCAGAGGTCTCTGCGCCCAGCTTGGGCGTGGGGTATGAGATTTCTTTTGCCCTGCACGTGAGAAACATTCCGGCGCTCTGTCTCCGCCACCGATCATCGGGATCCCTGTCGGCCATGATCTCGGGAAACTCATCTGAGCTGTTGACCCTGGAAACGTATGAGTCAACGAGAGAGCTTGAGGAGATACTGGAGAGATTTATCCGCAGATGTGCCCCCTCCGCCTGACCTGCTCTCTGCAGGATGATTTTCAGGAGGCCGTCTTTCTCTGCAGGGGCGGCCTTTTTCAATGAGCTCGTTAAAGAATCGGCTCGTCGCTGGGATATACCCGACGTCATATAGACAGTTGTCATGCCTGCGCATGCAGGCGTCTCTGTTGAAGGAAAATCTGTTAGGATTCTTGAATCCGGAGATTCCTGCTTCTCACTCCGCGCTCCTCGCTCCCCGCTTTCGCGGGGGCAGGTTTCTGGGGGACAAGTCCCCACTTTTGTGGGGATAAACTTCGTAGGAATGACATGAGAGAGGGGGATTCCGGCATTTGCCGGGATGACGAGACGTGTGAACAATCAGATTCTCCTATATGGTGTGAGCGACAACCTTCCATATCAAAAATCATCTCCGGATTTGTGAGAAAATTCAAAAAATCGATGAATACGGGAATGCATCATGAGAATCGGTTGTCTAATTAATAAAAAGAGAGGGAATCTGACATTTTGGCGGAACAAAATTTGACCGACGCTAAATTGGTCTCGGCTGCACGCCAGGGCGATCAGGAAGCCTTCAAGGAACTCGTCAAGCGCCATGAGCCCCGCGTGGCCGCGACGGTTATCGGCATGCTGGGCAATTGTGCAGAGGCAGAAGATGTTGGTCAGGAAACGTTCATACGTTTATACAAGAATATGGAGAAGTTTCGAGGAGAGTCCAGTTTGGCAACTTATCTCACTCGTATTGCCATCAACCTGTCCTTGAATGAGCTGAAGCGGCGAAGACGTCGGGGCTTGTTGTTCTATCAGAAATCACCAGAAGAGATTTATGAGTTGCCCGATACAAAAGCGAACGGTCAAAAAAATGAGGATAAGGAAATCGTGCAGCGGGCCATTGGGAAGCTGGAAAGCAAGTTCCGCGCTGTGGTTGTGTTAAGGCTCATCGATGGTTATTCAGCGGAGGAAACGGCCAAAATTTTGCATGTACCCCTAGGTACTGTGCTATCACGCCTATCGCGGGCGCAGAAAAAGTTGAAAGAGCTG
The DNA here is from genome assembly GCA_001304015.1 of candidate division Zixibacteria bacterium SM23_81. Classification (GTDB taxonomy): domain Bacteria; phylum SM23-81; class SM23-81; order SM23-81; family SM23-81; genus SM23-81. The sequence goes on along the minus strand of LJUY01000013.1, from coordinate 20,009 downwards.
TTAATACCATATTATGGAGATGAGCGATGAATAAAAAAGCCATTGATTTGCTCTATCGGTTTTTTGACGACGCCCTGACACCAGAGGAGAACGAGGAGCTTAATGAGGCGCTGGCGCGGTCGAAGGAGTTGCGAGACGAGAAGGACCGCATCGTTGCCCTTCGAAATGAGATCTCTGCTAGCGCAGCCAAATCGTTTCGCCCCTTTTTTGCTGAACGGGTGATGCACGCCATCACCTCAGCAACGGAGGCGAAAAATGGCCTGGAAAAGTTCTTCGAGTCTCTTAAGCTGGCCTTTCGTCGGGTGGCTGTGGTCTCTGCCACGGCTATTCTTCTTTTATTGGTTTACAATTTTGTGAAGAGCGGAGATATTTCCATCACTGGCGCCTTCGGCATGTCCCAGGAGACCCTAGTGGAAGTACTGGAGTCTCCGTTCGATGCCACTATGGAGGATCTGCTATGAAGATCGAGACAAAAACGTATATCATCATTGTCGTCACGCTCGTCATCGGGATGGTCATTGGCTCATTGATCACCGGAGCCGTCCTTCGTCATCGGGTGAGACGGTTCGTGAACCTTCGTCATCCCGAGCATTTGACCACCCGCATCGAGGAACTCATCGGCCCTGATGAGTCACAGCGGGAAGCGGTGCACGAGATCCTAATGAAACACTCAGAGCAGTTTTTAGAGATTCATTCCCATTTCGAGAGTGAGATGTTGGCTCTGAGAGATTCCCTCAGGAAAGACCTGGATCCCATCCTCACGGACGGGCAGAAAAAGCGTCTGGAAAGGCAACCGAAGCCGCCAAAGTATCTGAGGGGACGAAGGCCTGGTCCTTCCAGATGGCGCGAACCAGGACATCAGCCGCCTCCCAGTGAACCAGGACCACCTCCACCACCACCACCAGAGAGAGACGAGGGTTGATATCATCATAGAAGAGCGAAATGACCTTCTAAGGATGGCCTCTGACCGCGGATGGCTCAGCGGCTTTTCTCTAGTCTGAGGGTGGCCCGTTGTGATTCCAGGCGGATTTTTCAAGACGCAGGGAATATTATCATCGGTTGGATTGTCTAATTCTCCAGAAGACGAGACAGAAAATCTGGACATCTGTCAGCCATCAATATTCATTCCCATCGGAAAAAGGATTCATGTACATGAACCCCAATCTCGACAGATCAAGTCTGTATTTTCTTATTTTCCTCATTTGTGCTGTCGCCCTTCTCGCCATGGCGGTGCAGATCGCCCAGGCTCAGGAGTCTCGATTCATCTCCCTGAAGGATGCCATTGACATCGCCCTGGTGAACAACATCGAGCTAAAACGCTCCTCCTATCAGGTTGCATCAAGTAAAATATCGCTGGGGCAATCCAAAGCCGCTTTCTTTCCCAACTTGAGTGCCTCGGCCTCGGCCTCTCAGGGGTACTCCCGAGACTATGATCCAATGACCGATGTGACGCAGAATCGGGAAAGTCATTCTTTGAATCTGGGTCTATCCACACGACTAACAATATTTGACGGATTCGGCAATATTGCCTCCCTGCAGAACGCTAGGAGGCAGCTATTGGCAAACGAGGAGAGTCTCTTGCGTGTTAAAGACTCGGTTATTTTCGAGACCTTCTCCCGTTACCTGCAGGTGCTTATGGATGAGGAGTTGCTTGCCAGTGAGCGCGAAAACCTCACCGCGCAACGTCAGCAACTGGAGCGCATCGAGGAGTTTTATAAAGTGGGCAATCGTTCCCTGGCCGATCTGTTGCAGCAACAAGCGGGGATCTCTCAAGCTGAGCTGAGAGTGTTGCAGGCAGAGGAATATCTGAATATCAGCAAGTTACAGTTACTTAAAATGATCGGATTGTCTCCATCTATGGATTACGAGGTTGAGGTGATGCCGATTGAGGATCTTGTCTCTGAGCTGGCCAGTGGAGATGTCGACGTTCAATTGGGTATGGCCCTGGAAAATCGCACAGATATCAGGTCTCAGGCCTTCTCTATTGAGGCGGTCGAGAAACAGATCAAGGCAGCTCGTTCCGGCTACTGGCCGACGCTCTCCCTTTCCGCCGAGGTGGGTTCAGGTTATAATAGCTCATTTGAATATGCGGATTTCTCCGATCAAATCTTGGACATCAATCCCGACGCCAGGGTCGGCCTGTCCCTGTCCATACCGATCTTCGATCGTTCTGTGACCAAGAGCGCCATCGAAAGAGCGCGGGTCCAATTGGACAATGAACGTTTGAGCCTGGAAGACCTAACGCAAACGGTTACTTTTGAAGTTCAGCAATCGCTGTTTGATTATCAGACGTCCCAAAAACAGCTGGAGGCGGCAGAAACACAGCGAGAGTTCGCCCGGCAGGCTCTGGAGGTGACCGAGGAACGATACGACGTTGGCTCGGCCATACTGGCAGAGCTCACGCTTGCCAGGGCTCAGTATGTGGCCGCCAATAACGATTGGATTCAGTCTAGCTATAGTCTATTGCTCAGCCGAGTGGCCCTCGACTATTACGCTGGCAGACTGGATGCGTGTCCTGCGCTTCCTTTGTGATCACAGAGAGCACTAATTAAGAGTCGATGTCAGATGTGGAGGAACGACACCATGAAGAGAAAAGTTCTCATTCCCCTGGGCGCGGTCATCGCCGCACTGGCCATGATTCTGCTCCTCTGGGCTCGCAAGAATGGCACCGAGGGCGCCTATCAGTTCGTCGAGATCACCCGGGGCAACCTGGAGAACACCGTTTCTGCCACGGGAACCGTCAATCCTGTGAGCACCGTTGAGGTGGGTACCCAGGTGTCGGGAATCATCGACGTCCTCAACGTCGATTTCAACGATGTGGTGCGAAAAGGACAGGTGCTGGCCGTGCTGGACACATCCCTGCTGAAGGCAGCCGTGCTGGATGCCCAGGCCCAGGTGAACCGTACCCAAGCTCTGTACGATCAAGCGGTGGCGGATCACCAGCGCAATCTCCCCCTGTTCGAGAAGGGCTTTATCTCAGAGCAGGAGTTTTTGCCCCTGGAGATCAGCGTGAAGACCACCAGGGCCAGCCTCCAGTCAGCCAGGGTTGCCCTGGGGCGAGCGGAGACCAATCTGGGCTACGCCGTCATCCGCTCGCCTATTTACGGGACCGTCATTCAAAGGGCCGTCGAACAGGGGCAGACGGTGGCCGCCAGCCTTCAGGCGCCGGTCCTGTTCATCATCGCCGAGGATCTATCTCAGATGGAGATCCATGCCCAGGTGGATGAGAGCGATATCGGATATATCCGGGAAGGTCAAGCGGTCCGCTTCGATGTTCAGGCCTATCCGGACCGGATGTTCAGCGGGATCGTCAAACAGGTTCGGCTGCAGCCGACCACCGTGCAGAATGTCGTCAACTACACCGTCATCGTGGACGCACCCAATCCGGATGGCCTGCTGTTGCCCGGAATGACGGCCACCATTGATTTTATCATCGAGCAGCGGGAGGATGTCTTGCTGGTGTCAAACGCCGCTCTGCGCCTGCAGCCCACTCAGGAGATGTTGCAGGAAATTCGCCGGACGATGCAGCGGCGTCTCGAGTCGATGCCCGATTCGATCAGGAATCAAACTCGGGAGCGGACGGCCCGGGAGCGATCCCCGGGAGGGGGTATTATGCGGGACTTGTTCTCCGGGGAGGACTCGCCGAGTGATGTGGCAGCTCTGTGGTTTCTTGATGAGCATGGTCAGATGAACATGTTGCCCGTCCGAAAGGGCGCCACCGACGGCCAGCAGACAGAGATCGTGTTGCTCGATCCTCCGGCAGATGTCGCTGGAGTCACCCGCCGTGAATCTGCTGGATGGCGGGGAAACGTCAAACTCCACGAGGGTCAACAGGTCATTAGCGCCGTTCTCGAGGACAAAGAGGAATCGAAAGCATCGCCTCAATCCGGGATGCCGTTCAGAAGACCATTCTGATCTCATATGGTTAATACGGAACAGAAGAGGGTCGTCATGAGCATCATCATCGAAACGGAAGATGTCACCAAAGTGTATCAGATGGGTCAGGTTCAGATTCACGCCCTGAGAGGTGTCAGTTTGATAGTTCACCAGGGCGAGATGCTGGCCATCATGGGCTCGTCGGGATCTGGAAAATCCACTCTGATGAACGTACTGGGCTGCCTGGACGAGCCCACCTCCGGGCGCTATTCTCTTGAGGGCATGGACGTCAGCTCTCTGACCAAGAATCAGTATGCCGATATCCGCAATCAAAGGATCGGCTTCGTGTTCCAGGTGTTCAACCTGTTACCACGGACGTCCGCCCTGGAGAATGTTGAGCTGCCCCTGTTCTATGACCGGACGGGGCACATCAAGGATCCCATGAGGAAATCAAGGGCGGCGCTGGAGCGGGTCGGCCTGGGCGACCGGCTGGATCATGAGCCCAATCAGCTCTCCGGCGGAGAACGGCAGCGAGTGGCCATCGCCCGTGCTCTGGTCAACCAGCCCTCCATTCTCCTGGCCGATGAGCCCACCGGGAATCTGGATACCCGCACCTCTATTGACGTCATGACCGTCTTTCAGGATCTCAACGATCAGGGCATGACCGTCATCTTGGTGACTCACGAGTTCGATATCGCCGCGTATGCCGCCCGGGTCGTCAAGCTGCGCGATGGTGTCATCATTCAGGATGCGGCTGTCGAGGGTCGCCGCGATGCCAAACGGGATCTCGTCGCTTTCGAGAACAAGGACAGTGAAGACAGAGATATGATGGGGCATGATGGGGAGCCGGCCTTTTTCACCGGTCATGGCCTTCGGGTAACTTCGCCGCCTCAACAGACAGACGTGTCCACATGTGAGACCGATAGTGAAGAGGAAAAGATCATATGATGCCGATTCGGAATCTTCTCAAGGCGGCTTATCGAAGCATCACGAAGAACCGCCTGCGCAGCCTGTTGACCTCGCTGGGGATCATCATCGGGGTCAGCGCCGTCATCATCATGGTGGCCATCGGGGAAGGATCGCAGAAGAGCATCGAGGAGCAGATCACCGCCCTGGGCAGCAACCTAATCATCGTCTTTCCCGGCGGCAGTCGCATGGGTGGGGTGCACCGCGGGGCTGGCAGCCGCCAGAGTCTGACCCTCGATGATGTGAAAGACCTTGAGGATCAAGCCACGCTGATCGACGGCATCTCGCCCGTGGTCAGCTCAGCCGGGCAGGTCGTGGGCGGGGGAAACAACTGGAACACAAGCATCGTGGGTGTCTCTCCTCAATACCTGTCCATTCGCGACTGGCCGCTGAAATACGGCCAGATGTTCACCGAAACGGACGTCCGCTCGCGAAAAAAGGTAGCCCTTCTTGGCCAGACGGTGGCCGATGAGCTGTTCGGCGGCCAGGATCCCACCGGGGAGAAGATCCGCATCGTCAACACGCCCTTTACCATTATCGGCGTGCTGGCGGAGAAGGGGCAGAATCCCATGGGCCGCGACGAGGACGACACCATCCTGGCCCCTTCGACCACCGTTCTCTATCGCCTGAAAGGCGGAAGGAACTATGTCAACATGATCAACCTCAGCGCCGTTTCTCTGGAGGCCATGGACGCAGCCCAGGAAGAGGTCCGGACCATTCTGAGATCGTCTCACCGGCTCGACCCGGTCGAGGAAGACGATTTCAGCATTCGCAACCAGGCCGACATCACCGAGGCGGCCACCGCGACCATGCAGACCATGACCCTGTTGTTGGGCGCTGTAGCCGCCGTCTCCTTGGTGGTCGGGGGCATCGGCATCATGAACATCATGATGGTCACCGTCACCGAGCGGACCCGTGAGATCGGCATACGTTTGGCCATCGGCGCGCGCGGCAGTGATGTCCTGACGCAGTTTCTGACTGAGGCCGTGGTCCTCAGCCTGATCGGAGGTCTCGTCGGCATCTTGATGGCCTTCGGCGCTTCCTTCGTGCTGAACACCTTCACGCCGATCCGGGCCCTCATTCAGCCTGGTATCGTCTTGCTGGCCTTCTTTTTCGCCGGAACCGTGGGGGTTCTGTTCGGCTTCTTTCCGGCTCGCAAGGCCGCCGCTCTAAATCCCATCGATGCCCTGCATTATGAATAAAAGCTGGATGTTCTAGTGATCCACCTCATGAAAGTTTTTTGTCACACGCGGGAATAAAATCAAAAGATCCATTGTCTCATCGAATGTATCGAGAGAGTGAGATAAAAACGGTATCCTTATGGCGCACCGTTTATGGAGAGACTGACGCTGAGCTTGAGGCAAAATGAACAGCTCAAAAGAGAGGTGATGCTCGATGAACAAAGATGCACATCAACTTACAGACCATCACATCACCACCGACGACCTGGCTTTTTCAGCATACCTGAAGATGAAGGGTCATCATCTCATCAAATTAGATCAAAAGAAATCAAAGACACTCTTCACCTTCGACGTCGATGGAAACGGTGATCAACTCAAGGTGGAGTTCATCAACAGCTCGTTCCTTCAATTCTACAATGAATTGAGAAACCTGAAGAAGATGTTTTAGAGAAAAGGAGGTAGGAACTATGAAACGCTCTCATCTAGCACTTATGGTCTTGTCCCTTCTGCTGAGCAGCTCTCTATTGCTGGGATTACACAGCCATGTGTCGGCGCAGCTCTTTGGCGGACATCGCGGTGGTGGCCCGGGAAAAGGCTTTCTCTCCAGCCTGACCGATGAGCAGAGGGGGGTTGTTCAGGAGCTGATCTCGGAGATGCGTGAGCAGGGCGCCTCCCGGGAGGAGATCCACGAAGCGGTCGGTGAATTGCTTGCCCAGTGGGGCATTGAGTTGCCGGAGCGCCCAGGTGGGAAAGGCAAGCTGGGCGGTTTCCGGCACGATAGGCGAGATTTTATGGAAGATCTGACCGACGGGCAGAGGGCCGCTATTCGAGGCCAAACCTTAGAGTTATGGCAAGACGGCGCCACCGGCCGGGAGATACACGATGCCGTCAGGGAGATGCTCCAAGAGTTTGGCGTCGAGTTACCCGAGCATCCGGCAGGTCCACGTGATGCCGGTGGTTTCGGCCATCGACACACGGGTTTGATGGCTCCGTTGAGCCAGGAGCAGAGGGAGGAGATTCACCAGATGATCCGCGAGATGCGCAACCGGGACGCCACCGGAGAGCAAACCCGAGCTGCCGTGCAGGAGAAGATGCAGCAGTGGGGCATCGAGCTCCCCGAGCCGCCGGCTGAGCTGACTGCCGAGCAGCGTAAGACCCTCCGCGCTGTGGTCTACGAACTTTGGCAAGATGGTGCCACCGGAGAGGAGATTCGCGCCGCCGCTGCTGAGCAGTTCGAGGAATATGGCCTTCAGATGCCCGAGCATGGCTGGGATCATTTCGACAAGGGTCCCTTGGGACATTTCCACAGATGCTTAAAGCCCGAATTAAACCAGGAACAAAGGGAAGCCGTACATGAGACCACTCGGGAACTGCAGCGTCAGGGAGCGTCCCCCGAGGAGGTTCACGAAGCTGTTAGGGCGTTGCTGGAGGATCTTGGCGTTGACCTTCCAGACCTGTCCATTCTGTCAAACGAGCAGAGGGCCACAACCCGCACGACCGCCTTGGATCTGTGGCTGTCAGGCGTTCCCCAATCGGAGATGTGCGACGCCATCAAGGAGATGCTGGCCGATTTCGGCATCGAGGGGCCAGAGGATGCTGGCAGAATTGGACCCACGGAAAAGGGTGATGAGGCCCCAATCCAAGCCCAGAATTATCCCAACCCGGCCAATCCCGAGACGATGATTCAATATTCCATCAGCGTGCCCGGAAAGGTGCAAATACAGATCTTCAACATCTCCGGGCAGCTGGTGCGTGCCTTCGACATGGGATATTTGCAGCCTGGAAGCTATAGCGTGACATGGGATGGTCGTCGCCACGACGGACTGCCGGTGGCCAGCGGGGTCTATTTCTATAAGATCCAGGCCGGCCTGCATTCGGTGACCCATCGCATGGTTTTGCTCAAGTAAACCAACCTCTCAGACGACACGGTATAATGAGTGGGGGGGACCACAGGTTCGGTTGCCCCCCCACTTTCGTCGTCCCTAGAAAAGGAGAAATGAGCCATGAGATGGGAACGCACCCGATTTCCGCAACTTGGGATAATCATAGCAACTTTGGCCACATCTCTGGTCGGATGTGGAGGCCAAGAGCTCACCAGCACGTGGCGGGATCGTGAAGTGACCATCGACGGAGTCGATGATGAGTGGGAAAACGCCATGACCTATGTCGAGGATAAGAACGTCGCCATCGGGCTGCTAAATGACCAAGAGTATCTGTACATCTGTTTGGCATCAATTGATTTCCAGAGAGTGCATCAGATGATAGGCTCGGGATTAACCGTCTGGTTTGACCCCAAGGGGGGCAAAAAGAAAACCTTCGGGATCAACTTTCCCTTGGAGATGCAATTCTCTGGGGAGGACATGAGCCCAGAGAAGATGCCCATGCCTAGGGAGAGTGCGCCGGATCCCGAGAGGCTCAGGGAGATGGTCAAGGAGTCGGCCAAAGAGATGGTCATCCTGGGACCTGAGAAGGGCAAGAGCATCAGGATGCTCACGCACGGTTCAGAGGAAATCGCCGTCAGGCTGGACTACTCGGGCGGGAAGCTCGTCTACGAGCTGAGAGTCCCTCTCATCAGGGGCCCGCAGCATCCCACCGCCATCGGCGCAGGTGCCAGCGAGATCATCGGCGTTGGGTTTGAGACGGCTGAGTTTGATCGGGAGATGATGAGGAACCGAATGAGAGAGAAGATGGGCGGAGGCATGCCGCCCGGCGGCCAGGGAATGCCGCCGGGTGGGATGCGTGGAGGTGGTATGCGGGGCGGCCGGATGCCGGGTGGGCAAAGGCCCGAGCGTCTGGAATATTGGGCCAAGGTACAATTGGCCTCTGGTTGAGTTCTCCAGAGGCATCTGTTCAAAGGGAGAACACTCCGTACGGCAGAAATCCTCTGGCTGGGGATTCTGCCGTTTCGTTCTTCGTGAACAAGGAGGATGGAATAACTTGTTAGCCAGGCGGTTCACTGGACTTCCATGCTGGCTATGGCAGAGGTCTTGATCTTCTTAGCAGCGAGACCAGCAGGAGGATAAAGACGCAGCCGTTGAGCATGGCCACCCACAGACAGGTCTGGAAGATGCCCAGGATGGGAATCAGGAGCGTGCCGGCCAGGAAAGCTCCCCCGCATGATCCCAGCAGATCCAGGCCGTAGATGAAGCCCCCTGTCCGTCCCACTTTATCTCTGTCTCTTAGGCAGATTTTATTGGCCAGAGGAAACTGCAAGCCGCCGATGAATCCCGCCACCACCGGGAAAAAGGCGAATATGCTCCCCAGAACCAGCTGGGAGAAGGGACCAGCCCGAAGAGAGGCCAATCCTACCAGAACTAATGAGATCAGCAAGGGATAGATGCACACAGTTCCCTGAATCTTGACATACGTGAGCAGGTCATCTTTGAGGTGGCCCAGCCTCCTGTTGATCATCCAGCTGCCCAGGACCAGGCCCACCATGAAAGAGGTCAAGATCAGACCGAGTTTATAGTACACGTAGCCGTAGAGAACCTGAAAGCCGATCACCGTGACCACCTGAAAGAGAATCTCCGAAAAGCCGGTGGTGGCGATGGCCACAAGGACGGGGAATCTGGGCGTGAAACTGGGCTTTCTTCCCCACAGGATGGGAATCAAGCCCAGCGGGATGGCCAAGGTAAGGGCAAGATGCCAGAAGTGCAGGCGGGATGAGACCCGGATGAGATTTCTGAAAGCCGACTGAAAATGGGTGCTCCACAGCACCATATCATAGAAGTACCCGATGGGTTTAAAGTCTCTGTTAATCTGCACCTTTTTCGCACCCCGGATAGCTTCGTCCAGGAAGGCCGTTCGCTCCGGGCTCATCCTGGACGGCAGGTAGTATTCGCGCACAAATTGGGTCTCGATCCGGCGTGCCCGCAGTCGGACCAGCAGAGAATCCGGATGGAGAGAGATGCCCTGGGGCCGGTTCGTGGCCAGGAAGTGGTTCACCTCTCCGGGGATGACGCCGATGCGAGAGAAAACCCTCCGTAAGGTCTGGTCCAGGCAGCCCAGGAACTGTTGCAGCTCGGGGCTGATGTAATTTTCCGCCGACGAGACGCTGAAGGCCAGAAGCCCCTCTGGAGCCAGGATGTTTTCGGCTTCACGGAAAAACTCTAAGGAATGGAAACGGTTGAGCAGAGCGGTGTAGGGATCGGGGAGTTGAACAACGATGACGTCGTACCGCTCCTCGCTGCGCTTGATGAAAAAGCGGCCGTCCTGGTGTTGCACCCGGACCCGGGGATCTTTCATGGAGGCCCAGGCCTGTGGCGACAGAAACATCTGGGCCACATCGATGATCATGGGATCAAGCTCCACGTAATCCACGGTCGAGACCGGGTGCTTGAGGATTTCCCGGAGGCTGCCGCCGATCCCGCCGCCGATGAGGAGCACGCGCTGGGGAGCAGGATGCTCAAGTAGCGGAAAATGGACGGCCTCCTCGGCGGCCATGACATCTCCGGTGGTGAACATGAGGAGCCCATTTTGGAAGAAGCTATACTGGTCGCCCATGGCGGTCACGGCGATGTTTCCGTAGATGGAGTTCTCATGGTGAATCAAATCAAGGGGGCGCCACTGAAGCTTTGAGGAGAGGGAGTTCAGCTGGCTGGCCTCACCGCTCAGAAGGAGCCCCGTGGCGCCAACGAGCAGAATCACCACCAGAAACTTGAGGGCTCTGGACTTTCCCCGTTGAGTCGGAGAGAATTGGATAATAAGAGCGGCCAGGAGATTGATTCCGCCGACAGACAGGGCGATCTGAAAAGGATCCAGAATTTGAATGAGCAGGAAATTGAGGACCAGGCCTCCCATACTGGCCCCGATGGCCTCTAAGATATACACGTTTCCGATGCCCCGCACGGAGATGCCGTAGAAACTGGAGAAGATTCTGCATCCCAGGGCAAAGAGAAAGCCCAGGAGCAGGCAGAGGGGCGCCAGAAGAATAAAAGAGGAGATCATCATGGGGCCAAATCCGATGATCTCTCCGGGAAAGGTGCCCCAAATGCTGCGGACATTTCTGGTCGCAAACAGAACGGTGGGGAACAAGAGCAGAACGCCGATTTGACAAAAAGTCAAGATGGACAATCTGTCCTTGAACCGATCCGCGAAGCGGCCCAGCCCCCAGCTGCCCACGGCCACCCAGAACATCCAGGCGGCCAATATGGCCCCCAAAGAAGCCTCATTGCCGTAGAAGACGACGATGAGCTCCCGCATCAGCACCACCTGCCCGATCATGGCGGTGACGCCGATGAGTATTAGGGCGAAGATAAGGGATTTGCGCATAGCTTTTAGACCGCATTTTTAGGTTCTGGCACCAGAATCCAGAGGCATGGTAATACAAATACCCGGAGGAGTCAAGGCATAATTTAGCGGCAGGGGAGAGGGGTTGGTGATCCGGCCAATTATCCTAGAGTATCCTGATTACCGTGATGGTTTGGAGGACATCACCCTCTCGAAACTTCGTCCAGAGGGAGCAACTGCGGCCCCTTAGAGATCGACTTTAAAGCTCTGTCATTATTAATTTTATGGAATAGGTTAGGGATTTGCTATTCAAAGCACTTGATATTTTTTACAAGAAAGCATATTTTACTGATGAGACCAGAAGAAAGAGAATGAGGAAGTTTTTGCGCTCAACTGTCGCTGAGGAAAGGTGAGGATGATGAAACATCTCAAAGGCATGTCTTGGAGAAACTTGCCTCATTGGTCAGCGGTTGCGATAGGCATGCTCCTGCTTCTCCTGCCCATAAATGCCTCTGGCCAATATTTCGGTAGAAATAAGGTTCAGTATGAGGATTTCGATTTCAAGGTCCTCCGTACAGAACATTTTGAGGTCTATTTCTATCCCGCGGAGTCGGAGGCTGCTCATGATGCGGCCAGAATGCTGGAGCGGTGGTACCAGAGATTCAATCGAGTATTCCAGCACGCCTTCAAGGAACCTCAGCCCATTGTTGTCTATGCCGATCACCCGGACTTTCAACAGACAAACGTCATCTCCGGGTTGATACCTCAAGGGGTTAGAGGGGTGACGGAGGGGTTGAAGAATCGAATTGTTCTTCCATTTGCCGGCATTTACAAAGACAACGATCACGTACTGGGCCATGAGTTGGTCCACGCATTTCAGTTCAGCATCATGAAGTCGAGGAAAAAGGGCTTTGTGGTTACCAACGAGATGCCCTTGTGGTTCGTCGAGGGAATGGCGGAATACCTGTCCATCGGCCCAAAGGATCCGCTCACAGCCATGTGGATGCGCGATGCCGTGCTCCATGAAGACCTGCCCACCATTGGGAAGGTGTCCCGAGATCAAAAGTATTTTCCCTATCGCTACGGACATGCTATTTGGGCTTACCTAGCGGGCACCTGGGGAGACTCCACCGTGGCCAAGCTGTATTATTCTGTCCTGGCCGACGGCTGGCAGCAGGGGTTTTCCAATATCATCGGCGTGGACATCGACTCTCTGTCAAAGGATTGGCAGCATGTAACCCGTCAGACATATGGGCCGCAACTTGTCGGTCGCACTAAGCCCTCAGAAGCAGGAGAACGCATCGTCGCCGGGCAGGGAGGCACGAATCTGGCGCCGGCGATTAGCCCCGATGGCCGGCAGGTGGTCTTTCTATCCAGGCGTGGGCTGTTCAGCCTGGACCTTTATTTGGCCGATGCGCAGACGGGCCGGATCACAAAGAAGCTAGTCAGTTCCGATACAGATGCCCATTTCGATGCCCTCAGTTTCATGAACTCTGCGGGCTCATGGTCTCCGGATTCGCGCCGTTTCGCCTTTGTCGTGCTTGAGAAGGGCAACAACGAGATCGCCATACTCGATGTGCCCTCTCGAAAAATAGAGCGAACCTTCAGAATACAAAATGTGGATGAGATCACGCATCTGGCCTGGTCACCCGATGGGCATCACATGGCCCTGTCGGGGACATCGGGTGGCACCAGCGACCTCTATTTGCTTGAATTGAATAATGACACTATAAGACAATTAACCAATGACCGGCATGCGGATATTCAGCCGGCCTGGTCGCCAGATGGCAAGATCCTGGCATTTGCCACCGATCGTGGCGGGGGAACGGATTTCGACGAGTTAGTGTTTGAGCCGCTGAAAATAGGCCTTTACAATCTGGAAACCGAGCAAATACAGCTTATCTCCATGACCGACAGTGCCAAGCATATCAATCCCCAGTTTTCTTCCCAGGGACGCGATCTGTATTTTGTCGCCGACCCCGACGGCTTCAGCGATCTGTACCGCTACTCCCTTGATGCCCAAGAGTTTTATCGAGTGACCCACATCGCCACGGGCATCAGCGGCCTGACGGCACTGTCGCCGGCCATGACCGTGTCTCAAAACACAGGTCGCGTGGTCTTCAGCGTCTTTGAGGATGCCGAGTACAACATCTACGCCTTGGATCCAGAACAGGCGGAGGGAATCCTTTTTTCTCCAGATGACGCCGGCTACATGGCGAATGTGTCTCTGCCGCCCGTGGTTGATGAGCACCAAGGAGTGGTCGAGGGCTATTTGATGGAACCGGAGGCGGGGCTTGTGCCCCACAGTGAGCTTTCTCTTTCAGATTACAAACCGAAGCTTCAGCCCATATATGTGGGACAGTCGACCATCGGGGTGTCCTTTGATCGCTTCGGCACGCAGTTTGGCGGCAGCACCAGCATCTATTTCAGCGATCTGCTGGGCGATCATATGCTGGGGGTAGCATTGCAGGCTGGTGGCGATATCAAAGATCTGGGCGGAGAGGTCCTTTACCAGAATCTTCGCAAACGAGTCAATTGGGGCCTGTCTGCCAGCCACATCCCTTACCTAACGGCCTACATGGCCTCAGGGGTCGTCACCGTGACAGACGGCAATCAGCAATTCCTAGCGCGGGAGCTACTGCTCTTAAATCAAAGAGTCTATCTCGATCGCCTCAATCTCTTCGCCGAATACCCCTTTACCATGAATCGGCGAACGGAACTTGGGCTTGGATTCACCCGAATAAGCTATGATGTAGAAGCGGAACGTTTGCTGACCACGTTCGACGGTATCGTTCTTGAAAAGGAGGAAATAGATGTAGACGACCCATCGGGACTGAATTTGGTTCATGCCAATCTGGCCTATGTGGGGGACTATTCATTTTTTGGATTTACCTCACCCATCAAGGGAAGGAGGTTCCGTTTCCAGGTGGAGCCGACCTTTGGGTCTCTCCAGTATCTGACTCTTCTTGCGGATTACCGTCGTTACCATTTCTGGCGCCCCATGACCCTGGCCTGGCGCCTGCTACATCAGGGCCGTTATCTGGGAGACTCTGAGAGTCCCCAATTGACCTCTCTGCTGCTGGGGTATGAAACCTGGGTACGTGGCTACAGTTTGGAGTCCTTTGATCTGTCCGAGTGCACCGAGACCGAAGATCCGAATAAGTGCCCCGAGTTCGATCGACTGGTGGGTTCACGAGCCGGGGTGATGAATGTAGAGCTGCGATTGCCCGTGTTCGGCAACGAGGAGCTGGGGCTGATCAACTATCCTTTCATTCCCATGGATCTGGTGGCCTTTTTGGACGGCGGCGTCGCCTGGACGAAGTATGAAAAACCGGTCTGGAAATTGGCCACCCGGTCCACGGACAGAGTTCCCGTCTTCAGCGCCGGCCTGGCTGCGCGTTTCAATTTGTTCGGCTACCTGGTCTGGCAGGTCTATTATGCCTATCCTTTTCAGCGTCCCGATAAGGGAGCGCACTTCGGGTTTTTGATTTCGCCGGGTTGGTGATGGGGATTGTGAGGATATCCAGCATGAAAGGTTGAGGATAAGCGCTATGAACAGAAGGGTCCTCGGTTTTCTTTCTCTTAGAGGTTTACCTTTGACAGCGACAGTTCTCATGTCTCTTTCCTGTGCTCGAGAGGAGACTCAAGCTCCGGTTCAAGCTTTGGGGCAGGGGACAAATACTTCTGAAATTCACAGCAAGCACTTCTTCTATGGCTGCCCCATGGGGACAGACGCGACAAACGATCTCATCATCAGGGACATCTACGCCCTGTCATCCAATGACCGTACCAAATTCGCCGATTGGGTCGCCTATCGTCTCGATGAAAAGAGTGTGAGTGGTGATGCGACCACCAGGCGCAATTTCAAAGCCGATCCATGGCTCGATGATGCGGAAACGCTGGAAACAGATGACTACGATGGTGCCTGGGAGGATCTGAGCGTCGATCGCGGCCATCAGGCACCATTGGCTTCATTTAAGGGCACGGATTTTTGGGCCCAGACCAATTACCTGTCCAACATCACGCCGCAGAAGTCAGCCCTCAACCAGGGTCCCTGGAAAAGACTTGAAGAAAAGGTCAGAGGGCTTGTTGAAGCTGGCCATGTGGTCTATGTGATAACCGGGCCTTTGTATGAGAGAGGCTTTCCAGCTTTACCCGGAGCAGATGAACCTCACCAGGTACCGTCTGGCTACTGGAAAATTGTGGCCCTGGAGACTGATTCCGTCATCTGTGCCAGCTTCATGTTCGATCAGGAAACACCCAGAGATAACCCTATTGTGAGCCATCTTTGCACCATCAATGACGTCGAGGCAAAAAGTAGGCTGGATTTCCTGTGGCAGCTTCCCGACGATATTGAAGAAAAAATAGAGAGCGATACGTTTCAAGCATGGGCCCGAGCGAATTTTGACTAGTTGGACGGTCTGGACAGTATTGATCGCCCGGCGGCCGGAAATTATGAAAGGTAGAGCCTCTCTGATGAGGGGCTCTACCTTTTTTTATAGGCACTTAAAAAGTTTGCAATCGCACCATAAATTGTTAAAATTAGACATTTCGGAGCATTAAATTGAAGCAACTTTGGGATCATATTGTGAACGATGTGCTTTTTAAGAAAAAAGTTGTTGAAAAAATTGAAATTTGATGGTAATATTGTCGTGGATAATAAAAAGGTGCACATGCTATTTGGCCAAGCTTTTGACTCCTAACTCTTTTTTGCTTTTTTGGGACTTCGATTCATCTCTTGTCGTGTAGTTGCTTTTAGCAAGCTGATAAGAAATGAGGTCTGGGTGATGAGATCCTTGCGTGATCAGAATCCTCTTCTTTCATCTCTATCAGTTATTCTCTATGTGGGCGTTGTGCTGTTCTTTATAACTGCAGGCCCTTTCTCTGGAATTCCCAACGGAGTCTTGGGGAGTTCTGTTTTAGCTGAAACTGGTGAAATTGACGCTCATCGTGCTGAAATACTTCATATGATTACGGTGGGGGATTCGTTGTGTGATGTGGGTAAGTACGCATTAGCAGATTCTATCTGCAATACCGCCCTATCTCTTTCGGATTCCATCTATGGTGGTGAGGACACGCTCAGCGCGCGTTGTCTTGATTGCAGAGTGAAAGCGCTTCAGGAGTTGCGGAAGCTGGAGGAAGCGATACTGCTGGGTGAACGAAGTCTGACCATCAGGGAGAAGTTTTTCGGTCCTGAACATCCTCATGTGTCTGTGAGTCTCAACAACCTCGGTAATATTTTGAAAATCCAAGGCGATTATGGTCGTGCTAGGTCGCATCTGGAGAGGGCTTTAGCGATTAGGGAAACGGTGTTGGGTTCAGAACATCCAGATGTGGCAGCCAGCTTAAACAACCTTGGCGTTTTGCTCTCTGATCAAGGTGACTATTTGGGAGCAGAGCAATTTTTAGAGCGCTCGCTGGCCATCAGAGAAGAGCTGTATGGTCCGGAACATCCACAAGTCGCCAAGGTCCTCAACTCTCTTGGCGGTTTGTTTTTCAACAAAGGGGATTATGCAGAGGCGAAGGTGTATTTCGAGCGGGCATTGACGATAAGAAAAAATACATTGGGGTCTGAACATCCTGATGTTGCTGCCAGCTTAAATAACGTTGGCTACGCTTTGCAAATCCAAGGAGATTATTCAGGTGCGAAGCATTATTATGAACAAGCTTTAGAAATTTATAAGAACATCTGGGGTGTCGAACATCCGGATGTGGCATTAGTTCTCAACAACCTTGGTATTCTCCTGAGTGATCAAGGAAACTATGCGGATGCGAAACTGTGTTTTGAACAAGCGTTGTCCATCTGGGAGAAAACGTTGGGACCTGAGCATCTGGATGTGGCCGGTTGTTTGAACAACCTCGGCACCCTTCTCTCCGATCAGGGAGATTTTATTGGCGCACAACCGTATTATGAGCGCTCTTTGGCCATCAGGGAGAAAGTCTGGGGTAGCGAACATCCAATGGTGGCCAAGGCTCTTGAAAATCTTGGTATTCATTTTTACGATAAAGGAAACTATAGGAGGGCGAAACCGCTTTTAGAACGAGCATTAGAAATGAGGGAGAAAATTTTAGGAACGGATCACCCTGAGGTGGCCGAAAGCCTGATAAATTTAGGTGGCATACTTTTCGTACAAGGCGATTATGTCAGTGCAAAGCCACTTTGGGAAAGGGCGCTGGCTATTTATGAGGAGGCCATGGGACCTGATAGTCCGGATGTGGCTCTCAGCCTTGGCAATCTCGCCGCCTTATCATATGCACAAGGCAATTATGAAGATTCAAAGCTGCTTTTGAAGAGTTCCTTAGAGATTTTCGAGGAGACCTTGGGCTCAGAGCACCCTTATATGGCTCTGGGTTTTGATAATTTTGCGCAGCTACTTCACGAACAAGGGGATTATGAAGGTGCCAAAGAGTATTATGAAAGGGCATTGTCAATCTGGGATAAAGTGTTTGGTCCAGAACACCCGGATGTGGCTATCGCATTATCAGGTCTAGCCCAGTTGCAGAGCGATCAAGGCGAATATCATGAGGCAAAAGCTTTGATGGAGCGTGCGCTTACCATAGGAGAAAAAGCTTTGGGTCCGGAACATCCTGATGTAGCCCTCTGTATCGAGGGATTGAGTCGTTTTGCACTGCTTCAAGGGGATGCACACACCTCCTGGACCAGGTGCTGTGAGGCTTTTTTGTCTCGTCGTCGTCAATTGGAGAATATATATGCCATCTCTTCGGAGCGACAGGCTTTATTGTATGCCGAGAAGGTTCGAGATGTATTGGATTTGGTGGTTTCCGCAGCATATGCACTGGGCGGTTCACAAGCGCCGGATTCAGTTCGTTCTTTTGTCGTCACCGCTATCTTGCAGTCCAAGGGGCAGGTGTTGGACGAGATCTCTGCCCGTCATCAATTGGGTAGAAGAACTGCTGATCAGGAAATAGTTGCTGTTAAGGATTCTTTGAAAGCAGCCCGGTTGAAGATCGCCAACCTCTATGCCTGGGGGCCCGGAGAGGAGGACCTGGAGGCGTATTTGCCAAGATTGAAAGCGGCCATAATGGAGAAGGAGAAGTGGGAGTTGGAACTGGCCTCAAGGAGCGAAGATTTTCGGGAAGAGCAGGCGGAGAGGCAGGCCACAGCATTGACTGTGACCCCGTATTTGACCGAGGGGACAGTGTTGGTGGAGTTCTTGCGGTATGGTCATTTTCCAGCTCGGCCTGGAGAAATGCCTGCAAGGCCGGAAGAGCGGGATCTGGCTTATGTGCTGTCAGGGGGTAACGCCACAGGTCCTGCGCTTATTTATCTGGGATCTTCTTCGGTAACTGACTCTTTAATCATGGCATATCGGCAGCATTTTGAAGAAATTGTTGAGCAAGGTAAACTACCAAGTTCAGCTAAGGAAGAGGAGTATCGGCAGGTGGCCGGTGCTCTATATCGGAGAATTTGGGTGCCCATAGAGAAAGAATTAGGGGAAGCTGAGATGGTATTAGTCTCACCTGATGCCTCTTTTAATCTAGTGTGTTTTGGAGGGCTACCTACTCCGGATGGCGGCTACCTCATTGGGCGTTATCCCATTCAGTACCTTTCCTCAGGTCGTGATATTATCAGGTTGCAATCCGACGACAGGCCAGGCCAGGGGTTTCTGGCCTTTGGCGATCCTGATTTTAATGCGACAGCAGTGGCTCGATCCGGTGAGGTAGTGGTTGAGTCCGCCGAGATTCTATCTCCCACGGCAGTGACTCTGAGGAATACCCGATCGAGTTGTGATCGATTAGATGAAATAAAAGCCGAGCCATTACCTGCCTCTGGTTGCGAGGTGCGGGAGTTGGGGAGATTATTTGCTGAGCAAACAGGTGAGAGGGTGAGTATGTATTTGGGCGTGGAGGCTCTTGAGGATCGATTGAAAGCCGAAGCGAGAGGGAAACGGGTGATGCACTTAGCTACGCATTCCTATTATCTTCAGGCTGAGTGTGCGGATGCTAGTAAGCATAAAGTTTCAAAAGCTTTTTGGGCAGAAGATGAAGTAATAGGCGAGAATCCTTTGTTGCTAGCGGGTTTGTTCTTGGCGGGGGCGAATTTACATGGGGCTGGTGCCGGTGAGCGAAACATGGACGATGGGATTTTGACAGCTGAGGAGATCTGTTCCCTGGATTTAACAGGGACTGAGTGGGTTGTTTTGTCGGCCTGCGAGACTGGTTTGGGGGAGTTGAAGAAGGGTGAGGGTGTGTTTGGGTTACGGCGAGCGTTTCAATTGGCTGGTGCTCGCACAGTTATCATGAGTTTATGGCCGGTAGGAGATCGCCCAACACGGGACTATATGTTAGAGTTATATGAGCGTCGTTTGAGTGGTGCAACCACAGTAGCTGCCATGCGGGAGGCTTCGCTGTCTCAGTTACGGCAGCTGGGCCAACAGAGCAGATCCACGCATCCTTTTACCTGGGGTGCTTTTGTGGCGGTGGGCGATTGGAGATGAAAGAAAAAGACGCTTTGTTTGGCCTGCAGACTGACCACGATCCAGTTTTATGTTGGGCATGCCTCGTTTGTCTCTGTTGTTTCCGTGATGTAGTCATGTCATTTTCTGTTGACAATTCCCTCGGTGAACGCTAAAATGATTTCACACATTTGGTTAGTTCAGCGGCGTTGAAAGCTGAGGGCAGTAGAATTAGTTGACCAATGAACAACTCGTTAAGAAAAGATATTTAGAGATACGAGAAAAAGAGACATGAAGCGTCAAGAAGATATGAAATTGATTGCCGGTTTCTTGAAGGGCG
>LJUY01000054.1 GCA_001304015.1 candidate division Zixibacteria bacterium SM23_81 | reverse complement strand
CCACTAAAATGGCGGAGGTGGCCTCTCGAGAGGGCCTCGATCTACTCCATGCCCACTACGCCATTCCCCACGCCACGGCGGCATTCATGGCTCGGCAGATGGTCTCTCCTGCCCCCAAGGTGATCACCACCCTTCACGGCACGGACATCACCTTGGTGGGTGCCGACCAGTCTTTTTACGGGATTATCAAGTTCACCACCGAGGCCAGCGATGGGGTCACGGCCGTCTCGAGCTATCTCAAAGAGGAGACGCGCAAGAAGTTTCAGGTAGCGCGCCCCATCCAAGTGATCTACAATTTCGTGGACACCCAGCGATTTCGTCCCCTTCAGGGCAAGAGAGAAAATTCATTTGGGGATGGAAAAATTCTCATGCACATCTCCAATTTCCGGCCCGTCAAAAGGATTGGGGATATCGTGCGCATCTTCGCCAATATGCGCAAAGCCCTTTCCGCCAAGCTGGTCATGATCGGGGATGGGCCAGAGCGAGCTTCCGCCGAGGCTCTGGCGGACGAGCTCAAACTGGGAGGGGAAGTACATTTTTTAGGGAATCAGGTTGGAGTGGAGCAGCTTTTGGGCCAGGCCGACCTGTTCCTGTTGCCCACCGACGGGGAGAGCTTCGGCTTGGGGGCGCTGGAGGCCATGAGCTGCGGCGTGCCGGTCATCGGCTGTCAAAAGGGAGGGCTGCCCGAGGTTGTCCTTCACGGTCAGACGGGATATCTGGCCCCTGTGGGGGACGTGGAGGCCATGTCGCAGTGTGCCCTGAAGATCTTGACCGACGATGATTTGAGAAAAGAGATGGGAGAAAACGCCCGCCAGCGCGTTCTTGAGACCTTCGATGCGAAGCTCATCGTTCCCCAGTATGAGGAGTTTTATCGGCAGGTGGTGGGGGAGTGAAAACTCGCATTGGAGCAGGAGTTCTTTATATCTAGAAGAATAGATATCTGAGGTTTCATGTAAAATGAGAAGTACGCTTATTTTGCCATTTTTAATTCTTCTAAATATGATCGCAGTTTCTCCGGCAAGAGCACAGACCTTTGGTCCTGACGTGCTGGTGGATACCAGTACAGTAGCAAGATGGGGGCTCAGATACGCCGACATTGCCTTAGATAGCGATAGTAATGTTGGAGTGACATGGATTAGTCTGGCTCCTGACAATGATATTGTTAATTTTGCAAAATCAAACGACGTGGGGCAATCATGGCAGAAGACGGTGGTCTGCGCTTCACCACTTCAGCATTGGGGAGATACACGCGATTGTCCCGCGTTAGCCTTTGATCCCCAAGACAATCCCTGGGTGGTATGGCAGTACTATATCTGGGAATCAATAAAAGAGGCTTTCATTCACATTTCCCAATCGCTTGATGGTGGATTACACTTCGAATCGAGTCATATTATAGGATTTGCTGGGTGGGACGCGACACAACGACAGACATTAGCCATAGATGAAAATGGCACGGTGTATACACCCTCTCTGGTGTGGCCAGGTCTGCACTGTATTGTTTTGTATGGTGGCGATTATTCTCAGCGCTACGAAACATTAGTGGAACCACCGAGTCTTCGATCCGGTTGGTTTCCTGATTTCAAGGCTGTTGGGCGTGACACACTTTATGTTGTTTTTCGGGCTGATTCATCGGATTACAGCCAACCGGATCTTCTCTACTTTTCTCAATCAACCGATGCAGGCACTACCTTCGCTGAACCAATCCTGGTATCTGAGGCGCCCTTAATGGGACATTATGGTGTGATGGATCCAGCCATCACCGTGGATGAATTGAATACTATTTATGTGGTCTGGTCTGACGATAGGACGGGGGATCGTGATATTTACCTTGCCAAATCATTTAATGGGGGAGTGAGTTTTTCAGAGGAAGTAAGAGTAAACCAAATAACTGGGCAGAGCCACCTTAGGCCAAAGATAGCATACCATCGACTCTATGGGCTGTTCGTGCTTTATCAGGTTGGAATTGATAGTTCTGACATCTTTATAGCACGGTCAGTGGATGGTGGGACAAGTTTTGGAGAGAGGATATCGCCGGTGGATTCGATTTCTCAATCCTATAAGCAAGCTGTGGGAGGAATAGCGATAGATGATTCTGGACGTCTGTATATTGCCTTTATTGACAATCGCCTCGGGGAGTATAACCTCTTTGTGACCAGCGCTACAATTTCACCTACTGAAGTGGAGGAAAACGAGCGTGACCGACCATTGCCAGATAACTTTTGGTTGAGTCAAAATTATCCCAACCCATTCAACGCCCAAACGACAATTGAATATAGTCTTCCTGCTGAGAGTTTTGTGACTCTGAATATTTATAACACCCTTGGAGAAAAAGTTCGGACATTAATCAAAGCTTCTGTGCCACATGGGAGACATCAGGTTGTTTGGGATGGTAAGAACGGTGCGGGGGATTTAGTATCCAGTGGTGTTTATTTCAGTAAGCTGGAGACCCCAAATGCCTCAGCTGTGAAAAAACTGCTGTTATTGCGTTGATCCGGGTCACAAGATTCAGAGCCAAGGAGTATCTGAGCTTTGGGAGCTTTATTCAAAAAAGGTTCACCAACAGCATCAGAGTATGAAGTGGCCGTATCAGATGAATATCACACAGCCAAAGGCCGAGGGAGCCACGAAATCAAGGTCAAGGGCTCCCGGTTCATCGCCTCGGTGGCGCCCATAGACTCTGAGGAGAAGGCCAAAAGGTTCGTCGAGGAAATCTCCCGCAAGTATTTCGACGCCACGCACAACTGCTACGCCTATCGGGTGGGCCACGGGGATGGAGCCATTTTCCGATTCAGCGACGCCGGAGAGCCTTTCGGCACCGCTGGGCGGCCTATTCTGGAGGCCATTGAGAGTCGCGACCTGACCAACGTGGTCGTGGTGGTGAGTCGTTATTTCGGAGGAACCAAGCTGGGCACAGGGGGCCTGGTTAGGGCGTATAAAGAGAGCGCGGTGGCGGTCTTGGATAAGGTTGGGTTGATCACAGCCTTTCTCACAGACGATTTCGCCCTGAGCTTCCCCTATGGTCTCACCAAAGAGGTTCGGCAGCTTCTGGGCAAATATGATGCTCGGGTCCTGAGCGAGGAATATGGTCAGAGAACAAGCCTGACCGTCAGGGTTCGGAAAAGCAGGAGCGAGAGATTTCGGGAAGCGCTGGCTGTTTTGGGTAAGGGAAAGGTAAAGCTTGGCGATATCAGGACATCTAAAGATTAATTTTTCTTGGGGAGGGAGAAATCCACTCCGCCTAATGTGCCCGTGGGTCACATTTTCACGCCCTCTTCCTCTTTCTTAAGGAACATGTGTCATTACGAGGAGAGGTGAAGGTGAGGAATGTGAGTTAAGGGAGCATCAAAGGGGATATGTCTCCCTTGCTCTGCCGTAGAAAATGGGTGTTGTTGCGAGGAATGGTGTGGGTCTGGAGAACCTCGCTCCATGATAATCACAAACCTGTTGTCCTAATGGCTGTAGAGGATTCTTCCGGACTCCTTTAGTCCATTCGCCTGAGATTCTTCGTCGCTGCGCTCCTCAGAATGACAAGTGTTGTTGTGCTCCTCGGAATGACAGATAGGGCAAGGTATTTCTCAACTTGGAGGGATCTGGCTAGAGAGTGGTTTTGATGATGCTCACAAGCTTATTGTTCTGATGGTTGCGAAGGGTTCTACCAGGCTCCGTTGTTTCATTTGCCTGAGATTCTTCGTCGCTTTGCTCCTCAGAATGACAAGTTTTGATATGCTCCTCAGAATGACAAATGTTTTTGTGCTCTTCAGAGTGGCAGATATTGCTGTATCTTCAGTCATTATGAAATCCATGCAGGGCTCACAATGTGCCTTTAGAATGATGACAATTGGCCGGCGATCGCTGGAAATCTTAGTGCAGCAGATATCATGGCTGCGAATTAATTCAATTTTGTCATTCTGAGCGAGAAGAAGCGCTTTTCCCGAATTGCATTCATGGGCGGCGATGGAACAGGAACTTCAGCGAGGGGATTTCAACAAAGCGAAGCGAAGAATCTCAGGCGACAGGATTATAGAAGCACGAATGTAAGGGACGCGATTCGTATGTAGTTGTATTTATCTCAAAACGGAATAAATAATACTCCATCAGAAGCTAAAATAACCGATTCTTACCAAGGCCAGCTGGGATGAAGCTCTACTATGTTTACATCATGGCCAGCAAATCAAAGGTATTGTATATTGGAGTGACCAACGATTTGAGGCGCCGAGTATATGAACACAAGCATCATCTCATTAAAGGCTTCACAGACAGGTACGAAGTCACCAAATTGGTCTATTACGAGGAAACGAGAGACGTGAAAGAGGCCATTCGCAGAGAAAAGCAGATCAAGGGTTGGCTGCGTGAAAAGAAAAAGTCCTTGGTGAGGTCCATGAATCCAACGTGGAGGGATCTGGCCAGAGATTGGTTTTGATGATGATCACAGGCCTGTTGTTCTGATGGTTGCGAAGGATTCTTGCGGACTCCTTTAGTCCATTTGCCTGAGATTCTTCGTCGCTTCGCTCCTCAGAATGACAAGTGTTGTTGCGCTCCTCAGAATGACAAATGTTGTTGTGCTCCTCAGAATAACAAATAGAAGAGTAGATATTTCTCACGAATGCGGATTATGGACGTAATTCAAGGATTCTTCCAGTTATCTACAAAGCAAGAGATACAACATCGAGGGAGTAAGCTATGGCCACAAAGAAAGATACGAAACAATCCCAAGTTTTTACCGGCAAGAAATTCCTCATCACCTCCGGGCCCATTCGGGGGCCCATCGATGCCGTGCGATACATCTCCAGCACATCCACGGGGCAGTTAGGCAGCCTGCTCGCCCAGGAGGCCCTCGGGCGAGGGGCTCAGGTGACCTTTATCTTCGGAGAGGGAAGCGCTCGGCCACAGCCGGGAGAGCTGGAGTCCTCTGGCGAGAATCGTTTTACGGAACGACCGGTGGTCACCTACGATGACGTCATGAAGGTCTTTAGCCAGGAGCTGAGCACCCAGAACCACCAGGTGGTCATTCACGCCATGGCCGTTTTAGACTACGTTCCCGCAAAGAGTCAAGCCGATAAGGTCCCGTCGGGAAAGCACGAGTGGACCCTTAAACTGGTGCCCACTCCCAAGCTGATCCAGATGGTCAAAAGGTGGAATCCCAATATCTATTTGGTGGGATTCAAGCTAGAAGCGGGGGTTAGCCAGCAGGGTTTGATTCTGGCAGCTCGCCGCTGCGCAGAGGAGAGCGGGGCTGACCTGGTGGTGGCCAATGACTTGAACACCATCAGGAGAGGAGAGCATCAGGCTATCATCGTCAACCCGCAGGGAAAGGTGGAGGCCACCCTGAGGGGAAAGGAACACATCGCCCGCGGCCTCATGGATCTCATCGCCGCTCATCTGAAAGGGGGGAAATAGATGCTTCGAGGCAAGACCGTTCTGGTGGGGATCACCGGCGGCATCGCGGCGTACAAAGCGGCCATCTTGGTCAGCAAACTCAGGGACGCCGGAGCCCAAGTTGTGGTTGTCATGACCCACAACGCCACACAATTCATCACCCCCCTGACCCTGCAAACCCTTTCCGGACATTCGGTCTATGTGGACATGTTTCCGCCCACCACCGGGGAGGTGGCCGAGCATATCTCTTTGGGTCAGAAGGCCGACGTCTTGGTAATAGCTCCAGCGACGGCCAACATCATCGGGAAGGTGGCGGCGGGCATCGCGGACGACATGCTTTCGACCACCATCATGGCCGCACAGGGACAGGTGATCTTTGCACCTGCCATGCACGCGCAGATGTACCAGAATCCCATCGTCCAGGAGAAGATCGCTCGCCTTAAAGAGTTGGGTTACCATTTCGTGGGTCCCGTGGAGGGGAAATTGGCCCGCCGCGAAGTGGGCATGGGCCGGCTGGCCGAGATTGAGGATATTGTGGACAAAGTGGTGCAGGTCATCGGTGGGGAGAAATGAGCCGGAGCAAAGCGGGTGACGCCTGGAATCGTCGCTGGAGACCGGCGCTCTCGTCTCAGAGAAATCGTTCCCAGGGAGGATAGGGTGAGTGGACTCGCTCTTTCTCTGGTCCTGCTCTCGGCTTTCGGGCATGCCCTGTGGAATTTCCATCTAAAA
This sequence comes from candidate division Zixibacteria bacterium SM23_81, assembly GCA_001304015.1. Taxonomy (GTDB): domain Bacteria; phylum SM23-81; class SM23-81; order SM23-81; family SM23-81; genus SM23-81. Next base: position 13,458 of record LJUY01000054.1, on the reverse strand, counting down.
AGGTCGGTGGACAAACTGACCTTCATGTGGTGGGTGCTGGTGATTTCCACAGCCTTTCTCACCTTGTTGTGGCTGCCGCTGAGACCTGGATGGGGGCCCATTCCCCTCAAGGGCTGGGTCTGTCTTTTGGGCTCGGGCCTGGCCCATGTGGTCTATTTGATTTGTCTAACCAGAGCATATGACGAAGGGGACCTGTCCATAGTCTATCCCTTGATTCGTTCCGCTCCCGTCTTTCTAGTGCTGTGGGCGGTTTTGCTTCTGGGAGAGCGATTTACCGCTCTGGGGGCAGCCGGGATTGCCATAGTCCTGGGAGGCAATTTTCTGCTGCAGCTTCATGATGGTTCTGTGAAGGGCTTTGGGGTTGTGCTGCGTTCCTGGAGCAAGAGATCGTCACGGCTGGCCCTAGCCGGTGCCCTATTTCTTTCCTTCGGGTCGTTGATCGATAAAGTGGGGGTCAGCGTCGTTGATCCCTTTCTCTATGCCGTTCTATTTTTCGATATCGTGGCCCTGTTCTTTTCCTTTCAGGTGGCCAAAAGATGCACCGCAAAGGCTCTCTTCATCCAGTGGTACCGCAGCAGGAAGCGGCTTTTGGTGCTTGGAGTTGTGGGTCTGCCCTCGTATGCGCTCGTCCTTTTGGCCATGAGCCTGAGCCAGGTGAGCTATGTCATCTCCGCCCGGCAGGTGAGCGTGGTCATCGGCGTGCTATTGGGCATATTGCTCCTCGGGGAGCGGCAGGGGAAACTCCGGTTGTTGGCCGCGGTGCTTATTTGTGTTGGAGTGGCTATTATTGGATTGGCGTAGTGAAGGAAGCTCGAGGCTGGGTTAGGGGTTTTGAAGCTCGTAATGAAGCCAGAAGCTGGATACTGGAGGCTAGTTGGGCACTTAACTAGAAGTGTTTGTCATCCAGCTTCGATCATCCAGTTTCTAGCTTCCATACCAGCTTCAATAACGATAAACGAGTTTCCTTTTTTCTAAAGGAATTTTATGATTCGTATCATCGTTCATGGGGGGGCCGGGCGGATCACCGACCAGGAGGGCCACCGCACAGGAGTTCGCAGAGCGGTCAGGGTTGGGCATGCCATTCTGCAAGATGGGGATTCGGCTCTGGACGCCGTGGTGAAGGCAGTGGTGACCATGGAGGACGATCCCACATTCAATTGCGGCACAGGATCCGCATTGTCTCTGGATGGGCGCGCCGAGATGGACGCCGCGGTGATGCTCGATGACCGCAGCTGTGGAGCGGTAGCGGCCATCGAGAGGGTTAAGAATCCCGTGCTGGTCGCTCGGCAGGTGATGGAGCAGACCGATCACGTGCTCCTGGTGGGTCCTGAGGCGGTCAAGTTCGCCCGGTGGATGGGATTTGAGTCATACGATCCCATCACAGAACACAGGAAAAAGCAGCGGGCGGAGCTGATTCAAAGGCTCAAATCCGGCCACAAACTGCGGTATTTTGACAAGTTGGCCTCCTTTATAGACAAGGACAACGGCGACACCGTGGGCGCCATAGCCATGGATCGGCGGGGCAGGATTGCCGTGGCTGCCTCCACGGGGGGTATCCTGCTCCACCTTCCGGGACGGGTGGGAGACACGCCGGTCTTCGGAACCGGCACCTACGCCGATGAACGAGGCGGGGTGCTGGCCACCGGACACGGAGAGGAGATCATCAAGCTCATGTGGGCCTTCAGAACGGCGGACTTCATGGAGAAACTGCCCGCCCAGATGGCAGTGGATCGGGCCATTCAACAGGCCTCACAATATGGATGCACCGGCGGCCTTATCGCCATGGATCGCAAGGGAAATGTGGCTTACGGCTTCAACAGCCAGTCTATGTCGTATGCCTATGTGGTGAACGAACAACTTGTTGTTTTTTAGGTTTTATAGAACAAGATTGCCAATCTACAGGGAGGAGGTGATCAAATGAGAAGGGCGGTGTGTCTCGCAATAGTGGCAACCATCTGTGGCTGTTTGGTTCCGTCAAGTTCCCTTGGCCAGGAATCGCCAGCCCCCATCGAGCACGTGTCCTCGGCCACTACGAATGAGATCTCGTCCGTGGAGGCGGTCTGGCCACGGGGTGAGGTGAGAGAATATCTCTTTCGAATCGCCGGGCAGCAAGTAGGCCGGCAGTGGAACCAGCTTGTGGTGCAGGCAGAAGCGGATTCGGGTCTCACTTACGAGTTGAACTTCAAATTGGACCTGGATTTGAGCGCCGTAGGCCAGCCCACCAGGATGCAGATGGAGGGAGAGTTAGCTCTCAGCTCAGAGGGCGTGCCTCTGTCTTACGGGCTGGAGGTCTCCTTCGACGAAGAGAAGCAGAAATTGACGGCCACCTTCACCGAGGACACGGTGCTGGCCGCGGTGACCAAGGGAGGCCGGACCTCGCAGCACAGCGTGCCCTATAGTCCGGACATCTTCGTGGTGGATAATAACATGATTGGTCAATGGGGTTTCATGCTGGGTCTGCTCCCCTTGAAGGTGGGTCAGGAGATTCCGCAGAAGATCTTCGTGCCTCAGGCTCTGATGGAGATGGATATTTTGGTGGAGGTGACCGGCGAGGAAACCGTTCAGGTAAATGGCTCCCAAGAACAAGCCTATATCTGCCAGATTGCTCCCATCGGAGAGATTTGCTGGATAACCCGAAGCGGCAGACTTGTGAGGCTGGAGGATAAGAAGCAAAGCCTGGTCGTCACCCTGGTGTCGCCCGAGGGCGAAATGGCCCCGGCGGAATCCTCGGAGCATGGTTTTTTTTTGAGAACTCTCCTCAATAGAGCGGTCGGCTATCTAATCTACCTGCTTGTGGCCCTGGCCTGGCTGGCCATCTTGAGCGCGGGCCGCATGGGGCGTTGGGATCTCTGGATGCTTCTGGTCGTCGGCGGCATCATCTTCCCTGTAGCCCTGGGACTCCAGGTTCCCCTACAGAGGGCATACCTAAAATGGGCGGTTATGCCCAGGATGCAGCAAGGCATCTCGGCTCTGCTCTGGGGTATCGGCACCGTGGCCCTCAGCGGGATCCTGCAGGAGCTATTTAAGTTCCTGCCGGTTTTCTTCAGGCTTAGATTCACCTCTCCGGCCCTGGATCATCGAAAGTCCATGGCTCTGGGGGCGGCCGTCGGCATTGGTTTTGGGCTTCTGGAGGCCATTCTGCTGACCGGTAAAGCTCTGGCTTTGGGAATCGTCTCCCCTTGGGCTATCTTCGAGAGAGCCTTTGCCATCCTGTTCCACGGAGCGGTCGGCAGCATCGTAGCCTGGGGTATTTGGAAAAGGTCTAGCCTTCGCTACTACCTTCTGGCCACCCTTCTTCACTCCCTGGGCAACTATTCTGTCATCCTGTTTCATCAACACCTCCTGAGCCCCGCGGCATTGGAACTCTCGGTGGCAGCATTCGACCTGGGCATCCTGGCTTACGCCCTGGTGATCATGAGAAGAGGTGCCAGAGATTTGGCGGTGGAGGAAATGTCCGCCCAGGAGGTCTGACATGTTTAAAACCGGTCTGATCTATCACCCCGATTATCTGAAACACGACACCGGCCCTGGCCATCCCGAGCGACCAGCCAGACTGGAGGTGATACTGGAGCGCTTGCGGGAAAGCTCCCTGTTTGATCATCTTTTGTCTCTGGAGCCCCAACCGGCGCCCCTCCAGGCGGTGGCGCGGAATCACGCTCAGGAATATATCGATCATGTCAGAGAGGTGTGCCAGCGCGGGCCGGGATTGTTGGACTCGGGGGACACCCCCGTGAGCTCTGAATCCTATCGCGTGGCTTTGCTGGCCGTAGGGGGCCTTCTGACCGCCGTGGACGCCGTGATGGCGGGAAAGTTGGACAACGCCTTTTGTGCCATCCGACCGCCAGGTCATCATGCCGAATGTTCTCACGCCATGGGCTTTTGCCTTTTTAACAACGTGGCCATAGCCGCCCGACATCTCCAACAAAAGCACAAGCTCTCCAAGGTTCTCATCGTCGATTGGGATGTGCACCACGGGAATGGCACGCAGCATGCCTTTGAGGACGACCCAAGGGTGTTCTACTTCAGCATCCATCAGTTTCCCCACTATCCCGGCACGGGTTCCCGAGCCGAAAAGGGCACCGGCCGGGGGGAGGGCAGCACCCTGAATGCCCCTATGCCCGCTGGCAGCACCCATGAGGACTATGTGAGGGTTTTCAGGGAGCAACTGCTGCCGGAGGCCCTGCGATTTAGCCCGAAATTCGTGCTGGTCTCAGCGGGGTTCGATGCCCATCGCGAGGATCCTCTCTCGGCTATACAGCTCAGCGATGAAACCTATGAAGAGATGACCCGGATTGTCATGCAAATCGCCGGCAAATGTTGCCAAGGCCGCTTGGTCTCAGCGCTTGAGGGAGGTTACCAGCTTCCCGCGCTGGCTCGATGTGCCCACAGACACATCGCCACCCTCATGGACACAAAGGAGTGAGACTTTCCTGTGAGGAAGGCAAAAATCCATAAATTCCCATATGATGTGGTCGGCTTGGGCATCTGCGCCGTGGATTATCTTTGTCGACTGCCCCATTACCCTCACCTGGACGAGAAAACAGAGCTGACGGAGTTCTCCATGCAGGGCGGGGGCCCCGTGCCCACCGCCCTTGTGACCCTGGCCAGGCTGGGAGCCAAAGTGAGCTACTTGGGCAAGGTGGGCGACGACGAAGGAGGTCGGTTCGTGAAAGAGTCCCTGGAACGGGAGGGGGTGGATTCCCACGGTCTGGTGGTCAGCTCTGGTGACAGAACTCCCAGAGCCTTTGTGTGGATAGACGGGTCCTCGGGATTGAGGTCTATTTCTGCCGACAGGACCGGTTTGAGAAATTTGCAGCCCAAGGAGATATCCCAGGATCTTATCGCCTCTGGGCGCTATCTGCTTATCGACGGGAAGGAGACGGAAGCTGCCCTGAGGGCTGCCAGGTGGTCCCGCCAGTCCGGGGCGGAGGTGGTCCTCGATGTGGGCAGCCGGCGGGATAAAATGGAGCAATTGCTTGGCCTCACGGATTACCTGGTGGTGTCGGAGAGCTTCGCCCTTCAGTTTGGCGAGACCGCAGCCGAAGAGGCGGCAGCCCGGTTCCTGTTTGGATTTGGTCCCAAGGTGGTGGTGGTGACCTTGGGCCACAAGGGCTCCGTTTGCCTATCCCGGGAAGGGCTATTTCGCCAAAGGGCTTTTACCGTTCCGGTGGTGGATACCACGGGCGCGGGCGACGTCTTTCACGGCGCCTTCCTCTATGGCCTTTTGCGGGATTGGAAACTTCGGCGCACCGTGAGGTTCGCCAGTGCGGTGGCGGCCATCAAGTGCGGGAAGATGGGAGGCCAGGTTGGGATCCCCACACTTGTGCAGACAGAGGAATTCCTCTCCGGTCACTAGTTGGGAACCTTTCATCAACACAAAGCCGGGTGACTTCTTTGTGCGACCATTTTGGTCCATAGCCAAGGAGTATGTTCCGGCATGAAGTGATCATGTTTACCAAATATCACATCATCATACTCTTTTCTATGATCCTGCTCGGGGCATCCTCGATCTGCGGCCAGGATGAGCCCATCATCCTGAAGCACGCCGACCACGGCGAGTCTCATTGGCGCTATGGGAAAGTCGTCACCATTTTAGAGGGTCATGTGGAGTTTGTCAGTGGGAATATGACGCTTAAGAGTGATCGAGCCACCTGGCACCAGGATGAGGGGATGGTGGTCTTCGAGGGTCAGGTAAGTTTGGTGGACACCGCTCAGATGTTGTGGGCCGATAGGCTCACCTACCTGCAAGAGGAAAGAAAAGCTCTGGCCGATGGCCAGGTGACCGTCTCAGACACCAACTCCCATCTGGAGCTCACCGCAGGACACGTGGAATATGAGCGGGACCAGAGAATTGCCCGAGCTGACCAGCAGCCCCGCTTGGTCATCTTGCGCAAGGATGGGTCTGAGCCGGTAGTCATCCGGGGACGTCACATGGAGCTTTTTTCCATTGAGAGACGAGCTGTGGTAACGGACCAAGTGGTCATCACTCGAGGAGAACTAGAAGCTCGGTGTGGTCAGGCGGTATATCTGGATCTCGAGGATCGAATCGTCCTGGAGGAGAATCCCGTGGCCAAAGAGGGCTACAGCAGTTTGCAGGGTCACAAGATGGTCCTGCTCCTTGAGGAGGATAAAGTGAAGGGCATCCAGGTGGAGGGCGAGGCCCATGGGATATACGTGCAGGCAGCCGATTCCGCCGGCCAGCAGCTTAGCCGCCATCGGGTGACCGCCCAGAAGATAACCTTCCATCTGGCCGGGGAGCAGGTGGACAAGATCACCGCACAGGGGAATGCCACCAGCGTTTACCTCCCTTCGGGGCAAGAGGAGCCCCGGCGTGGAGAGAATCAAATCAGCGGCGATGGCCTGGAGATCTTCATGTCCCAGGGAAAAGTGGAGCGAGCTGCGGTAGAGGGCGGAGCTCTTGGTTATTATGTGCCTCCGGAGCAAGAGGAAGGAAAAGCCGATACGCTGAAGTATGGCGCCCAAAAAATTTACTATGTGCTGTCTCGTGAGGAAATATCTCTGGAGGAAGAGGCCTTTTTAGATTATGGGCAGATTTCCCTCAACGCCTCAGAGATCGTTTATAATGCCCAAACGGAGATGCTGACCGCTCAGGGACAAGACGTCTCTGAGGAGGAGGACCGGGTGGGGAAGGGCTGGCCAGTCCTGAAAGAAGGCGACAGGGAGCTGGTGGGGTCCTACATGGTTTACCACCTGAGGACCAGGAGGGGAAAGGTCATAGAGGGCCATACGGAGTTTGAGAAGGGTTATTACAGGGGGACATCCATTCGAAAGGTTCATGAGAATACCCTCAAGGCCGATCACGGCACCTTCACGACCTGTGATCTTGCGGAAAATCCGCACTATCATTTCTACAGCCGCCGTATGAAGATCGTCCTCAAGGATAAGGTCATCGCCAAGCCGGTCGTCCTCTATATCTATCGCATACCCGTGATGATCCTTCCATTTTACGTCTTCCCGAACAAGCCCGGGAGACATTCCGGCTTTCTGATTCCCCGCTACGGAAGTACCAACCTGGAAGGGCGCTATCTGAAAAATGTGGGCTACTATCTGGCTCCCAGCCAATATTGGGATGCCACCTTATCAATGGACCTGTATGAGCGCACAGGATGGCTATTGCGTCTCGACGGTCAATACGCCATCCGATATCTGCTGAGTGGTGGTCTTTCAGGATCCTATAAATGGGATGAAAGATATGTGGGCAGCGTGTTGCAGGAAAGAAGGCGTTGGGAACTTCGCGTCCAACATACTCATAACATTTCCCCCACCGTGACGTTGAGGGCCAACGGCACTCTGGTCGGTGAGGATGATAGATCCTATTATCAGGATATCAGCGACGATCCCTATGAGAGAATGAGGAAGGATCTCCACTCGTATCTGAGCCTGGACAAATCGTGGTCCGGTGCTCAAATGAACGTTGCGCTGGATCAACGCTGGGATTTAGGCGCCGATGCGACCACCATGTATCTTCCGACCATTTCCTATCAAAGGTTTGAGGCGCCCATCTTGGGAGGGAAAAAGAAAGGCCGGTTGCAGCCAGATAAGAAAAACCCTTGGTATAGCTCCCTTTATTATCGCTATTCGGCGCGTTTCATCAACTTCCTCAAGGATTGGAGTGAACAGACCGATGGGGAAAGGGTTGATAAGCACGAAGAGCACCAGGCTCTCGACCAGACCTTGGGACTCAGAGTGCCCCTTAATCTTTTCGGCCACCTGGCCTTGACCCCCTCTGCGACTTACCGGGAGACATGGTTCGACAGGGACAAAACCGGGACGAAATACGTGCGCCGGGGCGATTATGACGCCAGCGTGGGCGCCACAACGACCCTCTACGGACTGGTGAGTCCTCAGCTGGGTCCCCTTATCGCCATCCGACACGTTCTTAAGCCCAGCCTGAGCTTTTCCTGGCGACCGGAGTTTAAAAACCGAGGCGACTATTTTTCCGTTCCCTTTGTTCACTCGGTAGGCGGTCCGCAAAAAACGCTGGGCATAGGATTGACCAACCAGTTTCAGGCCAAGGTCAAAAAGGGCGATAAGGAATATAAATACAACCTCGCCGATCTGAATTTTCGCACCGGCTATAACTTCCGGGCAGAGACCAGAAAGCTGGCCAATTTGGTCTCCTCGCTACGGGTACATCCATCCTCGCGTTTTCATATCACCATCGGAGCTCGCCACGACTTCTACGAGGCCGACGCCAATAAGTTACGGCTGTTGCACCCAAGATTGCTTTCTTTTAGCATCGACACACGCCTGACGCTTCGGGGATCGAGCATAGGCGGCCAAGCCGAACCACCTCAGGCCACCAAGGGTTGGCAGTTTAACCTCTCCCATCGTTATTCCGAGACGCGCTCCACCGGAGGAATACGGAAGTCATCGTGGCTGAACGCAGGCTTGAGCTTCAATCTCACGACTCACTGGCGAGTCGATTACTCCGGCCGATATGATCTGGAGGAGAGAAGATTTGTCTCTCAGAGGGTTGAGCTCTATCGAGATTTGCACTGCTGGGAGGCTCGGTTCGTGTGGGAACCCACGGGAATCCGAGAGGGATACTACGTTCGCGTGAATATTAAGGCCATTCCGGAAATTAAGCTGGAACGCGCTAAGGGTATTAGTTTTTAGATAATTAGAAAAAAATCGTCTGTAAACGTAGCTGGGGCGCGAAAAAATTTTTTCAAAATGTTGAGAAAACTGTTGACAAACAAGCTTTTCTATCATACTTTCACACACGTGAGTAGGACTTAAACCGAAAAGGAGGTGAGATGATGACTAAGGAAGACATGGTTGGCAAGATCGCTGGTGATGTTGGCATTTCCAAGGCCAAGGCAGCCAGGGCGCTGGCTACCGTTCTAGACGGGGTTACCAAGTCTCTCAAAAGAGGTGAAAAGGTGACCTTTGTGGGCTTCGGAACTTTCCAGGTGGCTCATAGGGCAGCTCGTAAGGGCCGCAATCCCAGGACCGGAGCGATGATCCAAATTCCTGCTGCCAGAGTTCCACGGTTCAAGCCGGGCAGCAAGCTGAAGAGCGCTGTCAGGTAGCTTCGGACAGAGATAGTGACTTTAAAGAGCAGAGGTTAGCCTCTGCTCTTTTTTTCTATTCCTGTCATGGTCCTGATCTTTTTCTCGGTATTCACCACCATTGCGTTTTCGCTTGACAAAACCTACTTTTTTAGTTATAAATAAGATAACCAAGTTGGCTAGTCAGCATCACCGATAACGGTTGAGTCCAACCTATCTCTCATTGAAGCTCTTTTCCAGGAGAGGACTATCATGCCGAAATGGATTTGCTCCAAGTGCGGTTATAAAGAAGAGGGGCGCTGCCGCCCGAAAGAATGCCCAGCTTGTGGCGCACCCAAAGATGGATTTAAAAAAGAGGCTTAAGAGGAATCGAATCTGCTCGGTTCTCCTTGGAGCATTGCGTTCATTCAGTGTTGGGGATAATATCCCCTTCTTTTTTCGAGTCGACTCCCTTCGATCCTTGGTTGTGGAATTGAACAATGAGTAAGGACGATGTGATTCTGGATATCATTCTGGGCGCCATCCGCCGGGAGACGGAAGCGTTCAGGTATTATTCCGACGCGAGCAAACAGTCGCCTTATCCGGAGACTTCAGCTCTCCTGCGCCAGCTGGCCGAGGAGGAGAGGAAACATCGGCGAATTCTAGTGCAAGAATTCGCCAACGTGAAAAAGCTGCTCTCCCCCGATTCGCAGGAGCAAGACGATTCATTGCTGGAGGCAAACCGCATCCGATATCATCTCCCCGCGGAGTTGCCATTTCAACGTGTCAGAACAGTGCCCGGGATCGATCTGGCCGCCGTCTCGTTGCCCACTCACTTCATAAGTGGCGATTACGTGGAGAGCTATCCTGTGCATCTCCCTGAGGGAGCAGATGGTCAGTTGGGCCTTCTGTTATCTGATGTCATGGGCCATGGTATGGAGGCGGTCTCGCTGAAGGCCGGGGTGCGGCAGGTGCTCGGCGAGATCGCCGATGATGACTGGGAGCGGCTGTCGCAGGCCGACAGGCTGGTAGAGAGCTTAAATCGAAATCTTCACCCACTGTGTCAGAAAGCCGCAGGCTTTGTGACACTATGTTATGTGCTGTTAGATCTCCAACGGGGTGAGATGAGTTATGTCTCAGCGGGACACGAGCTGCCGGTGCTCATCGACTCTGCACAGGGTCAAGAGCGTCCCCTGGAAGGGAACCAACTGCTCATCGGGTTGGATCGAGATCAAAAATACAGCCTTGAGAGGGCTTCACTCAGGGCCGGCGACATGATTGTCCTGTTCAGTGACGGTATCATGGAGGCCTTCAATCCACGGGAAGAGGAGTTTGGTCGTCAACGGCTGGTGGAGAGCCTGATCGAGAGCCGATCCCAAGACGCCAGAGGCATTGTCAAGTCGGTTTTCGGTGCTCTTGATGACTTTTTAAAGAATGAAGCGCTTACAGATGAAGCCACTTTGGCGGTGGCTAAGTTAAAAGAGGTAGGCAGATGATCACGTGGCAGGACGTTCGTCAGAATACCGAAGTGAAGTCTTACATTAGCATGGCCGATCAGGCCATGGAAGTCATCGGCTATACCGAACATGGAGACCGCCACGCCCAGAGGGTGGGGAAGGTGGCGGGGAGGATTCTGCAGGAACTGGGATATTCCGAGAGAGAGATCAATTTGGCCACCATCGCCGGATATCTGCACGATATCGGCAACGTGATCAACCGGGAAGCCCAGGCTCAAACAGGAGCCCTTCTGGCCCATGGAATTCTCTCCCGTATGGGAATGGATTCGGCGGATCTGGCGGAAATTATGGCGGCCATCGGCAATCACCACGAAGAAGACGGCAGTCCTGTGAGCCGCATCTCCGCAGCCCTGATCCTCAGCGATAAGGCGGACGTACATAGCAGCAGAGTGCGCAACCCCAAATTCATCAAGTTCGACATCCACGATCGGGTGAACTACGGGGCCAAGAAGTCGACCTTGAACATCGACAGGGCCAATAAGATTATCACTCTGGCCTTGGAGATTGACACAGAGATCTCCCCGGTGATGGAGTATTTCGAGATCTTCATGTCGCGCATGCTGATGTCTCGGAGGGCGGCGGAGTTTTTGGGCTGTTCCTTTGAGCTGGTGATTAACGGTACCAAGATCGTGTGAAAGGCCAGAATTCCTGAGCTGGGGAGGCAAACATGACGGAATCGAGGAGTCAGGTACTGGAAATTTTGATGGAAGCGGTCCAATCGGAGAGACATTTCCAGGAAGTCTACTCCAGAGGTGCGAGCCTGGCCGAGGATGCGGAGGTGAAGGAGACATTTCTGAGGTTGGTTGATGACGAGATGGAGCACGAGAGGATCCTCATGGAGAGGTATCAGCTCCTGAAGGGCGAACCTCTGGTCCTGGAGCCTGAGAAGGAAAGTCCCAAGGCCGGGCACCATTGGGAGCACGATATAACCATTCACACCGTGGCTGAGATGATGGCCATCAGGGAGAGAATGGGTTTCGGGCCAGCGGGTTCTGATGAGATGGAGCGGGCGATCATCTGTGATGCCCAGGGGGTCTGTTTTTTCGATGACGCACCGGACACCAATGTCGAGGTGCTTAAGTCCATTCTGAATACAAGAGGCGCCCAGGGCTGGGAGCTGGTCCAGCTGGATTATCGCCGAGATCGCTTAATCTGTACTTGGAGGCGTAAGGTGATGAGTTGAGGTGGCAGAGACCACCACAATGGTCCCTTGCCCTTCTGTCCTTATAATCTTTTCAGATCTTTGAATTTTGGAGGCGTCAGAGCCTCTTTCCCTCAGCGGTGGCATCACATATAAAGGGGGAAATCATGAGCATGAAATACAGCACCAAAGTGATGGAACATTTTGCCAATCCGCACAACGTGGGCCAGATTAAGGATGCGGATGGAATCGGATATGTGGGCAATCCGGTGTGTGGGGACATCATGGAGCTATACATCAAAGTCAAGGATGACGTGATCACCGACGCCAAGTTCAAAACCTTTGGCTGTGGAGCTGCCATCGCCACCTCCAGTATGGTCACGGACATGGTCAAGGGCAAGAGCCTGGAGGAGGCCCTGAAAATCTCCAACAAGGCCGTCGCAGAGGCTCTGGATGGCCTCCCACCCATGAAGATGCATTGTTCAGTGCTGGCCGAGCAAGCCCTGCACTCGGCCATCGACGATTACTTTAAACGCAGGGGATTGCCTTCTCCGGTGAAAATCAAGCCAGACGCGCACCTGCATATGGGCGAGGGCGAGAAAGCACACGTCAAAGAAGAGTAATCCATCGGACGGAAGGAGGATGTGAGCATGAAGGAGAAAGTCCAGGAGGCGCTGGATAAGATTCGTCCGAAGTTGCAGGCGGACGGTGGGGATGTGGAGCTGGTGGATGTGGAGGAGGGGATCGTCAAGGTGAGGCTTCAGGGTTCCTGCAAGGGTTGCCCCATGTCTCAGCTGACCCTCAAGATGGGCATCGAGAAGTTTTTGAAGGAGCAAATCCCCGAAGTCAGTGAAGTGCAGGCTGTGCCCTAATTTCATCTCTCTATGGTGCCATAACCGATCGGAAGGCCTTCATATGTCCTGTTATTTTCGTCATATAGGGGATATCTTCGCCGAGGTGGGCATCCAGGTCACCCAGGAGAATAAAAAGGAGCTGGACCGAGTTCTGCACCGACTGGTGGATGTGGATTACAAGAACTGTTCTCAGGCCTGGAAGGCGATTAAGGGTCTCAAAGCAGATGAAGAATTGCGCAGGAAACTGATAGAAGACCTCAGTGCCCGATGGAATACGTAAAGGGCCGTGGGAGAGTTCCCCTCGCTCAGCAGCAGCACCCGAATATAAAAAAAGCCCTAGCCTTTACGGCTAGGGCTTTCATATCGAGTTGCCATCAGAATCCCAGGTGAGGTCCTAGAGTCACGATGAGTCCTCCCACATCCAGGGACGGCTCTTTTTCTATTTCCACATCTCCCCATTGCTTCCAGGTACCCACTTGAGCTCCCAGGTAACCCACACTTCCCTGCAGGGAGAGCCAGTTAGTGAGCTTGTATTTGAGCCTGAGAAATGGTTGGTAGGCGAAGAAATTTCCCTTGAGGATGGTCCCGAAGTTCTCCATGGTACCTGCGGTCTGGTAATCGTCCCAGATTGTATCCCAAGGTATCGGTTCTGTTGAAACCTGCCGGATCTTGATCTCTGAGTGGCCCCAGCCCAGAAGCGTTCCCACCGCCACATCGCCCTTCATGAAAGAGAAAACATATTCGGCCGTTCCCCCCATAAACCAGAGGCTGAACTGCACCTCATTGGTGGACGTTCCCAGGGATCCCTGGCGCTCTTTATGAGAGCCGGCTCCCACCAGTCCCACCCGCACGTCTGGGTGCACATACAAATATCCGCCTCCCCCCACGAAAAATAGCCCGTCCTCAAATGGAGCCACCCCGATGCCTGATAC
>LJUY01000053.1 GCA_001304015.1 candidate division Zixibacteria bacterium SM23_81 | reverse complement strand
CCGCCTTAAAAGTTAACTTTTGTCACAAAAAAAAGCTTGTGATCGATCTCTCGGACGTTGTCGGCGATGTCGTTGTCGTTAACCAGGTCGTTATCGGTGTGCCACCCGCTGCCGAACTCGACGAATATCTCAGACTGCGGCGAGGGGAAGTAACCCATATGGGCCATCAGAGTGGACCATGTGTCCACTCGGGCGTCCACTAGAGCCATGCGAGCGTATACCTGCCACTTTTCGCTGATATTGGCCTTGACCTCGGTGCCAAAGAGAGTTCGTTCGCCGAACCGCCGCGTCCCGCCATACACTCGGTCCCTCTGCCCAATATCCTTTATCTTCACCTGAAATTTTACCAGAGCGATCTCGTTCTCTGATTGTACCTCTGCGAAATAGCTTTCTGTATGGTCCGATAGCTTAAACTCCTCGCGGATGGGATCATGGTTAGTGTACCACTCGTAATTGGTCCGGGCGGTGATGCCGCCCTTGAACTCGATATAGAACTCCGCCTGAGTCCAGCGTACTCGGTAGGGTCGTTGTTGACCATTTTCCCTTTCCAGGAAGGTGTCTTTTTCGGGATCGAAAGAAGTTTCATAGCCGTCGTGCCGCAATGTGAGGGTGACGGCCTTTCGCGGAACCGGGATGACTGCCTGGATGAAGTAACCCGTTTGGTCGAAAGACGACCCTTGGTCGATGGGGTGGAACTGATCGGAGAGGTGGTCGTGGAACTCCTTGCCATAATCCCGGTAGTGCCCCAGCAGGCTGATGGAGCCCAGGTTTAACCCTCGGACCTCCAGCTTGAAGGCTGAGTGGTTTCCCACCCTTCCGTCAATCCACCGCCGTTTCCTTTGCTTCTGAAGGGAGGGATTCCAGCTTTCGGCATATTCCAGGGTATATCTGGCATTTGTGAAGGCGATCTCCAGGTCACCGGCGATAACACGGTTATATGAGGAATCTGGGTGGACATTGGCGTCCGTCCAGTCTCTCTGGAGGAAGGTAGTGCCCAGGTCAAAGCGAGAGCCCAGGCGTTTTCGAAACCGGCCGATGTAGACGTCGTCGCCCTCGCCGTTTTGGGAAATCATCAACTCGCTGCGGAAACCTCGCCTCTCTTGCAGATCAAGCCGGAGGCCCTGAGCCCGACCTTCATCACCTCTGGCCTCGCCGCTGATGAGGCCCAAAAGATATTCGCTGAAAGAATGGCGCCACTGATTGCTGAACAGCACTGCATCCATGCCCCAGCGCCTGAACTGAATGTGATTTTCCCAGCAGTGAAACTTGTCGGGATTGATGACGTCCTCGCCGTTAGCTCCCACCTTATGGTACGTTTCCAACCAATCTATGGGTTTGCTGAAAAAGCGGAGCTCGAAGTAATGTTTGATGAATCCCAGATTGCCGCCATGGGAATCGCCGGGATTATCCTGGAGCTGCTCGTAATTGAGCTCATAGAAGCCGCTTAGGGAGGTGCCAGCGAGAGTCGAGAGCGGGATAAGGGCCATCAGAAACAAGGTCAACGCCAGAACTCCACCAGATTTGTTCGGTATGATTCTCAATTTTTGTCGTTGGCAGAAAAAGTGCAAAAGAGTCCTCCCCGAAGATGGACCAAAGCCCCCCGCCGCACCTGTTCGCGTATGCTCCTCCTTAAGGCGTTGAGACGTGAGCCAGCATGGGACTGGAGGAGTGAACCTGAACGATCAGCCACTCTCCCTCAATTTTACGGTAGACCTGAGTCTCAACTCCCTCGGAAATCAAGGTGGTGCCTTCAGAGGTGAGGATCTTCATATGCCAATCGAAGGAGACCCAGCCCACATTGCCAGAGATCTTGGTGGAGATGTTGTCCGCCCTGAATTGGGCGATGTTCCTTTCCTGAAAGAGCCGTTGGTATCTTTCTCTGAGGGCTGACCAACCCACAATTCTATTGCCCAGTATGCAGAATTCTATATCTTCGGTCTTGCTTACACAACTGGCTAAAAGATCTATATCATTCTTGCTATGGCTCTCGGCCCATCGGTGGACGGCCTCTTCCAGAGTCTGTTTTGTGCCCACCACCTCCACTTTCCGAACACAGCTGTTCCCGAAGAGCATGACAAAGGCGAAAGTGAAGCTGCAAATAAGCCAAAATTTCGGCATCAGATATATCTGGCCCTCTTTCGTCTCAAAGCTCACTTTTTCCTGGCCTCACTACCTAGCTTGGTGACGATGTAGGTTCCTCCGGCCTTGGGATCCCGGGTGATTTCCACCACCCCGTTTTTTTTGGCATCCTCCAAAAGGTCGCCGAAGGTGGAGTACCCGTAGCTCTGTTCAGTGAAAGAGGGCTGTTTGCGCTTCATGGTATCCTTAATCAGGGAAGAGTACAGCACCTCTTTGTTCTCTCGTATCAAGGCCTCGACGGTGGAAACAAGGAACTTGAAGACCTCCGCCTTCTCAGCGGGAAAGGCCCCTAGGGCTGGCGCTGCCGGCCGTCCCCGGCTCAGGTCGTCGTAAAAGATGAACTCGTCGCAGTTGTCGATCAACAGATTGGAGGAAGACTTGCGCACCCCAATACCGATGACCGATTTATCGTTCTCTCGGAGCTTGGAGACCAGGGGAGAAAAATCCGAATCCCCGGAGACGATGACGAAAGTATCCAGGTGCTCCTTGGTGTAACACAGATCCATGGCGTCCACTACCATGCGGATGTCAGCGCTGTTTTTCCCGGTCATCTGCCGCTTGGGGATGTCGATGAGCTCGATCCCCGCCGCATGCAGCTTCTCCTTGTACTCGGTAAAGTGGCTCCAATCGGCGTAGGCCTTCTTCACAATGATCTTTCCCTTCTCCAACAACCGTTCCAGGACGAGTCGGATATCGAACCTCTTTCGGCGAGAGGCTCTCAGACCCAGGGCGATGTTGTCGAAGTCGATGAACAGGGCCAGGTTTTGCTCTTGTCTCGTTTTATTCATGAAACCGCCTTCTTTCAATACATCAATCCCACCGTCAATCGGTAGGAGTTATCCATGCTCTGGTGGTTGTTCAGGGCGAAATCCACCTTCCAGCGGTCGGCCTTCACTCCAGCGCCCACGCTCTGGCGATTCTTGGATGTGCCCACTCGAACGGCATAGGCCTTGAAGAACCAGATTTCCCCCCCGGCGTGAAGGTTGAAATCCCCGACCTCTCCCGTTGGGGAGACCAGATCGGTAGTGAGGATCACCGTCTCCCGAAACAGATAGGCTGCTCCCAGATGAAGGCATCGGGAGATGACATCGGGGTCCGTGGTGGTGTTGAGCATCTGGAGCTCTGGTTGGTTCAGGTTTCGGACCGACAAGCCCAAGGTGAAATCACGCCTGAATTGCATCAGCGCGCCCAGGTCGATGCCCCACGCGGACTGAGCCCCGCTGTAAGCTGGGTCGTTGTAACGTTCATAGCCTGGTGCATCCAGGCGGAAGTATTTCAGATTGATCCCCAGACTCAGCTGTCGCGGTCCCTTGCGGGCCAACGAGAGGACAAAGGTGTTTTCGTTCTGAATGTCTTTCAGGGCGGCGTTGAGCCATCCAAAACCCAAATGCAGGAAGCCCAGATCCGGTGCCTTAAGGGCTACGTAATCCACGTGGAAATCGGGCACTCCGTATAGCCAGGCTCTGGTACCCATGAGCTGAATGCCCTCGATCCGAGTGAGCCCCGCAGGATTCCAGTAGACGGCATTGGCATCGTCGGCGATGGCCACAAAAGCGCCTCCCAAGGCGAGGGGCCTCGCCCCCACGGCCACATCCTCAAAACCGGCCTGGCAGAGACCGTTAGACAGTAGACAGCCGAAGGCCAGTATGGCACCGATGATGATTCCTCTTTTTATGGTAGTTTGTGTGATGCGAATCATCCTTCCTTCACCATTTTCCTTTTGGTATCTTCACTTATGAGTTATCTGATAACTCCCACCCCTCGAGCTATCTTAGCTATAGGCAGCTCCTCCTGCGCGCTCTTGGCGAAGATGAAGACGAAATAGAAGCCGAAGGGAACGATTTCACCTTTAATGTCCCGACCGTCCCAAATCAAGTTGTGGCCACCTCGGGTGAAGCGCGTCTCATCAAACAGGGTTTTGATCAAGTCACCGGTGATGTCGTAAATCTCGACGCGCAACAAAGCGGCGGTGTTCAGAGTGAACTGGATGGAGAGGTGGTCGTACAGGCCATCCTCATTTGGAGAGAAAGGATTGGGATCCAGGTGCAGGTCGTCGATGACGCTGGCCATGGCGCCGGAGACGTTAGGGTCCACGAAGAGCCCGTAGATGCCCGTCTGGGTGATGTCAGCCTGGACGATGTTGGCCGTCATATCCACACGTCCTCCGGCCCGCACCCAGCGGTCGGTGGTTTCGTTCCAATAGTAGAGCCGCAATTGACTTTCATTGCCCGTGACCAGTTCATCTACGTAGTGAAAAGTCAATCGGGCGGGCTTCCGGAAAGATACGGCTCCGTTGTCGGAAATTGAAATTTTGCGACACAGCTCAGTGGGGGTGAGGGGGCCGCTGGTGGCGTACGGTGGTGTGGCCCAGCTGGGTGGTGGAGCCGTAAAAGTGGTGCCGTGTGGGACGGTGATGGAGACCTGCACACTAGATGGGACGGCTCCCCGGGGGACCTCCAATATGGTGCCGTCGGGAGCGAAGACGGTGAACATATCCGCCCCATCCGCAACTTGAACCCATTCCACCGCTTCTTCCAGCGGGGGAGAAAAGACGTATACCAGAGTATCTATACCGGCGGGAGTTTCGGGCACTCTCGTCACGTAGGTGCCGTCATCAGCCTGAATGAAGAAGTAGACAGAGTCGGGGATGTCTGCCAGCCACAGCTGAGTGCCGCTGATATTGACCATCCTCACCCGGGTGGCCAGTTCTGCCTGCTGAGAGGAAATCACGTAGATGGAGTCCCGCTCCTCGGCCGACTCCACGTAAAAGACGACCACGCTGTCCAAGGTGGCTATGGAACTCTGCTGAACTAAGCTGAGCTGGTCGGACACGTCAGCCAGCACGGCGAGGCGCTCCAGACCAGCCACGGAGCTCTCCAGGATCACGGAGCTGGGTAGGTCGGCGAACAGAATGGTAGGAGGCACCTGATCCGGACTCTCTAGGAGAATGTAGTCGGCGTACTGGCTGAGGTCGGTTTTGTCGCTCCCCGTCGACCAATCGCCCATGGAGGGGTAGTGACCGTTCTGATTGTCGGTGGGCACCGTGTCGAAAGCACCTTTACCGGGTTGGGTGCACCAAGCCTGGAGCGAGACCACTGGGGGCTCGAGGTTACTCTGATCCTCCCCATAAACAGCCTTGTAGTCAATCCCAAGAGCCCTCAGGGGAATCTGGAACTCCACGAACTTATTGGTGCCCGAATAAGGCCCCTGGTCCTTGTTGGGCAAACCGTCGTCTCCGAAGATAGTGAAGAAATCCGGCTCGAATTCGGGATAATAACTGTTCACGGAATCCTGAGTGATTTCATTCCACCACTCGTCTGCCACACTCCAGCGGTACAGCTTGAAGTCGTTGGAGCCGTGGTCAAACCAGGCGATGAAGTCGGGGCGATGCTCGTGGAAGAGCTCCTCGTTATTGCTCCATGGATCTGTATAGCCACTGGGTGAGGCCTCGCTCTGGTTGCCTCCCGTGGGAGTTCTGTTTACGTCGATGACTACCCCAATCTGAGTCCTCCAGTAGCCGAATCCGCCAGGCTGGGGAAGGCCGTCGGTGTCGGTATGGACCAGGCCGATGTAGAGATAAAGCTGGTCGTTGGTGGTGTACAGTTTGCTCATCTCCATGGGGTTGGCGGTATAATCGTTCTCCGGCCCGATCCAATGATTCCAGTTGTCCTCGATGGGGGCATCACCGATGCCATTGTGCCATAGTAACCAGATGGGTGCCAGCTCCTCGGCGGCCGGATCATGTCCGTCGTCCAGTGCGATGAGATACTCGTCTACATCCTCGGTCTCGGGATCGTCGAAATCGTTTACCCCGTCAACCTGAATATTTCTGCCGTAGAGGGAATCCGCTTCCTGGGTCCAGGCGGGCCCAGTGAGCAAAAAGCCGATGAGGCCAAGGGAAAAACCGTAATTCAAAACTCTCAATGGTATAATCCTCTAATCGAGATGACTATTCCCAAATGCCGGCTGTCTATCGCGTCAGCAGTACCTTTCTGGTCTGGCTATCCTGTCCCACTTTCAATCTCAGGAAGTAAACTCCGCTGGCCAAGGGGCCTCCCTTATCATCCCGGCCATTCCAGACCACTTGATATTCGCCAGATCCTTGGACAGCGTACACCAAGGTGCGTACCCGCTGTCCCAGGAGATTGAACACATTTAGGCTCACTGGCACCCGCTCTGCCAGGTTCAAACGGTAGCCGACGGTTGTCTCCTGATTGAAAGGATTAGGATAGTTGGGAGACAGAGCGAATTGCTCTGGAAGAATGCCTTCGGCCCAATTCTGGATCTCTACGCCTGTGCTGAATCCGTTGAAGGTCGCAGAGTTGGAAAAAGGATTCACGCCATTGCCCGCCAGGTCGGTGACCGCTGAGCTGACAGTCAGAGTATAGAGGGTACCGGAGGTTTGGGTGTCCGTAGTAAGCCGAACCTTATGGACGGTTAGACGCTCGACTACCGTAACTACCAGTGAGTCGCCTCCGTTGGCAATGGAGTAGTTGGCTGGATTCACCGATGAAGCGCTGTCCATGGCCTCGTTGAAGCTCACGTTAACATGTGTCCAGTCCTGTGCCTCGGCCATCAGCACCTGCGGCTTGGTGGTGTCCGGGCTCTCCATGAGTATGTAGTCAGCGTACTGGCTCAGGTCTGTTTTGTCTTGCCCCGCCGACCAATCGCCCATGCTGGGGTAGTGTCCAAGTTGATTGTCGGTGGGCACCGTGTCATAGGCCCCCCGGCCAGGTTGGGTACACCATGCCTGCAGCGAAACTTCAACGGAATCTTGGGTCTCCCTATTATAGACAAAGATGGCATTGTAGTCAATACTCAGAGCTCGCAGGGGAATTTGGAACTCCACGAATTTGTCGGGCCCCGAATAGGGTCCGTCATCCCGATTGGGGATGCCGTCGTCTCCGTAAATGGTGAAGAAACCTAGTTCGAATTCGGGATAATAGCTGTCCACCGAGTCCTGGATAATTTCGTTCCACTCCTCGCCCGCCACATCCCAATGATACAGTTCGAAATCGTTGGAGTGATGGTCGAACCAGACGACATAGTCGGGGCGATGTTCGTGGAAGAACTCCTCATTGTTGTGCCATGGATCTATGAAGCCACTGGGTGAGAGCTGGCTTTGGTTTCCTCCAGTAGGAGTCCTATTCACGTCGACGACCACTCCAATCTGAGTGCTCCAGTAGCCGAATCCCCCAGGCGCGGGAAGGCCGTCGGTGTCGGTGTGCACCAGGCCTATGTAGAGATAAAGCTGGTCGTTGGTGGTGTACAGTTTGCTCATCTCCATCGGATTGGCGCTGTAGTCGTCCTCCGGTCCAATCCAGCGATTCCAGTTGTCCTCGACGGGGGCGTCGCCGATGCCGTTGTTCCACAATGACCAGATGGGGGCTAGCTCCTCGGTGCCCGGGTCATGTCCATCGTCGATGGCCAGCAGGTACTCGTCCTCCTCAGAGGTCTCGGGATCGTCGAAGTCATTCACCCCGTCCACAAGAATGGGCTTGCCGTACTCCTGGGGCCAGAGGGGCCGAGCCAATAGAATGCTCATAAGAATAAAGGCACAACTGGAGCTCCACGTTTTCAACAGTTAGGACCTTTCATTCCTTTATGAGCCGGATTTCCCCAGCACTTCCTGGTTGATGCGCCTGACGGCGTCATCCAGGGCTTTTTGCACGGATTTGGTGCCGTCCAGGGCGGCCTGCATCTCTGGATTCATGATGTTTTCCAGCTCGTCGTAGTCGGGGATGGATGGCCTGGGGATGGCCGTCTTCATCTGCTCCACGAAAACCTTGAGGTAAGGGTGTTGTTCAAAATCCAAGAGTTTCTCAGCCTTTATATTCACAGGGATCTGGCCCAGCTCGTTGCACCACCTGGCCTGGACGGCCTCGCTGGCCATGAACTTTAGAAAATTCAAAGCCTTATCTGGATGCTGGCAGCTGCGGAAGATGACCAGATCGTTTCCGCCCACGTTGGTGGAGGTCCCCGCTGGCCCCTCGGGAATAAGGCCAACCCCGAAGTCGATGCCCGCAGCCTGGAGGCCCTTAACGGCCCATGGACCGCTGAAGACCATGGCGTATTTGCCATTTTGAAAACCCATGTCATCACGAATCCCGCCAGCCCTCCAGCCACCCCCCTCGATCTTGTATTTGCGATACAGGTCCACCTTCAGCTGGAAGGCCTGCACTCCTTTCTCGCCGTTGAGAACACATCGGGTTCCGTCCTCGCTGAGGAAGGGTGCCCCGAAGGTGTTGAAGAAGGGAAAAGTCCACCATAGGGAATTGCGCATTCCAAAGCCGAAAATCCCCTTCTGTCGGTCGGTGAGCTTTTTTCCAAAGGCGATAAATTCCTCCCAGGTGCGGGGTGGACGTTCTGGATCAAGTCCCGCTGCACGGAAGAGGGCTTTGTTGTAGAACAGGCACAATCCGTTGACCTGCTCCGGCATGGCATAGATGACGCCGTTTGCTAAACAGCTGCTCAGGGCCACGGGAAGCAGATCGTCCTTTATGTCAGCCATGCCCAGGTCGTCCAGATTCATCAACGCATTGCGCGTGGCCAGTTTGGGCACGAAAGAGCCGTCTACCCGGGCGATGTCCGGAGTGGTGCGGGTGGCCAAAGCGGTGAGGATCTTGGGCTCTGCGCCCATGAACGGCAGACGGGTGTCCTGGATGGTCACATCTGCATGGGTAGCTTGATATTCAGCCACCAGTTCCTGGAACAGGGCATTTTCCTCGTCGTTGTAAGTTTGCCAGATGGTCAGAGTGATGGGACCCTCCTCCTTTTGGCCGCCTCCGCAGGAGAGGCTGAGGGCTGCGAGGATGAGGAAGAGACTCATTGTAAATTGTAAATTTTTCATTGCTTCCTCTTAGCGTGCACGATTTTCATATAAGCAAACCGATCTGCTTGAACTCGTTCCCGAATATCTTTTGTAGGAGGGGTCTCCTGACCCCGATTCAGATATTAGAGGTAAAACCAGTAGCTATTTGCCTAGATCGAATTTGCTCTTCCAGTATGGATAATCAAAAGGGTCTGTTACAAAGCCCGCGCGAACTGGATTATAGAAGCAAATGTCATGATATCAATCAGGTCTTCGTCTTCATGTATGAGGTGATCATAGAACTGATTCTGCCAGACTGGCGTACTTAATCCCATATGACCTTTTAACTTCCTTCCAGTGAATCCTTTTAAGCTCTTCATCACCTCGGAAAGGCTCTTCTCACCAAGAAGCTGAAAGATAAGGTGAAGATGATCTGGCATCAAAATGGCAAAATAACAACTTATGCGTTTTTCCCTTTCCAGCCAATCGATGGTGTCAAATACGACCTGTGCTGCAAGCTTTGTCACAAATAGCTTTTGTTTGTTGAAAATGCACGTGGTGACGAAATAAAAATGATCTCTTTGAGAATGCCGGTGCTTTCGCAGTTGTCTATGGCCTTTATTGGGGATTTCCCTTTTCGGGGATATCGGCATCGGGAGATGCCTCCTACGGTGTTTGTTCTCAGAGGTCAAATATCCCTTGGCTGTTGTGACTGTTATTTTTTCAATTTGATATTTGCAATGAATCTTTTCACTAACCCTTCACTGCGCCTCTCGTCATGCCCTCAATAAACAACCTCTGTGTGAAGAAGAACAGCACCCCTATGGGAATAATGGAGATGGCAGCTCCGGCCATCTTCAGGGTCACTAGCTCCTCATGAGCATCGCGAAACATAGCCAAGCCCACGGGCACGGTGTACAGAGACTCCTTGTTGGTGACGATGAGCTGCCATAAGAAGTTTCCCCAGTGGAACTGGAATGTCAACAAAAAGAGGGTGGCGATGATGGGCAACGACAACGGGACGATGATGGATCGAAAGACCTGCAGCTCAGAAGCGCCGTCGATGCGCGAGGAGTCGATGAGTGAACCCGGAATGGTCTCCATGAACTGCTTCATCAAGAACAGGCCGAAGACGTTGGCGAGATGCGGCAAGACCATAGCCGTGCGCGTGTTCATGAGGCCCAGGCGGCTGATGATGGCGAATTGGGGCACCATATACATCATCCCGGGGATCATCAGAGAGGCCAGCAGGAACAAGAACAGCTGGTTCTTGAGAAGGAAATCCTTCTTGGCGAAGGCATAAGCAGCCAGGGCGGCGAACAAGGTGGCCAGGAAAGCAGCGCTGGTGGCCACGATGATGCTGTTCATAAAATATCGGGCGAAGCCGTAATCACGCAAGATGCGTCCGAAATTATCCAGCGTGGGCTCGGCGGGCAAGAGGTCTAAACTGTAAGCCTGCCCGGGCTGTTTCAGGGCCGTGGTCAGCATCCAGAAGAAGGGAAACAGCACCACGATGGCCCCCAGGATCAATCCCAGGTAAAGGAGCGTGGCTTGCAGTTGAGGAGGCAAAGGGCGCTGCGGCCGACGATTTGTGTTTTGGGATATCACGACTAAGCCCTCTCCGTGCGGAACAGGCGCATGTTTACCACCGAGATGATCAAGGTGAGTATCAGGAGCACATAGGAGATGGCCGCTGCATATCCCAACTTGAGGCTCACGTAAAAGGTCCTGAACAGATAGTACCCGGTTACCCATGTAGCTCCTAGAGCCCTACCCCTGACCTCCACGTTAGGTCCGCCCTCGGTCATGGCGTAGATCTCGGCAAAGGCATTTAAGGCAGCGATAACTCCAATGATCACCATGAACAGAGTGACGGGCTTGAGGAGAGGAAAGGTGATGGCCCGGAATCGTTGCCATCCATCGGCGCCGTCCATGGCCGCCGCCTCATACAGGGAGGGCGAGATGTTGGCCATGGCTGCCAGATAGAGCACCATGCCAAAACCAGAGCTTTTCAATACGTTGGCCACGGCCACCGCCGGCATGGCACTCAGGGGATGCCCCAGAAATCCCTTCTCCAGAAATACATCGATGTCAAAGAGCAGCAGAAGTCTATTCAATACCCCGAAATGGGGGCTGTAAATCAAAACCCAAACCACACCCACTACGAACATGTCTAGCACATAGGGCATGAAGTAGGCGCTTCGGAAGAGAGAACGGAAAGGAAGGCGGTTGTTCAACAAGAGAGCTAAGGCCAGGGAGACGGCGATCCCTAACGGGATGACAAGGGCGGCGTAGTAGAGGGTCATCAGCAGGGACCACCACAGCTGGCCGTCATGGATCAGTTGGACGAAGTTGTCCAACCCCACGAACCTCATCTTACCGAAGACGTCGTAGAGGTCTGTTACCCGATGAAAGCTGAGATAGAGCGAGTAAAAAATGGGGTAAAACAAAAAAGTCAAAAAGACGGCCAGAAATGGGGCCAGAAAAGCATAGGCCACCAGGTTGTCGCGAACTGTTTTGGTCATGGCCTTATAACTGAAAGAAGCTGGAAGCTGGTTTAAGGTTGTGGATGCTTGTCAGGAAGCTGGAGGCTAGAGTCTGGCAACTTGAAGGCAACGAAAAAGTAAGAGAGATAGAGCTGATCTTGCATCAAGCTTCCAGTTTCTGGCTTCTATACCAACCGCTCCACCCATAAACGAGCTTCTAGCTTCAACAGCTGTTACCCAGGATTAATCCTCGATCTGACCTCCGGGCTCAAAAACTTCATCCCATCCGCATTGCTATCGCGTCAACACCATCTTCCGGGTCTGTCCAGCGGTTCCCACCTGCAGCCTCAGGAAGTAGACTCCACTGGCCAAGGGGATCCCCGCATCGTCTCGGCCATCCCAGATGACTTGGTATTCTCCAGAGCTCTGGCCGGAGGACATGAGGGTGCGCACCTGTTGTCCCAGAAGGTTGAACACCATCAAGCTCACGTGGGTCGGCTCCTCCAGATTCAGGCGATAGCCGATGACCGTCTCTGGATTGAAGGGGTTGGGGTAGTTGGGAAGCAGGGCGAATCCCTTGGGGTGCATGCCTCCTATATGATTTTGCGGCTCGACGCCCGTGAGGATCCCAAAGGTGTCTGCGGGAAGAACCTGGGGATTGGCAACAGAGTGGTTGACGTCGTCGATGAAGAAGATTCTGTTCACGCCGAAAGGAAGATCGTTGTCGGCGCCGCCGTTGCCGAATTTGTACTCAACTCGCTTACGAGTACCGAGAGGGAAGACCAGGGTGATGCTCCAGATGTCGTCTCCCGCCGCCACATCGCCGTTGACGCCCTCGTCGTTGAGGGTGTCGGGATTGTTCACGGACCAATCCCAGTTTAAAGGTTCGGTATCTCCAGAGATGATTACAGGCATAATCACCGTCTCGGCACTCATGTCCACGGAGAAGACCACGGCAACGTCCTGCTCCGTCAAGGCTGGAGGAATGTATGTCAGGGACTGAGGGGAAATGTCCACCACCATGAACTGCCAGTTTCCATCAATCCAGTCTCCAGCCAGGGTGGTGACGCCCCATTCCCAGTTATTGGCCCCCCCATCTATCACCAGCTGCAGGGTACGCTTCCAGATGTGATCGCCAGGCACGTCATCACCATTAGTGCCGTCGTCGTACATGTCGTAGAGCTGACCAAGGCCCCAGCTGGGATCGTAGGCATGGGGCTGGTTGGTGTCCCAGCTGCCCTTGAATTTGTAACCGTCGGAGAAGTTGTTGTCCGCTGTATCGGCCACAATAAAAGTCACTTGGGCCACGCCAAATCCTATGAAATTTGAGAAGCTGTGGAAGGGATCCACACCATTGGCTGCCAGATCGGTGACCGCCGAGCTGACCTCCAGATAATAGAAGACGCCAGGGGTTTGCTGATCTGTGGTCAGCTGAACTATGTTGGGGACCAGCATGTCGGCTCCCGTCACCGTCAAGGATTCCTGTTTCCCCTCAAAGAAGATACTGTAGTTGCTGGGATCGGTCGCCGATGTGGTGTCCATGGCCTCGTTGAAGGTCACGTCCACATGTGTTGAATCCGTGGCAATAGCTCCCAGCACTTGCGGCTTGGAGGTGTCTGCGCCGGTGACGTAATGGACCAAGGTGGAGAGGTCGATGACTGCCAAAGAGTCCCATACACCTTCGGGGCCATTCCAGTCGTCGGGCGGGTCGTTTGAGGTGTCCCGGGCGTTGTCACTGTCGCCGCCGCCGGTGGACCACACCTCGCACCAAAGAGAGTCGGGACTGCCGATGCGGCTCTTATCGAGCTTCCATTCGATCCCCGAGGGTACTGCTGCATTGAGCGCTGCGGCGTCCACGCCACCGGACATGGACCAGCCACCACTATAAATCCAAAACTGGGTGTGGTTGGGATCGTAGGGGGGGCTGTCGACCCAGCTGTAAAGGCCATACTCAGGCAGGTGCGGGTCGGTGCTGGTGACCGACCGGGTCCAGGCGTCGGAAGTGGCTCCCGAGCCCGTCATCCCGTCAACATCGATGTAGATGACGTATTTGCCCCAATTGGTGGCGCCGATATCGTCGTCGATGGTAAAACAGAAGTACCAGTAGGTGGCATCGTTGCAGACATACAAATTCAGCAGATCCATGTTATCATTGCCCCCGCCATCTGTGTTCGGATCGGAGGCCTCCGAGGCTCCGTAGACGCCGTCGGGGATTCCATCCATGGTGGGAGTGCCAAAGCCCTCAGCCCAGACCCCGCAGGTCGCGATAAGAGACCAGGCGATCAAGAGCGACAAGGAGAGTGCGAGTTTTTTCATCTCACTCCTCCCTTCTGTGGGGATACCATGCCGCACCAGAAGAGACAGGCGCAGCAAAAAAAATTATACTACAATAATGTTAGGGTAACATAAAAACTTGCATTTGTCAACAAAAATATGCCTTCCGATTCTCTCAGTGAAATGATCTCGGAGACTCCTGGAGAAGGGATTCCAGGTTGATGTTGGCCACAGCGTTCAAATCCAGGGATGACCGCTGGCCGTGTTCCAGATGGAAGTGACCCGCGGCGGCGATCATGGCGGCGTTATCAGTGCACAGCAGTGGGCTGGGATAGAAAAGTTCCACCTCATTGTCGCAGGCTCTTCGCTTCAACTCTTTCCGCAACTGAGTGTTGCAAGCAACCCCCCCGGCCACAGCTAGGCGCTGAACATTTTGTTGTGAGAGGGCTAGAAAACATTTGTTCACTAGTACGTCCACCACTGCCGCTTGAAAGCTGGCAGCAATATCAGCCAGGCGGCTGTGAATTTTAGCTCGGGTGAAGTTATCTAAATAGTTCAAAACGGCTGTTTTCAGGCCGCTAAAGCTGAAATCAAGACTGCCTTTCTCAAGATAAGCCCTGGGAAACTTCACATAATGGGGATCACCTTCCATTGAAAGCCGATCGATCTCCGGACCTCCAGGATATCCCATCTGTAGCATTTTGGCCACTTTGTCGAAGGACTCACCAGCGGCGTCATCCAGCGTTTGCCCCAAGAGGCGGTATTGACCCAAGCCGGGTTGATAGAGAAGCTGGGTGTGTCCACCGGAGACCACGAGGTGGATTAACGGCGGTTTCAGATAGGGATGTTCCAGAAAGTTGGCAAAGATATGCCCTTCAATGTGGTTGACGCCGATGAAGGGAATGTTCAGAGAGAAGGCCAGGGATTTGGCCACGGAGAGGCCTACTAGGAGGGAGCCCACCAATCCAGGGCCGAAGGTTACAGCCACTGCCTCCAGCTCGCGGAGGCTCACGTTGGCCTCTTCCAGGGCCTTCCTGATGATGGGAATAAGAGTCTTGATGTGAGCCCGGGACGCCAACTCCGGAACCACGCCCCCATAATCTCGATGGATGCTCTGGGACAGGACGATGTTGGAGTGGATCTTTTGCCCGTCCTCGAGAACAGAGGCGGCAGTTTCATCGCAGGAGGTTTCAATGCCCAAAATAAGCATATTTAAGTTACGAACTCCGGCAGCTAGGCAGCATTACATCGGTAGTTGTGTCCTCAGCTCCCCGTGATCACCTTGAACATCTGTGGTTCTGCGCCGGTCAGCTCAACCTCGAGAGGCAGGTTGACACGGGCGTTGATCCGATTGTCAGGGTCCCGTCGAGCACGAAGATAATCGGCGAAGACCGAGAAGTCCTCTTTGGTTAAGGAGGAAAGATATTCTTCTCCTCCAGAGATGGTGATTGAGATCACGTCGGGCTCGAGTTGAGCGGAGATTCCCTTGGGGACATTGGTCAACGTCACCGGTATATCGTCAATGGTGCGTTGGACAAGACGCTGGATCTCAATGGTGGTCTCGATCTGCTGAGGAACGCACGTAACATTGAAGCCCTCGGGGACCACCAAGCTCAATACGTCGGCAATGGATTTCTTAGCGTCGGAGAAATTGGCGGAATCGGTGGTCACGAACTCGATGGGTTTGACATACTGAGAAGGCCCTTGAACCGAGACGCTGTCCGGATTAAAGGTGAAGGGCCCCACCTGGACAAAGCCCTGGGACGGCTCCACCGTGATGCGGGATTGCACAGGAACTCTCTTCCTTATCAGGGAGTCGAATTCCAGCTCCAACTTCCGGGTCGAGAGGATTTCTGCCACCACCGTCCCTCGTCCATGGGGGACATTGACATGCTCCGGGGAAAGGTTTATCTGCTTTGTTCCCTTCTTGGCCCCATCGGCCCTGACTGTCAGGCGAATGCGGCTGAAATAGGGGGCGATAAGTTGTTTCCCCTTTCCTTTGAGGCGGATGTGCGCCTCGGCCGGAACCGGTTTGGCCAGCACCAATCCATTGGGAATGGCGGTGATCTGGATCGGGACCTGCCGTCTCACCTCATATTCCTTCTCCGTGACCGCGTGAAACCAGAGAAACAGGGCGATGAGCAGGGCGCCGATTTTAATGGCCAGGTTATCTATGAACCACACGCGCATTTGGATTTCACCGACTGAAAGCCGCCCAGGAAAGAAAAATAGAGGTTAAGGATTTTTTCCGCGGATGGAACCTTATTTTCCCTTCCAAAGCACGAAATGTGGGTCATCGCGTTATTTATATGATTGCCCTACGGATTTGCCGAAACTGATCTCACCGTTATCGATTCTGATATTGAATCCGCATTCCGGATTGGTGCAGACCCATGCTTTATATTGGATGGGAGCCCCATCCCGGCCGTAGTCTGAAAGTGGAATTAAAAGGCCCGCTGAGCATTTGATACACGGTGGATACTCTTTTTCCATTCCGCTTGCCCCCTCCCATATCTATGATGAAGGCTCCATCCGCAGAAAAAATTCACTCTTCATCTCGTCTTCTCATTTGTGAAACCTGAATGTGAGCAATTCTGGTCGGCTCAGGAAGCCGATATCCCCGTCCACAGTCCAGAACCACTTTAACGCTGGTGGGCAGATCGACCATGTGCCCCGGTGATATATACAGAGGGTTAATCCCATCGCGGGTGCGCAGAACCACGCCTACCTGCTCATGCCCATACATCATCTTGGATAGGGAACCTCTCTCCCGTTTTGGAGGTTTGAACTGGACCCTCAGTGGTGACTTGGCGCACCCTATGCTAGGCGTGTTGAGCAACAGGCCCATATGGCTGGCCAATCCCAACCTTCGCGGATGCGCGATGCCCTGACCGTCGAAGAGAATCAAATCAGGCCACTTCCGCAGTCGGTTGAAGACCTCCATCAGCACCGGGCCTTCACGGAAGGTCAGCAGCCCAGGGATATAGGGAAAACGGGCCGGTCCCTCACCAGAGACCATTTCCAGCGCAGACATCGTCACGTAGTCCAGAACCACTAGGACCGCGTAGACCTTGTTCCTTTTCCGGGAAAAGGCCACGTCGGCGCCGCCAATGCGGGACAGTTGCTGAAAACCGTTGGAGAGGACCACACGTGCTTTCAGCCGCTCCTGAATCTGGATGGCCAATCCAGGCGAAACATCCCATTCATGGGTTATATCCACCGGGATTCTCATCATCTCTCTGGGACGGAATCCCAGATGTTGAGCCCTTTCTGATGCGAAGTCTGAGCCAACACCTCGCAGCTCCAGCGGCGATAGTCCCGTAAATAAAAGTCTCGCCGAGCCGCCTCCGGTCTTCCCATAGCCAGATCTTGGATGCCGCACCGGGGGACCTGACAAGTGAGACAAGCCCCATCGCAATCGGAGGCAGGCTGGAATTGGTCTCCTGACCTAACGTAAACGGGGATATCGATGCCCTCGCAGTTGACGGAACTCATGAACTCGGCGTTCAGCCCAACAGGCCGACTCTTCTCCAAACGGTACTCCATGCACAGGGCGAAGGTCAGGCCCAGCCGGTCGCACTCCTCTCGCAGGCGAGAGAAAACGGCTCTCCGGTAATCCAGGTCAGCGTGAAGGGAACCGTCTATAAGCTCCCGATAGAGGTTTTTAGCCCGATAGACCAGGCCGTCTCCCAGGGTGCTAAGGTGGCGGAAAATCTCGGCGGCCAACCTCCGAGGGATGTCCATGATGCTGGCCACGATGTGCCTGGCACCGCAGTCACGTGCTCTGCGCGCCAATCTGAAGAGGTCAGCCGCATCGTCTGTGACATGGGGGATGATG
Source organism: candidate division Zixibacteria bacterium SM23_81 (assembly GCA_001304015.1). GTDB lineage: Bacteria > SM23-81 > SM23-81 > SM23-81 > SM23-81 > SM23-81. The sequence goes on along the minus strand of LJUY01000053.1, from coordinate 2,037 downwards.
GGATCGATACGGCAGACGGCGTGAATCCCCGCCTTGGCCAGGCGATGCAGGTTGCCAAAGAGCTCATCGGTGGTTGCCCCTCCGGCCATCAACCGGCGGCGCAGGTTTTCCCTTGGGGTCAGGATGGAAATCTGCCCGAAAGAGTGCTTTTGCCTGCGCAGGAGCTGGACCACCTCGGGGCGGAAATGAGACTTGGTGATAAACTCGATGGGGATGTTCCGCTGAACGAATTCCCCGATAATCTTCTCCGATAGCCGATAGCGTTTTTCCACAGGCTGAAAGGGATCGGTCACCGGAGAGAGGTAGCCACAGCTGGCCACCAGAAGATCATCCAGTTGTCGAGAGACAACCTGATCGAAATCGCGACAGACGGTGACCACTTGGTGCTGGCGAAATAGCTGGAAATAGCCCGGGAGGGCTTTGGCATAACAGCAAAAGCAGTCTATGGAACATCCGTTGTAGGGATTGATGAGCAGGCGCTCCGAGGTACACTCCCTTTTACCCCTCCACCAGCCGTGAAGCTCTTTGCGGGACTCAATGAGGATATGTGGGGTGGGGGCTTCGATGACCTCATGGTCCATCTGGCCCGATCCCGTCCGCCAGCGTATCTTCCGCCCCATAACAATTTCTCCATTCCCAAAATAAATCCTGTAAGCCCCTAAAGTCAAGGAAAGTTTTTCAGATTCCGTAATTCGTGGATCGTGGATCGGGGAGAAATGCATTGAAGATTGGAAATTGAAGATTTGAGATTTAAGATTGACCCTTCCTCCCCGACTGGACAAATCACCTCAGCGAGTGAACATCTTTTAAAAAATATTCAATCTGCAATCTTCAATTTTAAATGCAGTATTCTCAGAATATCTTCATAGGCCAGCCGCTTTTAGCGCATGGCGGAGTTGAAATTCATTACCTCAATTGGAGTTCGCGAATCGGTTGTGGTTAAGATGCTATACGGTTCATCGGAGAAGAGACGACTTCCGACCTACGACCAGCGACGCACGTAACGCGCTTCGATACCGACAAACGAAATACGCTCACTGTTCCTGACGCACCTGCTCCATGTAAACTTTACGAACTCTGCGAAGGAATTTCACAACCTTGGGATCCTGATAATCGGGGTAGGTCCAGGGAAGAGGTTCAAAGCGGTTGTTGCGATACTGGAGCGCAACCTCGGCGTAGATGCCCCGTTTGAGATAGATGCGGTGAGAGAAGTTCTTGGTGCTGGCCAGCACCAGCTTGCTGGCCTCCAGGTACCCAGGATCAATGTTGATCCGTCGCCGTAGCTGTCCCGACACCTCCAAGGCCAAATTTTCCTCCAGGCCATTGGTTAAGATCTTCACCTCCGAGAGTCGCTCGCAGCGAACCAGTTGTGCAAAGGCAACGAATACTCGCTTCAGGTCCGAACCCATTTCGCGGTTGTAATAGGCGGTGTGGGTGAAGGGAAAGATCTCGCTATAGATATCGATGGATCCCAAACGCACCTGAAGGCGCTGGGCGGCATGCTGGAGGACATCCTGGCCGGTGAAGATCATCCCGCAAATGAGCTTCACGGGGAGCGGTGTGTGGACCTTTCCCAAAATGAGGGACCTCCCCTTGAGTTCAGGAGGACGTATCTGCAGTCACCTGGATTTTAATACATCCGTGACCGCCTGTCAAGGGGTTTTAAAAAGGGATATGATGAATGAAGGCATTTTTGATTTGATAGAATTGAGCGGTTAACGGAATTTGATGAAATGACAAGCGGTCTGTAACCAGGAGGGTGTGCTTTTTTGCACCCAAAGGTAGAATAAGCTGCCCACTCATTTTTTTAACAATAAGGGGACTATTAATTCCATTGTACGCTATCATAACATTTTGATACTAAGGCTCATATTAATGATATCAGAGAAAATGTTGCGAATTTGGCTCTTTAATCTTCGACCTCTCTGGTAAGGAGCCATTAAATCGGCGAAAATTTATCAAAATTGCTTGACAAATGACCTTCATTCTGATAAAATGATAGATGTTGGGGATCATTTTTACGATAAGTTGGAAGAT
>LJUY01000052.1 GCA_001304015.1 candidate division Zixibacteria bacterium SM23_81 | reverse complement strand
GGAATCCTGGTCAAAGTTTCCGGACCTGATTTCAATATCAAGTCCATCGTCGAGACTCAGAATGCGGAAGGTCCGGTGGACCCCCCGGATAATGTGGGTTGGTCCTGGAACTCCACCCATGAGTTCTATGTCTCCACCGATGTATCTGGTTCTGACTTCAGCCGAATGAACTGGAGAGGCCTGATAGGAATAGATGACTGGGAGATCAGATTCACCGAGACAGGCAGCGAGTATTACGATTGGAACACCGATGAGAAATGGCCTGACAAAGCGCCCTTTGAGGTATGGAACATCGGGCCGGGAACCCCGGGTGACCCATCGGATGATCTGAGAATTCAATTCGCCATCATTGACGATGATGGATCAGGAGGCTATAGCGCTGGAGACAGAATATATCCCTGGGAAGGAGAGTACTACGAACCTCTGCCGGATGTCGCTGAGTACTCTTTTCCTGCTGATTTCCATATCGGAAGGATAATATTTAATGCAGGAGAACCGGCAGCTGGAACTATCGTCAGATTCATAACCAACAAGCCCAACGCCTCTACGGATGTATTCACCTTCCAGACCCTGAAGGCGACAGTTGAAGCTGATCTGGTTAACCTGGACGATATCAGGGTGGTCCCCAATCCTTACATTGTCCGTAACAACTGGGAGCCCAGCCGGGACTATTCTCGGCTTGCTTTCACTCACCTTCCCGACAAGTGCACCATCAGGATATACAGTCTTTCCGGCGATCATTTGGAGACTCTGATACATGAAAGCGATGAGTTCGACGGCAACGAGAACTGGGATCTGATGACCAAGAACAACCAGAAGATCGCCGCCGGGATCTACATTTACCATGTGGACTCGCCGTACGGGGAGAAGATCGGGAAGTTCGCCGTGGTCCGATAACGTATGAAATGGTTTAGGAGGTAAATTGCGATGAGAAAGTTGCTCGTATTTTTGCTGGTGGCCCACGTGGCGTGCTTTGCAGGTGAAGTCTGGGCCCAGGAGTTCGACAACGTGGGCACATCCGGCGCTCAGTTTCTAAAGCTGGATGTGGATGCCCGCGTGGTAGGCTTGGGGGGAGCGAACGCGGCTTTCAGCCAGGGAGCTATGTCCCTCTACTACAATCCCGCAGGAATAGCTGGCCTGGAGGGGAATAGTGTGGCTTTCAGCTACACCGACTGGATCGCCGACATCAGGTACAACTACCTGGCCTATGCCAGGTCGGTGCCCACCTTCGGAAACATCGGAGTTCACGTGGCGGTTCTGACCATGGACGACATGGAAAGAACAACCCTGGAGCAGCCCGACGGGACCGGAGAGATGTTCGGCGCCAACAGCTGGGTTGTGGGAATAAGTAATGCTTACCAGCTGACCGATCGCTTCTCCTTCGGAGTAACTGCCAAATTTATAAGGGAGAAGATATCTGAGCTGACGTCCACTTCGATCGCTTTCGACCTTGGCACGTTATACTACACCGGCTTCAGGACACTCCGGATAGCAATGTCCACCCGAAACTTCGGGTCGGATACTCACTATCAGGGCACGGAGCTGGAAACCACCCTGGACCAGGACAACGACCCCACTACCCTCCCGGTCGAGGTAAGATTGAACACGGAATATCATCCCCTTCCCCTGACCTTCCGAGTGGGCGTGGCCTACGATTTTGAGTTTGGTCCGGACAGCAAAGTTATGGCGGCTCTGGATGGGTACAATACCCGCGACCGGGGCCAGCAGGGAAGCGCTGGACTGGAATACAGCTGGCAGAACAAGGTATTCCTGAGAGTCGGATATAAGCTGCAAACGGATGAAGAAGGAATAGCAGTCGGCGGCGGATATGATTTCGATATTCCTGGATTTGGAGCTCTGGGCATTAGCTATGCCTGGGCAGATCTGGGAAGACTGGAGAACGCGCATCGGTTCAGTGCGGTTTTGGCCTTCTAGCTAAAGTCACTGTCTGGAACTGGCCTTAGGTGAAAATCGCCAGCCTCCTCTGATAAGAGCCTCACAGAGGTTCGGGGACGAGAGGAGGCTGGCGCTTTTTCTATTCATCAGACCACTAGGGCACTGCAGAAAAACAACCAGGGACACTATGTGCAGATCGGATCTCTCCACCTAATCTGTACATTCATTCCTGAGAGGTCACTGAATTGCTGAGTTTCTCGACGCCGACCGTTGTGTTTCGCAACACCTCGCTTCATCTTAAGTGTAAATAAGTTAGACACAAAGGCTGCAACTCAGTCAAGAAAAACGTAGGATTTCTCTACGGTTCGGCGTGATATTTTTAAACAAAAACAAGAGCTTCTCCTGAAAATCGATCTCATAATTGCAAGGGATCCTTGAACTTACGTCGCAGGGCTACGCTGGAGCTGTTTGTTGGTACTATATTTGCATTTAACCTTAGCGGAAAAACAACCGGAGGTGATGGAAATGTCTGTGTTTTGTAGTTTAATTTTTACGGCGATAATGCTGGCAAGTCGCACCCAGGGCAGACCTAAGGTGCTGGCAATTGCGCAACTCCCCCTTTCCCGGATAGATCAGAAAAGTGTAGTTCTGCAATTGAGGTAAGGAGGAGAGGATACAATGTCAGCGCTTTTGGGTTTGCTTTTTCTAAGAATCCTTGTGGTAGTCGGCGGGAGCTTGGAGACTTGCCACAGGGCATCAGAAATCAGAAAGAACAGGAGGTGAGCAAGATGTCGGTTTTCATTGGCCTGCTTTTCTTGGTGGTGGTTATAGGGATAGGTGTCTGGCGCATGAGAAAGGCTGTCCGGGTTCCTGAAGAGGAACTCGTCAAGGCTAAACCTCCACCCTTTTTGAAAGGAATCTTTGTTCATCCGGGACACGCTTGGGTGGAGGTGCTTCAGCCCTCTTTGGTTACCGTTGGAGCGGATGATTTCACAAATTCTGTTTTCGGCTCAGTAGACAAATTGACCCTTCCCGAACAGGGAACTCTGATTCAGCAGGGCGGCAGAGCCTGGACCTTAAGCAGGGGGAAAAGGGAGCTGGTTCAGACTTCGCCCATCACCGGTAGGGTGGTGGAAATAAACAGACAGCTGAAGAGCGATCCCCAGCTTTTGAGCCAGAAGGATACCGGCAGAAGCTGGATATTGAAAGTCAAGCCGATTAAGCTCAAAACGGAACTGCAGAATCTGCTTCACGGGAAGATGCTTAGCAGATGGAATCAGGCGGTCAAGGACCAGCTGGTGGCCACGTTGACCACGGCCCAGTTTCCGGTTCTGCAGGAAGGGGGAGAGATCAAGCCTGATCTGGGAAATGAATTGACTTCTGAGCAGTGGGAGAAGGTAGCTGGGGAGTTTTTTGCGCCGGCTAAAAGGAAATAGGGAAGAAGACAAAAAGGATGGACCACGGGAAATAACTGTATAACAGAAAGGAAGTTCACATGCAGAATCTTCAAGAGTTCTTACTTACAACCAAGGGAAATGAGTACATAATAGCTGTCCTCTTTCTTTTAACCTTTATTCTCTTCTGGAGGCTGTTGAGCGTCACCCCATACCGCCCGGTCAGAGAATCGATTGCCAGGGTAGCCAGGGCGGTCAAGGGGATTTTCAGCCATCCCACTCACACCTGGGCTGAAGTTGTGCAGCCCAACCTGGTGAATGTGGGAATGGACAGATTCACATCTTCGGTCTTTGGCACGATACAGGAGATTCAAGTGCCAAAAGAGGGTAATAGAATCTATCAGGGTGGCAAGGCCTGGAGAATAAAAAGAGGCCAAAGAGAATTAGTTCAGGCCTCCCCGGTTAGCGGCAGGGTCGTGGAGATCAACAAGGAGTTCATTCAGAATCCGGATCTCTTGAACCGGAAAAACCCTGAGAAGAACTGGATTCTGAAAATCGAGCCGACCAATCTTGTCCGGGAGGTAAGAAATCTTCTCTCTGGAGAGATGCTGGCTCGGTGGAATCAAGCAGTAAAAGAACAGCTGGTTTCCAGTTTAGTGCCCACCGATTATCCGGTCCTCCAAGAGGGAGGGGAGATCAAGCCTGATTTAGGAGATGAGTTGACGTCCCAGCAGTGGGAAAAGGTAGCTCGTGAGTTTTTCAACGTGAGGTAGGAATAAATGAACGCAAATACAAAAGGATATCGGATGTTTAGCAGAAATTTCGTGTCGGTCATGGTTTGTTCGGTCATTTGCCTGTTGGCTCTTTTGTACGCTTTTGAGAACGGAGACGTTTTCTCTTCTGAAGGTGAGTCGGAGACTTTGACTCTGGGAACCTTGGCAAAGGTATACCGGCCTGCCAGATTCTCCCATGATATGCACACCCTTCTCACAGAGGATTGCTCATCCTGTCACCATCATACCGAAGGAGAGCCGATCCCCTGCAGTGAGTGCCACGGAGCCGCTTCTGCCAAGGATATGGGGATAGCTGGCCTCAAGGAGGCATACCATGGCCTGTGCATGGGCTGTCACAAGAAGATGGAGACGGGCCCCACTGGTTGTACCGACTGCCACGCAAAGCAGGTCACCCAATCGGCCCCGGGTAAGAGTAAAACACCCCGGGCCGGACCGCAGACTCTCACTCTGAGTCAGCTGGAGCAGATATACGAACCGGTCTCATTCGCTCATGAAATGCATACGCTTTTGGCGGAGGACTGCGCGGTATGCCACCATCACAGTGCTGCCGGTCAGACTCCTTCCTGTAGCACCTGTCACGGTGCACCCTTTGACCCTGATAATCTGAACATGCCGGGCCTCAAAGGGGCATACCATCTCCAGTGCATGGACTGTCATAAGGAGATGGAGACCGGTCCCACTGGCTGTACTGAGTGTCACGCCAAGAAGGTAGAAAAAACAGAAAAGGCAAAAGCAAAATGATGATTCAAGAAAGAAAGCGGAGGACCGCAAATGAAAATAAGCCGAAGAAGATTCTTTAAGATCGCCGCGGCGGCCGGAGGTGCGGGCATCTTGGGCAAATCCAAGCCCGCCCGGGGGGTGGAGCAGTTCACCGGCTGGCCCGATCGTTTCGGCGTGCTGACCGATTTGACTCGGTGCGTGGGATGTCGCAGCTGCGAAGCGGCGTGTAACGAAATCAACAAGCTGCCCCAGCCAAAAGTTCCTTTTGAAGACCGGTCCGTGCTGGAAAAGGAGAGGCGGGCCAGCGCCGAATATTATACCTACGTGAATCGGTACGCTGACCCCAAGAACAAGGGCCAATGGGTATACAGAAAGGCTCAGTGCAACCACTGTGACGAGCCTGCCTGTGCTTCTGCCTGTTTGGTAAAAGCTCTGACCAAGACCCCAGAAGGACCCGTGATCTGGAACGAAAAAGTGTGCATAGGGTGTCGGTATTGCATGACAGCTTGCCCTTTCTACGTTCCGGCATACGAATATTCCAACGCCTTCAGCCCCAACTTAGTGAAATGCACCATGTGCTATGATACTCGGACCTCCAAAGGGGGCATTCCGGCTTGCGTGGAAGCCTGCCCCATGGAGGCCATGACCTTCGGCAAGCGCAAGGATCTGATCAAGGTTGCCAGGAAGAGGATCATGGATCGTCCCGACAAATACACAGACCACATCTACGGCGAACACGAGGTAGGAGGAACTTGCTGGTTGTACATCTCCGGAGTCCCATTCGAAGAGGTGGGTCTTCCGACCGATGTCGGCACCAAGCCCTATCCGGAATTCACCAGGGGATTCCTCTCCATGGTTCCAGCGGTTCTTGTAGTCTGGCCTGCCCTTTTAGGAGGGTTCTACATGTTCACTAAGAATCGTGAGCAGGAGACTGAAGAGGAGGAAGTGATTCCAGAGGAAAAGGAGGAATGGTCATGACTGAATTTGTGGGAAAACAAAAGGTTTTCCAGTCATGGGTCAGGGAGAAGCTATTCTTGGGAATGAATCTGAAAGCTTACTTAAAAAACCTGATAAAGCCTTTCAACATTGTGGCTGGAATAATCGTCCTGGTGGGGCTTCCTTTTATCGTGATGCGCTATGCCCAGGGCCTTGGGGCCGTAACCCATGCTTCTCAGGATCAGCCCTGGAGCCTGTTTCTTAGCTGGGGTCTTTTCACCGGTGTCCCGCTGGCAGCCACCGGTTATATAATGGCGTCGGCGGTCTATATTTTCGGGCAAAAGCAGTACCACCCTATGGTTCGGCCGGCCGTGCTTACCGGATTCATCGGTTACTTCTTCGCTGTAATGTTTCTTTTGGTGGATTTGGGCCGTCCCTGGCGCCTTCCCTATCCTATGATCAGCTCATTTGGGACAGCTTCGGTACTGTTCCTGGTAGCCTGGCATGTGGCCCTTTACCTTTCCACCCAGTTCGTCGAGTTTTGCCCTGCCGTCTTTGAGTGGCTGGGAGCTAACAGGTTTCGCAGATGGGCCATAGCCGTGACTGTAGGAGCTACTATCTTTGGAGTTATTCTATCCACTCTCCATCAGTCAGCTTTAGGTGCACTGTTTCTTCTTGCACCGGGAAAGCTGCATCCCCTCTGGTATTCAGAGTTCATCCCGTTGTTTTTCTTTGTCTCCAGCATATTCGCCGGGCTGTCAATGATAATTGCCGAGAGTACCCTTACCTCTCGTTTTCTAAAGCACAGGTACAGCCCGGGCTATCTGGCAAGACTACCCGATCTCACCCTGGGACTGGGCAAAGCGGCCTCCTTTGTCCTTTTTACCTATTTTGGCCTGAAGATCGTCGGTCTGGCTCACGGCCACCAGTGGGATTTGCTGAGCACCACATACGGCCGATGGTTCCTGGTGGAGCTTCTTGGATTTGTTCTGCTTCCTTCGTTCCTCTTCGCATGGGGAGTAAGAAGCAGAAGTGTGGGGCTGGTGCGCTTTACGGCCTTTTTTACTATCCTGGGCATTGCTGTGAATCGGTTGAACGTGTCGCTGTTCGCTCTTAACTGGAAACTGCCCCACCGCGTATTTTTCTACTGGAAGGAATTTATCGTGGTTATTGCCATAATAACCATAGAGATCCTGGTTTACCGCTGGATTGTCAACCGGCTGCCGGTTTACAGGGAACACCCGGGTTACCGGGAGTCGGAATTCGAGGAGAGTTTTCAAACCAGTAAGGCGATTCTATGAAAAAAAGGGTTTCAAAAAAGAAGAGTACCGAATCAGCCAAAGCAGAAAACCGCTGCATCTGGATGACCGCAGGGGTGATATCCTTCAAACTGTGTCCCATTGACTACGATTGTGAACACTGCGATCTGGATAAGGCCATGCGATCCCAGGTCAAGCTGAGAAAAATAAGATCGAAAGCCAAGCCAGAAGAATCTGAGATTCCCGTGCCGCCGGATGAACTGCGAATGTCAACCAGGGTATCTAAGGCACCTGGGCCCTTTTTCACCTTCTCCGCAAGTGAGATCAAGGAGGGGATCTATCTTCATCCTGCTCACTTATGGGCCCGGCAGACAAAAGGCCGCGAGTGGAGAATAGGGGTGGATGAGCTTCTGGCATATATCCTGCCAGCGCCGGTGAAGTATCAATTCTCGGATTTGGATTCTGAGCTTGTGCAGGATCATATGTTTGGAAGAATATCGACCCAAGCCGGACCGGTTTTGCTGACTGCCCCCTTTTCCGGGTCTCTGGTTAAAGCTAATCCCAGATTAGCCCAGGATCCGGAGCTGGCACAACGGGATCCTTATGGGGAGGGCTGGCTGGTAACGATAGACTGGACTCAAGATCCGTCTGAACTGCAGAAATTCTACACCGGCAGCGGGGGTAGAAGATTCCTAGAGGAAGAAGCTCAGCATCTGAAATTCCTGCTTAAGCATAGAGGTGTGGAGGTTGACCATATAGGACAGACCCTTCCTGACGGTGGAGTCAACATTAGATATCTTCATCAAGTGCTGCCTGCCGAAGTGTGCTTAAGGTTAGCAGTGGAGCTTATGGTGACGGGGAAACAGGCCTGGTGAGTCTGTTCTGTTCGAGGAGGGGAAAGGGATCCAGATTACCAGACACTTGCATTTCCCCCGCCTCTGGTTAACAGTCGGCTTCCTTCCAACTCTGGTCGCCAAGAGTAAAAAAGTCTTTTGATTCAGTCTGGAGATAAGTATATTAGTGTGGAAAGAGACTACCCGTTGCGTTAGGATTTTCCTGGCGGTCTCTGTTTCGCCGTGAGGTCAAGTCATGCCTTTAGGGCTTAAGTTTTTCGTCGCGCTCTTTTTGGTGATGTTCGTCGGACTGGCTGCTTTTACCTATATAAACGTAAGAAGCGAAGCTGATGACCTTCTGGAGCAGGTCGAGCTGGCCGCGCTCCGGACCACCGATCTGATCAAACAATCTACTCACTACAGTATGCTCATAAACCGGAAGGAGGATATTCATCAAATATTCAAAAACTTAAGCCACATGCCCGGGTTTGAGGCCATCCGGATCTACGATAAAGACGGTGAGATAATCTTCACCACCAATCCCGAGGAAAGGTTGAACAAAGTTTCCATCATCTCGGAGGCCTGTCAGGTGTGCCACCGGTATCCCGAGCCGCTCAAGGCTTTGGCCACTGAGGAACGCCACCGGATCATAAAGTCCTCAAACGGGCACAGGATTCTGGCATTGATCAATCCCATCGAAAACGAAATGGCCTGCCACGGCTCCGGCTGTCATTTGCACCCCGATCAGAAATTCATTCTCGGGGTCCTGGACGTGCAGATGTCTTTGGCGACCGTGGACGCCGATATTGCCCGCAGCCGTCACCAGACCATCCTGGCGTCTGTCATATTAGTGCTCAGCGTTCTTTCGGTGACCGGATTTCTGATCTACACTTTGATTCGTGCTCCCGTGCGTAAGCTGACCGCCGGCACCAGAGCCATCGCTCAGGGGAATCTGGACTATAAGATTCCGCTTCAGCGAAAGGACGAAATCGGGGAGCTGTCCAATTCCTTCAACACCATGACCTCGGAGCTGAAAAGGGCCCGTGAGGAGCTGGAACGCATTCAGGCCCACCTGATCCACATGGAAAAAATGGCTTCCCTGGGAAAACTCTCAGCCAGCGTGGCGCATGAGCTGAATAACCCGCTGAGCGGGATATTGACCTATGCCAGGCTTCTGCAAAAGAAGTTGAACTCCGGAAATCTGACCCCTGACAGGCTCTCCTCGATTCAGCGGGACCTATCCATTGTGGGTGATGAAACCATGCGCTGCGGGAACATAGTGAAAAACCTTCTGCTCTTCTCCAAAAAGGAAATAGGAGAGTTCGCTTCGGTCGACCTGCACGGGATTTTGGACCGCTGTACTCAGCTGGTGGAGCATCATTTGAAATTGAACAACGTGGAGTTGGTCAAAGACTACCAGCAGGGAAAGGCGGAAGTGATCTGTGATAAAGACCAGATACAGCAGTGTTTTCTGGCCGTTCTGGATAATGCAGTGGAAGCCATGCCGGAGGGCGGCACCTTAACCATCCAAACCACCGCCGACCAGGACAGAAGGAAGATAAAAGTAGAGATTCACGACACGGGCTCGGGAATATCTGATGCCGACCTGCCGCACATATTTGAACCGTTCTACACCACCAAGAAGGAAGGCAAAGGGGTAGGCTTGGGTCTATCGGTGTGCTACGGCATTATAGAAAGGCATAACGGAGAAATCGCTGTTAAAACACGCGTGGGCCAGGGGTCGAATTTCATTATCGAACTTCCCCTGCGACAGGGGGCGAGCTGAGGCAAAATACTCTAATTTGAGGTGAAACGATCTCCAGAAAAGGCTAAAGTTAGGAGGCAAAGGCCATGAATCCCAAAAAAGATAGCAGACAGGTCAGCATTCTGGTTGTGGACGATGAACTCAGCGTGCGGGATTCCATGACGAAATGGTTTGTCGAGGATGGATACCAGGCAGATTCGGCCGCCGACGCAACTGAGGCTCTGAAAAAGCTGAAGCCGGGACTTTGGGACATCATCTTCTTGGACATAAAACTCCCGGGTATGGACGGAATGGAGCTGCAGCAGAGAATCAAGGCAATCGACCCTAATGCCACCATTATCATGATCACTGCCTATGCGTCCGTAGACACCGCAGTCAAATCCTTGAAAGAGGGGGCCTACGATTACGTGACCAAGCCCGTGGATCCTGATTACCTGTCTCACATGGTGGCTAATGTTGTGAAGCAGAAGCGCCTTCTTTCCGAGAACATTCAGCTCAGGGAACAGATCCAGGAGCTTTATGAGATAGACCAGATTGTTGGGAAAAACCCGGCCATGCTCAAGGTCTTTGATCTGATCGAGACGGTGGCTCCCACGGATACTACGGTGATGATCAAAGGAGAGAGCGGAACCGGCAAGGAGCTCATTGCCCGAGCTATTCACTCGAAAAGCTCAAGAAGGTTCTTCCCGATAATCACGGTAAACTGTGGAGGTTTAACTGAGGGGCTTACGGAAAGCGAGTTCTTTGGCCATGAGAAAGGGGCCTTCACCGGAGCACTCTATCGGCGCAAAGGGAAATTCGAGATGGCTGATGGGGGAACGATATTTCTGGACGAGGTGGGGAATATTGGCGCCAAGGCTCAGACCGATCTTCTCCGGGTCATCGAAACCAAACAGTTCACCCGGGTGGGGGGAGATGAATTCATCAAGGTCGATTTCCGGCTAATATGCGCAACTAATAGGGATTTGGAACTGGCGGTTAAAGAAGGGACCTTCAGAGAAGATCTCTATTACCGGCTGAATGTTTTCTCCATTTCAATTCCGCCCTTGAGAGAGAGGCGATCTGACATACCGCTTCTGTGCAATTATTTTCTGAAGAAACTAGCCGACAGTATAAACAAATCAATAACCGGCTTCTCCTCCGAAGCTATGGAAAAACTCGAAGCATATCATTGGCCTGGAAACGTACGGGAGCTGAGGAATGCCGTGGAAAGAGCCATAGTCGTGGCTAAGGAGTCTTGCATCGGCGTGAGTGATCTTCCCATTCCGCCTTGCCCCGAAGGGATCCCAGATGACCAGAGCCTGGAGGCGATGGAAAAAGTCCACATAAAGAGCATCCTGGAGCAGATGGGATGGAACATAACCCGAACGGCTGAAGTCCTGGGCATCGATAGAGCAACCCTGTATAAGAAGATCGAAAAATACGGCCTGCGAAAATAAATGTGCGCATCTATATACTTCCCATAGAATTCACGGACAAAAACCTTTTGAGCAGTCTCTTAGCTGCTTTGAGAGACGCCTTCGGTCTTCCAGTCATGATCCTTAACCGATCCTTTTCCCTGGAAGGGGGAAGGGATCCCATCAGAAACCAGTACAATTCCACCTGGATTCTGTCCCGGATTCTGGAAATAGCCCCGGATGAGGACTGCAAAATTCTGGGGGTGGCCGCGGTGGATCTTTACGTTCCTGTTTTGACCTATGTTTTCGGCGAGGCACAGCTAACTGGTAAAGCGGCCGTTGTTTCTACCTACCGTTTGAGAGACGAGCTGTACGGCCTGCCCAAAAATCCGGAGAAGTTGAAAGAACGTCTGGAAAAAGAGGCAATCCACGAGCTGGGACACACTTTCGGCATAATTCATTGTCGGGAACCGGAGTGTATAATGTACTCCACCACCTATGCTGAAGAAATCGATTTCAAATCAAAGAACTTCTGCAGGGTCTGTTCTGCCCTCCTGGAAGAGAACAAAAAAAAATCCTAATTAGATAAACTCGCTGCCGGAAAAATCTGAGATCCCTTCAGATTCAGCAAAGGGGCAGCTCAGTTAAAGCCTGTCCCGGACTCCCGCTCCCGACGCGGGCAGGATCAATATGCAGGTCAGCAGTGGGGTAATTGACCCTGCTCTGGTTATGCTTTTTCTCAGTTAACAAAGAAGATCTCCTCTGGTGAACCCGAGAACCCGCCCCATGCCGGGGTAGTTTTTTTAGGTTGGATGAGGAGTTGCGACCCTGACCTGAAGATACCGGTCAAGATGATTGGCTGCCTGGGAGAAGATATCGGCTTTGTCTATAGATCAGTCGACCTGCTTTTCCTTCCTCTTCCCGTCAGGTATGAGAAGTTCGCCTGGACAGATTTGCCCAGCCGAGAATTTGTTTGGCTGGCCACAAGACTAAATGAATCTTTCGAACCTCTCCTTCTTTGCCTTGCAGATGGGGCAGACTTCAGGAGGTTCCTCTCGGCCGCAGAGGTACCCGCAGACCCGACATCTCCACACCGGCAATGACAAACCGGGGATGCTTTTTTCAGCTGGTTTATGTTTTTCCTTTTTTCTTTGTTCTTCCGGCGGGCGTCTTTCAGGTATTGATCCTACCTTTTTTTGACCATTCAAGACAACCTCGGATACATAGAGCGCACAGTAGCAGGCATCGTATTCATTCAGGTCAGGATCCCGGTAATCACAAGGGCAGATTATGTCCAGGTCTTCCTGCTTGACACCGGCAGCCAGCCTGCAGGGGCAGGCCCAATAGCCGTATCTTTTCTGGTTTATGATTAGCCCCCGGATGAGATCTTTGGTGTGCTCCACCTCAGGATTCAGATGGTAGCCACCTTCCTCAGCTTCTTGGTCTAACCTCCGGTACAGCTTTTCGATTTCCTCTTCAGCTACATCGCTGTCTCTCATCTGCCCACCTCCGTTCTTATCTCATCTTCATCATAGCCTACTATGGCCTTTTTTTCATTGATTACAATGGTGGGGAACGAGCGCTGTGGGTTATGACGCTTCACTGTCTTCATGGCCTCATCCTTCTCCTTTTTTCCCAGAAGATCCACATCGACGTAGTAATACTCAACGCCCAACTCAGTAAGAAGCCGCTTCGTCTTTCTGCACCATCCGCAAGTGCTCAGGGCATACAACATGATATGTCCTCTGTTTTTGCCCTGGACGTGTTCTATGTTCATGTCTACATCTCCTGATCTTTGTTCACGTTCACAGGTTAGTACAACGTCGGTGACGGATATGTTTGCATCTCGCGGTAGACTCACTTCTCAGATAGAAGGCAAATGACTCACGCTTTTTGACTGGCCCAAGCATTTATGAGGTGTGGTGAACCAAAAGCCAATAAACCGTAATCTGTAGCCGCCTGCGAGACCACGCGTGCATTGCCCTTTGGTCTGTTCTCATCACAGGGATTGGAGGTAGGTGCGAAGATTGGTGTCGTTGTTCACCAGGTTCAATTTCTTCCTGATCAGCTCGCGGTACTTGTGAACCGTCATAACGGAGAGATTCAATGCCTCGGCTATCTCTTTAGATGTCATGCCGTTTTTTATCAAGCGGCAGACTTCCAGTTCTCTCGGAGAGAGCCTGGCGAATTCGCCCTTCAGCCTGTCGAGAAAGGGCGAGACGATTTCTCTGAGATCCTTCTCCAGTATGTCGAAATTCCTGGATTGAGACGGATGGCACGATTCTTTCATACGAAGCAGCGTGGGAATTATCGTCTGCTCCACATTGGTGGTGACTTGCTGTTTGATAGTGTCCTTTTCTGCCTCGATCTGACTGAGGATTTCGCGTAAGGCGATGTTCTTCCTTTCTAGCGCGTCCCGCTCGATGTCCAGCTGCCTGGTCGATTCTCTTAATGCCTCCTCGGCAAGCTTGCGCTGGGTGATGTCCATGGAAGAACCGATCATCCCGATTACGGAACCTTGCTGATCCCGGAGCAGGGAGAGTGAAACGTGCGTGTAGAACTCTTCCCCTGATTTTCTTCTTCTGCGCACTTCAACTTCGTGTTGACCTTTGCATTTGAGAGGTTTAATTACTTCTTTTTCAAGAAAGTCATGCTGATCTTCAGGGTAGAGAAAGGATATATGTTTGCCCAGAGCCTCCTTGGCTGAGTAACCGAATAGTCTTTCCGCACCTTTATTCCAGCTTGTCACGTGGCCGTCCAGATCTGTAGAGACCACCGAGTCGTGGATCTGGTCTATTATCTGGGCCTGTACCCGCAGGGACTCCTCCGCCAGTTTTCGCTCTCTTCTGACAGCGGCTTCTTTCAATTCCCTCTGAATAGCCGGGCCAAGTCGGGTCAGATTATCTTTCATAAAGTAATCGTGCACTCCAGCTTTCATCGCCTCCACAGCCGTTTCCTCTCCGATCTTTCCAGAGATAATGATGAAAGGCAGGTCAAGGCCGCTATCCCTCAGGACTGCCAAAGCATCAAGCCCACTGAATTTGGGCAGCACATAATCGGCGATCACTAGATCCCATTCCTGCTCTTTTAGAAATGCAGACATAGCCTCAGCAGTTTCAACTCGCCTGTGCACCGGATCGTATCCAGCCCGGCGTAGCTCTCGGGTCAGGAGGATGGCGTCGTCCTCGGAATCTTCGACAATTAGCACCCGAAGCGGTATCTTCATCTGATCACTCCTTCACTGTAGGGGGCGGCTGGTTGAGAAGTGCCCAGTACATCCCCAATTCCCGCACTGCAGAACAGAAGTTCTCAAAGCCGACCGGCTTGAGAATATAACTGTTTGCTCCCAGCTTATAGCCATCCACAAGATCCTGTTCCAGCTCTGAGGAGGTGAGGATAACCACCGGCAGCAGGCGGGTGCGTTCATCCCTGCGGATGCGTTTGAGGACCTCCAGCCCATCGATTTTGGGCAGTTTCAGATCCAGAAGGATGACCGCTGGCATCATGCCGACGTCGCGGCCGGCGTATACGCCGGTGCCGTAGAGATAGTCAAGTGCTTCTTCGCCGTCACGAGTCACAACGACCTTGTTGCACACATTGCTCTTGCTGAACGCGCGCAGGGTCATCTCGATGTCATCGGGATTATCTTCTACTAGTAGAATTACTTGTTGCAAATTACATCCACCTCTCTCTCAGGGTAGCGTGAAATAGAAAGTTGCGCCCTTTTCCACCTGACCTTCGGCCCAGATGCGGCCTCCGTGTCGATTTATGATCCGGAAGACAACTGCCAGGCCGATCCCGTTACCTGAGAATTCATCCGTTGAATGAAGCCGCTGAAAGGGGACGAATAGCTTGTCTGCATACTTCATATCAAAACCTGCGCCATTGTCACGTACGAAATAGATCTGTTGTCCTTGGCGGTTGACCGTTCCGAACTTGACTTTCGCCCGGGAACGCTTGCCAGTGAACTTCCAGGCATTACTCAGCAGGTTTTCCAGAACATCCCGTAGTAACCGGGGATCTCCGTTGCCGAAAACTTCGTCCTGGATGATGAACTCAATTCGGCGTTCTGGCTGGTTATTGTGAATCTCCTCTGTGATCTTATGGGCGAGCTGGCTTAGATTGATTTTTTCTCGATGGAGCTCTCGGCGTATCACCAGCGAGAGATTCAGCAGATCATCAATCAACTGTGCCATGCGCTGGGTCGCAGCGCGGACCCGCCCCAGATACTCCCTTGCCGGCTCATCGAGTTTACTGCCATAGTCCTCATCCAGTATGCGGCTGAATCCGTCAACGGCTCTCAACGGAGCACGTAAATCATGGGACACAGAATAGCTAAATGCTTCCAGCTCCTTATTCGCGGCGGCCAGTTCGGCAGCACGGGATTTCAGGTTCTGGTTCAACTTTCTGATTTCTTCCTCCGTCCTCCTGCGTTGGACCGCCATGGCATAAAGTTGAGCCAGCCGCTTGATTGCCTCCAGCTCACCATCGGTGTAATCTCTGGGTGAATTGGCCAGGGCTACCAGACCTACTAATTCTTGGTCGATGATTGCCGGGACAGCCAAGAATCTGGTAATCGGGATGTGGCCCTCCGGAATGCCTCGTGATGCCTCATGGGTGCCCGGAGAATTGGTCAAAAAAGCCATCTGGGTGTTCAATGCATAACCCCAAAGCGCTGGATAACGCCCCTGAGGTCCTATGGGAAACCTGATTCTTCTATCACTACCCCGAACCAGGCACTGCTTCCCCATCATCTGGGTCAGGGTATGGGCAACCTGGTCGGCTGTTTTAGGGTCGATTGAGGAAACAAACCCGTGCTCGCTTTGGGTCAGACTTTTGGCAGCATCCAGAACTATGCTGGCAATATCCTCTATTGAAGATTTAGGAGTTATCAAAGCAGCAGACAGCTCAGCCAGTGCACTGTTGACCGCCAACTCCCATTCCAGTCTCTCCTCAGCGCGTTTCCGCTCGGTTACGTTGAGCACTGTAAGGACTAGACCCGTCACGGCTCCGGTCAGATCTTTGATAGGCACAAGGCCCCAGTCCCAGTATGTCACTCCACGCTCCGGATGATCTGCGTACTCAAAGGGTTTGGCGTGGGTGAGGTGAGGCTTGCCCGTCTCCACTACCTGGCGGAAGATTCTCTCGTTCTCTTTGTTGGGATACAGGTCAAAGTGATTTTTGCCGGGGAAAAAGGATGGATCATGTTCGTCTGCCTGGGCATACGCTCGGTTAACCTTTACGAAGTTAAATTGAGGGTCCAGATAGGCCACCATCATGTGAGTATGATCCAAAAGGGCCTGGAGGCGCATATTGATTTCTTCCAACGCTTCCCGCGCCTCTTTTCGGTCGGTGATGTCGACCAAGGCTGCCTGGATGGCAGGTCTGCCATGAAACTCGATGGCACTGGAGAACAATTCCACCCAGCGAACTGATCCGTCCTTTCTTATGAGGCGGAATTCATAGCGAGGAGGCACCTCTTTTCCCGACAAGCGGTCTGAGTATCGTCCCCAAGCTAATGCCTGATCCTCAGGATGAACCAGTGGTTTCAGTTCATCAGGCGAAAGGGAAAGAAGCTCTTCGATAGTGTAGCCTGACATCCTGGCAAAGGCGGTGTTGGCGAAGCGGATCCCAAAATCCTGGACCACTGCTATGCCCTGGAGCGACTGCTCAACCAGTGTTCTATGCTTCCTCTCGCTCTCTTCAACAGCCCGCTCAGCCCTCTTAAGCTCGGTTATATCCACCACAACTCCTCTGATTCCCGTAACTTTATTCTCGTGAATAACGGGGGTGGAATGTACGGCGATAGGAAATCTGCCTCCGTCTCTGCTCAGTGCTGTGTATTCTTCCCGGGTCAACTTGTCCCCCCGGAGGGCCCTGGCAATGTCTTTTTTGACTCTCTCGAAATCTTCAGGGGCAACGACCTGAAGGACATCCAATCCTCTATCCAGATCCTCTTTGGTATAGCCATAATTCTGGAGTGCTTTAAGATTTATGAATGTGAACTTGCCTGTTTTATCGATTTCAAAGACAATCTGGGGCAACGAATCGGTGAATTCTCGATACTTCTTCTCGCTCTTCTCAAGCGCCTCTTGCGCCTGCCGGCGCTCTATGACTCTTCCCAATCTCTGGGCGATGGCGTTGATCAGGTTTCTCTCCTCGCGCAGGAAAGGCCCCTCGTCGCTTTCCGGCCTTTTCTCCAGGTAGTACACCTCCAGGGTACCCACCAGCCTCCCGTGTACCCTGATATCGGACCGCTGGCTCCAGGTGGTCTGTTCGAAGTTGCGGGTGCTGAAAACCTTTTGTTCAAGCACGACTCGCGCACAGGTAATCTCCGAATACCGCCACGCAGGTGGAATCAGATTCACTATCCCCTGGAGAATTTCATCCAGCGAAATACCCGGTGTCTCGATCAGCTGGGCCGTGCCATAGAGACAATTGAGTTCGCTTACTCGCTCACCCAAATCCCGGGCCAGCTTTTCGAGCGCTGCCTCGGCTCGTTTACTCTCGGTTATGTCCCTGACCGTGCTCCGGATGTACTGCTTTCCTTGAATTGTGACCAGGCTGCTTACGAACTCAACGGGAACAATCTCTCCGTCGGGCTTGTGCAAATCGAACTGCTCGGAGCGGCTCGCGGCCTTCTTCTTTATTTCGTGAAATTTCCTCCTGGCCAGCTCTACCTCTTCGCCGGCAACGAGCTCCCACAGCTTCAACTTCTCAAGCTGTTTCGGGCTTCTTCCAATCAGGTTTTCGAATTCTGGATTGCAGTCGACTATTTGACCCGTTTCTACGTCGAATAATGCGATGCCTTCACAGGTTTGATCAAATAGCGCCCGGTATCTCTGGTCATTCTCGCTGCCCAGCCAGCGACCTGCCCCAGAAGTGGCTGAGCGACGACCAGAAGTCGCTGCCGCGGCCCTGGGGGATCTGTTTTTGCCCGCCCCCCGGAGGTGTTCTGGTTTCAGGGTCGGCTGCGCTCTTTTCGGTGGCTTGGTGGTGCTCGACTTTTTAGCCTTTATTTGCTCAGATAGTCTTCTCTTGGACGGCATGCTGGTTGCTTCTTTGCGTGCGCGAATTACCTATGGATTACCTGTTATCTCCTTACAAAATATATACAATAATTCACACAAAGCAAGAAAAAAATGCCAGGCGCCCGCGACCAGAGCTAAAGCAGGCCTCGTTCGAGCTCCTTACCGCCAGGCAGCGAAATGGCGAAAAAGCCGAGTTACGAGGGGATATATCCAGTTATAACCACCCAAGTTCTTGTGCGGTAGACACATAGCTACTCGCAGGGAGGCAGGTCTGCTCTCGATGAGCATGTTACGTAGCGCCGCTACGTATATCGTCCGCTTTCTCTTCCTATTGACAGAACGAGGTGCGTGTGCTATAGATAAAAGGGAAAGGTGCGGTCAAATTGGCTAAGTACGAGAATTATCTTTGTCTGAAAAGGATCGTGAGACAACCACCCCCCTTCTTGCTCACCCCAGCCCCAATGGGTGGTTCGGTGGCGTGGAGAGGCTTCGGCCTCTCCGCGTTGCCAGCCAAAGCAAAATGAAATTCAGAAAATGGCGAGTCAAGCCAAAGAAACGGCGGCCATTTGGGGTCAAGAGCGTTCTGTGTAAAAAGGGGGTCGAGAGCCAGACCACGGGTTCACGGATACTAATCTAGGACTATCGGGATATGTTCGTCGAGACAACCGGAGCGACAATCTTGGTGGTAGACGATGATGAAGATAGCCGGCTTCTGTGCGAGCGAGAGCTCCGCCGGGGGGGATATGGGACCCACTCGGCCTCCTCCGGGGCGGAAGCCCTGCGGTTTATAAACGAAAACCGGAAGGTGGATCTGATTATTCTCGACGTCAGGATGCCCACCATGAGCGGTATTGAGGTTCTCAAAAGGCTTCGAGCCAGGAACGTTAACATACCAGTTATTCTCTATTCAGATTATTCCGCGTACAGGAACAATTTCCTCTCCTGGCTGGCAGATGCATACTTGATCAAGTCCTCCGATCTGAGAGAACTAAAACAAAAAATCAGGGAGTTGCTCGGCTTCTCCAAATCGTCATGATCACATCAGCGGGCCATGTGATCCCGCGCCTACATTTCAGGGTTGACAAGTAGGTTTTGTCGTAAACGCTGAGTGAGGAATCTTTTTGATATGTCCAAGCAAGGGAACATAAGGACTATACTGATCCATGACGAGCATGAGGATATTCGTATCGTCTGCCACAGGGACCAGTCTGATCTGAGCCAGATCGGACGTTCGGTCTCTTCGAGCTCGAAAAGCTTTCTTTACGCAGAAAACAACCCGGACGCCGATCTCTTGATTTTAGACCTCAGCACGCCCGAATCGCGGGAGATAGAGGTTTCCTCAGGAAAGACCAGATCCAGAAAGCCGAACATCCCGGTGATTCTATATTCCCGAGGTTCAGCCCAGGACAAGGACTTGCCCACCTGGCTGGCTGGTCTTTGCAGAGGCAGATCATCTGAGCTCAAAGAGTTCAGACGGAAGGTGCAGGAGTTTGTGGAATTCGAAGAAACAGTGCTGAGTAGCTGGAAGAGCAGTACATATTATTCAAATCGGTGTCAGGCTGATTCTGCTGGTGTTACTCGA
>LJUY01000051.1 GCA_001304015.1 candidate division Zixibacteria bacterium SM23_81 | reverse complement strand
TAAGACAATCCCTCTCCCACCGAGCTGGCATAACCATCGCCATGTCCAGTGTCGGGGATGGTGCATGCATCTTGCGAGGTTGAGTCCACCCCCAGGTAGTCGTATGGGAATTCGCCCGACGAGAAACTGCCATAGCCATAATAGCGATCCCAAAAGTAATCCTGAGCCGAGAGAAACAGGTTGCCGCCGCCGTCCAGATATAGAGCCAGCTCGACCTCGTCGTTGGCAGTCAAGGTCCAGCCGGGCTGATTATAGACCTCACCGGTAAACCAAACCACGGCCTCATAGTTCTGCATCACCGTATGATCGGGACCGTCTTCGCCGCCGGTATCCTTCTCCACCACAGCGTAAGTATAGCCGCAGGAGTCTAGAGCATCGGTGAAGTATGACAGCAGAGCGTGATGTGGTGTCGTTAAAGGCGTTCTCGTCACCTGCCAGATCCGTCCAGGCGGTCAAGCTCACCAGGCCAGTAGTATCGGGTGTCCATCCCAGATTGACATCCTTCTCCTGCTGGGAGAGTAGGGTATCAATGGTTGTGGCACCTGAATCGCCGGTGTCCGTCATCCAGTATAGGTCGATGCCAGTCTCGTCATTGGCCCCGTAGTTCCTGACGGTGGCAGCAATATCGCTATGGCCGACCATCTCGTACCCGGGGACGATAGCATGGACGCCCACGTCGTGCACGGGTACCTCGAGTCGGTGGTCCTCGACCTCGCCGTAAGGACTCTGCTGACAATACTGGTTGAGGGTAGAACTGTAGTGGAGGCGAAATCGTGCCCATATGAAGCTGAGGTTGGTTGCATATGATGGAACGGGGAAGGTGATGTTGTAAGTCTTGGTGTTGCCATCCCAAGTGCTGGGATCTATGGAATATCCACAGATGGCGTTTTCGCCGGCATCATCCCAGTCATTATCCCTGTTCCAGTCGAACCAGGCATCGAGGTATAGATTAGGAGGATAACGACCACCATCCCACTGCGATACAGATATAGTGACATCCACGCTGCAAGTATCGCCCGGCCAGTACGGCGTGTTGAAGACCACTCCGTCGTCATACAGGTCATTGTTCACCTGGTGAGAGTTGAACTCCAGATCGACGTTCTCGCCCAGCCATTCATAAATCGCCTCAGAGTTGATATGGCGGGCACCGTCGCTTTCAAAAAGGGAGCAATACGGAGGATCCGGGGCATCGCCGTAGTCGGCGTAGTCACCAGCGAGTGCAAATTGCGCTGTAAAAACCGAGAGGCTAAATATTGCCAATAGAAATGCTGCTTTTTTCATCTGACCCTTCCTCCTTTCAAAAGAAAAGGTTTTAGGATGCTCCAATGAGACATATGATTTTGAAAGCCAATGGCTTCTAAAAAAGCTGCTTTGTGGCTATTCTATTTTTCTAGAATAATTTTTATCATCAACCACAAGCAAGACAGAGACGGGTGCCGAAAACCTCGGTTCCAGAGGTTATAGGATCACATCCTCAGCTTTTCGCATGAGGAAGTACGCCTTAATTTTTCGGCACCCGTCCAAAATTGCCGTATGGTCTTGATCTTTACGCTGCAACAGGACTATTTGACTCCGCCCGTTGTCCCCCTGTCGAACTCTCCCACACGGTTGGAATCCTCGGCAAGGTTGCGGCTGGGATCTGTCGCCTTAACCACGTAGAAATAATTGGTTCCCACCGTCCCGGCGGCGCTGGGATCCAAATATGAAGTCCCCTTGGTCTCGCTGATGGAATCCCCGCCGGCAGGTGTAAAACCAGGATTCGTATTCCGGTAAACCACATAGTGATCGATTGCCACGTTATCCTTAGCGTGGGACCACTCCAGGTAGATATCGCTCACTGAAAGCTGGGCCGTCAGATCGCCGATGGCCGAGGGAGCCACCGGATCCTGGTACCAGAAGCCGGCTCCCACGCCGAAGTTGGTGCTGGCAGATGGCCCGATGGGTGTGGACTGGCCCAGGGTGGACTTCATGGCGAAGTTGGTGGAGCTGGCCTGTCCGCCAGCGGAGCCAAGTACCGAGGTGACCAGTTGGGTTTCGGCTGAGACAGTCGCGGTCAAGATAACCGAAAACAAGAGTACACATGTTACTGAAATCAGATAATCGTTGAGAATTTTTAAGCTTAGATTTCTTCTCATCATCTTACTTTTCTCCTTTCAGCTACTATGTGAGCAGTCGACCCATTGATTTTATGAATGATCTAGCTTACCTCCTCCGTTAGACTGTTTAAAGTTTTCTAATAGCAATCTCTGCGCGTGGGAGTCAACGATAGTGGTTTTTTCGAAGAGGCCTTCAGTCAATGATCTTCTGGCTGTCACTACTCCCCAATGGTCACCGCGCCCACAGGGGCCACAATCGTCATGGCCTTGTTGATTTCCATCGGCTCATCGTAAGATCCTTTGACAATGCTCAGTTTCCCACCCTCAAGCACATCGATCACTCCTTCAGCCACCGTGTCCCAAGGTCTAAAAACCGTCCCGTCCTCTTGGATAACCGTATGACCTTTGTCCACATACACAACGCTATCGCCTGGGAAGGTCTGAATGGCAGCTTCTAGGCTATCATTCTCAAAACTGGTGCCAGCATTTGCCCCAAAGCCCGCTGGACCACACCCACCATGTGTGTGGATACCTAGAGTTAGGGTCGAACCAAAGGATATCACAGGACCGCCGGAGTTGCCCGTCATGGTATCAACACGATATTCCCAATAGGAGTCCGCAGGGCCGTCTACGGTTTCTCCTTCATTCGGCCCTGCATGCGTCTGCTGGGTTCGGTTAAATAAATTATAACCACCAGTGGTACCCAGAGGATCGTCATCTACGCCATAGCCTGTGATGCGAATGTTACCTGGATTGCTATCGCGGGACATACGGTAGAACGCACCCTGTACCTGCGGAGGAAGCAAACCAGTATTGCTGTTGGGACTGACGTTAAAAACCGTCCAATCATCTCCCAGGCCGTTATCGTGAAAGTCGATACTTCCAGGGATGACCGCGTATTGGTCGTGAGGGTGAGCAAAATTCGTAGTCCCGTTGCTGTCCGAAGGGGGAATATTAAACTCCAATACGTCTATCATCCCAGCGCAGTGTCCGGCAGTCAGATAGGCTCCGCTAGAGGTTATCCAGCCGGTACATTTAGACGCAGAGTCGGCGCCAACAATCCAAATAAAGCGACCTATGGCATCGTCCTCTGAGGGAACACGATCATCGATGATGTCACAGATATCTTTTGATCCTTCTATCCAGTTGTTGCTCTCGTGTTCACCGACCATAATTTCCCGCACCTCAAAGAAGATCCCTTTGTCTCCGGAGGCAACATGCAGCTCCACCTCTAAGGCATCGCCGTTGAAAAAGGCAGAGGCACTCTGCCACTGTATCAAACTTATAGAGTTAAGGCGCTGCCAAGCTCCGTCTTCAAGAGAGGTTATGAGAAGATAGCTTTCCTGACCAAGGTTGCACTTGCCGAAGTTCAGCCGAAGCCATGGAGCTTGGGGAACTCGAATGACCTCCCTAAATGCCACAACGTGCTTTTCCATCTGGCCATCTTGCACACCGGAGTTCACTATATGCACTTCAGTGTGGCACGGCATAGACGCTGGTTGCGCAAAGCAAGTGACAGCGGCCAGGAATGTCAGCCAGAGGATTAAGCCCCAAATTACATGCATGTTTATCTTATTCATGGCCAAAATCCTTTCTTGAAAACAAGATATGGTGTGTCGCTTGTCTCATACGCAACTATTTATTGTAGGTTTACCAGCACAAGAACAAGACCTTCTCCCTCTTCTAGCGTGCTCATCGCCTTGCCAATGATGGCCCCGTGCGAACGGTCTCTATCTGTGGCTTTCATGGCATGGCCCGGGGTGCTGGAGGTGGTCAGCAGATCTCCCGGCTGAATGGCACCGTTGGAAGCATCGGCCAGGGCATACACCCGGCCGCTGAGGGCCACATCGCGACCATCTTCAAGTGCACCCGGCTGGCTGAGTGTAATGCCGGGATTGATACCGCCTGCCCCACTTACCACGCCCGCCACTCGGTGATCGTAAGGCTGCCGGCTCATCCGCAGTCTCCCTGGATTCTGATCGTCGATCACCACCAGAGCCCCTTCCGGGATACTCCTCCCATCGGACATGGCAAAAGGCTCGGCGAGGTCTGAGCCGCCGGTGATGGTGAGTATATCGGTGGTCGTGGTACCTTTGACCTCTAACTTGGTACCTGGACTTGTCGTCCCAATGCCGACACGGCCGGAGATGACCACATCGCCTTCAAATATGCCTGCTTTATCATCGGTACTATCAACCTCTGCATAGAGGGCTGGACCGCTGGAGTTGTAGAAGTGTCCAGCATAATGGACCGGACTCTCAGCACGTCCGTAGACTCCAGCTCCATCAGCGCTTGCGGATATATTGATATAACCATAAACCCCGTACTCAGCCATTCCATAGGCGGTGCCACGCACGCCGATTCCATTTGTGCCCTCAGCTCGACCATAGATGGCATCTTCCAGATCACTATCGGTCTGAGCACGAATCTCACCAGAAACATCCACCTTACCAGAAACATCCAGTGCATAGCTTGGACTGGTCCCGATGCCGACCTCGCCAGACGAACTGATCCATAGGCGGTTAGTCCATGCTGCTCCGTCGTCTTCGCTAGAGTCGAATTTGAGATTCCCGCCGTCGTCCCTGATCCTCCAGTCGATGTAGCTGGAGCCAGTTCTCTTTAGGATAAGACCCACCGGACTTGATCCGGAAGCGGTGATACTGACCTCGGGAGATGTATCATACATCTCTAGCTTGGAGCTCGGGCTCGTCGTTCCGATGCCCACGTTGCCGTCTTCTTTTATTGTCATTGCACTCGTTGGAGACGATTCCTCGCCCACCCTGAACAGGACAAACGTTTCACCAGCTGGTGAACCGCTGCCATCGTGCAGTGCTTCTAACAATAATGCCTTTTTGTTCCCCTCGCGCGAATGAGAGATGATGTGACCCCCGCTGGCATCATTATCTATGATCTCGATGTACTGATCAGAATCTCTCTTCGCCCTGATAGCTCCGTAGTGAACGTCCAGTTTTGAAGTTGGACTCGTCGTCCCGATGCCCACATTGCCCTGAAAATAGGCCTGCGAATTACCTCCCTGCGATGATCTGGACCGCAGGTAAAAATCGACGCCGTCGTTCTCATCCACTGCATAGATCGGGTAGGTGTAGACTGAATCGTCGTTATCGTAGTTGGAGATGTATAGCTTGTATCCTCCCGCATTGGCGCCGGTGTTTGCTACACCACTCAATTTGACTTGAGTCGAATCCCGTGTCATGATATGAAGGTCCGCTGTAGGATTCGTCGCCCTGATGCCGACGTTGCCGTCATTGTCTATGTAGAGGTTTTCTTCTCCATATTTTCCTATGAAAAAGCCTGTGGCTTCTGCCGTAGCTTCGTTCTGAACACCAATGTACCAGTCGTCCGATCGACCCCTTATGGAGATTAATTCGCTCCCTCCATCATAACCTGTACTATCACCTCCAACATTGACATCCCCTACGACATCTAAAGGCTGGCCAGGGCTCGTCGTTCCAATGCCCACCCAATCGGTTTCCGTCTCCAGCCGGACCACGGTGCCATCATCCACCCAACCACCACCTCCGCCCACACCGCTGCGGGCATAATCGGCACTGTCGGCCTCGGCAGCCCGGAAGGCATATCCCACCGCCACGATCCGCTGCCGAGGCGTCATCTCCGGATCACCACCCACCTGAACCCCCAGCCAGCGAACTGGATCGCTGAAAACCGCATCTGTGATGCTATTTATCTGACCCAACAAGACGTCAAAGATCCCTGCGGTCACCTGCACTGAGGGTTGAGTTTCGGTCCATATGGTGGATCCTCCCGTGGAATCGTCATAGATGGTAAAGGTCATGGAGACAGTGGTGTCCAAAGCGACACCACCTGCGTCGGTCAGTGTGCCCTGGTAGCTCATCAGGCCGGGCACTTCGGCCTTGGATCCCTGCGATTTTGGGCTCCGGATAAAAGAAATCCCGGACTTATCAGTAGAAACCGTCCGGGAAGCTTCAGTCTGTTCAGACTGGGTGGCGGAATCGCCAGCCAGCGCCGCTGTCGACAGCAGAACCATCGACAGCACGACCACAAAAGCTATCGCTTTCATGGATGCTCCTCCTTGAAAGGTGAAAGGTTTTAAACGAACGAGCGTTTACACGGAAGAAGCCATAAAACACCTCCTCTGCGAATATGGTGAGAGATTTTAGAAAATGGCGAATTAAAATAGGTGCTATTATAAGCGACCTTTTCTATCTGAACAATTTCGCAAAGTCATTTTACCACAAACCCTTATTTTTGTCAAGAATTTAAATTTTAAATTTTATAAGAGACGAAAAAAGGTGAAATAATTTTTAACTATCACTGTTTATAACTCGGTATTCTGGGATCGTGCATCGTGAACGATGTGGGGGCAAGGTGACATTGCCTTCGAGCCTTTAGCTTCCGTATCAGCTTTCACAACGACAAATGAGAAAGATCGTGATTCGTGTATCGTGAATCGTGGTTCGCAAAACCATGAACTTCAAATTTAGCTTTTCACGACTCATGAGTCTCGAGTCCCTCTTCCCTCACCCCTCAATCCTCACCCCTTCGTTTCTTCCTCTTGACAATCCCCCCACAAATCTATACCTTTACAACATATGTACGGGCACGGCGCGCCGTGCCTATACCGTCATTTAGGCACATTCTCAAAGGATCTCTCATGAATGCGCTCTCCATATCAGCCTTGGCCGTGCTGGCCCTTTACCTGGGCTACCGCTTTTACGGCGGTTGGATCGAGCGGCGCATCGTCGAGCCCAATGATGATAACCCCACCCCAGCCTTCTCCTGCAGCGACGGGGTGGACTTCTGCCCGGCGGAAAAGCCATTGCTGTTTGGACACCATTTCTCCTCCATCGCCGGGGCTGGGCCCATCATCGGCCCCCTGGTGGCCGTGGCCTACTTCGGCTGGCTGGCCACCATCCTGTGGATCGTGATGGGCAGCATCTTCCTGGGCGCGGTCCACGATTACCTGGCCCTGATGATCTCGGTGCGCCGCCGGGGTGCCTCCATCGCCGAGATTGCCCGCCGGACCATGGGCCGGGGAGCCAAAGCGGTCTTCTCCATCTTTTTATGGCTGGCCTTGGTGCTCATCATCACCGTCTTCGGCGTGGTGGGGGCCCAAACCCTGGTGCAGAAGCCGGAAATCGTCTTTCCCACCCTGATGATCATCCCTATCGCCATGCTCTTCGGTGCCATGACCTATCGGCTGCGCTTTCCCGTGGTCCTGGGCTCGTTTCTGGCGGTTATGGCATTGTTTGTTTGCATCTGGTTGGGATATCACTGGCCCATAGCTCTCTTGGGTCCGGTGCTGGGCCTGGAGCCGACCATGTTCTGGTTCGCCATATTGATGATCTACTGCCTGGTGGCCTCAGTGTTGCCGGTGTGGTTTCTGCTGCAGCCCCGGGACTATCTGAGCACCTACACCCTGTTCATCGGTTTGGTGTTGGGCTATCTGGGCCTGATCTGGGCCCGCCCAGCCATCAGCGCCCCAGCCTTCTCGGGGCTTACCTCGGACCAAGGACCGTTGTGGCCCATGCTGTTCGTCATCGTGGCCTGTGGGGCCATCAGCGGGTTTCACTCCCTGGTGGCCAGCGGGACCAGCTCCAAGCAGCTGGCCAAGGAGTCGCAGGGCAAAATCATTGGCTATGGCAGCATGATCACCGAGGCGGTGCTGGCCGTGCTGGCGCTGATGGTGGTCGCCGCTGGATTGTTCTGGAAGGCCCCGCCGGGCCTGGAGGAGTTTGGCTTTCAGGCCAACTTCGCCAAGGGTTGGATTGTGGCTTTCGGTACTGGGTACGGTCGGGTGGTGGGCCAGCTTCCCGTTATCAGCGTGACTGTGGCCATCCTGTTCGGCATGATCATGCTCAAAACCTTTGTGCTGACCACCTTGGACACGGCCACCCGCCTAGGCCGCTTCATTGTGACGGAATCCCTGGGCACCTCGGTGCCGATTTTTCGGCGCCGGCTGATCGCCGCCATGGTGACCATCCTGCCGGCCTTCTACCTGGGCTGGACCAACTCCTGGAAGACCATCTGGCCGGTCTTCGGAGCGGCCAATCAGCTCATCGCCGCCCTGGCCTTGGTGGTCATCTCCGCCTATCTGGTGGGGGTTGCCAAGCCCAATAAGCTCACCGTTTTGCCAGCGGCCTTCATGAGCGCCACCACCGTGGCCGCCCTGATATGGCTGGCCTTCAACAGCACATCGGGATTTTTCTTCACCGGGAAAACCACCTTGGGGGCGACGGCGGTGGTGCTGGTGGCGTTGGCGGGGTATATGGTTGTTGAAGGGGTCAGGGCGTTTCGAGGATTGAAGAAAAAATGAAGGGATGAATTTTCCCCTTGACAAGCCCAACATAAATTTTTATTATTTTAGCTAAAGCTAAAAATTATAGCTTATCCTATTTTGGAGATGAGCCATGCTCGAATTGACGGCAAGCCTGGAGGATTATTTAGAAGCCATTTGGATCATCGGCTTAGAAAAGAAGATCGTGCGGGTCAAGGATATCGCGAGGCTTCTTCAGGTCAAGGCAGCCTCGGTCATAGGAGCTCTGAAGATCCTGGCAGAGAAAGAATTGGTCATCCACGAACGGTATGGGTATGTGGAGCTGACCAAGAAGGGCGTGGTCAGGGCCAAGAAAATCTTTGAGAGACATAAAATCCTAACTAAGTTTTTTCATGAAATTTTAGGACTTTCTCTGGACGTGGCTACAGAAGATGCCTGTCGAATCGAACATCATATGCACAAAGAGACCGTCGATAGGCTGGTCGAATTCATGGAGTTCATCGAAACTTATCCCTTCAAGGAAAAAACTGGTTTTTCCAACTTTGGGGACTTCGTCAAGAAAGGCGCCGTGCGTGCCAAATCGCATCAGAAAACGGTTTAGAAGTGAGGCGAAAAATTTTTTGTGATAAAAGTTAGGGACTCCTAAAATATTTAGACAAATTTAACATAGGCCGAGCGTTTTGTCATTATTTCGAATCTAGATTAGGAAAGATTCGTTGCAAGCCTTGTGATGAGGTCTTCAATAAGGAGGAGAACGATGCTAAGCTTCCCAATGTTCACCATATGGTCGCTGTGGCTGGTCCTGGTTCCCATATTCCTCTTTGCCTGGGCTGGCATGGCCATAGGTGACAGGCTGCGGGGGGTGAAAATCGAGAACAAGGAGGATCACTGCAATGTCAAGACTGGCCTGTTTAGCATGCCGCCGCTCTTGGCGCTCACCGTTCTGTCGATTTTCACGCCCATCGTTTCCAGTCCATTGTTCTGGGTTGGTGTTGCCTTCATTTTTGTGGCAGGAATTCTATATGTTTTGTCAATTACAGCATTTATCAAAGCGAAACTCGGACTAAACACTGTGGGTATCTACCGGTTGTCCCGGAACCCGATGTATGTGGCCATGTTTTTAGTTATGGTCGCTTTTGCTTTTATGGCCTGGTCCCCGGCTGCGATAATGGGCATTCTGGCAGCCGTTGTGGCCCTGTGGAATGTGGCGGCGACCCATTGGATGGTGCTCAGAGAAGAGGGGTTTCTGGAGCGCAAATATGGGCAGAGGTACGCTGTTTATAGAGGGCAGGTGCCCAGGTATTTTTTCTTCGTCTGAAGGCACAGAGGTGACGAGAGAGTATGAACATCGAGACCGATCTCCCGGTTATCGGCAGTGGGCGGTGCAGAAATGAAGTTAAAAAAATTTTTTGGAATAGAAGTTAGGCAAACCTAAAAATCGGATTCGTTCAAGAGGAGGCTGGAGATGAGACCGTGAACCTAAAAATCAAGAATGAGTTGTCGACAGAGATGGAGTTCATCAGCATCTCAAAATTATAGTCTCCAAGGAGGCAGGAAGATGATGAACAAGCACTTTTTAACGATCATGGCGGCCGGGATGATAATTTTGTCAGCAACTGGAAATGCCTTTGCAGAGGAAACCGTCGGCTGTCCTCACAACGTGGGCAAGGGGAAAGTGAAAATACGGAGCAAGGTAGCATTTGTCCAGGCACAAGAATGCTACTCCGATGAAGTGTGGAAAGCCCTCCACGACCATTCACCATACTCGATAGATGACGATAAAATGGTTGATTTGCCCGAAGAGTGGCATCAGAGCGTGACTCAAATTGCCCTGGGAGTTGAATACGGGATTGTCGACAAACTGAGCTTAGGAGTCTTTTTCCCGTATGTGATCAAGGATTTAAGGCGACAGGTCTGGTCCCCAGCAGCCAAAAAGACTGTATGGAAGGAAATCGAGGACGATGGTTTGGCAGACATTTGGCTGTCAGCCAAATATCTGGTGTATTCAGAATCGCCCGGACTGCTGGGGTTGGATTGGGAGGATGGCCTTCTCCTCGCATTGGGTTACAAGCCATCTATCAGCTCTGACGAGAAGGTGAAAAGCGGCATCGCGAGCGGGGGTCAGGATTTCAAGCTGGTTCTCCTTTCCCACCCTCATTTTACAGAGGCACTTTTTCTATGCAGCGATGCATGGTACCAATTTAGGGGAGAGGTGAAAGATATAGATGGTTTTGCCAAGTCAGGGTGGGACCTGGGAGATAAATTTGGATATCGCGCCTTCATGGGCTGTGAGTTCTCGAATCATAGATTCGTCGTCATAGGCGGGCCTCAGGGCTGGCTGGCTGGGGGCAACCAAGAACGCGACGGAAGCGAAATTGAAGATAGCAGCACATATTCCCATAGTATCGTGGCCAAATTCCG
This sequence comes from candidate division Zixibacteria bacterium SM23_81, assembly GCA_001304015.1. GTDB lineage: Bacteria > SM23-81 > SM23-81 > SM23-81 > SM23-81 > SM23-81. The sequence continues at coordinate 9,533 of LJUY01000051.1, read as the reverse complement.
CTGGCAGCCTTATGGTGATGAAGATGCGGGTTCCATAGACATTGGAGTAAGGATGCCCTATGCAAATAAGACTGCCTTTGCTCCCGTTGTCGTGCCGACCATTGGTTGTCGGATAAAATTTTGATGAAACAGTTGTTGACAGAAGATCATATCTGAATCTCTTTGAGCCGGCGCACCCTTCACAACCAGATCGATTTTGATCTTCGAGGATTATCTCACGAAAAAAATTGCCTCTGGTCATGAAATTGATTAAATTTGGGGATATTATCATAGGTTAGGGTGAACTCTGTGGGCAAAGGATGATGGCGTGCAATATACCCAACTGGGCAAAAAAGGTCCTATTGTCTCCACAATAGGCTTTGGCGCCTGGGCCATAGGTGGGGTCAACTGGGGCCCAACGGACGATGAGGTGTCCAAGAAAGCCCTGCATCAAGCTCTTGATCTGGGGGTGACCTTCATCGACACCGCCGACGTCTATGGTAACGGCCACTCGGAGAAACTCATCGCCGAGGTGTTCAAAGAGCGAGGCAAGGGGGACGTGATCGTGGCCACAAAGATGGGCAACGATTTCTACCACGCCGATGAGAGCGATGATACGGGCTTTGGCCCCATTCGTGCCAACTACGATCTTAAGTATTTAATATGGGCCGCGGAGCAGAGCCTCAAACGTCTTCGGCTGGAGACCATCGATATCATGCAGCTGCACAGCCCTACCACGGAATTGGCCCAGCGGGACGAGCCCTGGGAGGCTCTGTTGAGATTGAAGGAACAGGGCAAGATCCTGCATGCCGGCATCAGCATCATCTCCTTCGCCGAGACGGAGCAGGCTTTTTTGCTGGACGAGCATCATGATCTTTTAGACTGCATCCAGGTGCGCTATAACCTCTTGGAGCGAGAGGCGGAGAAGGAGCTGTTCCCCAAGGCTCAGGAACACGGCATCGGAGTCATCGTCCGCATCCCCATCTTATTTGGTCTGTTAACCGGAAAATTTAACCGACAGTCTCAGTTCGGCGAGGACGATCACCGCCGGCATACCCTCTCGCCGGAGAAGCTGGGCGAGTATCTCGACAAATTAGATGACTTGAAACCATTCTACGATCGCTACCCCGATCAGACCATGACCCAGACCAGCCTTCGCTTCTGCATCTCTCACCCCGCCTGTCACACCGCCATCCCCGGGGCCAAGACGCCGAAACAGGTGAGAGAGAATTGTGCGGCGTCAGATCTGGGGCCGTTTCCATTAGAGGAGATTCCGGAAGGTCAATAGCTGGCTTAAAGAACAGGATAAACCGTCGCAGGTTGGTGATGTGAATGAATTTTAAAGACAGAGTCGTTCTGGTGACCGGTGCTTCACGTGGAATAGGGCGCGCCATTGCCCAGGCCTTTGCGCAACATGGCGCAAAAGTTGCTGTTCACTATCATCGAGACATTGGTATGGCCGAGAAGACGATGAACGTACTTCCAGGAGGTCCGCACCAACTATTCTGCTGTGATGTTTCCGATCCCAACGAAGGGCAATCTCTCATCGAAGACATTTTGAAAAAGTTCGGCCGCCTGGATGTGTTGGTGAACAACGCGGGAATATTCAAAGCTCACCCCATCCAAAAGGTGAGTTATGAGCAATGGCTCGAAGACTGGCAGAGAACGCTGGCTACAAATCTAGTTGGTCCCGCAAATCTGATCTATTGGGCATCACAACATATGATCAAGCAGGGCGGCGGGCGCATCGTCAACATCTCCTCACGAGGTGCTTTTCGGGGAGAGCCCGAGGCTCCCGCATACGGGGCCAGCAAGTCTGGGCTAAACGCGCTGAGTCAATCCCTGGCCCAGGCACTTGCCCCGCACAACATCTTCATCACAGTGGTGGCTCCAGGATTCGTGGAGACGGAGATGGCCAGAGAGTTGCTTTCCGGTCCCGACGGTGAAAAGATCAAGCGTCAGAGCCCACTGGGCAGGGTGGCCCGACCAGAAGAGGTGGCTCGAACGGTCCTTTTTCTTGCCTCTGAGGGCTCGGATTACCTCACCGGGGCCATTGTGGACGTGAATGGGGCCTCCTATTTACGATCATAGCGTCTGTGACTTCAGCAATATATCGTTGTTGCATACATTACCCCCGCATTCACAATAAGGAGTCTTAACAGTATCCAAAGAGTTTCTCGATGCAAGATGTTGCAAGATGTTGGTAGAGAATCCCGAAGAGTGGCCATCTCAAACACAAATGGCGGAGGACATAAAGAATGCAGATTCATGGCAAATTCGTGATTCAATTCGTGTTGGTTCCATTGTTGATCCTTTTTGTAGTGGTGCTGCCTCTCTTAGCACAGGAGCGAGTTTCCATCGAGGGCACTGTCGCCGATAAAACGACGGGGATGGGTCTAGAAAATGTGAACGTCTCTGTTGAGGAGATGACATTGGGGGCTGCATCCGACAGAAAGGGGAACTTCTTCATCGAGAACGTTCCTGCCGGCTTTTATGCGTTGCGGTTCAGCGCCGTCGGCTACAAGGAGTTAGTGTTGGCGGAGGTCGCAGTCGAGCCTGGTAAGACGACTGATCTTCATGTTCTCCTTCAGCCGACCCTTCTCGAATTACGGGAGATCGTGGTCACGGGAACGCGCAGCATCCATTCTCTCAAAGATGTTCCCATTGAAACCAACCTTGTGTCTGCAAAAGAGGTCATGGGGGTTGGTCTACAAACTTTAACGGATGCCATTCGTTGGGTACCGGGGGTGAATATCTCCGGGGGGGCGCCAAACGGCGCTGCTCGCAGATTTACAGGGATAATACATGGTTTGCCGGCCCACTACAGCATGATCCTGGTGGATGGCCAACGGGCCAAAAGCGAGCACATTCACACCGGCGTCAATCTCAATCTGGTGCCCATGGGCATGATCGAGAGGATCGAGGTCGTCAAGGGTCCTGTGTCGGCCCTATATGGCAGTGAGGCCTTCGGCGGCGTCATCAATATCATCACGAAGCAGTTCCCCGAAAAGTCGAAATTTGGCGCTGAGCTCTCCTATGGAGAATACAATACTCAGAATATCAACGTAAATCACGGCGCCACTGTTGGGAAAGTCGGATATTACATCAATGGCAATTTGATTCGGACCGACGGAGTGCCCGATGTCAACGACGTGAAGTTCGGTTATGATCAGTTCAACCTGCTGGGCAAGTTCTGCATCGGCACGGGTGAGAATAACAGGTTACACCTGAGCTCCCGTTACTATCGTAATAAATATCTACGAAATGTGTCCATGCCAAAGGTCAAGGATAGCTGGATCGACCTGGCCAGTCGTTGGCAGAGGAGCTTCAGCGAGAGATCGGACCTGGCCGTCGGGTTCACCTATTCCCATTTCCAGGGCGAATACCGCGACGATGACAACCGTACCATGAAGCTCGACTGCGTTTTCAACGGGATTTTTCTCGACAACAACGCGCTCAGCGCCGGCGCCGAGATCCGTAACGAGCGGTTCAGCCGGAATGCCACCCCGCAAAAGGAGCAATCCATCCTGGGCACATTCGTCAAAGATGAGATCAAACTGAGCTCTCATATGACCTACATCACCGCACTGCGTGTGGATCATCACCCCAATGTGGGCACAGAATTCACGCCAAAGGTTGGGGCGCTGTACAGGCTCTCTCCGAATACGGACATACGGGCCTCTGTTGGAAAAGGCTTCCGGGCACCTTCATTACAGGACTTGTACGAAAAGGAGTTCAATCATAAGACTTATTACCGAAACGGCAATGCGGAATTGAAACCAGAGTACTCCATGAGCTACCATCTGGGCGTGGAGCACCGTTTCAGCGACGCTGTTCTGGTTAGAGTTTCCGGTTTCAGAAATGATTTCACAGACATGATCATGGCATTGGATACGGGTGACTCCCTTGGTGGGATGCCTATTTTCAGGAGGGAAAATGTCAAGGAAGCGCTGGCTCAGGGGATGGAGGTGGAGCTCAGGCTGAAGATCAGCAGCTTCAGCGCAATGCTCAGTCATACCTATACCGATACCAAAGATGATGAGGATAACCCACTTGCCTACTCACCCAAATACATGACACATTTCAGGCTGTATCATTACCTGCCCAGCTTGAGCTTTGGGACTATGCTGTCCCTAGAAGATGCCAGGAGCAGATATTACAAAGCATCTGGTGGTCAGGATAAGCTCAACGATTACACCCTGGTGAGTCTTAGTGTGAATAAAAAGCTGCCTGGTGGACTGACGGCGTTTGTCAGAATTGAGAACCTGATGGATCAGGAGTTTGAGATCTATGAGGATGCAAAATCGATCGTCGGATACGGCAGGTCATTCCTGGGTGGCTTGAAATTCGACTATTAGCCGATAACTCCTATAACATTAAAGGAAACCAACCCATGATCAAAGAGATCATCGCAACCAACGAAGCCCCCCAGGCCATCGGGCCATATAGCCAGGCCGTGAGGGCCGCGGATTTCATCTTCTGCTCCGGGCAGATCGCCATGGATCCGAAAACTGGAGAACTCATTAGCGGCGACATCGGAGCTCAGACGGATCGGGTACTGGAGAACCTCCAGGCAGTGCTTCGAGCCGCTGGGGCAAGTCTGGACCATGTAGTGAAATGCACCGTTTTTCTGGCCAACATGGACGATTTTGCCGCCATGAACGAGGTCTATGGCCGTTTCTTCTCGAAAGATCCACCGGCCAGAGCCGCCGTGGAGGTTTCCCGGCTGCCCAAGGGGGTGGGCGTGGAGATCGAGGCTGTGGCTTTCGTAGGGAAAAAGAGTTAGGATTCTAGATCTTCGCCCCCGGATCTACAAGCCCAGATCCTGGATACGAGATCCTGGATAAGGGCCATAAAAGACAGTATTTTCCAGCTTCCAGCATCTAGCCACCAGCTTCCATACCAGCACCCACAACCATAAACCGTTTTCCAGCATCTGTTTACTGCTTACTGGGGAGGTTGGGGGGGATTGCCATTGCTATTGCCATTGCCGCTTAGGTGCTGGTGGAGAAGGGTTGCCTTGATCCCTGATCCTCGACTCCCGATCCCCAATCCCCGATCCTGGATTTTAGGTTTTCAACCTGCTAGCTATCAGCAGGTTGGCAGAAAAATTTGTCATTATTAATTTTGGCCTTGACTGCATCCTTCGTCATGTTTATGTTTGTCGTTGAGCGGGGCCGTCAAGGCCCCTTTTTATTTCTAACCAAGGAGTTGAAGAGAACAGAGATGAGAGATTTGAGAAGAAACTCGTAACTCGTTTTGCGGTGTCGAAGCTTGTTACGTCTCTCGTCTGTCGATGCTCGAAACTCGTCGAGCTCTCTCAACTCTCCTAACTCTTTCAACTCTCTGAACTCTCCTTTTTATTAAAGGCCTGACATCGTGCGCTGGCATCTTGTTCTCCTGTTCATCCTCCTATTTCCCCATTCAGTTCATGGCGCATTCGAATTTTTAGACGTAGGCGCGCGTCCCGCGGCTATGGGCGGGGCCTTCTGTGCCGTGGCCGACGACGCCCACGCGCTCCATTACAATGCTGCTGGCATGGGCCAGCTCCAGGGTCGAAGGGCGTCTGTCAGCACCTGCCAATACTTCGGCCTGGCTGGTCCCTCCATGCATAATATCAGCCTTCTACAATCCGCCTCCTGGGGAGTCCTGGGGCTTGAGGTCCAGCGGTTTGGCCAAGACCTCTACCGAGAGACGGCTCTCGGCCTGAGCTTTGGCCGATCCTTGCTGGAAGCGCTGTCTTTAGGGATCTCTCTTCGAGGTCTGCAGCTGGCCATCTCCGGATACGGCTCTGCTCAGACCTTTGGCCTGGACTTGGGATTTTTGGCGGCCATGACTCCCCGGTTTCGCTGGGGCGTCTGGGTGTACAACCTGAATAACGGACGTCTGGGAAGATCGCGCCAGGAGATGCCCCAGGTTTTCATCATGGGATTCGCCTACCGTCCCGATTCAAAATTGCTTCTGAGTGCCGATCTGTTGCTGGATATCGCTGACTGTTCTGTGGAAAAACTGGCCAGAGGGGCATATCCCGTGGAACTCCGGCTGGGGCAGGAGTCTCGGCTCTGGAATCCTGTAGCCCTTCGCCTGGGGCTGCAGACCCGCCCGACTCGATTTTCGGCAGGCCTGGGCCTCGAGGCCGGCCACTTGAGTCTCGACTACGCTTATCGTTCTCATCAGTTCTTGGGCGGGACCCATTACGTTTCCCTCTCATGGCCTTAAGTGCGGTTTGTCTTATTTGAAGTCACTCCCTGGCCCATCGAGACTTTCATCCTGGAGGGCATCGTGCGTCACGCATCGTGGCTCGTTGCGGCCCTTATGTTGCTCAATCCAGTCGCTTTTCCCTCATCGGCCCGGGGGGAAGAGTTGATTCCTGACGAGGAATTGGTGGAGTCCGACGATGAGGCCTTCGATCCCCAGGAGATTCTGGAGAGGCTGCTTGAGCTTCACCGGTCCCCGCTGGACCCCAATCGCGCTTCCTTCTCACAGCTTCAACGCATTCCCTACCTGTCAGCCCCTCAAATTCAGAGCATCTTGGAGCATCGAAAAGGGAAACGATTCGTGAAAATGGAGGATTTACTCCGGGTTCAGGGGATTGACCAAGCGACGTTAGCTAGGGCCAGGGCGTTTTTGAAAATTCGGACAATCCGGCAGAGGTGGGGGAATCTGCGTTCTCGAATTGCCCTGGACCTTCCCCGAGCCCGGGGATATCGGCAAAATCTGTACCGGGGCGATCCCAGCAAAATCTACCTTCGTCTGGACCTATCTGTGGATGAACACTTGCGGATGGGGGTTCTTACAGAAAAGGATCCAGGCGAGAAGGATGTGACCGATTACCGATCACTCTACCTGCAGGTGGAAAGCGTGGGTCCACTTCGGCGAGCCATCCTGGGGAGTTTTACCCTTCAGTTCGGACAGGGCCTGGTTTTGGGGTCTAGCAAGGGCCTGTGGGGAGGCCCCCGCTCCTTTTCCGGGATGAAACTGGTTGGGCGTGGGCTCCGTCCATACACTTCCACCGACGAGAATCTTGCCCTACGCGGCATCGCGCTGACAGGTGCCCTGGGTTCCGTGGAGTTGTACATGTTTTTTTCCCGAAGGCGGCTGGATGCCAGCATGGAGGACGATGAGGCCAGAAGTTTCTATCAAGGTGGACTTCACCGCAGCAAAGGAGAGCTGGAGAAGAAGGACACCTTGGGTGAGACTCTGGTGGGCGGTCATGTAATTGGCCACTTGGGCCAGGGTAAAGTGTTGGGTTTGACTTGGTATCGCTCCCGTTATAGTTCAGAGCTTAGCGTTGTTGATCTGGTTCGAAAGCGATATGCGTTCCGAGGAAGGTTGAACCAGGTCTGGGGTGGCCACTTCGACTTGGCCTTCGGTCCCCTAAATTTCTTTGGGGAAGGAGCCCAAGCTCGGCTCGGTGCCCCTGCAGTAGTAATAGGCCTCTTGCTGGACGGACGGTCTCTGGGCACCTCACTGGTATGGCGCTGCTATCCTCCAAACTTCTGTAACCTCCATTCCAGTGGGCTGGCCACCAAAGAAAATCAGAACGAATCCGGTATGTTCCTTGGCCTCAACTGGCAGCCCACAGTTGGCACTAAGCTGGAGCTGCTGGTGGATCAGCACCGACATCCCTGGAGAGGCTATCTTTTGGAAATGCCCTCGGTGGGTGAGCGATTCACGCTCAAGATCATGAAGCGACTAGGCAACAGAATGACCCTGACTTTTCGCCACCGGGAGAGGAGGGCAGAGGTGGCCGCGGCTTCAGCCTTGGGGGTGCGCAAAAACGTCCGGAGCGTTTGCCGGTCGCGACGCTTTCAACTGGATTGCAAAGCCTCCAGGGAGATAGAGCTGAGGGGGCGGTTTGAGACCAACCGGATTGTCATCGAGACGAAAGGCTCTGGAGAGCGGGGAGCGCTGATCCTGGCCCAGCTAAAGTTCACCCCCACTGTGAAACTCAGCGTGAAGGGTGTGGTCGCCTTCTTCTGTGTGCCTTCTTACGATAGCCGGATATACGTCTGCGAGACGGGTCCTTCAGGAATAGTCCGTAACCTGGCCCTTTTTGGTCGGGGCAGCCGGACATCTCTGCTGGCGAGATGCGAGGCTGCTAAGGGTATGGAGCTCTCGGTGAAGTTTAGCAGCACTCATTATGATGACCGCCACTTCATTGGAGAGGGTGCAGAACAGATAGAGGGGAGTATCAAGAGGGAAATTCTTATACAACTGGACTGGAAATGGTAACTTGCCCTGCTTCAGGCAGGTTCGTTATTTCTTGTGAGGTTTGGAAAATGTGCTTGGCTTAACTTGACCTAATTTTCAAAAAGTATTATTATGTGGATGGCAATTTATCCGGGCCAATTGCTCAGCTGACTAGAGCTGTCGATTCATAATGGGTCGGTCCCTGATTCGAATCCAGTATCGCCCACCTCTGTTTTTTGGTAATTGCGTGAGATGAATAATCTTCAAGCTGTGTTAGGACATTTTAAAGATAACACATCCAATTGAGGTCCACGATGTAGTGCTACTATACCGTTAGCAAATAGTAGGCAAAAGAGGGAGACTGAAGATGTTTAAGAAGGCAGAAGTAGTACTGATCGCCATAGGCCTATTATTTATTCTCTTGGGTGCTGGGTTTGTGGATGAAGATGAAGTGGACCTGAAAATGCAATGGGAGAAAGAATTCGATAAGAAGATTGAAGAAGTCGCTTTTGGTGAGACTGAGGATGGCAAGCTCTATCCTAAGATCGTGGTATTCGAGGATGAGTTGAGGTTCTATGATGAGACTTTTGAGCTGATAAAGTCATGGCCCCGTCCTAGGGGAACGCAAGTCGCAGTTTCTGAGGGAGGGCATTATTTTGGCCTAAACAGGGTGATTAGCAAGCCTGCAACGGAGAAAGGACCGAGTGAGGTAGAATGGACCTTATACAACGATAAATATGAAGAGCTGGCTGCTGTTGAATACAGTGTTGGATATGATGGAGAAGGCGGTCAGGTGTTTTTTATCTCAAATTCTGATGGTGCCTTTGTAGAAGCGGAGCCTGGTGACCAAAAGGTGGTGTTCTACGATTCAAAAGGAAATATGAAAAAAAGGATTGATCTGTTTGAAAACGATGAATGGGATATGGCCAAGGGAATGGAATGTGCATTCTCACAAAACGATTACTACTTTGCCCTTGTAGGATGCAACGATTATTGGGAACCTCAGGATCAATGGCAGAAGGATATTTATCTAATATTCTTCAACAGCTTGGGCGCAACAGCTTGGGCGAGGAACTTTGGCGAAGATTGGTGGAGAAGAATGGCTGGGTTGTATCACTCTCTTTGTCAGCAAAGGGTAATTTCATATTGGCAAACGGCCGTTCTCTGTTTGATAGACATGGTGAACTTGTAGGAACGTATACTGCCACTTGGAGACATCATAAGTTCTCCAAAGATGAGAAATACTTAGTTTTGGCTGGTGAGAACACGGTTTGCTTAGTCGGGACAGCCAATGGCAACATACTGTGGTCTAAGGAGTTTCCATATCAAATAGATACCCGGGCGAGAGACTGGAGATGGAT
>LJUY01000050.1 GCA_001304015.1 candidate division Zixibacteria bacterium SM23_81 | reverse complement strand
AGCTGAAGGAGAATGGTCTGGAGGAGTTGGCTCCGTCTTTGGCGGTGCCCGTTGGCCTGGCTTTGAGACAGGCAGAGTGAGACATGATCAGGATTAACCTGCTACCAGAAGAGTTTCGAGCTCGCAAGAGAAAAATCCGCGTCTCCGTGAACTGGGGGTATCTGGTCGCTGCGGTGGTGGGATTTTTTCTCATTCTCCTTGTCCTGACCATATGGCAGAAGTCTCGCCTTAGTAGCCTGGAAAAGAGGATTTACCAAACGCGAATGGAGGCGGAACGGCAGAAGGCAGATCTGGAGCTTGTTCAGGAATTGACTGCCCTAAAAGAGAGGATTCTCCGTCACGTGCAGGTGGTGGAAGAATTAAACCAAAGCCGCACTCGCTGGATGGAGATTCTCACGGCCCTCAGTGGTTCCGTTCCCGAGGAGATGTGGCTGGTCTCACTGCGTGAAAACAGAGTCGGGGGGAATTTCCAGGCTCAAATTCAGGGCATGTCTTTTTCTTTGAAACCCATTGCTGTTTTTATGGATAATCTGGATGAAACCGAGTTGTTTTCCAACTCACAGTTCACTTATGCCCAAAGGCTGGCAGTGGACGAGGGGATGGCCTATGATTTTGAGATCCTGGCCGATCTCCTCAGCTATGAGCGGAAATTATTGTCTCAAAAGACCTCTTCTGATGAGCAGGCTGTGAAGGGCAAGAGAAGCAATTAGAAAAGGTAACGAAAAAAGAGGTCATAAACTCATCGGGATGTTTCGCCCCTCACGTCTCGAAGGGCTGGTATGAACCTAAGGGATACCAAAGTTCAGATTGCTATTTTGCTGGTTTTGGCGATCATCGCCATCAGCTATTTCTGGTATACCTCTCTGTATCGGCCTCTCCTGGACCAGCTAGGAGAGAAATCGGAGGAGTACCAGCTCCTGAAGACACGCTTGGAGATGGCCAAACGCCAGGCAGCGCGTCGCGTTTCACTTCAACAGGAATACGAAGATCTTCAAGAGCAATGGCAGGTGGTGGAAACCCTGCTGCCTAAAGAACGGGACATGTCTGACTTTATACAGCAGATCCACAGAATCAAGGGTAAGGTGGATGCCACCGTTGAACGCATCTCCCCGCTGAAGTCCAAGTCAATGGACTTTTTGGTTGAAAATCCATATGAAATAGAGATGTTGACGACTTACCATGGCCTGGGGAAATTTCTCAGCCATGTGGCCAACCTACCCATCATTGTGGATGTGACTCTTCAGGACGTGACTGGCATTCCCCAGGTGGAGGAAGAAGAGGAGAAGCAGGTACTGGGGCCCAGCATCCGTAGCCGATTAGTGCTTACCACATACAGCATCAGGGAAGACATGAACTTGGAAGAAGAGCAGGAGGAATAGGCATTCCAGTGAAAGATACCCGGACACATTTTTTCTCCAGGAGGCTGCTCGGTATCCTTCTGATAGGAACCGGTCTTCTGTTGTTGACCGGCCCTTCGGAGGCGGCCTATCGGGTAACCGGTCTGGAAGTGTTCAGTATGGAGAGGGGACCTGCCATCACCATCAAGGCCGACGGCCCTGTGAACTATAGATATTTTGCCATTGGGGAGCCGGAGCCTCGTCTGGTGGTGGACTTCTCCGATGCGGTGCACGCTCTGCCCAGGTATCATTTCGTCAACCTGGGAACTCCGCTGATCACTCGCATCCGAACCAGTCAGTATCGCCCCTATCCCGAACCTGTGGTGCGAATCGTCTTGGATATGCCCAAACTTTTAGCATTTCAGATGGGTCTCCATGAGGGAGAGAAGGATCGACTTGTCATCCAGTTAGAAGCCCCTGCCGACAGTGTGGCAGGTGCTCAGACGGTTGTCCCGGAGCCCGAGAGGGCAGTTGAGCAGGTTCAGGGTGAGACTCAACCTCCGCCTGAAGAGCACCCTCAGGCTGTGGAAAAAGCCCCCGTGGTCCCTCCCAGTCCCCCAGACTCGACTGGTTCCCCTGAAGAGGCCTCCGCACCTCAGAAGCCGGAGAAGGTATCTTCCCCCGAACTGCTCGCTTTGGGTTTCAGGGAGCCCGTTTCATACAGCAGTGGCGGCCGAAGAGACCCCTTTCTTTCGTTGCCCGCACAGCAGGAAACGGCGTTCGGCGAAGCTCCCCTTCCCAATGTGGAAAAGCTGACCATCGTGGGCATTCTTCAGGGCGTCGACGGATACAGAGCCCTGGCTCAGGATGATAAGGAAAACGGATACGTGCTCAGGAAAGGCGACCGGGTGCTGTATGGCTATGTGACCCGGATCGAGGAGCAAAGGGTCGTATTTCGATTGAACCGGAGGGGGCTCGATCGAACGGTTATCTTGAAACTTTCCCAGTAACCTTAATATTGTAAAATCTGAACAAGAGGTAAAAACGATGCCATGGCATAATGCCCTGTGGAGAGACGTGGTTCTTGTGATCTTTCTCTTGATGGCCATCTCCCTGGTGGGAGAGGCTCAGGAGGAGAGAGTCATTAAGTCGCTGAACCTCCACGACGCTGATTTGCACGCGGTGCTACGCTTTCTGTCTGAGTTCAGCGGTCGAAACATCGTGGCCAGTCAATATGTTACGGGAGCGGTGGATGTACAGCTGAAAGACGTGACCTGGCAACAAGCCTTGGAGATCATCGCCAAGATCAGCCATCTGGCTGCTGTGGAGGAGGAGGGGTACATCCGAGTTATGACCGTTGAGGAGCTACACAAGTCAGATCTGGATCTTCAGAAGTATGAGCAGGAGAAGCAAGACCTGATTCAGCTGGAACATCGCATCATACCTGTGGTACACGCCACCGCTGAAGAGCTTCAGGAGCCCTTGGTCTCGGCCCTCTCCAAAAGAGGCCGCATCGATGTCGACTCCCGGACCAACTCCCTCATCGTCACCGACGTGCCCGAGAATTTAGACCTGGTGGCTCTGATGGTCCAGGAGCTGGACCAGGAAACGCCCCAGGTGACCATCTCCGCCAAGCTGTTCGAGGTGGACTCCAAAAGCCTGCTGGAGCTGGGCTTTGACTGGTCGGTCATCAAGGAAGGGGCATTTGATTTTGATCCGCTTGTTTCCCCGGATGAGGGTATTTTGGGCGACGCTCATGAAAGAAGGGCGGAACAGCACACCGCCAGCGGCGTCTCGGAGCTCATCGGCCGGTTTACCTACAGCACCCTGGAAGATGGTTATGATATAGACGCTTTGCTGGCGGCCTTGGCCAGCGATAACAAGGGCGAGATTCTGGCTCATCCCGAGATCACCACCCTGGATAACAAGCAGGCCACCATTCTCATGGGCCAGGAAGTTCCCTTCAAGGTGCTGGACGAGCGTGGCAACGTCGTCACCGAGCTGAAAGAGGTGGGCACGCAGCTGACGGTAACTCCCCACATCACCTCGGCACAGACCATCTTGCTAGAATTGGAGCCGGAGCGGAGCTCCTATGAGGTGGATCCCGGAGCGGGCGTGATCATCAACACCCAGAGGGCAAAAACCAGCGTGGTGGTCTCCGATGGCCAGACGGCGGTCATCGGTGGGCTGACCACCCATGACATCATCAAGGTGAATAAGGGCCTTCCCCTGTTAAAAGACATTCCCCTTCTGGGCCTGCTGTTCAGATATACCCGGGAGGAGGTCACCAAGAAGGACCTAGTCATATTCGTCACGCCTCATATCGTATCTCAGAGTGAGTAACGCTCTCTTGGGAACCCAAAAGGGGACTGCTAGCTCTATAAGAGCACCAGTCCTTTATTTTTTTTCCTCAAGATCCCCGAGTGGCTGTTAGATTTCTCTCCCCTTTTTCCCTTCCCGGTTAACCTCATTATAGAAAAAAACCTTGCCATTTCTGAACGGCATCGTTATTTTTAATTATTAGAAGGGGGTCATCTTAAGGTTCATGGTGGCCCGTATTGTTTTACGGGGGATGAAGGACGAGTGTCGATGAACCTTCTCCTGACCGGAAAGCCCGGGGTGGGAAAGACCACCCTCATCCAGAGGGTTCTTTCCCAGATCACCCGGTGCCTGGGTGGTTTCACCACTCAGGAAATTCGCCAGGGTGGCCTCCGCGTGGGATTCAGCATCAGGGCCGTGGACACCGGCCAGGAGGGAGTTCTGGCCCACATGGATTCTGCCAGCCCTTATAGAGTGAGCAAATACGGGGTCAACGTGGACGAGATGGAGAGGGTGGGGATATCCGCTCTGCACCGAGCCATGAGATCCAGCGATGTGATCATCATGGATGAGATCGGCAGGATGGAGAATTACTGCCCGTCCTTTCGGCAAGCGGTGCTGGAGGCCCTCGATGCCCCACAAGATGTGCTGGGCACTCTTCAGATGAGGTCTACCCCCTTTCTGGATGGCATTCGAAAGCGACCGGACGTGGTCGTGAAGCTGGTCACGCCCCAAAATCGAGATGGCCTGTGTGCAGATCTTCTAGACCTCTTGGGGGCCGGGATTTCCGCAACGGGTGAGTGCCATGGGCCTGAACGACCATAGGCGCACCGTGGTCAGGGTAGTCGTCTACTCGCTGGCCCTGATGTTGGTCCTGGTCCTGTTCCGTCTGCGGCGAGCACTGACTCCTGAATACGGTTTACGGGTGACCCAGGTGCAGGAGGCCAAACAGCTGGGCGCCATGTTGGCGGGAGAGGGGGAAAAGCTGGTGTTGGTTGAGGTGACGCTGGTCTTGCGTCCCGGCGTTCCACAGCCCCTGAGCCCAGCCTTATTTGCCCTTATGGACACAGAAGGCCAGGAATACAGACCGGAGCCCCTATCTCCGCTGTTTTCAGACTCTCTCTTCGGTGGTCAGGACCAGATGTTGGAAGGGACTTTAGTGTTCCGCCTGCCTCAAGAGAGGAGGGGGCAGAATCTGTCCTTTCACCCGGAGGTGAACGGCGATGCCTCAAACCCTGAGTCAAAAGATACTGGCTCAGAAGGCGGGCCTTGACGAGGTACTTCCCGGCCAGATCGTCACCGTCACCCCAGATCGCCTTTTGACCCACGACAACACCGCGGCCATTTCGCAGAACTTCAAGCAGCTGGGAGTCGAGAGCGTCTGGGATCCGGGACGGCTGGTCATCGTTTTAGATCACGTGGTTCCCGCTGCAGACGAAAAGACGGCCACCAATCATAAGGTTATCAGAGAGTTCGTTCGCCGTCAGGGAGTGGTCCATTTCTACGACGTGGGCGTGGGCATCTGCCATCAGGTAGTTCCCGAGAAGGGACATGTGGTGCCTGGGTCTTTAATTTTGGGCAGCGATTCTCACACAACCACCTATGGAGCCCTGGGGGCCTTTTCCACGGGCATCGGCCGCAGCGAGGCAGCCGTCATCTGGGCCACCGGACAGATATGGCTCACGGTGCCCCAGACGATGGTCATTCAGGTCACGGGGTCCTTTCCTCGCGGAGTTTCGGCCAAAGATCTCATCCTGCACATCATCGGTGACCTGGGGGCCGACGGAGCCCTGTATCGGGCTGTAGAGTTCAGGGGACCCGCCATAGGCCAGATGAGCATCTCCGGACGGATGGTCCTGTGCAACATGTCTGTCGAGATGGGGGCCAAGGCCGGCATCGTCGAGGCCGATGAGAAAACCGAGGCTTGGCTGAAAGGTCGGCCAGCTCAATCCTACGAATTGGTGACCTCGGATCCAGAGGCGCCGGTTGAGCAAATCCACAGCTATTGTGTGGATAATCTCTGTCCGCAGGTGGCCTGTCCCCACACCGTTGACAACGTCAAGCCAGTTGAGGAGGTAGTGGATACCGAGATCCACCAAGCGCTCATCGGGACCTGTACCAACGGTCGGCTGGAGGACCTCCAGATGGCCGCTGAGGTGCTCCGAGGCAGGAAAGTGGCCCACGGCTTACGACTTTTGGTGCTTGCCGCCTCGGCCCAGGTCTACAGGAAGGCGCTGGCAGCGGGCATCTTGGGAGAGTTGACGGCGGCCGGAGCGGTGATCCTCAATCCAGGCTGCGGTCCCTGTTTGGGCGCCCACCAGGGCGTTCTGGCTCCTGGTGAGGTCTGTCTCTCCACTGCCAACAGGAATTTTCGGGGCCGAATGGGGTGCAATGAGGCCTTCGTCTACCTGGCCAGCCCGGCGACGGTGGCGGCCTCGGCGGTGGCCGGCAGGATCACAGACCCCCGGGAGATGTTGTGAGGGAATTATGGTTCTGTGGGTTATGGAGGTGCGACATGGAGCGCATTCGCGGAAAAGCCTGGAAATACGGAGATGACGTGAACACCGACGTCATCTTCCCAGGCAAGTACACCTATACCATCAGCGATCCCCAGGAGATGGCCCAGCACGCCTTGGAGGATCTCGACCCGGGCTTCGTCCACAAGGTCGCGCCGGGAGACGTGATCGTGGCCGGGAAGAATTTTGGTTGTGGCAGCTCGCGGGAGCAGGCGGCCACCTGTCTCAAATATGCTGGGGTGGGAGCCATTATCGCCACATCCTTTTCTCGGATATTCTATCGAAATGCCATCAACCAGGGCTTGCCAGCCCTGGCCGTCCCGGAAGCGGCTGAGATGATTCAGGCCGGCCAGACGGTGACCATAGATCTAGCTGAGGGACAGATAATGGCCGGGGAAAGCTCCTTTTCCTTTCCCCCGCCGTCGGCGTTCGTCATGGGCATCATGGAGGATGGAGGGCTGATTCCACACGTTAAGAGGGAGTTGGCCACACACAAACTTGTTCGTCCTGTTGATGGAGGCCTAAAAAGAGGAGAAGATGAGACCAGGTAAGGTCATCTTGCTTACGATCCAGGCCTTGATTCTGGTCAGCCCTTTGGCCTGGTGCCGGGCCGAGACTGAGCCCCCCTCCTATGCTCCAGGAGAGATTTTGATCAAGCTCCGGCCGGGGCTAGAGGAATTGCGACCCAAGGCCGAAGTGGATGGGATAAGCACACAGATAAGCAGTTTGGACCAGCTGAATCGTTGGCATCAGGTCATCCGGATGGAGAGATTCCTTTTCCCCATGAGGAAGGGAAAGAACGATGTCCAGACGGCTCAGCTAGCCGAGGAGTTATCGCGAGTCTACCGTCTGGAATTGGGAACTGGTCGGGATGTCCAGGAGGCGGTGGTGGCCTATGGGCACGATCCCCACGTGGTCTACGCCCAGCCCAACTACCTCAACCAGCTCTGCGTGGTGCCGGATGATTCCCTGTACCCCGAACAGTGGGCCCTGGCCAAGATAAAGATGCCAGCGGCCTGGACCATCGAGCGGGGAAGCCAGGAGGTGATCGTGGGCATTGTGGACTCGGGCATCGATTATGAGCACCAGGACCTGGTGGCCAATATCTGGATCAATCCTGGAGAGGACCTCAATGGCGACGGACAGGTGGATAGCTCCGATTTCAACGCCATCGATGACGACGGCAACGGATATGTGGACGACATCAGAGGCTGGGACTTCACCGACGCCCCTCAATTCGCGGGCCTGGGCGATTATCGGGAGCGGGACAACGACCCATACGACGACCTGGGACATGGCACACACGTCTCGGGCATCGTGGCCGCCATGACTGATAACGGCATCGGAGTGGCGGGCATCTCATGGCATTCCAAGCTGATGCCCCTGCGGGCGGCATTCAGGATGAGCCTGGGGGCCTTTCTGGAGGACGACGACGTCTCGGCGGGCATCGTTTACGCCGCCGACAACGGAGCGCAGGTGATCAACATGAGCTGGGGAGACCCGCGCATCTCGCCCCTGGTCCGAGATGTTATCGCCTATGCTTACGCCAAGGGATGCGTTTTGGTAGCGGCGGCGGGCAACGTAAGCGACGATGATCAGGGGGGCGTCTATTATCCCGCTGGCTTTGACCAGACCATGGCCGTAGGGGCCTCGACCTCTTATGATCAGCGGGCCAGCTTCTCCAGTTTTGGTCAGAATTTGGATGTCCTGGCCCCGGGGTCCTCTATTCTGAGTACCTTTCCCGATGACGAGTACGGCTCATTGGGCGGCACCTCCATGGCCACGGCCCATGTATCCGGTTTGGCAGCCCTGGTGCTGTCCAGAGATGCGACGCTCTCCAGCGAGGAAGTCAGGCAGATCATCAGCGCCTCAGCGGTGGACCTGGGGCCCTTCGGCTGGGATCCTGAGCACGGGAGCGGACGCATCGACGGATTGCGAGCCCTGAGCATGGAGCGGACTGCCGTGGTCCGGATCTCCCAACCCCAGACAGGAACCGGCGTCGATGCCCGGGTGGTGATCGTGGGCACCGCGCTGGGTCCTTACATGGACTGCTACAGTCTGGATTATGGCCTGGGTCTCAGCCCCGCCATTTATGCCTTCAACACCATCCTTGAACCCGTCTGCGTCCAGGCCTTGGAGGAGACTCTCACCGTGTGGGAAGGAGTCTCTCAACTTCCAGATACCAGCTGCATCATCCGCCTGAGGGTGTGGCAGACGGATGGGCTCATGGTGGAGGATCGCGTTGCCGTTCATGTGGATCACACCCCGCCTGTTCTGGAGGAAATACGGGCCGTTCGCCGACTGGACGGGGACGGATACGCCGCCTTCGTGGAATGGAACACGGACGACGAGACCCTGGCCAAACTCTTCTATCGTCGCCAGGGTGAGGAGGAGTTCTCCTTCATCGAAGACCTCCACGTGGCCCGGGAGCATTCTCTGGATCTCTCTGGGGAGTTAGAGTCCGGCGATTATCAGTTATATGTGGCTAGCACCAATCCCGCCGGGCTGACCACAGTGGACGATAATGAAGGCCAGTATTACGCCCTCTCGGCCCCCCTGCGCATGGTGGAACGGGGAGGGTTCCTGCTGTTGGATCAGCTTGTCTCCGGCTACCAATTTCAAAGTCCCGTAGACCTGGATGGCGATGAGCAGCGAGAGCTCTTGTTCATGGCCTTCAGTGATACCTCTGCCTATGGGAAGGCCATGGCCTATGAAATGGGAGAGGACCGTCGCCTTGAGAAGGTTTTTCAAAGCGAGGCAGACTATCTGGTCTGGGATGTGGGGGATGCCGATGGGGATGGCAAGCGGGAAATTTTGGGAGGCGGTTTCGCCGAAATCCATCTCTTTGAGGCTCCCGATTCAAACAGTTTCCCGGACCCCGTAAACCCAGTTTGGAGCCAACATGGTGTCTGGGGCAGTCAGATGGCCGACACCGACGGCGACGGACACGTGGAGATCCTCTCCAAGATCGAGGTGGGCTCCGACGTGATCATCTTCGAAAATGATGGGGACGACACCTTCAGGCAGATGGCCAGCCTGCCAAATCCCACGGAGGGAAGAAATAGCACCGGGACCAGGTTCGCAGTGGCCGACTTCGATGGGGATGGAAAAACGGAGATTCTGGCCGGAGATTCCGATGGGGACATTTTCATCTTCGAGACGACGGGAGACGACTCCTACGAGGCCACCTGGTCTCACAGCACCGGCCTGGAGGACGCCCGCTATCTAGCCCCTGGCGACACATTGGAGGGAGGTGGAAGCTGGTTTGTGGTGGCCGCTAACGAGACGGATGTGTTCGATCCCCGATCCACTTACTGGCGCCTGAGCGTTTATGAGCCAACGGAAGACGATCAGTTTGTTGCCAAGTGGTCGCAGGAGCTGGTGGGAGTCGGCGGTCAGGGCAACGGTATCGTCACCGCCGACTTCACCGGGGATGGACACAAAGAGATCCTTATCTGCGCCCTGCCAGATCTCTATGTCTTTCAGCGGACGGAGGAAGGCGCGTTCCAGCCCGTCTGGTACACTCCCTGCGGCTTTATGCACCGTCCCTTTGTGGGAGATCTTCACGGCGACGGCTTGGTGGAGATCGCCTTCAACGGTCCCGACTCCATGATCGTCCTGGAGCGGGCCGATTCTGGCCAGACTCCCCCTCCACCCCCAGGCCTTGTGGCTCGCCCTTTGGACGACCATCGAGTCTTTCTAGAGTGGGTGGCGGTACCGGAGGCGGCCTCCTATAATCTTTATCGTGGCTTGGACTATTATGACCTTGACGCCATAGAAGTGGGACTGCTGACCACAACCTTCCTAGATTCTGCCTTGGTGGAGGGAAAAACTTACTGGTATGCCATCACCAGCGTGGATTCCCTATCCCGAGAAAGCCGTTTTTTCTCCTCGGTGGTCAGCGCTACGCCTAATGCTCCTCCTCAGATAGTGGCTGCCGAAGTCCTCACCCAGCGTCATGTGGCGCTGAGTTTCAGCGAGGCCATGGATCCATCCGCCCAGGTCGCTAGCCACTATTGGATCGACGGCGGCATCGGCTCTCCTTCTTCAGTGATCTTGGATCGCGATGGCCAGAGGGCTTTGTTGAGCCTGAATTTCAATCTGGAGCCAGAGGTGCTCTATACGGTAGCGGCTAGTAAGGTTCATGATAAGACTGGGGTGCCCATCGATGCCGATGCCCGGATGGTCACCTTTGCCTTGCCTGCAGATACGTTCCCTGAGCCCCTTTACATCAAGCGCGTCGATCTGTTGGGCAGAACTCAACTGGATATTCTGTTTAGCGAACCCGTGGACGGGAGCAGCGCTCAGGATACCAGCCATTATGGCATTGTCCCGGCTGTAGTGGTGAAAGAGGCTCGACTGGATTCCGCCAACGGGGATCTCGTGCATCTGCAGTTATCACCCGTCCAGGCCATGGGATCTGTGTATGTGCTCACGGTGGCCGACATCTGGAGCGAGACCCTGGAGAAAATGGTCATCCCTGGCATGGGCAACACCGCTTCCTTTGCATACGCAGCGGCCAATCTTGCGGAGGCTGCGGCCGTTCCCAACCCATTTTCTCCCAGCCGAGATGATGTGGTGAGATTCATCAATGTGCCTTCCCAGGCCTCGGCGAGTATTTTCACCGTGTTAGGAGAGCTGGTTTGGAGAAAGGAAGAGGTGGAAACGAACGGGGCCATCCTCTGGTCCGGGGTGAATGAGGGTGGTCATCCTGTGGCCAGCGGAGTCTATCTCTATCTTCTGGAGGCGAATGGTCAAACCAAAAGGGGGAAACTGGCTTTAATTCGTTAACGGACTAAAGGTTTTTCTCCCACTTTTCCAGGGTCAATTTTCCTTCCTGGAGCATGCCATAGGTAAAGTGAGTGATCCAGTCCCCGATGTTAAGGTAGGTCTTCTCGCCGAAGCGCCGAAGGATGGGGTAGTGGGAATGGCCCAAGATCACGGCATCAAACCCCTGGCTAAGCTTCTGCCGCGCCGCCAGTTCGTACTCTGCAACCATTTTCAAGGCCTTCTGGTCAGTATAGGCGCGGCTGGAGGCAGAGATCAACTTGCCTAGGGGAAGGCCAATATCGGGGTGAACCTGGCGATAGAGCCAGACGCTCAAGGGGTGTCGAAGGATCTTTTTAAGGAAGCGGTATCCGCGATCTTTTGAGGCCAGGCCATCGCCGTGGGCCACAAAGAGCCTTAATCCGTGATGTTCAACCGCCAGGGGCTGCGCAGAGACCTCCATGCCGATCTCTTGGCTGAGGAAATGTCCCAGGCAAAAGTCGTGGTTGCCGGCCACGTAAACAGTATGTATTCCCTGCTGGACGAGGGTGGCCAACCGATGGAGAACGCGGTGGTGACGAGCTGGCACCGCCTGTTTGTACTCAAACCAGAAATCGAAAAGGTCGCCCACAACATAGAGGAAAGCGGCGTCCTGAGCGATGTGGCGAAGGAAGGCGATGAGGCGCTCCTCTTTGGACTTCTCCACTTTTGAGATATCTTCTCCCAGGTGGGCATCGGAGATGAAATAGATTTTTCCCTCGGTGGGCAGCTTTTTCCTCCGCGTCTTGGTCTGTTGCGGCGAGCACGAATCAAGATTAAATATAGGCTCAGTTTGCGTCAAGGCAACCTTTTTTCGCCAAGGGGGAGAAAATAACTCCTCCTTGCCTGAAGGGCGCCTGGCATGCGGGATATTTGTATGAACGTCGTAGTCATTCGAGAAAAGGTCAAGAGATTTTGTCTCAAACGATGGGAGAGGGGGTGTTGGGTACTTTGTACCCTATTCTGGTATCGACCAGGACCGGAGTCTCTCTGGATATCCCTCAAAGGAGGTTCTCACAGTTTCGCTTTGTTTTTCAGATAATCTTTTTCTAAGAAGAACGTTATAGATTTAGGGTGGGGCTAAATCGACTCTCTGGGATGGGCCTGGCACAGTGTTTGCATTTTTTCACAACGACCGGTTCGGTCATGCTCCCGGGGAGATTTATTGCTGTTAGTTTCTTTCGAATAATCCATAAATAGGGGGACCTATGAGATTCACAGCTCACCTATCCTGGCTTCTCCTTCTCATTATGATCACGCTCCTGTTCTTCGGCTCATCCGCGGCCAGGATGGGTTTGTTGGGCAATTGCGATTTTGCCATCAGTCAGGAGCGTCTTTCTCCGGGGCGGTTCCAGTTTTACTCAGACTGGTTGGATCCACCTAGCTGGATCACCTATCGAGAAAACGCCATTTCCTCCCATCCAGCCACACGGCATTTCTGGCTGTTTATGCAATTGGGAGTTGGCGAGATGAATAGTGCTATGACTCGAGCCAGCATGTTGCGCCGGGATCTGGAGGAGCTATTAATCAACAGCGGCCCTCATGTCAACCTTGATCATAGCTCCGCCCTGATATACGAGTTATTGGAGCAGTTTGACCGAGATATGGTGGAAAAGGGCGACTATTTTGAGGCGATTGTGTATTACGATCCCGAGGCGCCCAATCCCAATCCAGTCGTCGATTTTCGAATGTCTTACCCCCAGGCGATTTATTTTTACCTGCTGGTCATCTACAACTTGGAAATAAGAGGGGCCACCGATCTGATCTGGAGCGATTTTCAGGTTGCCGTATCTTTGTCCTCTTTCACGGCCTCCGCCCGGCAAGGGCAGGTGATTGTGAAGTGGACTACCGCGAACGAGAGGCAGAATTTGGGATTCAATCTTCTCCGCAGGAGCTCTCCGAAGGAGCCATTTGTCGAGATTAACCCGGAGTTGATACCCAGCGCAGGCCAGGGCAACTCTGAGAATCCGCTGCACTACCAGTTCATGGATCAGGAAGTATCGACCGGAGTGACCTACGAGTACCAGCTTGAGGCCGTTACCTTCCAGGGTCATAAAAGCGTCTATGGCCCCGTTACGGCAATTGTTATGGAGGCAGGAGATTGGCCAGATGACTTTCGCCTTTTCCAGAACTATCCCAATCCCTTTAACGGTTGTACAGAAATTCGCTACCAGATTCCTCATGATGCTCACGTGACCATGCGAATTTACGATGTGCGCGGCAACCTGATCGGGATGCTGGTAGATGAGGTGCAAAGTCGGGGGGAGTACCGGGTAAGCTGGGATGGCCGTACCCGGAACAGGCTTGCTTGCGGCAGCGGACTTTACTTCTGTATGCTTCAATTTGGCGATCACCAAGAGGTTATGAAGATGATTTTGCTGCGCTGAAGATATTTTGAGAAGTTCTTCTAGCCACCGAGACCAGGCAGATCCGGTGGCTTTTTCTTTACTCACCGGATTTTCCCGGCCAAACCGCGAAGCTATCCCTCTCATATTGCGTAAACCACGGGCCCTCGGGAAAAGAAAACTTGACAAGCCCAAATCTTGTCCATATTTTTAAAAATAAGAGGCCATACTTTCATCCTACCAGTGGAGGCTTCGTGGATAAGATCGTTGTCGCCGGAGGAAAAAGGCTGGCAGGGGCTGTGGACATTAGCGGAGCAAAGAACGCCGCTCTGCCCATGATGGCGGCCACGATCCTGGCATCCGGAGAGAGCACCTTGCTCAATGTGCCTCATCTGAAGGACGTGAGCACCTTTTCGGATGTGCTCCGCGTATTGGGAGCGCGGGTCAAAAGAGAAGGGAACAGCCTGATCATCGACACTTCGAGCATCGAACACCTGGAGGCGCCTTACGAATTAGTGCGAACCATGCGGGCCTCTATTTACGTTCTGGGACCTCTGTTAGCCCGTTTCGGGCAGGCCCGGGTGTCTCTGCCCGGTGGCTGCGCCTGGGGCCCTCGTCCGGTGAACCTGCACCTCAAAATCTTGGAGGAGATGGGAGCTCATGTAGAGATCCAACACGGATATATCATGGCCCGGGCTGGTAAACTCCAAGGCGCCCTCATCGATTTCGATGTGTCCAGCGTAGGAGCCACTGCCAACGCGATGATGGCTGCCAGCTTAGCTTCGGGAAACACTCTGCTGCGCAATGCCGCCCGGGAGCCAGAGATCGAGGCCTTAGGCCAGATGCTCTCTTCCATGGGGGCGTCCGTCTCAGGGGCGGGAAGCGGCACGGTGGAAATTCAGGGGGCGAAGACCTTGCGTGCTGTTCGGGAGCGGATCATACCCGACAGAATCGAAGCCGGCACGTACATGGTGGCCACCGCTATGACGGGGGGCAAAGTGACCCTCAGGAGAGCTCGAGCAGACCATCTGGGTGCTGTCATCGACAAGATGGCTGAGGCGGGGGTTACGATTCGGCAAGAGGCTGGGAACCTTGTCGTGGAAGGACCCACGTCCCTGGTACCGGTGAACGTGACCACCTCTCCATATCCGGGATTTCCCACCGATATGCAGGCTCAGTTCATGGCTCTGCTTAGCCTGGCTCAAGGTACCAGCGTGATCACCGAAACCATATTTCCGGATCGGTTCACCCATGTGCCCGAGCTCCGCCGACTGGGGGTAAAGGTGACACTGGACGCCAACGTGGCTAAGATAACTGGTGTGAAAAGACTCAGCGGTGCTCCTGTGATGGCCTCAGATCTGCGAGCCAGCGCGGCCCTAGTTCTGGCGGCCCTGGTGGCTCAAGGGGAAACGGAGATCCTGCGGGTCTATCACATCGATCGGGGCTACGAAAGAATTGAGGAGAAGCTGCGGGGGCTGGGTGCGGAGATCCAAAGAGTGAGAGTATGAATCTCAAGGTGCCGTGGCTTTTCAAGGAAAAAGGGAAAGGCGATATCCGAGCAAACAGAGTGGCCCTGGTCTTTGGCATTCTGTTGGTGGTTTTCGTTGTGGTGGCCAAATACCTGGGCGTTGAGGGAAGAATCATCGCCCTTGTGGTATTAGTAGTAGGCTGGCTGTCACAAGCCTTTGCCTTTCTGTTGGCTTTGGTGGCTCTCATTCCCGTGCTGGGTCCGCTCATCGTGAGCATCGTCACCCTTCCTTTCTTTCTGGTCGTCAATGGACTGGCCTACGTGATTACGCTGGTGTCCGTGAGGAAAGGCTATGTGCGTAGTGCCATTGAATCTCGCATTCTGGTCTCGGCGTTGCTGGTGGGCATGGTCATTGGATATATCCTGGGAAAGTTGGTTTGAGCCATTCTATATTTTGAGGAGTCGTCGATGTTTCGCATGAGACGGTCTCTCCTGATAGCTGGTGTCATGATATTGCTGTTGCCCCTTGTGGGCATGGCACAGGGCTTCGGCAAGAACAAGGTCCAATATAAGTCTTTTAACTGGTCTTACTTGCAAACCTCCCATTTTGATATCTATTTTTATCCGGGGGGTGAGGAGCTAGCTCAGTTTGTGGCCCAGTATTGTGAGCGTGCTTACCGGGAGGTTCAGAAGGATTTTCGAAGTGAGATTCAAAAAAGAGTGCCCATCATCCTGTACAACTCCCAAAATGATTTTCAGCAGACCAATGTGATCCTTGAATTGCTGGAGGAAGGGGTGGGAGGTTTTACAGAGTTTTTTAAATACAGGGTGGTCATGCCCCACACGGGTTCATACGAAGAATATCGGCATGTACTTCACCACGAGCTGACCCACGCCATCATGATGAACACGCTGTATGGCGGAGTGGTAGAATCTTTGCTGCGGCGTCAATACTTCTTTATGCCTCCACTATGGTTTGTGGAAGGCCTCTCAGAATATGAATCCTTGGATTGGGACAAGAACTCCGATATGATCATACGCGACGCTACCATCCACGGTTATCTCCATCCTCTTTTGTATGTGAGAGGGTATATGGTCTATAAGCAAGGTCAGTCGGTGATCAGGTACATCGCAAACAGGTACGGTGGGGAAAAGCTGGGCGAGATCTTGAGCAAGGCCAGACTGCACAAGAACATGGATAAGGCCATGAAATCTTCTATCGGCATGGGCATTGAGGAGCTGGATGAGGAGTGGAGCCGGAGTATGCGGATGCAATACTGGCCCGAGATAACCCGCCGTCAAGAAATCGGTGATTTTGCCCGCCAGCTCACCGACCATACAAAGGATGGCTCCAATTTCAATCTCAAGCCCGCCTTCTCGCCCCAGGGGAGCAGACTGGTCTTTTTCTCGAACAAAAGCGACTATACGGATATTTATCTCATCTCGGCCATCGACGGACAGGTTCTGGATCGATTGGTCAAAGGAGAGCGCTCTGGAGGGCTGGAATCTCTACGCTACTTCAGGAGTTCCATAGGTTGGTCGCCTGACGGTTCTAAGATCGTCTTCGTCGCCAAGAGTGGAGGAAAAGATGCCCTTTGCTTGTTGAGCGTGGAGAACAGGAAGGTGGTCGAGAAGTTTCATCTTCCTCTGGATTTGCTCTCATCTCCATCTTGGTCCCCCCAGGGAGGTGAGATTGTCTTCAATGGCCTCAAAAATGGGTATTCCGATCTTTATTTGCTCCAGATCGAGACGGGCCAGCTGACCCGCCTAACCGAGGACTTCTATGACGATGCGGAGCCCGCATGGTCTCCAAACGGGGGTCAAATTGCCTTTTCCTCCGATCGTCTGAGGGATCCTGGAGGGGCAATTGACTCGGCCTTCTCTTATGGGGAATACGACATTTTCGTCATGGACCTTTCCACGGGCCAGATTGATCCAGTGGTGCTGGCAGAGGGTCAGCAGAGATCTCCTACTTGGTCTCCTCAGGGGGATAAGATCTGTTATACCTCCGATGAAAATGGCATCAGCAATTTGTACATCGTAGACCTGGAGGAGAAGGACAGCTACCCCGTGACAGATGTTCTCGGCGGCTGTTTCTCGCCCTCATGGTCCACTGACGGGAAAAGATTGGCTTTTTCCTACTTTCAAAAAGGTGGTTGGGATCTGTATGTGCTGAAAGACCCGTTGGATCACCGCTTGGCCACGGAGGAGCTGGAGCCGACGGTTTTCGTGACCACACAAAGAGAGCCAGTGGAGAGCACCTTCTCTGCGGCCGACAGTCTGCCCACCTCGGAGCCATCGGATAGTGCCGCATTCGTATACCAGCTGACTGAGTTTCAAAAGGACAGCCTTTTAACCCAGGAGGCGGGACTTGATTCTATGCCTTCCTTTTCTGCCGACACCGTGCAGGCGGTCCTGGGCCCGCGGAAATACCGCGTGAGGTTCTCACCCGATGTGTTGACAGGCAATGTGGGCTACGACACCTATTACGGTTTTCAAGGTGAGTCGATGCTGGCCATCAGCGACCTATTGGGCAACCACCGTTTTTACCTGTTGACCAGCCTCTTTTATTCTTTGTCAGAGAGCGATTTTCAGGTGGCTTACTACTATCTTCCCCGGAGAATCGACTACGGCGTGGGCTTCTTTCACCTGAAGAATTTCTTCTTGGATGCGCAAGATCGCTTATTCTCAGACCGTCTCTACGGCGGTTATCTCTCTTTGTCCAGACCCTTCGACAAATTCAACCGTCTGGATGTGAGCATATTATCTATGACCATCGACCGCCACTACTTCGATCCACCCAAAGATGATTCCGTGACCCGACTCTATCAGCTATCTGGTTCCCTGGTGCACGATACAGCCTTGTGGGGAAACACAGGTCCCGTCAATGGATCGCGGATGATGTTGACGACGGATTACGCTCCTTCCTTCAGCGGAAACTCCAAATCCTATATCACAGTGCAGTTTGATCGCCGGCGCTACATCGACTACCGCAAGAAATACAATTTCGTGTATCGACTGACGGCAGGGGTTAGCCGGGGCGATGCCCCACAGAGGTTCTATCTTGGAGGAACCTCCAACTGGCTGGGCGGAGATTTCTTCCGCGGTGACCAATATTACACGGTGGAGGATATCTACTTCTCTTCCAGGATAACACCCTTGCGGGGCTATGATTATAACGAGCTTCAGGGCTCCAAATTTGGCTTGTTAAACCTGGAATTCCGATATCCTTTCGTCGATTATCTGCTCATTCACTGGCCCCTGCGTTTTGGCATCAGTCAAGTCAATGGAGCCTTGTTTCTGGACGCGGGCAGTGCCTGGGACCGTACGGAGGCCTTCAAGGGAGGGACCACGGAAGGCGGCCCTCGCCTGAAGGATCTCAAAACGGGTTTTGGCTTTGGGACCAGAGCCAATCTGGGCATCTTCGTGCTGCGCTTCGATGCCGCCTGGAAGACCGACTTTGATCGTGTTTCCGCAAAACCGAAGACCTACTTCTCTCTTGGCGCGGAGTTCTAAAAGAAAGGAGGCCGTATGCGCTATGCAAAGGTTGTCGGCATCGCCTTGGCCATGACGGTGATGGTCTGGGTCCTTTGGGCTGAGGCGCACCAAGTGGCCGGGGGAAGGAGGGAGCGAGAAGCACCTGGTAGTTACGATTTCTCCTCAGCGGCACAGGGAGATACCATCTGGTATAGCGGCTTCGAACCGGGAGATTCCCTGGGGATCAATTTCGACTACAACGGCAGCAGTTCGCCGGATGAGTGGCATGTCACCAAACGGGTCCTGCATCACAGCTCATCTGAATGGATCACGGCGCCCCAGGATAGCTATTTCTGCTCCATCGGGGACGATAGCACGGGTTACAGCGACGGGAACGATGTGGGCTACCAGATCTTTATCGATCTTCTCAACTACAGCGAAGCCCACCTGTACTATCTGGGCACCATGGAGGCGATTGACGAGGGATTCGCCGTCTATGCGAAGTATCCGGGGGGTGACTGGATCAATTTGGACCCAGGGGGGACGCAGGTGTGGACCGGAGATTGGGGGAGGCTCTGGTATCCTCCGGATTCGTTAATCTCCCTGGCGGGCTTACTGGGTCACTCGGGTGTGCTCATCGAGTTCTGGTTTATCTCCGATAGCGGCACACCCATGGGATTTGGCATGGCCATCGACGAGATCGTCATCACCGGAACCCCCATTACCTCTGTGGAGGGGGAAGATACAGAATCTTCGCTGCCTCAGGATTTCGCGCTCCACCCTCCTTACCCAAATCCTTTCAACGCCCAGACGACCATCGGGTATCAGGTTCCTGAAGCCGAGGTCGAGATAGGCATCTACAACGTTGGTGGCCAATTGGTGAGAACCCTGGTGCAGGGCTCTCTCTCGGCGGGATCCTACGTTCAGACTTGGGATGGCAGGGATAGCGGTGGAAGGGAGGTGGAGAGCGGCATCTATTTCTGCTGGTTACAGTCCGAAAAGGTCTCTCTCACCAGGAAGCTGGTGTTGCTCCGGTGAGATTAGACTGAAGGTATACAAACTAAAAGATCTGCTGGACGGAACTTCCTATTGGAGGGGGTTGCGTAAGTTCTTGAAACTTATTCAACTCCCTTTCTTTGTTTCTTGTTACAAAGATTGCTCATCGCACCATAAATTTTAAGATAGGATTTGATGTGAGAATAGGCCTACTCCACCGAACGGAGTGGACTTTTTATGAACATGCCCTTGTTCAACCATACCATTTATGTGCTTGACAAAGTGCTTGACAATTTTTTAGAATCGTAGTACAATTAATCGGTAGAAGTAAAAGTATATCCAACTCTGAAATCGCAAAACCATTGGGATCTGCAGGTATTTCTTGAACCATAGCAGCAAAAGTGCCGGAACTCGTCTTGACTACGCGGCCATAAAAACCGATTCAGTCCCAACACCTTCGAAAGAAAAAACTTATGAGTATTAATTGTTCGCGTGTTATCTGGACAATTAGCAGTCAGAAGTCTTAGCAGGGAAAACCATCTATTTATAAGTTAGGTGCCCTAGAAAGGATCCATTGTATAGATTGAAAAGCGGGAGAGATAAAACGGTTCTCTTGACCATACAATATTGATCTGGCTAATTATCATGCTGGTTGTGAATCAGTCGCTGACAAAAAAGAGGTTTTATTATGCAACGATTATTTATACTCGCAACTCTGCTACTGGCTTTCGTGAATATCACCTTTGCTCAAACCTTTGGTCCTGACGTGCTGGTGGATACCAGTACAGTAGCAAGATGGGGGCTCAGATACGCCGACATTGCCTTAGATAGCGATAGTAACGTGGGAGTGACATGGATCAGCTTGGCTCCTGACAATGATATTGTCAATTTTGCCAAATCAGAAGATGAGGGGCAATCTTGGCAGAAAGTGGTGGTCTGCGATTCACCACTTCAACATTGGTGGGATATGCGCGCGTGTCCCGCGTTAGCCTTTGATCCCCAAGACAATCCCTGGGTGGTGTGGCAGTACTATATCTGGGAATCGACAACAGATGCTTCTATTCACATTTCCCAATCGCTCAATGGTGGGCTGAGCTTCGAATCGAGTCATATTGTAGGCCTCTCTAACGGAACAGAACGACAAACAATAGCAATAGATGAAAATGGCACTGTGTATGTACCTTCTCTATGGGCACCTGGGTTGAACTGTATTGTTCTCTATTGTGGCAATTATTCACAGCGTTACGAGACTCCCGTGAATCCCTCGAGTCTTCGGCCGGGTTGGTTTCCTGATTTCCAGTCGGTGGGCCGAGACACCATCTATATTGTCTTTCGGGCTGATTCACTTGACTATAGTAAGCCAGACCTCATCTACTTCTCCCAATCAACCGATGCAGGTACTACCTTCGCTGAACCAGTCCTGGTATCTGAGGCACCCTTGATGGGGCATTACGGTGTGACGGATCCAGCCATCACGGTGGATGAAACGAACACTATCTACGTGACGTGGTCTGACGATAGGATGGGGGATCGCGATATTTATCTTGCCAAATCATTCGATGGGGGAGTAAGCTTTTCAGAAGAAGTACGGGTAAACAGTATGATAGAAGGGATGCAGAGCAGGCCAAAGATAGCATACCATCGACTCTATGGACTGTTCGTGCTTTATCAGGTTGGAACTGATAGTTCTGATATCTTTGTAGTCCGGTCAGTGGATGGTGGAACAACTTTTGGAGAAAGGATATCGCCGGTGGATTCGAGTTATCAACTCTATGAGCAAGATGTGGGAGAAATAACAATAGATGATTCTGGACATCTGTATGTAGCCTTTATTGACAATCGCCACGGGGAGTATAACCTCTTTGTGACCAAAGCTACTATTCCACCTACTGAAGTGTATGAAGACGAGGATGAACGCTTACTGCCAGAGAACTTCTGGTTGAGCCAAAATTATCCCAACCCGTTTAACAACTTTACGGTTATTCGCTATCGACTTGCTCGCCCCTGCTGGGTTCATCTAGGAATTTTCAATATTCAGGGTCAATTGGTCCGACTTCTACAAAATGGTCAGAAAAGTGCTGGTAGCTATCAAGTCCTATGGGATGGTATGGATACAAGTGGGCACCGAGTAGCCAGTGGGGTATATCTTTATGTTCTCCGGGCCGGTAGCCAACTAATTGTAAAAAAGCTTTTGTTGTTACGATAGTTACACTCTCAGGGGGAGGATATTATGAGAATCAGATATTTCATCGCATTGGTACTGATATTGATTGCGCTAGTGCTTCCAAACTTTCTCTGGGCCGAAGACCCATGCCATCCTCGGTTACTCCTCACCGAGGGTGAAGTTCAGAACATATGGAGTCGGATCGTCTCTACCGATCCCACTCTCAATCCGGCGGATACCATGTGGGCTAAACTGCGGACCGAAGCTGAATATACGGTCAGCGGATCAGATCCAAACCTGTTCAGCACCTTTTATCAGTACCGGGAAATAGAAAAATTGGCGCTGGTAGGTCTGTTGCTACGGCAGAGCACCAACTCAGATAGTGTCCAGTTGGGCGAGGCATTTACAGATAGCTCCATTGCTCTCTGCGAACAGGAAATCATCGATGATGCTGCGCTGGACAGCACTTGGAGCAAATTCAAAGCCATACATCGAGTTAAGGCACTGGCACTGACCTATGACTACGGATACTCTAAGCTTACTGAGGCTCAGAAAACAGACTTTGAAAATGCGATACTCCGCAATTTATTTGAAGGAGATGCGGGCACGCAGAACCACATCTACTATCATTTCACGAATCCGGCGAATATTCACCAGAATAATCATGGCGCTTCCTGGGCCACAGCGGTCCTTTATGGTGCCATTGCTTTGAAGGGCGAAGTAGATACCACAAACAACGAGTTTTATTATCGGTTCTGTCCACCAGATAGCGCGCAAGAGAAAATTGAGTTAGTCAAACAGTGGATGCTTACCAATCAAGATAATTATCTGAAGCGCATGTTCGGCCAGGACGGTGCATGTGTAGAGGGGCTCAACTATGGTTTTGTAAACCTCATGTTGACCTTTGAAGCCCTGCAAGCCCTCTCCGCATGGGAGGGTACCAATTGGTTCGATCATCCCACGTACACATATATCAAAAATCGATTGTCCAAATTTGATGACTGGATCATTTATGAGATGCTGCCCGATCCAGAGTCTTATACTTCTCCGAATTATGGCTGGCCTAAAGTCTGCATGAATATGCTGAATGACACTTGGAACTGGGGAGACGGTTGGGATCCTGGCGAACCCATATTTCGCATGCTGGGGTTTGCGGGACTTTACGATCAGGATCTTGGAGTATGGGCCTTTCAGAAAACACGGGTGGGTATAGAATATCTCAACAATCCCTATGCTACTGGGACAGAAAGCAGTGATTTATTAACCGCAGCAGACTGGATTGTTGCATTGGCCAACTATGAACAAATGTCAGCCGGTGATCCTGATCAATTATCCAAATCCGCATATTTTCGAGATCGGGGATTGATTTACTGGCGCACCGGTTGGCAATCTGATGATATTCAGTTTGCCTTCGAATGTGCACCATCGCTTAACAGAAACATCGTTCCAGGAGAGATTATTTACTCCGACAAGCACGATCAGTCCGATAAAAACAATTTCACCCTTTATGCCTATCAGGAACCGTTTGTGATTGATTACGGTTATCCACCAAAAGAAGCACAAAGTCCTCTAGGTAACTCGACCAACGAAAACAATTACATTGTGATCGATGGAGAAGGTGAAGGTGTCTTTATGGCGTATCTTACAAGCGGAAGTATAATTGAACACAATACTTCAAATTTTGCCAATTGCGTCCATGGCGATGCCGAAAGCGCTTATGATACTTTATGGTCGGGTGATCCCAATAATGATGAACCAATTGCCCACGCGGATCCTGGTGAATTTGAAGAACCGTGGTACCTAAATCCCGTCCATCACGCTGATCGCCACGTGCAGTTCATTCGAGAAGACGAGGGCCTTCCGCCATATTTTATCATAGCGGACGACATCCAGAAAGATGGCGATGTACACCTT
Organism: candidate division Zixibacteria bacterium SM23_81; assembly: GCA_001304015.1. GTDB lineage: Bacteria > SM23-81 > SM23-81 > SM23-81 > SM23-81 > SM23-81. Next base: position 1,344 of record LJUY01000050.1, on the reverse strand, counting down.
TATGAGTGGTTAGCCCAGACGTCAACTCAGAATACGATTAACACCACCTCTAATCCCGTTCGCATTTACAGAACAGCGTATCCCGACAGATATATGGATATCTATGTCGCTTCGCCACAATCATACTCAGACTCGGTTGAATACGTGACAAATACTGCCTATTTTGACTCTCTTGGTCCCATTGGGGGTCAGAAATCGGTTGATATAGAATTGCGTAGGTTGCGCATCCAGAAATCCAACGTTGTGAACCCGTACTTCCACATGATTCTTTACCCACATAAGTCAGGTCTAGAAGCCCCCAGTAGCTGGGATACTCTTTCAGTGAGTGGCGGCAGCGTTGCCGAAATCAACTGGCAGAATTACACCGATTATAGCATCTTCACCCACGGAGATAGCATTTCCGGAGATACAGTAAGCACAGATGCTGTCCTCTCCCTTGTCCGCAAAAACACAACACAAGATCAGATCACCCGCTTTATCATGTCCGAAGGCAGCCAATTAACCTTTCAAGAGACACTCTTGGTAGATCTCTATGGAACCAATGGCACGGTGGTCAATTCGGGGACAGAGGTGGACATGCATGGCGAAGACATCGTCGATTTCACCGTCTATGCGCCGGAGGCCCAAACGGTAGAGCTCAATTATGCTCCGGTATCTTTTTGCAAGCAAGGAAACTACATCACCACTGTACCTGACCACATCACTGAAAACACCACCTGGGAAAGCAACTCGACGGTCACTGTCATAACAAGCATAACCGTTGACTCCGGCGTGACCCTGACCATCGAACCGGGTGTGGAAGTAAAATTCAATCAAGGTACGAAATTACAGATCGATGGCATCTTACAGGCGAAAGGATCTCCAGGAGATTCCATACGCTTCACGGCCATTGACACAACAAAAAAGTGGAACGGGATCTCGTTTACGAACTCAAGCGTAGATTCTCTATGTGTCTTAAAAAACTGCCTGGTAGAGCATGCAAGCACTGGCATTTTGTGTAATAGCGCATCTCCGGACACTATCGCGACTGTATCCATCAGACAGTGCGAAACTGGAATTACTTGTAAAAACAGTTCTTCCCCTCAAATTCTCTCTCCCATGATGAATGATGGTACCGTCGCCATCGGCATCTATTGCTCTGAGCAGAGCAATCCCAGTATTGAGTCGGTTGATCTTTCTGGCGATGGGGCGTTTTATAGCAAGGGTATCCAAATCTATAGCTCAGCTCCAGAAATTCACGGTGGAACTGTTAATAATTTCGCCCGTGGAATCGATATTTGTGGTGGAAACCCTGACATACGAGATGTTGAACTGTTCAATAACACTGAGTGTGGAATCGCATGT
>LJUY01000002.1 GCA_001304015.1 candidate division Zixibacteria bacterium SM23_81 | reverse complement strand
CTCGGCGGCACCAAGGTCGAGATCGTCAGCGCCCATCTCAATGGGGAGGTTCTGGCCCAAAAACGCATCCCCACCCAACCGAAAGATGGGCCGGACAAGGGCCTGGAGCGTATCCTGGAAACGGCCGAGGAGATCTTAGGCCAAGCTCAGGTGGCCAAAAACGATCTGACTGCCATCGGCTTGAGCGTGCCCGGCCCCCTGGATCCTGTGGCCGGCGTCTTCTTCAAGTTGCCCAATCTTCCCGGCTGGGAGGGATTTCGCATTCGGAAAAAGCTGGAGGAACATTTCTCTGCCCCCTTGTATATGGATAACGACGCCAACGCCACGGCCCTGGCGGAGTGGAAGTTCGGGGCGGGAAGAGGATACGATCATATGATCTATCTGACCATGAGCACCGGCATCGGGGGCGGCTTAATTTTGGACGGAAAGTTATACCGTGGCAAAAACTTCAACGCCGGGGAGGTGGGGCACCAGGTCATCCTGCCTGATGGGCCACCCTGCGGATGCGGCCTTTTGGGTCACCTGGAGGCCTTGTGCAGCGGCTCTGGAATAGCCCGTCGCCTGCGGAAGATATTCGGCCAGGGAAACTCCGTCATGTGGGAGTTGGCTGGAGGCGACCGGAAGAAGCTGTCGGCGGAAATCTTAACTCAGGCCGTTCGCCAGGGGGACGCTGTGGCCCAAGAGTTTTTCCAACAGACCCTGGAATATCTGGCCACGGGCCTGAGCAATCTGGTGTTTATCCTCAACCCCGAGGCCATCGTGCTGGGGACCATGGTGGCCAAGAATCCCGATCTTTTTCTGAAGCCTTTGAATCGATTGGTCCGGGAGCGGGTTTGGGATGTCTTCACACCAAACCTGAAAATCCTTCCAGCACAGCTGGTGGACCAGGTGGGGGTTTATGCCCCCTTGGCCGTGATCTTGGACGCCATGAATCTCGAGCCAGAGGAGCTGATCCCATGAGGATTTTCATCTCCGCCGATATGGAGGGGCTGGCCGGCGTGGTGGGCGACGAGCAGCGCAGCCGCAAGGGGCAAGACTACCAGATGGCTCGGCGCTGGATGGCCCAGGAGGTTAATGCCGCCGTGGAGGGAGCCATCAAGGCCGGGGCCAAGGAGTTCGTGGTCACCGACGCTCACGCCGGGGCCATCAACCTGGCGCTGCCCGATCTGCACCAGAAGGCCGCCCTCATCGGTGGGTCCAACAGGCCCCTGAGCATGATGGAGGGGATCCAAGAGGGCTTCGACGCCGCATTCTTCATCGGGTATCACGCCATGCGGGGCACCCAGGATGCCTGCATGGACCACACCTACTCCGAGGAAAAAGTCATGGCCGTGAGGTTCAACGGCACGCCCTACGGCGAGATCGGCATCAACGCCCGGGTGGCTGGCCACTTCGGGGTGCCCGTGGTTTTAGTTAGCGGAGACGACAAGACCGCCGCCGAGGCCAAGGCCTTCCTGGGACCGGTGCAGGCTGTGACGGTCAAGAAGGCCATTGGGCGGGGGGCCGCCAAGAGCCTCAGCCAGGCAAAGGTCCATCAACTGCTGAGGGTGGGAGCCCAAAAGGCACTTAAGGACCTGCCCCGTTACAAGCCCCTGATACTCCCGCCACCAATCGAGATGGAGGTGGAGTTCGTGGGCACCCAGCAAGCCGATCGGGCTCAGCTGGTTCCCGATGTGGAGCGGATCGGTCCCCAGACGGTGAGGGCTCAGGGGGCTAATTTTCTGGAAATCTACCGCCTTTTTCTCCTGATGCTGCGGTAGGAGTTATTATTCATGAACTTCAGTTAATCCTTGAAAATCCGAGACTCGAGAATCGTGGATCGAGATTCGAGAATCGATGAAAAAAATTGAAATTTGAAGATTTGAGATTTTAGATTTGCCCTGTTCCCCAAAACCGACTGCCATTGCCAATTTCTACTATGATCTTCACGAATCACGAATCTCGAATCTCGAGTCTCGTTACAAGCTTCGAATCCGACGGACGAGCTTAGATCATCCACAGGCGGGCTCCTTTAGCCCTTGTGTTAGCGAGAAGATGACCCCTCCATGAAAGACTTTTTATGGATCGCAAGGAGCAACGATGTTGCGACTGGCCGTGCTGGCCTCGGGAGGTGGCACCAATCTCCAGGCCATCATCGATGCCTGTGAGGGCGGTGAGATCGACGCTCAGGTGGTCCTTGTAGTCAGCAACAACAGCGACGCCGGGGCTCTCCAACGGGCTCGTACGCACGGCATTCCCGATGTGCACCTGAGCAGTAAGCAGTTTGATAGCCGGGAGGAATTCGACACTCGGCTGCTGGAAATCCTGGCAGAATACAAAGCAGATCTGATCATCCTAGCTGGGTACATGAAGCTACTCAGCCCCGCCGTGGTGAGCGCTTACCGTCATCGTATGCTCAACATCCATCCTGCCCTGCTGCCCTCTTTTGGCGGTCAGGGGATGTATGGCATTCGGGTACATCAGGCAGTCATCGAGTCGGGAGCTAAATTCAGCGGAGTGACCGTTCACGTGGTAGACGAGCAGTACGACCATGGCCCCATCGTGGCTCAACGAGTGGTGCCGGTCATGGACGACGATACCCCTGAGATTTTAGCCAGGCGAGTGTTGGTTCAAGAACATCAGATCTATAAAGAGGTCATCCAGCTTTTCGCCGAGCATCGGGTTCGTATTCATGATAGGCGAACACGCATCCTGCCAGCGAAATAACCCAATAACGGGGATATCCGAAGGGAAAACAGATGGCTAATGCCATCCTCTCGGGAAATGAGGCTGTAGCCCGGGGTGCCTACGAGGCTGGTCTGGCATTTGCTGCCGCCTATCCGGGCACTCCCAGCACCGAAATTCTGGAAAATATCGCCCTCTATAAACAGATTCAGGCTCAGTGGTCGCCCAACGAAAAGGTGGCCTTCGAAGTGGCCATGGGGGCCTCCTTCGGAGGCGTTCGGTCTCTGGTGGCCATGAAGCACGTGGGCCTTAATGTTGCCGCCGACCCGATGTTCACCTCCTCATATGTGGGCGTTAATGGGGGATTCGTCATCATCACCGCCGACGACCCTGGGATGCACAGTTCCCAGAATGAGCAGGATAACCGAAGATATGCCAAATTTGCCAAGATCCCTATGTTGGAGCCCTCCGATAGCCAGGAAGCCAAGGATTTCGTGGGCCACGCCCTGGATATTAGCGAGCGTTTTGACACCCCGGTGCTGATCCGGCTGACCACGCGAGTCTGCCACTCTAAGGGCATAGTCAGCCTGGGAAGAAGGAAAAGGGTGGCCCGCAAGCCTTATGAAAAGGATGCCCACAAGCGACTGATTATTCCTATCCACGCTCGGCTCCGGCACACCGTTGTGGAGCAAAGGCTCAAAGAGTTGCAGCATTTCGCCGAGAAGTCTTCCCTGAACCGCATCGAGAGAGGGTACCCGGAGATCGGCGTAGTCACCAGTGGGGTGGCCTACCAATATGCCCGAGAGGTCTTTCCTCAGGCCACTTTTTTGAAGCTGGGTTTTACCTTTCCGTTTCCTCGCAAGCTGGTCCGGAAATTCGCCGGCCTAGTGAAAAAGATCTATGTGGTGGAGGAGCTGGAGCCGGTGCTAGAGGAGGAATTAATCTCCGCAGGCGTCCAGGCAGTTGGTAAAGAGCGACTTCCCCTTGAGGGGGAGCTCAGCATCGAGGTGGTGCGGGAGGCCTTTTTCGGGCCTCGTCGCCGGCGGCCAGTGGATCGTGATGTCGTGCCCCGACCTCCAATTTTATGTCCAGGTTGCCCTCATACAGGTCTCTTCTACACCCTGAAGAGGCTGAAAATCGGGGCCACCGGAGATATCGGCTGCTATACCCTGGGAGCTTTACCGCCCCTCAATGCCATGGATACCTCTGTCTGTATGGGAGCCAGCATCGGAAATGCCCTGGGCATGGAGAAGGCCATGGGTCAGGAGGGTGCCGAGCGGATGGTGGCGGTCATCGGAGATTCCACCTTTCTTCACTCTGGAATGACCGGACTGCTGGATGTGGCGTATAACAGGGGAACAACCACCGTTATCATCCTGGATAATCGGACCACGGCTATGACCGGACATCAGGATCATCCCGGCACTGGCCGTACCCTTCAGGGAGAGCCATCGGCGCACATCGACCTGGAAGCTCTCTGCAAGGCTCTAGGCGTTAAACATGTGCTGACGGTTGACCCTCATGACCTGAACGCCACTCGCAAAGCGATCAAAAAGGCCACCCAACAACGGGAGCCCTCGGTGATCATCGCTCGACGCCCTTGCGTACTGTTGAAGGAATTTCGGGTCGCCAAAAAGGCATTCAAAGTGGACCCGGCTGACTGCAGCGCCTGCGGTTTATGTTTAGATTTGGGATGTCCGGCCATGGTGCGCTTGGATGACGGTCGGGCTCAAATTCAGGAGTTCCTTTGCGTAGGCTGCGGATTGTGTCTCCAGGTCTGCCCGAAAAGGGCTATTAAATAATGGGTTAAGTCCTTCTTGAGCCGTCTCTAATCTGGGAAGGGGGAAGAAAATCGTGCTGTACGCGGTCATTCTGGCGGGAGGTAAAGGGGAGCGCTTCTGGCCATGGAGTCGAGCCAATCGACCCAAGCAGCTATTGCCCATCACTGGCGCAAAGACCATGTTAGAGGAAACGGTGGATAGGGTCCTGCCTTTAATTCCGGAAGATCGCATTCTGGTGGTGACGGGGAAGGATTTGGTGAAGCCCATCGCCAAAGGATGTTCTCAGTTAAAAGCGAGGAACATCATCGCGGAACCCTGCAGCCGAAACACTGCTCCAGCCATTGGGCTAGCGGCCATCACCCTTCAAGCCAAGGATCCTCAAGCAATGCTGGTGGTGCTTTCCGCGGACCATCAGATTCGTCCTCGAGATAAGTTCCTCGCCGCGCTCTCTACCGCGGTGCAGTGTGCTCAGGAGGAGGATTGTCTGGTTACATTCGGTATCTCCCCCACGCGTCCTGAAACAGGGTATGGATACATCGAGGTGGGTGAACAATTGAGCGCGGCGGTTGGAGGTGTCGTCTATCGGGTGAAGGAGTTCAAGGAAAAACCCACACGGCTGATGGCACAGAAGTTCTATCTGGATAAAAGCTATCTTTGGAATAGCGGCATGTTCGTCTGGAAGGCAGATGTCGTTCTGAGGGCCATTGCCGCTCATATGCCGGATCTGAGTCGCGGTCTAAAGCTGGTGGCCTCGAAGAAGCTCAAAAAAGACCGGGACCGGGCCATTGAGAAGCTCTATAGAAAGACGCCATCCGTCTCCATCGATTACGGCATCATGGAGAAGGCCGACAATGTGGTGGTCATCAAAGGTGGTTTTATCTGGGATGACGTGGGGACCTGGACGGCCATGAGGCGTATTCACAAGCCTGATCAGGAGGGGAACGTAATCATCGGTCATGGCTTGGCAAAGGACAGCTTCGAGTGCATCTTGGCCAATGAGGACGGTGGGGTCATCGCCACCTTAGGAGTCTCCGACCTGATTGTGGCCCGTAAGGCCAATTGCGTTCTGGTAGTCCACGTCAGCAGAGCTCAAGACGTGCGGGACTTGGTGGAGAAGCTGGCGGAAATTCCCGATATGAAACTCTACTTGTGAGAGATGGCTGATTTCAGTTCCCTTCCACGGAGTTGATGCTATGAAATTTAGGTGCATGTTCGCGACCTTCTTGTTTCTATGCCTGGGATTAGGCTGCACACCTTCGCCCCCACTACAGGAGAAGCAGCAAGAGGACCTGCTTGAGGCCGAGAGAGGTTTTGATCCTCTTACTCAGGATCAGGAGAGGCCCATCGTTATCACCGAGCCAGAAGAAGGCTCGGAACAAGTAAGAATGCTCCAAAGAGACCAGAAGGCTCTTGGAACTCAGGAAATCCCAATTGGTCCCGATGAAGCGGGCACGATCAAAGGGTATCGCGTACAGATATTTCTCTCTGATAACCTACGGGAAGCTGCTCGGGTTATGGCCCAGGCCCGCGTTGAGTTCACAGAGGAGATTTACTTAGAATACGATGCACCGTATTATAAAGTTCGTGTGGGCGATTGTAAGACGGAAGCTGAGGGCCAAGGGCTGTTGAATGTGGCCCAGGACCTTGGCTACCGTGATGCCTGGTTGGTATATACCATCATCGCCGTGCCCAATGAGCTCATCCCTTGAGAATCTGACCACACTGTAGAGAAATATCCCCCTTTGGAATTCCAAGGAGAAGAAGTGAAGAGGGTGCCGTTAGTGAAAATTAACCCCCGGCGTATTTCCAGGGCGGCCATCGGGCCTGTTGTCAGTACCATCCTGGAAGGGGGTGTGGTAGCCTATCCCACAGAAACGGTTTATGGCCTGGGAGCCAACGCCTTGGACAGGAAAGCGGTGAGAAGGGTATTCGAAATCAAGGGTCGGTCGCCCGACAAACCGCTCATTTTGCTGGTGCGCAATCTTCGTGAGCTTAAAACCCTTGTTAGAGAACTTCCCCCATCGGCCAAAGCCCTCATGGATCGCTTCTGGCCGGATGGCCTGACCTTAGTCTTGGAGGCTTCTTCCAGAGTTTCCGGGGAAGCGTTGGGGGGTGGTTCTACCATCGCCCTGCGCATTTCCGGAAGCCCAGTGGTCAGGGCCCTCCTCGATTTGGCCCGTGTTCCCCTGACCGCATCCAGCGCCAACCTCGCCGGCTATCCTCCTCCTGTGACAGCCGCGGAAGTTCAAGCGCAACTAGGGGATCGCGTCGACCTGATTTTAGACGGTGGTCAATCCCCCGAGGCCATTCCGTCAACTATCCTGGACGTCCGGGAAGAGCCAGCCACTCTGATCCGTCGGGGCCGGATTACCCTTACGGAGATTCAACAGGTGGTGGCCGTTCGGAAGCCCATGGGGGCAGAATCCCCAGAACCGGCTAACATCCTGCTGGTCTGTACCGGAAACACCTGTCGCAGCCCCATGGCCGAGGGATTGCTCACGGAGATGATTTCAGCTAAAGGTATCGATCATATTCAGATTCGGTCTGCCGGTACCCATGCCGTGGCCGGAAATCCGGCGGCTTCTTGGGCAACAGAGGTGGCTATGGCTGAGGACGGAGTTGACCTGTCCAAACATCGCGCCCGCCGGCTCACCAAGGATCTGCTTCGGCAATCGGATCTGATACTGGCCATGACCCTTTCTCACGCCAGGCATATTGAGCGAATGGGCAGGAGATTTGCTCGCAAGACACATCTTCTCACATCTTTTTTGAACACCGATAGTGGGGATCTGGCAGACATCGAGGATCCTATGGGCCAGTCACGTCCCGTCTATCAGCGAGTGTATCGCCAGATCAGGAGGGAGCTGGAGCGGATTTTGCCAGCACTTGTCAAATGGCCCGGCAGTTAGCCTTTCTGATGGTCGGGCTAAACGGTATTGGAGAGTAGAGCGTCGCGCGCATTTTGGCTGGGCAGACCGATAGGGGGAAGACATCCTGCTCTAAACGCCTATCTTGAGGTTCTAGGTAGGGATTTTCCTCAGGCTTTCGTTGTCATGAGGACCAGCACTCACATTTGGGGGGTGGTCATCGGACAAGCCCTAACCGTTGAGGCCCTTATGGCCGCACCGCAGATTCCAGAATGTTCGCGGTATCCATGAAAGGGCTGTCCGCGTTCCGATTCGTATCCCGTGATATCCGTGAAGCAGGCTTGCTCTGCGGCCAGGAGCATTCTGGATGAAGAGACTCATACTGACCAGCACACTGATCCTGTTGATTGTGCCACTCTGGTCCTCGGGTCCCGGCCTGACCGATGGTCAGATCCCGGTAGCTCAGGACACCTCGCTGATCCTCTTTGAGGCAGTCGATTCTTTGGCCCAGGATTCCCTCAGGGGCCAACAGGTGTGGATCGATTCCTTGGACAGCGACACTCTGATGGCGGACTCTCTGCCGGCAGATTCGCTGGCTCCGGAGGTTGAGCCACTGGAGCTGCTTACTCCGGTTCCTGACAGCATCTCCTTTGAGGGCTTTCGGGAGATTGAAAATAATGCTTTTGGCCTGGGTGAGAAGCTGGTCTTCAGCATTTCCTATGGTCCCGTTAATGCCGGCACGGCGGTGATGGAAATTAGCCGGATCGTTCAATTGAACGAACGGGATTGCTATCACGTTATTTCTACGGCCAAGTCTAACAAGTTCTTCTCTTCTTTCTTCAAGGTGGAAGATCGGGTGGAGTCCTTCATCGACGTGAAAGGCATCTTCTCCTGGAAATTCGAGCAGCACCTCAGGGAGGGCCATTATCGGGCAGATCGATTTGCCAACTATGACCAGATCCGTCACATCGCCACCACCAACAAAGGAAACATGGAAGTGCCGCCTTACGTGCAGGATGTGCTCTCAGCCCTTTACTACGTGCGCACTCAAGACCTAGAGGTGGGGCGTCCTTTATACGTGGACAATCACTCCGGGCGGAAACTCTACCCTTTGGAAGTGAAGGTTCACCGGCGGGAGCGAGTAAAGGTGCCGGCTGGGTCCTTCGACTGCTTCGTGGTAGAGCCCATCCTGAAGGCGGGAGGGATGTTTAAACACAAAGGCAGGATCTGGGTATGGCTGACCACCGACGAACGCAAGATGCCCGTTCTGATGAAGAGCAAGATCATCGTCGGATCCATCGACGCCAAACTCAAGAGCTTCAAGCCGGGTCAGATCTCCTAAAGGTGGGATGAGGAATGTCGAAACATCCACAGATCGATTTAAGTAAAGTTAAGAGTACCTCTATTGAGAGCCGGAAGAGCAAGGTCCATGTGGAAGATTTTGCCCAGGTGGTGGAACCGGAGGCCTGGTTTGATAAGTTGGATCAGGTTCTTCCGAATATTCTAGCAGGAAAGGAGTTCTGTGAGATCGTAGGTCTCGTTCTGGCCGCTGTGAAGGGAAGCAAGCCGGTCATTCTTATGATGGGCGCGCATGTGATCAAATGCGGTCTTGCTGACCTCATCGTGGACCTGATGCGTCGAGGTGTGTTCTCTGCCGTTGCCATGAACGGTGCTGGGGCCATTCATGACGTGGAGATAGCCATGTGGGGGCATACTTCCGAGGATGTGGCCGAATCCCTGGTTGACGGCAGCTTCGGCATGGCCGCTGAAACAGCGGACCTGATCAACGGTGCCATCAAGGAGGCTCCGGTTGATCTGGGATTCGGGGAATGTGTGGGTCAACGGTTGTGCCAATTGGGTCCACCTCACGAAGATCACAGCATTCTGGCCACCGGCTACCGGCATTCCATCCCAGTGACCGTCCATGTGGCTCTTGGCACCGATGTGATCCATCAACATCCATCGGCCGACGGAGCGGCTATTGGTCGATTGAGCTACAGTGACTTCAAGATCTTCACCCATTGTGTCTCTCAGTTGAGCGGAGGTGGTGTGGTTCTGAATTTTGGGTCAGCCGTTTTTTTACCGGAGCTTTTTCTGAAATCGCTGTCCATTGTCAGGAATATTGGAGGGAAAATGACCGGATTTACCACCGTTGATTTCGACATGATCCGCCACTATCGTTCCACCATGAACCTCGTTCAGCGTCCCGAGCTGGTTGGAGGTCGCGGGCTGCAGATGATTGGTCATCACGAGATCATGATTCCTCTTTTGGCGACGGCAATACGCTTTGGGCTGACGAAAGATGGTGGGCAGGGGGAGAGGGCAAGATGAACGCCGATATCACTGAGTTGAGGAAAGATCCCATCACAGGCAGATGGGCTATTATTTATGTTGATGGGCAGAGGGAGCTACCGAAATGGGAGCCTGTTGGTGCCGATGGCGACACGGAAAACTGTCCCTTTTGTGAAGGCCATGAGGATCGCACCTCTCCGGAAATTTTCGCGTACCGAAAGGAGGGTACCTATCCCAACACGCCCGGCTGGTTCGTTCGGTGCATTCCTCACATTCGTCCCTGGCTGTCAGTCAGGGCAAACCTGGATCGGAAGGGCTTGGGTCTTTTCGACATGATGCACAGCATCGGGGCGCACGAGGTGATTATCGAGACACCTCACCATGACTGCGATTATCATAACTCGAGCTTAGAGCAAGTGGTGAGAATCTTGAGCACCTATCGGAATCGGATCGTGGATTTAAAGAAGGACCAGCGTCTTAAATATGTGCTCATATTCAAGAATCGCGGCAAACCGGCCGGATCCCTGCATGTCTCCCACGCCCATTCCCAGGTCATCGCCACGCCGGTAGTGCCCATTCGGACAATCCAGGAGCTTCATGGCACGCTTAAGTATTTCAAGATGAAGGACCGGTGCATCTTTTGCGACATCATCCGACAGGAGCTCAAGGACGGCGTCCGGGTCGTGGATGAGAATGAGACATTTCTGTGCCTGATTCCCTATGCCTCCCGGTTCCCCTACGAATGCTTAATCCTGCCCAAAAGACATCGAGCCCAGTTTTCCCAAATTGAGGATGCCGAGCTGAAGGGTTTGGCCCAACTGTTCAAGAGAATCTTCAACCGACTCCATCAGGTGCTGAACGATCCGCCTTATAACTGCGTGCTCCACGATGCACCTAACACCGTCCCCCAAAAAGGAGCTTGGCAGACTATCGACCAGGACTATCACTGGCATTTTGAGATCATCCCCCGGATTATGCGCACAGCAGGTTTCGAATGGGGAAGTGGTTTTCACATCAATCCCATTGCCCCCGAGAAGGCCGTGCAGGACCTACGTTCAATCTCCCTGAAGATTGACGAAACGAAGTGCTGAAACTCATAAGGAGGTCCCATGGAGAAGATCGTCGAGTGCGTCCCTAACTTCAGCGAGGGGAGGGACCGCCAGATCATCGACGCCGTTGCCGCTGAGATCACGGCTGTGGATAAGGTCAAGCTGCTGGGTGTGGATCCGGATCGGGATTACAACCGGACGGTGGTCACCTTTGTGGGCGAGCCCCAGGCGGTGGTCCAAGCAGCTTTTGCCGCAACCCAGAGGGCCGCCCAGCTCATCGACATGACCAAACAGAAGGGGGAACATCCTCGCCTCGGGGCCACCGATGTTGTTCCCTTCGTTCCCGTCTCTGGGGTGACTATGGAGGAGTGTGTGCAACTAGCCCATCAGTATGGGCAGCAGGTTGGGGAAAAGCTTGGTATACCGGTTTACCTCTACGAGGAGGCGGCCACCAGGCCGGAACGGCGGAACCTGGCCAAGGTGCGCAAGGGCGAGTACGAGGGATTGGCAGAGAAGCTCAGAGATCCCCAGTGGAAGCCAGACTACGGACCTCAGATCTTTAATGCCAAATCTGGGGGCACCATCGCTGGCGCTCGAGTATTCCTGATCGCCTATAATGTGAATCTGGCCACGAACGACGTGGCAATCGCTCAGACCATTGCCCAAAATATCAGGGAAAGCGGGCGGGTCTTGAAGGATGACAAGGGCCAGACCATCCATGACCAGATGGGAAAAGCCAAGCGAGTGCCTGGCACCCTCAAGGCCGTGAAGGCCATGGGAGTTCTTCTTGAGGAACACGACATCGCTCAGGTGTCCATCAATTTAGTGAATTATAAAGTGACTCCGCCTCACGTGGCTTTTGAGGAGGTCAAAAAGGAGGGGGCTAAACTGAGCGTCGAGGTGACAGGAAGTGAGATCGTTGGCCTAACCCCCCTTGAGGCGCTGCTGATGGCTGCTCGGTATCACCTGAGCTCCCAGGGTAAAAGAGCTGATTTGACCGAGAGAGAGCTGGTCGCGGTAACCGCTGACTATCTCGGGCTCAGCCAGCTGGGGACCTTTGAACCTGACCAGAAAGTCATCGAATTTCAGATAGGAGCCTTATGATGCTGACGGAGCTAAAAATCGATCAATTTCTTCAAGAGTTGGCTTCCAGCTCCCCTGCGCCTGGTGGAGGGAGCGTAGCCGCCCTTTCTGGATGTCTGGGCGCAGCTTTGGTTGCTATGGTTTGCCGCTTGACAGTTGATAAGCCTAAATACGCCGAGGTTAGCGAAGAACTTAGAGGGATTCTATCAGAGGCGGAACAACTGCGTCAAAGGCTTGAAGGCCTTGTGGAGCGCGATACGGAAGCCTTCAATAGTGTCATGGCGGCCTTTCGGTTACCCAAGGAGACGGAGGAGCAGAGAAGTGAGAGATCTTCTGCGATACAGGAGGCTACCCGGCGGGCCACCGAAGTTCCCCTGGAGGTCCTCTCCGTCTCGGCGAGAGTGTTGGAGCTCTCTCAGGTGGTTGCCGCAAAGGGCAATGTGAATTCTGTAAGTGACGCTGGCGTGGCCGCAGAGATGGCCAGGGCTGGTGCTCGGGGAGCAGCTCTCAATGTTCAAATCAACCTGGGCGGTCTTCAGGACGAATCCTTTGTGACTGATACGCGGGAAAGTATGTCTGCAATAACTAATAGAATAATAACATTGTACAGTTCAGTTATTAAAATGGTTGATGATAAACTTACTTAAACTTTGTTTTCCAAGGCAATATCTCAATGACTTCGCCGAGTCAGAAATGTGCTGACTCGGCTTTTTTATCAAGAGTTTATTTGGAAAAGCTGTAATCTGCAAAATTGAATTGCAAACTGAGCCCAGGTTTTCAGGCAGCTGTTTTTCCCCCCAGGCCGTGAAGATAACCTAATTTCAGGAAAGTACTTAAATAATCTCAACACGTTTGGCCTGCCGTTTGCGAGTGCAAGGCATGCTTCATGCAGGGTTTGCCTTTGGCCAGATAGAAAACAGTTGCGGACGATTAACAGAGGCAAAGGCTATGAAGGCCATGTTGATGAAACAGGTGATCCCAGTGGATTCGAGCGGATACCGTCAGATGGAAAGAAAACCTTACCCAATGAGGCGTATTGGGAGCGGTTCAGCTTTCATGTATGACGCACATCATCATCTCAGATGGGGGATCAAGTTAAATGTACAAATTCTTATTAAACAATTGGTTATCAGGACGTTTTATAGAGAAAGGTTGAAAAGGCATCATTTTTAGACAACTAAGTTGCGGAAGAGGTCTAAGTAGGCACATTTTTTGCATATTAGTTGCATACCAGATGAGGGATTCGTCATAATCGGATAGATCATCCCGATCATCACAGACCGATCAGGGTAATCTACCTGAAAGGGTAGTGCACAAAGCTACGGGTCTAAGTCAAGTCCAATTCAGGAGTTCCCTTCCGGCTCAGGAAATCTGGGCTCCGCTCAAGCTTCTGCTTTGGACTTGATATGACGGCCGGGTTGCCGAAGTCTGTAAGGGGTAGTTATGGCAACCCGGCTTTTCTACGCCCCGTGATGGGACTGCCTGAAAGAAAAATGTTGCAGATTATTTGAGTTAAGCATATATTTTAAAAAGTAGGGGGTAGGATGAAGAGCCATACGCGAGCTGAGAACAATCAGGCCCGGCTCCAAAAGAAAGTGAAAGATCTACAGGAGCAATTCATAGGTCTCCTGCATGCTCTTTCTCAAACCATTGACGCTCGGGATCCTCATACCCGAGGTCACTCCGTGAAAGTGTGTCAGTACGCCTTGGCCATTGGTGTCGAGCTGGGATTTTCGCCCCACAGGTTGGAACGCCTGGAGATTGCCGCTCTGCTGCACGACATAGGCAAGATCGGCGTAGAGGCATTCATTTTAAGCAAGCCAGCACCCTTAGGCGAGTTGGAGATGGCGGCCATCAGACTTCATCCCCTCCTGGGTGTTCGTATTCTGGAGTCGGTAGAACAGCTGGCCGATATCATTCCCGTCATCCGGCACCATCACGAGCGTTATGATGCCAGAGGCTATCCAGATGGTCTTGGGGGAGACCAAATTCCCCTGGAGGCTCGAATTCTTACGGTGGCCGATTCTTTCGATGCGATGTCCTCAAATCGGCCGTATCGAAAGGCCTTATCGCCCCAGGAGGCCCTCCAAGAGTTGCGAGAGGAAGCTGGGACCCAGTTCGATCCTCAAATAGTGGAGGCCTTTTGTGCGGCTTTTGCGAAGGGCAAAATTATGGTCGGCACCCAGGAGGTTGTTTGAGCGAGAGATGTTTTGCTGGTCTTGGTATGCCTGCGACCCATAAATTTTAACACAGTAATTTCATAGATATAAGTGGAACAAAAAACACCGGGGCGGGACTAAACGCGCCACATGACTAAAAAGAGAGTTGACCTTCACATTCATACCGCGGCATCGGATGGGCAACAGAGTGCTCACGAGGTCGTTCAGCGAGCTCTCGATCGGGGATTGTTGGCCATTGCCATCACCGACCACGATAGCGTTGCGGCTATAGATCACGCCATTTGCGCTGCGAGGGGCAGTGGGCTGGAGATTATCCCTGGGGTGGAGCTGAGCGTCGACGACGACGGTGCAGATGTCCATCTGCTGGGGTATCTGGTGAATTACCGCGCGCCAACTCTGCTGAGAGAAATCCGGCGTTTTCAGCGGGCCAGATATCATCGAGGGCAGAAGATCGTCGATAAGCTCAACCAACTGGGGGTCGATCTCCAGATGGAAACGGTGATGGCCATTGCCGGGGAGGCTCCGTTGGGGCGCCCTCACGTGGCCGATGCCCTGGTTCGCGAGGAATATGTGGGTAGCTATCGTGAGGCCTTCGCTCGCTATTTGGGCTATCACGCTCCTGCATACGTTCCTAAGATAGGTTTGACGGCTCAGGAGGCCATCGAGCTCATCCATTCCGTTCAGGGAGTGGCCGTGCTGGCGCATCCAGCAGTCCTGGGAAGGGACGATCTCATTCCGTTTCTGGTGGAATTAGGGCTGGATGGGCTGGAGGCCTATCATGTCAGGCACGATACTGAGGCCAGGCGCCATTACCTTCGTCTGGCCAATTGTTATGGTCTCTTGGTCACCGGTGGCTCAGATTGCCATGGAACCCGATTTGGTCAAGAGACCATGCTGGGCAAACTGTCCGTGCCATATCACTGCGTCACTGCTTTGAAAAAGCGTAAACGTTGGCTACAGTCGGGATCGTAAGATACCTCCAAAAGATAGAGGCTCGGAAGAGGTTGCGGAATTTCTTTGTGTTTGCTTTTGTTCTAGCCCTTTTTTATACCTCTGCCATGGAGCCAGAAGCCAATGTCGGAGAGCTGAGCTCCCTTGATGTGATTACCCAGGCCCATCTACGGGGGGAACTGGACGCTGAAACCTCCCTGGTGTATCGGGTCTGGGCGGTTTTAGATCCGCAACGGCTTCCCCCCAGATTTCAAAGCCAACCCCGAAGATTCCTCAAATCGCTGACCCCATTGTTACTGGAGGTTCGAACTCACTGGGATAGTTTAAGTCCGCGGGCAAAGGCGATGCTCGCTCCTTACTTGCTGCGGCCCACCGAACCTGGTCAGGAACCCTTTCCTTACGGCCATTCCTATCTCGTCCCGGCGGTCTACTACGATAGCCCGGGCGGTCACTTCCGCATCTGGTACGTCACTTCCACCCGCGACAGTCCAGTACCCGTATATACCCACGGCGACACAATCCCCGACTGGATCCATCTCTGTGCCCAGGTCTTCGACCATGTATGGGAGGTGGAGGTGGATTCTCTAGGCTACAGGCAGCCTCCCGCTGACGGGCCCTGGTATGGGGATGAGGACTATGGAGGGGATTCCCGATACGACGTCTATGTTGAAGACCTTGACAACCACTGGGTTTACGGATATACCCAGAGCGAGTATGTCGTTCCTGAGGGTCACCCGCTGGCCACCACGAGCTACTTGGTGGTGGACAACGATTACTCCAGCTCCATTTATCCGACTCCTGGGAACGCCGGATTGATGGTCACCGCGGCCCATGAGTTCTTTCACGCCGTTCAGTTCGCTTACGACACCCGGGAGGAGCGCTTTTTCATGGAAATCTCCTCCACCTGGATGGAGGACGTGGTCTACGATGCGGTTAACGACTATTATTATTATCTCGCTTCTGGATCTTCCGCCCTTTTCAACTGTCCTGAGCTTTCACTGGTCACATTTGACGGGATCCACGAGTACAGCAGTTGCGTGTGGGCCCACTATTTGGCCAAAAGATTTGGCCGACGCATAATGAGAGAAATCTGGGAGGGGTGCGTTCAAAAGACGGCACTGGACGCCATGGGGGAGGTTCTAGACAGTCGCGGTATGACTCTGGCCTCAGCGCATAACGAATTTGCCATTTGGAACTATTTCACCGGCTCTCGCGCGGATACGAACCTTTTTTATCCCGAGGGGAATCGATATCCTCAGGTCGCCGTTTATACCGACAATGTGCACTCGAATTATCCCGTGGTGGTGGACTCTGTCTCCTATCCTCCTGAGCCTTTGGGCGCCAGCTATGCTCGCTTTGTGACCCAGGACACCCCGGGTGGCCTGAGAATAGAGCTGGAAGGTCAACCACAGGTTTCATGGAAGGCCGCCCTGTTGGGCATCGGACCTCCTCATGAGATCGTCGGGATCTCCTTGAATGTCTTGGGGCGTGGATCAGGTCAGATGCTCAACTGGAGCCAATATGGAGAGGTGACCTTGGTGATCACCCCTTTTGCCCTCTCGGGGAGCGGCCTGCAATATGCCTATCGAGGAGTGCCGGATTCCAGCCTCACCGAGCCCAGTCAGACGGTCACCTGGTTGGGCCAGAATTATCCCAATCCAGTGGTCGGTGATCGTACGGTCATTCCCTTTTACGTAGCCGCGGGGGGACAAGTCTCCTTCCGGATTTTCACCATAGACGGTCAAGTAGTGCACAAGTACGAGGGATATCTAGAGCCGGGACATCATGATGGCCCTGACTGGAAGATGGGGGGGTGGGATTGCACCAACGCTCGGGGAGAGCGGGTGTCTGCCGGGATCTATCTCTACCAGCTTAAGGCCGGGGATTTCGTGAAAACCAGGAAGATGGTTGTGGTGCGGTAAGGAAGAAACCAGCTTGGTGATATGTGCATCGGCGGACTCAGTCCGCCGTTTTTTTTCCCCAAGGCCTTCCCCAGCTCGGGAGCGACTTCATCCCAAGGGTCCTTCTTAAAAAACCTTGCAGTATGAGAAGAGTTATAGTATATTTGCTTTATGAAATTGAACCGCTTAGAAGTATCCAATCGCGTTTTCTTAGCCCCTTTATCGGGCATCACCGATTCCGCTTTTCGTCTGGTGGCCAAGGAGCATGGCGCCGGCCTGGTCTATACGGAGATGATCAGCGCCGAGGGCTTGGTGCGCGGGGGCGCAAAGACCCGCCGTTTGATGGAGTTTGGGGACGATGAGAGACCCATCGGCGTTCAGCTCTTCGGATCTCAGCCAGAAGTTCTGGCTGACGCCGTCCAGATTGTGACACAGAGGCAGCCGGATCTTATCGACCTCAACTTTGGATGCCCGTCCCGGAAGGTGGTCCGCAAGAATGGGGGGGCGGCTGTGCTTAAGGACTTGACTCTCATGGAGGGAATGGTCCGGGCAGCGGTTGGGGCTACAGATCTTCCCGTGACGGTGAAGATTCGCAGCGGGTGGGACCAAACTTCCATCGTGGCCAGTGAGGCCGCAATCTTATGCGAGGCACTGGGAGTCGCGGGCATCACCATTCATCCCCGCACACGGCAACAGGTTTTCTCCGGTAGGGCTAATTGGGAACTCATTGGCATGGTGAAGGAAAGGGTGGAAATCCCCGTGATTGGTAATGGTGATGTGCGCACGCCGCAAGATGGTCTCAGGATGTTTGCGGAAACTGGCTGCGATGCCGCTATGATCGGCCGAGGAGCCCTGGGAAATCCCTGGATTTTCAGTCAGATAGTGGCCTTGTTGGAGGGCAAGGATGACCTCACGTTTCCCTCTGTGAACCAGAGAATCGATCTCTGCCTGAGACACACTCGACAGTTATTGGCTATCAAAGGGGATTTCACTGGATTGCGGCAGATGCGCAAGCATTTCGGGTGGTATACCAAAGGATTTCCTGGAGGAGCCCAGCTCCGCAGAACCCTGGTGCGGCTGGAGCGCCTGCAAGATGTGGAGAGCGTTTTCCAAAACTACCAAAGGGAGCGAGCCAGCTATTCTCAGAAGTTTCCACAGGTTGCGGAAAGAACAATATAGATAACGCACTTGTAAACAAGCTAATTTTTATGATGATCTCATGTAATCTGTGAAGTGATTTCATCGCATATTTTAAGACAACAGATGCGTTTCTTGTGTCTGCAAACTCTTTATACTGGGGAGCCGCCGACGTGATTGACAAAAATCGAGTCCAGGAGGTGTTAGAGGCCGTTAAAGAAGGGAAGATGACCGTTAAGACGGGCATGGAGGCGTTGAAGAAGCTTCCCTTCGAGGACATCGCTTTTGCCCACATCGACCATCACCGCACTCTTCGGCGAGGTTTTCCTGAAGTGGTCCTTTGTCAAGGCAAGACGGTGAATCACGTGGTCACTATCCTCAAGAAGATCGCCAAGGACCATAAAGTTTTCTTGGCCACGCTGGTAAACCCGGGGATGGCCAAGGCCATTAGAAAAGAAATCCCCGGCACTCGTTACCACCCCCTGGCGAGAGTCGTCACGCCATCCGACATCAAAATAGCCAAGAGAGGGCCTCTCGTTTTAGTCGTCACCGCGGGCACCTCCGACATACCCGTGGCCGAAGAAGCGGCGGTCACCGTTGAGGTCATGGGACATCGAGTAGAACGCATCTTTGACGTGGGCGTGGCCGGTTTGCATCGCCTTCTGGGCCACTGGGATAAATTTCAGCAGGCCAGCGTAATCATCGTGGCGGCTGGCATGGAAGGGGCGCTGGCCAGCGTCATCGGGGGATTGGTGGATAAGCCGGTCATCGCCGTGCCCACCTCCGTGGGGTATGGAACCAGTTTTGGGGGAGTGACCGCACTGCTGGCCATGTTGAATAGCTGCGCCGCTGGGGTGACGGTGGTGAACATCGATAACGGCTTCGGCGCTGGCTACGCCGCCAGCTTGATAGTCGTCTCTCAGGCAAAGCTTGTGGGGAGCAGAAAAGCCCGATGAGAATCGCCTATTTTGATTGCTTTGCGGGCATTAGTGGAGACATGATCCTGGGAGCTCTGTTGGATGCTGGTCTGGAGTTGGACTCTCTCCGACAGGAGCTGGCCAAGCTCTCTCTATCCGGCTGGAAAATTCAAGCTCGCCGTGAGCAGAGAGGGGGGATCTCCGGCACCCGTGTGGAAGTCGAAGTGGCCGATGGACAACGGGAACGTGCTTTACCGGAGGTTCTAGAAATTCTGTCCCGAAGCGCTCTGGGCGATGAGCTGGTGAATCAGGCCAAGACCGTATTTTCCCGTTTAGCCCAGGCCGAGGCGAAAGTCCATGGGATTCAGCCTTCCCAGGTTCACTTTCATGAGGTGGGCGCCACCGATGCCTTGATCGACGTTGTGGGTGCAGTGGTCGGGCTGAAACTTTTAGGAGTGAAGGAAATTTTTTCTTCCCCGGTACGGTTGGGTAGGGGTTTTCTCCAGTGTCATCATGGAACCCTTCCCGTTCCGGCGCCGGCTTCGGTGGAGCTTTTGAGAGATGTACCCCTGCAGATGAGCGACGTAGAGGCTGAGCTGGTTACTCCCACCGGAGCTGCTGTGATCAGCACCCTGGCGCGAGCTTTTCAAAATTCGCCTCCCTTGCGGATAGAGCGGATAGGCTATGGAGTCGGCCAGCGTGACCTGAAGGAAATGCCCAATCTGCTGCGGATCTTCATCGGCCAGGTCCAGGGGGCTCTGGAGTACGATCAGATGGTCGTTCTTGAGACCAACATCGACGACATGAGTCCAGAACTGTGCGGGCCTCTTCTGGAGGTCCTGTTCACGGAGGGAGCCAGGGATGCTTATTTGACCCCGGTGGTTATGAAAAAAGGGCGCCCGGCGGTGGTCTTGACGGTTCTGGTACCCGAGGAAAAGGTCTCAACCGTTACCGAGACCGTCTTTCGTCACACCACCACGCTGGGCATTCGAGCCCAGCGGGTCCACAGAAGCAAGCTCCCGCGTCATATGCGTCAGGTGACTACCCGGTGGGGTCCACTCAGAGCCAAGGTGTCTCTCTTCGACGGCACCGAAAGGCTTTCTCCGGAATTCGAGGACTGTTTCCGAGTGGCCGCAGAGCATGGTGTGCCTCTCTGGGAGGTGTACCAGGAGGTGCGACGAGCTTGGGAGCAAGGGGAAGCTGAGAAGTCATAGCATCCTAGATGATTGTGGAAGATTTGATGTGAGAACGAAGGGATGCCCTGAAGACAGATCGTTTTACAAAGTCTATTTACAGCGAAGATATGGCTTTTTTCTATCTGCACTCTCTGTGTTGGAAAGGTGGAGGCTTTTGCCCTCCTGGTCAGGTTCCAAAGAGCTGTCGGTGAAAGGCAAAGAAAGTTTACATAGGTGACGCTGATCCGGGAGAAGCTTCAAGTGAAGTCAGGAAATGTAAGGGGAGGGGTGGCAAGTTAATTGGGGTGAAAAACTCTCTAAACAAAGGAGATCAATCAAGGATAATCGATGCCCAGGAAAGAAAAAGAGAGACTCGCGATGCAGTTGAAGACGCTTGGGAAAATGTCAGGGTAGGTGTTGAGAACAAGTGGGATTCGCGCAAGGAGGCCTGCAAGCAAGTTGCGGCGCATGGAGTAATTGATCCAAGTGCCCCAGGAGGTTGATTCCTGCAGTTGATCGTTTGCTGCTCCGTTATGGTTTATGGCAAGCGACAACTGGAACCAGAAGTCAGGGGTCAGAAACTCATCTCAAAGAAGCCATTTAGCTGAGGAGGGTACCATGAATTGGCTATTTTCGAACAGGGTGGGTCTGTTTCCTATGCTGGCAGCAGTTTTATTCATGCTGGGAAGCGTAGTTTTAGTCACATCAACTTCAGTGGCTCAGCAGGACATCAAAAAATCTCTTTTTAAAAACGCCGATGAAGCACTGCAGCTGGCCCAGGAAAAACAGGCCGAGCTCTATGCACCAAAAGCATTTCTCGAAGGCATGAAGCGTTACAAAGAGGCTGAGGTGGATCTTCGTAAAGGCAAGAATCTTGACGATATCCGCAAGAAGCTTAAGGAAGCGGAGGTTCACTTCAAGAAGGCTGCCGAGGCGACCGAGGTAGCAGCCGTTTTTTTTGCCGCTGTCGCAGCTGCCCGCAATGACGCCTTGCGTGCCGAGGTCACCAACTATGCTACGGAAAGCTGGAACAAAGCTGAGCGCAAGTTCGAGGAGGCGGCCAGAACCCTGGAAGGCGGAGACGCGAAAGGGGCCAAGTCAAAGGGTGGAGAGGTGGAGACGATGTATCGTATGGCCGAATTGGAAGCCGTTAAAACGCACTACATACAAGGGGCTTGGTCTTCACTTCAAAGGGCGGAGGATATGGATGTTCAGGATCATGCTCCCAAGACCCTCGAGAAGGCGCGCCATCTGGTCCAAAAGGCCGAGGGACTGCTGACCAAAAACCGCTACGACACTGACCAAGCGAGACAACTGGCCCAGCAGGCTGAATATGAGGCTGTCCACGCCATCTATTTATCTGAGACGATCAAGAGGTTGAAAGCCAATGACAATAGTTTCGAGGATGTGCTGCTGGCAGGGGAAGGACCATTGCATAAAATAGCGGCCATGCTTGACATGACGGCTCAATTTCATCAGGGGTTGGATATCCCCGCTCAGCAAATCGCGGAGGTTATCGAGAAGCTGCAGGATGAAAACATCAAGTGTGCCCAAGCAAGGGGAGAGATGGAACAGCGGCTGCTTAAATTGGGCTCTAAGGAAGAGGAGCTGAGGGAAGAAGTACAGTGGCAGCGGATTCGGCGGGAGAAAATGGACCGCATTAGCGCATCCTTTAGCCGTGCGGAAGGGAACATCTTGTTGGATGGTGAAAATGTCATCATCCGATTGTACGGCCTTAGCTTTCCCGTTGGCAAATCCACCATCGAGCCTCAGTACTTCAGTTTGCTCACCAAGGTACAGAATGCCTTCGCGGAGTTTCCGGACTGCAGGGTGATCATCGAGGGCCACACTGACTCTCAGGGCAGTGATGTCGCAAACCAGCGCTTAGCCAGTGAGCGGGCCGAGGCGGTGAAGCAGTATATCTTGGCCAACACGAATATTTCCTCGGGCAGAATCGAGGCTATAGGTTACGGCGAATCTCGTCCTATTGCCAGCAATGAGACCCTAGAGGGCCGGGCCAAGAATCGTAGGATCGATGTGGTCATTCAACCTGCAGGAAAGTAGGCCATAAATAGGTTTCCCAAAGACTCAGGGTAGGAGGTACATTTTTCTAACCCGTTTTTCACTCGGTCGGTCATTAAAGAACAATTTTGGTGCAACGCAAAAGGAGAATCCTTTCCTGCTCTGGATACTTGGCGGTCAGAGGCGTTAACGGGAAAGAGGTATGAGGCGGAGCCGTATACAGAAGTAGTGCTCGATATAGAGGCCAAAGGAAATGAATGGTAAATGCTTTATCTATCTTGACGTCCAAAATAGAAAGGAGGAGTGAACTTATGGATTTATGGGAAAAGATCAAGAAAGGCCTGGAGGACGGGGCATCGACCGTTTCGGAGAAAGCTGCCGAGTGGCTTAAGACTAGCGCTGAGGTGGTTAAAGAGGGAGCAGAAAGGGTCTCTGAAAAAACTGTCTATGGTTCTAGATTGGCAAAGCTCAAATGGGAGTACCGAGGTATTCAGAAGGACATCGAAAGGGAGTTTACCGATTTAGGGGGAAAAACCTACGACCTCTTGTGCGAAAACAGAGAGGCGGATCTGGAGAAAGAAACTGGGGAAAATATCCAAAAACTGCGCTTCCTGGAAAAGGACCTGGAAAACAAGGAGAGGGAGATAGAGCAACTGCCCAAAGTTTTTGAGATGGAATCCATTGACAAAAGAAATATCCAGGACCTGAAAAAAGATCTGGAAGCTGGTGGTGGGGCGATTGAACAAACGGTCATTGAGGATAAATCTCCATTTCTTGGCAAGAAGCTGAAAGAAATCAAATTGCCGGAAGACACCTTGGTCGGAACCATCGTCCGCGAGGAAGAGGTTATTATCCCTGACGGCGAGACCGCTTTTCAGCTGGGCGACAAAGTGACTCTATTGGGGAAAAGGAAAGACGTTGAAAAAGCCATTGAGCAGATAAGACCACAGTGCTGAGGGAAGCGAGCTCATAAATAAGAAATTCCCCTAAGCGATGAAGCCCAATATTGCTGCCATCCTACTCATGGTTTTGTAAGTGGGCATGACCTACTAGAGCAATTATCGCTTTAGAGAGAATGTGAGTTGATGTTTCTTCACGACATGCGTTACATATCTGGGCTCATCCTCACGATCTTCTTTCTTTTGGCTTCCCTTGATTGAGGTGAGGGCAAGCACATCCTCAAGGTCACCGGGACGTCTTATAACTCACTTCCGGATCAATCCCAGGACAAACCCATAATCACGGCTTGGGGTGAAAAGCTTGTGCTCGGTATGAAGACGATCGCCGTCTCAAGCGATCTGATCTCCATGGAATTGTTCAAGGGCATCAAGGTGAAAGCCGTTGGCCTCCCCAGAGTGTCCACCGTTATTGATAAGATGAACAATCGACGACGCGCCGCCTAGATATTTACATGAGCACCGACCTCAAAGTGGCCGACGACTGGTGGAAACGTCAGGTGCCATTCAGGGGTGATGGCACCGCTCAACGTACCGTTGCACTTGACCAGCTCTTGCTTCGGCAGGTACTTGAATGAGAACCGCACCTTTACTTATTTCTTATTCAGAATAGTGAGTCAGCCTACAATGACTTCACTTGCGCAATTTAAAGATATTTTGGCGTATCAAATTACCATCGTGGATCAATTAGCCAGATATGAAAAGAAAGCGAAGGCTCAAGAGCTCAGGAATTTTTAAAAAAATTTTAATTAAATATCACAATAGATTCTTCAACAATTAAAAGAAAAATGGTTGAGCATGAAATGAACAAAGAGGGAGAACAATAATACACCCATTTCACGGATCAATTTTAAATAACAGAGGGAAACCTTCAAGGAGGATTATGACATGACTCAGTTTTGGAAAAAGGTCAAAGAAGCCTTGCAAGAAGGCGCCGAGGCAATGAGGGAAGGAGCCACGACAGTTGCCGAGAAAACCCAAGAGGCAATTAACATTGGCAACCTTAAACTTCAGATTCACAATCTCAATCGCACAACGGAGGGCCATTTCACCGAACTTGGAGGGAGGGTCTACCACCTCATCCAAGAGAAAGCACCACGGGTTTATCGTGACCTCGAGGTCAAGAAACTAATAGAGAAGGTCAAAGGACTGGAAGAGAAGATCGAAGGCGCTGAAAAGGAAATTGAGCGGTTACAAGGAAAGGAGCTTGAGAAAGAGAAACAGGCTGAGACGAGACCACGAGGCGAAAAGGGAGGATGAGCACATAGGCGACGAAGCGAGTTGCTGCTGGTGTGAAGGAGCCAGATTACACCAAAGGCGTTGAGAAGGATAGGGGGACGTATCCGTCAAGAAGCGATCGTAAAAACATACGATTGAAGGCAAAACCAACAAAAATTGAATTCTCTGTAGGGAAAGAGGGTTGAAAGATAGCCTGCCCGTATCTTAAAAAAGTCTGGACCCAATACTGTATGGATGTTGCTGCCCAAATGGCCATTCTCCTGAATTCAAAAGAATATAGATGATCATAGCCATGAATACCTCCGGTGTCCATTTTTTTAAAAAAGGCTGTACAGCGTGAAGGAGTGAGCTTCAAAAGTAGGTCATATTAGGTTTGGGGGCGGAAGAAATGTTTCTGCTAGTTGATGTACTAGAGCATACCGAGCACCTTTCCACGATTCTGGAGAGGCTGATCAAAATTGGGGTGACCGGCACAACGGTTTAGGATAGTATTGGAATGGGCAGAATCTTGCTGGAGAGCAAGGCGGATGTCACGGTCATAAAAATTATTGAAGGGCGCTGGCTGAAAAACAACCCACCAATAAAACTCTCTTTGCGGTTATTGAAAGGGAGGAGACATTAAAAAAGGCCATCGAGGTAATTCAGTCCATCTGAGGAGATCTGAACGAATCCGGTAAGGGGATTCTCTTCGCCATATCTCTTAATTTCGTTGAAGGATTGAACAAGGTGTGAAGAAAAGGTGTGCGAAGACTCTTGAACGCCTTTGATCAGGAATCCGACATCGATTTCACCTATCCTACCTATCGAGTTTATCGAGGGGATATGGAGGGATAAACGGTTTGTGAGTCCAGCACACACCAATGAAGCGTCTTATGCCAATAGTGCTTATCTGAAAAAGACTTGTTATAATTAGCCTCCTCGTGGTTCCTCTTAGTGTTCCATCACCAAAGTGGCGATGTGCATCTTGGGGACGTGGAATAATCAAAGATGGAGTATCCGCTGGAGGGACGGATGAAATGCACGTACAAGAACCTGGTCAACGACATCAACCGAGGTGATCTCGTTCCGGTCTATTTTTTTTATGGCCGCGAGGAGTTGCTCAAGGAGGAGGCCGTTCAGTCCCTCATCCAGAAGGCGGTTCCACCGGATCTGAGGGACTTCAATTTGGACATCCTTTACGGTGATGAGACCGACTGGGTCCAGATCATCGACCGAATCTCCGCTCTGCCCATGATGGCGGAGCGTAGGGTGGTGGTGGTTCGTGACGTCAACAACCTGGAAGCCACAGACAAAAGGAAAATTCTGCAACACTTGAGCACTCCCTTTGACCATACCTGTCTCATCTTAACGGCCCCTGATGTGGATGCCAGCAGGGGGTTTTACAAAAATCTCGCTTCCCTGGCCTGCCATGTGAACTTTTATCCCTTAAATGATAAATTGCTGTTCGATTGGGTGCAGCGGCGCATCCAGCGATACGGAAAGTCTATCGTGCCAGAGGCAGTCCAGATCCTGTGCGACAGCATCGGAGAGAGCCTCATCGCCCTGGACAACGAGATCCAGAAGCTGGCCATCTACGTAGAGGAGAAACCCACTATTGAGGCACGGGATGTGGCAGCTGTGGTGGGGAAGCTGCGGTCCCAAACCGTTTTTAAGTTGTGCGATGCCGTTGGAAGGGGAGATTTGCCGGAGGCGATGACCCTGTTGAGCCAACTGCAGGAGGCTGGTGCCCCACGCTCTCATATCGTGTGGGCCATTCGCCAGCATTTCGTTAAGCTGGCTAGGGTTGGGCAGATTTCCCGGAAGGGAAAATCCGCCCATCAGATCGCCGTCGGCCTGCACATCCCGAAGAAGCATGTAAATGATATCATCCAACAATCGGCAAACTTGGACGAAGATGATCTGGAGAAAGCCTTCGCCCAAATATATGAGACGGAGCTCAAGCTGAAAACGGGCAGCCAGGAGCCCAGGATGGCCATGACCTTGCTGGTTTATCATCTGTGCCGTCCCATGGGAGATTGGGAAGATGTCTAGATATGAGGTGAAGTTCTCTCCACGTGTGATATCCCGCCAGAGGAAGGTCCCAAAGATCAGAAGAATTGCCGATCTTCTAGAGGAGGTATATGGGCCCAAGCGCTGGGAACGAAAAGTTGATCCTCTCTCTCAGCTCATCAAAACAATCCTGTCCCAGAATACCACGGACTCCAACTCCCTTCGGGCTTTTCAGAATCTGAGGGAGCGCTTTCCCACCTGGCTCCAGGTCCACAACGCCTCAGTCCAGGATGTGGCTAAAGCAATTCGCTCTGGGGGACTAGCCCAGATCAAGGCTCGTCGGATCAAAGAGATCCTGGTTCAGATCTGTCACCAGTATGCGGACTGTGATCTATCCTTTTTATCTGGCTGGCCTACGTGGCGCATCAGGGATTTCCTGGCGCAATTCACGGGCGTGGGGGAGAAGACCATCGCTTGTGTGCTGCTCTTCTCATTGGGCAGACCGGTGATGCCCGTGGACACCCACGTTTTGCGGGTCAGCAAACGGCTGGGATTGCTTCCCCAGGAAGCAAACGCCAGCCGGGCCCACCACTTACTGCAGGCTGTCGTTCCAGCAAACTTGGTATATTCATTTCACCTCAACCTCATCCAACACGGGCGGACCACCTGCAAAGCGAGAAATCCCTCCTGTAAAGGGTGTTCTCTTCGCCGGCTGTGCCCAGCCTATCCGATCCTCCTAGCTCCACATGACCAAAGGGAAGATGCCACCCGGTAAAGGTTTCGTGGGGATAGCGCCCTCTGTGTACTCCCAGATGCCTGAGGCATGACCATGTGGATTCTATTCGCCCTGCTGTGTTCCTTTTTCTTCGCCCTGCAGGGCGCCCATGGCAAGCGGATTTTGGGCCGAATTCATCCCTATATAGTCACCTGGGCTATGTTCGCCTTTGCCATTCCCTTTCTGCTTTTAGCCTTGGGAATCGATGGTCTGCCTCAAGTGCGGGCCTCATTTTGGCCAGCCCTGGCGGTTACGTTGGGCGTCAACCTCCTGGCCGTTACCCTTTACGTGCGGGCCATCAAACTGTCACCCCTGTCCTTGGCCTTTCCCTTTCTGGCCTTCACACCGCTTTTTCTCATACTCACTGGGTATGTGGCCCTGGGTGAGGTGCCCGACGCTCTTGGAATAGTTGGCATTGGTCTCATCGTTATTGGTGCTTATTTCCTGAATTTAGATAAGCTCAAGGAAGGCCTCTGGGCGCCTTTGCGGAACATCGCCAGGGAGCGGGGTAGCTTGTTGATGATCCTGGTCGCCCTGTTGTGGGGTATCTCGGCAGCTGCCGACAAGGTGGCTGTTCTGAACTCCTCCCCATTCTTTTTTCTGGCGGTTTTTCACGTCCTTTTTCCGCTGTTCTATTTCCCGGTGCTTTGGCTCAAGGCGGACCAATGGAAGCAGCAGGTCATCAAAGAGGCTCCTGCACTTCTGACATTCGCCTTCCTGGGAGCCGTGATGATCGTCTTCCAGATGTTGGCTTTCAGGCTGACCCTAGCCAGTTACGTCATTGCCATCAAAAGAGCTGGTATGGTCTTCAGCATCTTGCTGGGATATTTCTTCTTCGGGGAAAGCCACGTGAAAGTTCGCCTGTTGGGAGGGGCCATGATGGTGGGGGGCGTCTGTTGCATCCTTCTGTAATCGCCGTACCACTTTCCCCTTGACAGACGTCTTTTTAGGTGTATTATACAGAGTTGAAGAGAGAAATTCTTTATGGGACGAGGGGTCCATGAGAACTGGAATTGCCGATCTGCCTCTTCACCGAGGAAAAGTCCCCCGCTGGCTGTTCACCAGGATGTGCCAGCTGGCCCGGGAAATTACCATCTTCATGGTGGATCAATGGGGGTCTGAACAGATGCTGAATCGGCTCTCCGATCCCTTCTGGTTCCAATCCCTGGGATGCGTTCTGGGTTTCGATTGGCACTCCAGCGGCGTGACCACCACCGTTTGTGGAGCTCTAAAGGTGGGTCTAAGGGGTTTAGAAAAAGAGCTGGGCTTGTGGGTGACCGGGGGCAAAGGACGTGTGTCCCAGCGAACCCCACAGGAAATACGCCTGGGAGCCGAGGCGATCTCTGTAGATGGAGAAGACCTGGTTTATGCCAGCCGAATGGCGGCCAAAGTCGATAGCAGTGCCCTTCAGGATGGCCATCAGATTTATCACCATTGTTTCTTCTTTGACAGAGCGGGATCATGGGCGGTGGTTCAGCAGGGGCTGAATCCGAGAACCGGTTTCGCACGCCGATATCACTGGCTGAGCTCCCAAATGGAGGATTTCGTTCACGAGCCTCACGCAGCCGTCTGCGCTCAGGCCGTCGCAAAACCCTTGAACTTGGTCGCCCGGGAAAGCGAGCAAGCCCGAGCCACCATCACATCTTTGGCGGCACAACGGCCAGACTGTTTGGTGGCCGATATGAGGAAATTGCAGCGTCTGTGTCTGCCCAGACGTCACCATATTGTTTTACAGGATATTCATCCCCACCGCCTGAAAAATGGATTTTTAACCACCTATCAGCGCCAGCCGGAGAATTTCGAGACCCTGTTGAGCCTCAAGGGGGTAGGGCCAAAAACCATCCGAGCCCTGAGTTTGATTTCCGAGCTGATCCACGGGGTGAAGCCCAGCTTTCGAGACCCGGCTCGATTCGCCTTCGCACACGGGGGAAAGGACGGCCACCCCTTTCCTGTAAATCGCCACGGCTATGATGAGAGCATTCAAATTCTGCGGCGGGCCGTGGAAAAGGCCAGGGTCGGGCGGCGGGAGAGGGCAGAGGCCATGGGCCGCTTGAACCGCATGGGGAAGGTGTGATCTTTGAGGGGCATGTTACAGCTGGCACAGGAGACGGCCAAGATGGCCGGCCAGCTTCTCATGGAGCGCTTCGGACCTCGTCAAAGGGTCCAGCACAAGGGGGAGATTGACCTGGTGACCGATGTCGATCGCCGCTCCGAGCTAGCCATCGTGAAGGCCATCCGGGATGTTTACCCGGACCACCTGATCCTCACGGAAGAGGGAACCAGCCGGGGAGGAGAGGGCCATGTGCGCTGGATTGTAGATCCCCTGGATGGAACCACCAATTATGCCCATGGATATCCATGTTTTTGTGTCTCCATTGCGGTGGAAGATGAGGGGGAGATTGCCCTAGGCGTCATCTATAACCCGGTTCTCGACGAAATTTTCGTCTCTCGCAAGGGGCATGGGGCCACTGTGAATGGAGAGGAGTTGACTGTGTCTGGAACGGAAGATCTCACCGATAGCCTGCTGGCGACGGGCTTTCCTTATGATATCCGTCGAAGCCGGGATAACAACCTGGATAATTTTGCCCGTTTGGCCGTTCGTGCCCAGGCCATAAGACGGGCCGGTTCCGCGGCGCTGGACCTTTGTTACGTGGCCGCTGGGCGATTTGACGGATTTTGGGAAATGAAACTGGCTCCCTGGGACATGGCTGCCGGAGCTTTGATGGTGGCTGAGGCGGGGGGTGTGGTCACTAATTTCTGTGGCGGTCCTTTTGGGATAGACGCCAGGGAGATTTTAGCTTCAAATGGAAGGATACACGGCCAAATGGTGGAGGTGTTGTGCACAGATACATCTCGTTTCCGTTAAGGAGGTGAGCTGCATGATCGACAAGATCAAATGGTTGGGGCATGCCTCAATTCAGATCAAAAGCGACAAGGTGATCTACATCGATCCCTGGAAACTTCGGGGCAGTGAGGAAAAGGCCGATATCATCCTCATCACTCACGATCATTACGATCACTGTGTACCCGAGGACGTATCCAAAATCCAAGGTGAAAAGACGGTGATCATCACCACCGCAGACTGTGCCCAAAAGCTCTCTGGAGATGTACGGGTCATCGCGCCAGGCCAGCGTATGACCGTGGATGAGGTGGAGGTGGAGGCAGTTCCCGCTTACAATCTGAACAAGGACTTCCACCCTCAAGCCAATGGCTGGATTGGATTCATCGTTACCATAGAGGGGCAGCGCATTTACCACGCCGGCGACTCTGATTTCATTCCCGAAATGGACCATATCAAAGCCGATATCGCACTTCTACCCGTGGGTGGAACCTACACCATGACGGCCGAGGAGGCAGCGCAAGCTGCCAACGCCATCGGCCCTCGCTTCGCCATCCCCATGCACTTTGGGACCATCGTTGGTTCCCGGAGGGATGCCGAAAAATTTCAGGAGCTATGCCAGGTTCCCGTAAAGATCCTATGAAGGAGGTGAAACCATGGAGGAACAGGAAGTGGGAAGAGTGGTGGATTACTTCGCCAAGATCGGGGTTGCCGGCATCGAGATAACCGGTCAACTGGTTGTGGGCGATACCATTCATATCAAGGGCCACACCAGCGATTTTCAGCAGACTGTGGATTCCATGCAGATTGAGCATGCATTCATTGAGGAGGCCAAACCTGGCGATTCCGTGGGCATCAAGGTCAAGGAACGTTGCCGCGCCCACGACAAAATCTATAAGGTGGTGGAATAGCCCCGGCTCTGGCCGCCTTCCAGAGGCCCCACATGTTCAGCCCCAAGATCGAGGAATATCGGTTCGGGTACATCGTCATCGATGGGCGTTCCTACAGCTCGGACGTGATCATACATGCCCAGGGCGTCGAGCCAGACTGGTGGAGGATGCAGGGCCACTCCCTTAGCCCCCATGATGTCAAATCCATTTTAGACCGGAATCCTGAGATTTTAGTGGTGGGCACCGGTGGGTCCGGCATGATGGTGGTGACAGAAGAGACCCGCCGGCTGATTCGTCATCTGGGCATCCAACTGGTGGTGGAGAGAACCCAGAGGGCTTGTCACACGTACAATCGGCTAAGTCCTTCGAAGAGAACAGTTGCGGCCCTGCATCTGACCTGTTGAGTTGCAGGGCTCTTCCGGAGAAGAGGATTTTTCCGTGGTCCTCTCAGCAGAGGTCAAGAAGTATCGAAATCCCTTCCTCACCGTCGATGTTATCATCGAAGTAGAAGGCCAGGGCATTGCCCTGATCAAACGGAAAAACCCCCCGTACGGATGGGCACTTCCGGGGGGTTACGTGGAATACGGTGAAAGTTTGGAGGAGGCGGCCGTTCGGGAAGCTCGAGAGGAGACGGGTCTAGCGGTTCAGCTTAAGCGTCAGCTGCATACTTACTCAGATCCCCACCGGGACCCGCGCCAACATACCGTGACCACCGTTTATATAGCTACAGCCAGAGGCAAACCCCTGGCGGGTGACGATGCTCAGCGAGCTCAAGTATTTCCCCTGAATAGCCTGCCCGAGGCACTGGCCTTCGACCATGCCGCCATTCTGGAGGATTATCGAACGGGCAGATGGGACCGTTAGGCTCTTCCCTTCAGCATCTGTTAGCCCCTGGACTTCAGAGCTTTGGAGATGACTCCGTTTCTTTCCTTCTCCTCTTGGCAGCGGATACACAGCTTTGTATTGGGCACGGCCATGAGCCTACGAAGATTGATAGGGCTGGAGCATACAGCGCATATGCCGTAGGTGCCCTCTTTGATACGGTGCAAAGCCTCGTCGATGGCATGGAGCAACCTTCGCTCGTAGAGATAGAGTTGAAGGGAATTCTCCCGATCAAAATGATCTGATGCCAGATCGGCCATATGGGACTGAGATGTCCCTGAGTCACCAGTGGCCACTCGGGGAGGAGCCTGCAGGTTATCTTCTTTTATGCGCTGAAGATTTTCCATCAACCTCCTGCGCATCTTCAACAAGTTGTGCTGGATGAGATCTAGATCTCGTTTTCGCAAGAGAAATCGCCTCCGTTCATCATAATCGGTCGCTAAGCCGCCCTGACAGATTGGTCACATGAAGCGCATCACATTCGCAGAAGCACACACCTGTTCTCGTTTTTTACCATGGCCCTTACGCTGGGCCAGAGGTGCCCTTCAGGAATTTTCCCTTTTCCTCCAGGACAGTATAAGAGATCGAGAATTTCCTCTACCGGGAGTAAACCTCCGGATGTGAACTCCTTCCCCGAATGTCGCATTTTCGGGCACAAAAAGTGAACCAATTTGCACACTCCCCATGGAAATCACATCACCCAGAAGTATTCCTCCACCTTCTGCTCATCCTTCTTTTGTCCGGTAAGAGGTCACTTCTTCTTCCTCCTCCTCCATGAAAGCCCACATAGGGCTGCATAACCTGTGCCTAGCAAGAAAAGACTCCCGGGCTCGGGCACCGGAGTGACGGTCAAATTCAGCACGTCGTTGCCGCAGCTTTGGGTCCAGTGCAGGTTGAATGGTTGGCTGGGATTCCCCAATGCGGACCAGTCGAATCTCCCCTCGATGATGTAGGTGGGAAAACCATTTTCTATAATCTCTGTCTCAAAGTAGACCAGAGGTTGCACGTCTAGCATGGTGCCGCCGATAATTCGAGCGGGACCTGAGGATGGGTAAGTGCTGGCGTTGGTCCATGTGGGATTGGCGAAGAATCCCCCTTGGAGGTGCCCCGTGGTCTTGAGGCCGTATTCGTAACTCCCATTCCGATCAAGGTCGATGCCGATATCACCAGGATAGGAATACATGTAACCGTTGCTGGGGAAAGAGGTGACCAAGGCCACATAGGCCATACCGCCCATGAAGTCGTAGTATAGGGCCTCAGCGTCATAAATTTCGCCGCCGCTGGGAAAGTTCGGATGTCCGCTGCCCCAGTTGTCCTCCTCGATCCAGTTGACAGAATTTGAGGACGGGATCCATTGAATATGAGGCTGCACGCCCCAATCGTCGAGCAGGCCGTTGATCACATACGCCTCCGCCGTTGTGACGGCTAGCAGAGCAGTAGCGGCGAGGATTGGAAAAAAACTTCTCACGGAAACCAGCCTCCTTTTTCATGCTCCCCAAAGACAGTCGATGCGTTGGAGAGCTTTTTCAGGAAACCTAGGAGCTGATCATCATGATCATGCAAGGACCATGCCAAAAGGCCCGGTTGCCAGATGACACCGGAAAATCCGTGTAATATTTTATTTTTTAGGGAATTATGTAATACGCGAACCTCAATGATGTGCTCAAGTGCCACGAGGGCCTGGAGGAGAAAGTTGCAACATTTTGCACATATGGTCATCCTGGACCAGAGCTCGGTCATCCCGAAGGTGTCCAGGTAGTCGATGTTGGTATCACCTTGTGGATATGTTTCGGGGCCATCCTCAGATGGAGGTGATGAAAGATTGGCTTGGAGCCGCACCACTTTGACTATCAGTAGATCGACATGATGGTGGCGAGTTCCTTCGGGGGAGAGGTTAACATCGGGGTGGTGGGAGATGGTTCTATGAGGCGGGGAAATTGACGCGAGGGATCTCTACGTTCCCGTGATGATTTTGAAGAGAGGTGTCAATCGGATCCCTTATATGGAATAGGGTCCAGTATGGGTCATGGAGCGATTTTTCCAGAAAAGACCGCATACATGCCAGAGCGGCGGGATGTTTAGCGAGAACCTTCTCAAGCAACTGAGGAATGCCTTGCTTCCCAGTACTCCTGGGTTCGGCCCTCTTTGAGAAAAGGATTTTGTTTTCATCGGTTCCCTTGCGATGTGTTTCCGCCCTTAAGGTGTTTCCCAGATTCCCGGGATTTCGCCTCGTCCCACAACTTATCCATTGCCTCAAGCCCCACTTCTTTGGGATTCAATCCCTGGCGCTGGAGGGCCGATTCCACATATTTAAAGCGGGCGATGAACTTATCGATGGTCCGGCGCAGGGCATCCTCTGAACTTGTTTCCAGGTATCGGGACAGGTTGACCAGGGCAAAGAGGATGTCTCCCAGTTCCTCCTCTACCTGTTCTCTGTGGTGTTTCCGATAGGCGGAGCGGAACTCGGCCAGCTCCTCTTCTACCTTGGCGAAAACCTGGTCGATGTGCTCCCAATCGAAGCCAACTCGTGAGACCTTTTCCTGTACTCGGTGAGCCTTCAGCAGGGCAGGCAGCTGCCCTGGGACACCGTCCAGGATAGAGGACCCTTTCTTTTTCTCCCTCTCCTCTTGTTTGATCCTCTCCCATCCGATGAGGACATCGCGGCTATCCTTGACCTTCTTGTCGCCGAAAACGTGGGGATGTCTGCGTTTCAATTTCTCGATGATACCAGCGATGACGTCCTCGATGTCGAAGCGGCCATCCTCTTGTGCGATTTGGCTGTGAAAGATGATCTGCAGAAGCAAATCACCCAGCTCTTCGGCCAATTTTTGGTCATCTGCGCCATCGATAGCCTCCAGTGCTTCGTAGGCCTCCTCGATGAGATAGGGTCTCAGACTCGAGTGGGTTTGCTCTCTGTCCCATGGACAGCCGCCCGGTCCTCGCAACCGACGCATGATCTCTTTGAGCTGTTCAAATTTGGTAGACATGTATCCTCCGGGTTTGAACGGCGAACCTATGAAGAATCTAGCTATTCCGGCCCCTCTTGTCAAGAAAAATGCTTGCATTGAGAGCTAGAATTGAGTATGTTTTTTGTGAGCCTCAGGAGCGATGGGCACGGGTAATCCTCTGGCCGGTTTTTTCAGCGTTGGGGGGCCGCCCAACTGGCAGGAGGAAAATTAGAAAAATGGCCCAGCGGGAAGGAGAAAAGGTGGACTTTCGATCTTTGGATACGCTTCGTCAGGAGCTAGAGAGAAAAAATGCCCAACTGGAGGCACAGACTCGCTGGCTGAGTGAGATCCAAAATCTCAGCCAGGTCCTTGGTCGGCAGCTCGAACTGGAAGATCTTCTGGATCAAGTGGCCCAAGCGGTGCAACGCAGCCTGGGATTTCGGCGAGTGCTCATCAGCCTATATGACAGGGATCACCACATGTTTATACGAAAAGCCCAGGCGGGATTGAGCCAGGAGGTATTTCAGAGGTTTAAAGGGCAGCGGGTGCCGGAGGATTACTTTTTCCAGTTTTTTCAGGATGAGCATAAAATCAGCAACTCCTATTTCATCAACAACCAGCAGGGCACTGCCCCGAAATCTGATCTGAAAATGGAGGGGCAATCCGCTCATCGAACCAGCAGGTATCCCGATGGCACTCTTTTTACTCCTCTGGTTCGGACCGACGGAAAACTGCTGGGTGTGATGTCCGTAGATGGACCTCTCGATGGGCAAGGACCAGATGCTCAGACCATCGCTCTCTTGGAATTATTCGCCATCCAGGCGACTCAGGCTCTCCAGAACCTGACGCTTCCCGAACCACCCAGGGTTCCGGCCAAAGGCTTGAATATCCTCTGCGAAATCAGCAGGGAAATCGGGAGCTTCCTGGAATTTGATCTTTTGCTGGAAAGAATAGTGGAGGTCGTTAAAGCACGTCTGAAATGTCGACAATGCGCCATATTGCTGTGGGATGAGGAGCGAGAGGAGTGGACTGAAGGAGCGCCCAAAGGCGATTCTCGCGTTCTGCTGGCCAAGCTAGCCGAAGCGGAAGGTTTGATTCAACAAGTGGTCGAAAAGGGCAGGCCGGTGATCTCAGCAGAGCTTAGTCTCCATCACAAGGAAGAGGAATCCTCCCAAAAGGGTGGATTTACTGCTTTGCTTCCCTTAAAGGTGCAGGAAAAACTCATCGGCCTGTTGATGTTGATGAGCCAAGGGGATACCGCCTTTGGCGACTACGATGAGCTGTTCTGGGGTGCTCTGAGCGATCAGGTCTCCATGGCCCTGGGAAATGCCCGGGCTTACCAGAATGCCAAGCAGCACTCCATCACCGACGGTCTTACGAAACTCTTCAATCACAGGCATTTTCAGGAACGCTTGAGGGACGAGGAGAGCCGTAGCCATCGTCACCATCGGAGCTTCTCGGTGATCATGTTGGATATCGACTTCTTCAAACATTACAACGATGTGTGTGGACATCCCACGGGAGATAAAATCCTCAGAATCATAGCACAGCTGATTAAGGCCGAGATCAGGGACATCGATATCCTGGCTCGTTATGGTGGCGAGGAATTCGCCATCATCCTCACTGAGACAAACAAAATGGGTGCCTGGAAGGTGGCCGAGAGAATCCGCAAGAAGATTGGGGATTACAAATTTCCTCACGGACAGCTCCAACCGCAGAAGCGGCTGACGGTCAGTATAGGGGTGGCCAGTTACCCGGAGGACGCTGATAACGGAAAAGATCTGGTGGAGAGGGCCGATGAGGCCCTTTATACGGCCAAGAAGAGTGGGCGTAATCAGGTTTTCGTCGTTGGCCAGAACGACGAGGTGTGGTGGGGATAAGCTTCGTCTGGAAGGATGAGAGCGAGCCGACATAGATGAGCTTCTCCTTGGGACTTTGGGAGGTGTACGGATGGAGATGCTGTTAGGTGGCAAGTGGGTAGGGAAAGATGAGACCATACCGGTGACGAATCCCTTCAATGAAGAAATCATCGATCAGGTGCCCAGATCAGACCTGCAAGATGTGGACCATGCCATGGCCAGCGCCGTCAGGGGTGCAGAGCAGATGGCCAAGCTGTCCGCTCAAGAGCGTTACCAGATCCTCCAGCGAGCTGCCGAAGGTATCACGGCACAGGCGGAGGAGTTGGCACAAACCATGACTCAGGAGGTGGGGAAGACTATTCGGGAGGCTCGGGGTGAGGTTTCCCGAACGATTCAAACCTTTACCTTTGCGGCCGAGGAGGCGAAGAGGATTTATGGAGAAAGTGTTCCTATGGACGCCGCCCCTGGGGGGGAAAACAAGTTGGGATTTACCATCAGGGTTCCCGTGGGGGTAGTGGTGGCCATCACCCCCTTTAACTTCCCAGTGAATCTGGCTGCCCATAAGGTAGCCCCGGCCCTGGCCGCGGGCAACAGCGTGGTCCTGAAACCAGCCACAGATACCCCTCTGGCCGATGTGATGCTGGGACGCATCATCTTGGAGGCGGGTCTCCCCAATGAGGCTCTCAATCTAATCACTGGCTACGGTGGAGAAATTGGCGATGCTCTCGTGGCCGATGACCGCGGGAGGATGATCTCCTTTACGGGAAGCTTGGAGGTGGGCAAAAGGCTTATGGCCCACGCCGGCCTGAAGAAGGCCACCCTGGAGCTGGGATCCAACTCAGCGGTGATCGTCATGGAGGATGCCGATCTGGAGAGGGCTGCCGACCGGATCACAGCCGGTGCTTTTGCCCTGGCGGGGCAAGTGTGTATATCTGTTCAGCGAGTCTATGTGCATAGAGAGGTGTTTGAGGATGTGGTCAGGGAAGTGGCCTCCAGGACCGAGAAATTGCGAGTGGGCAACCCTCTGGAAGATAGCACACAAGTGGGGCCCATGATCTCCATTTCCGCTGCGGAGAGGGCCGAGAGCTGGATTCAGGAGGCCTTGGACCGAGGAGGAGAACGGGTCTGCGGTGGCCAGCGGGAGGGTTCTCTGCTCTGGCCGACAGTCTTGCAGAATGTCCCTGGCGACTGTCGGGTTTGCTGTGAAGAAGCCTTTGCCCCCCTGGTGGTGATCAATGCCGTGGACGATCTCGATCATGCCATAACTCTGGTAAACGATTCTCAGTATGGGCTACAGGGGGGTATCTTCACAAAGGACCTGGCTGCTGCTCTGGAGGCGGCCAAAAGAATTCAGGTGGGTGGAGTAATGATCAACGAGGTTCCCACCTTTCGAGTGGATCACATGCCTTACGGAGGCGTGAAGGGGAGTGGGCTGGGTCGAGAGGGATTAAAGTACGCCGTTGAGGAGATGACCGAAATTCGGCTGGTCTGTTTTCAAACCTGAGGAGTAAACGGGATTGTTGCAG
Organism: candidate division Zixibacteria bacterium SM23_81; assembly: GCA_001304015.1. Lineage (GTDB taxonomy): Bacteria > SM23-81 > SM23-81 > SM23-81 > SM23-81 > SM23-81. The sequence continues at coordinate 94,376 of LJUY01000002.1, read as the reverse complement.
AAACATTTTTGGCAGAGAAAGATCCTAGGGATTTCTCTCTTCGGCCTATTGGTCCTGGTCTTCAGCGCCACCGTCTTTGCCATACAAAGCGTAGACATCATTCGAGTTGAGGGGGCCATCAGCCCGGTAGCCGCTCGGTACATCGAGGAGAGCATAGACCGTGCCCACCGGGATGGTTCCCACTGTCTCATCGTGGAATTGGACACTCCCGGTGGACTGATGGAGTCCATGCGGTCTATCGTTAAAAAATTGATGAATGCCCCCATTCCGGTGGTCGTGTACGTTTTTCCGTCTGGTGCCCAGGACGCCTCCGCTGGAGTGTTCATCACTCTGGCGGCACATCTGGCGGTTATGGCTCCGGGAACCAACATCGGAGCGGCCCATCCCGTGACCATGGGCCAGAAGATGGAAGAGGAGATGAAGGAAAAAGTCACCAACGACGCTGTTTCCTACATCAGGGGCATCGCCACCGAAAGGGGGCGCAATGCCGATTGGGCCGAGAGCGCCGTTCGGGAGAGCCAGTCGGTGACGGCAGAGAAGGCCCTGGAGCTGGGCGTTGTGGACCTGATCTGCCAGGATTTGGGTCAACTCCTGGACGCTATCCATGGGCGTCAGGTGGAGACGACCCAGGGACAGGTCACCCTGGAGACCAAGGGCGCCGAGATCAGGAGAATCGATCTAGGTTTTCGCTACCGGGTCCTGAACATCATATCTAACCCAAACGTGGCCTATATCCTTTTGATTCTCGGTTTTTACGGTCTCTTCTTTGAGCTCTCCAACCCGGGGGCTTTCCTGCCGGGCATCGTGGGCGGCATCTGCATTATCTTGGCTTTCTTTGCTTTTCAGGTGTTGCCCATCAACTACGCCGGACTGTTGCTGATTTTGTTCGCCATCATTCTTTTTGTGGCCGAGGTGCTCACGCCCACCTTTGGTTTCCTCACCACCGGGGGGATTATCGCCATGATATTGGGGTCTCTTATGCTTATCGGCTCGCCATCGCCGTATTTGCGTATCTCCTGGCAGATTATCCTGCTCGTGACCTTGGCCACGGCTGCCTTTTTTCTCTTTGCCTTGGGCATGGCCCTTAAAGCCCGTTTGCGCAAGCCCACCACGGGCAAAAGGGGGCTCATCGGGGAAATCGGTGTGGCCGAGACGAGGCTGGCTCCCGAGGGCAAGATTTTCCTCCATGGCGAGCTGTGGAACGCCGAATGTCAGAACGTGGTGAAGAAGGGCGAGAAGGTGAAGGTGGTCGCCGTAGACCATCTTAAGCTGAAAGTTGTGAAGCTCACTGAACAGGAGGGATGAAATGCCTTTCCTATTTCCTCTATTGGTCGTGGCTATCTTCATCTTGGCCAGCGCAATCAGAGTTCTGCGAGAGTATGAACGAGGGGTTATCTTTCGGCTCGGACGGCTGGTGGGAGCGAAGGGGCCTGGCTTGATCCTGCTCATTCCTTTGGTGGACAAGATGAATCGGGTCAGCTTGCGCACCGTGGCCATGGACGTACCGCCGCAGGATGTCATCACCAAGGATAACGTCTCCGTCAAGGTAAACGCCGTGGTCTACTTTCGAGTCATGGAGCCAGAGAAGGCCATCGTGGAGGTGGAGAACTACCTCTACGCCACCTCTCAGCTAGCCCAGACGACTCTGAGGAGCGTGCTCGGTCAGGCTGAGTTAGATGAGCTCCTCGCGGCCAGGGATAAAATCAACAAGGAGCTGCAGACCATTCTGGATAAGCTTACCGATCCGTGGGGCATCAAGGTGGGCACCGTGGAGATCAAGCACGTGGATCTGCCCCAGGAGATGCAAAGGGCCATGGCACGACAGGCTGAGGCGGAGCGGGATCGTCGGGCCAAGGTGATCAATGCCCTGGGCGAGTTTCAAGCTTCTCAGAAATTGGCTGAGGCGGCCACGGTGATCGGAGATCACCCTATGGCTCTACAGCTCAGGTATCTGCAGACCTTATCGGAAGTGGCCGCGGAGAACAACTCCACCATCGTTTTTCCCGTGCCCATCGATTTGTTCAAGCCGTTTCAGAAACTGATGATGGGTAAGGCGGATCAGGAGAAATGAGCGGAGACTCACGGCGATTCATCCTCATCGTCCTAGATAGCGTGGGCATTGGAGAGCTTCCTGATGCCCATCTTTATTCAGATCAAGGAAGTAACACGCTAGTCAACACAGCCCGGGTGGCAGGCGGTTTACAGGTGCCCAATTTGGGAAGTTTGGGATTGGGGAACATCGCGCCCATCTTGGGGGTGCCACGGGTGGCTAATCCCACGGGGAATTTCGGCAAAATGGCCGAAAAGTCCGTGGGGAAAGACAGCATCTCTGGACACTGGGAATTGATGGGCCTTGTGACGGAGCGGCCTTTGCCCACATATCCCGACGGTTTTCCCCCCGAGGTGATGGAACCTTTTCAAGAAGCCATCGGGCGAGAGACCCTGGGCAATAAAACCGCCTCCGGGACGGTCATCATCCAGGAACTTGGCCAGGAACACGTCGTCACGGGAAAGCCCATCGTCTACACCTCCGCGGATAGCGTGTTTCAAGTTGCCGCTCACGAGGAGGTCATACCCCTGGATGAGCTCTACCGTATTTGTGAGGTAGCCCGTGAACAGCTGACCGGGAAGCACGCCGTGGGAAGGGTAATTGCCAGACCTTTTGTGGGCCAGAGGGGCAATTTCACTCGGACGGCCAACAGGAAGGATTTTTCTCTGTACCCGCCAAGCCCGACCCTTTTAGACCAGCTGAAGGAAGCGAATCTGCCCGTGGTGGGCATCGGCAAGATCGAAGACCTGTTCGCCGGTAGGGGCATAACCCAGGCTATCCACACCAAGAGCAACCAGGAAACCATGGTGCGGCTGCGGGAACAGATGGGATTGGTCACGGGTGGAGCCATCCTGGTCAACCTGGTGGATTTCGATATGCTCTGGGGACACCGTAATAATCCCCAGGCTTATGCCCAGGGTTTGAAGGATTTTGATGTCCAGCTCGGTCACATCCTTCCCTTGATGCAAACCGAGGATCTATTGATCATCACCGCCGACCATGGCAATGACCCCACCACGCCCAGCACGGACCATTCTCGGGAATACGTGCCTCTGTTGGCCTATGGGCCCAATGTGAAGAAGGGTGTGCCTCTCGGCGTCAGAGGCTCCTTCGCCGATGTAGCCGCCACCGTAGCGGAGTTTTTTCAATTGCCGGGAACTGGACAGGGACAAAGTTTTTGGGGCAAGATCGCGGGATCAGGCCAGTAAGTGAGGACCCCGCTGAGATGGGACCTCAAGGATCCCCCGCATATTGCAGAAACTCATTTGCCGGGGGCGATTCCTGGGGCGTTAGCTCCTTTTGAGCACAGGAAATTCCATGCGCGTTTATGAAATCATCGCCAAAAAAAGAGACGGCGAGAGCCTATCACCCGAGGAAATCGAATTCGTCATTTCAGGATATGTGCAGGGAACAGTCCCAGACTATCAGGTTTCAGCCCTGCTCATGGCCATTTACCTGAAAGGTATGGTTTGGGAGGAGGTCATACACCTTACCGAGGCCATGATACATACTGGCCAAGTGTTAGACTTGAGCTCCATCACTGCCATCACTGTGGACAAACACAGCACGGGGGGAGTGGGGGACAAGGTGTCTCTGGTGCTGGCTCCTCTTGTGGCCGCCGCCGGCGTACCGGTTCCTATGCTCTCCGGCCGTGGGCTCGGCCATACCGGTGGTACTTTAGATAAGCTAGAGGCTATACCCGGTTTTCGAACATCTTTGGATCCTCAGGAGTTTGTCGACGCTGTAATCCAAGTGGGCGTGGCCATCATGGGACAGAGTGACAATATCGCCCCGGCAGATGGTAAACTCTACGCCTTGAGGGATGTGACCGCCACGGTGAACAGCCTGCCGCTGATTGCCAGCAGTATCATGAGCAAGAAGTTAGCTGCTGGACCCAAAGCTCTAGTCTTTGATGTCAAAGTGGGTCGGGGAGCTGTGGTGACAAACGCTGGGGAAGCACGAGAGCTCGCCGAGATGCTAACCAGAATTGGTCATGCTATGGGTCGACGAACTGTGGCTCTGCTGACTCACATGGATCAACCCCTGGGCTGGTCGGTGGGAAATGCTGTGGAGGTGATGGAAGCCATCGAGTGTTTACGAGGACAGGGTTCGGAGGATGTGGTTCAAGTGACTATGGCCTTGGGGGCGCAAATGCTCATGCTGGGAGGTGCAGCTCAAACACATCTGGAAGCCGAAAAGAAGCTCCGGTCCATCCTGGACTCCGGAGAAGGTTTGGAGAAGTTCAAGACCCTGGTTCATCGGCAGGGGGGGGATGCCAGGGTGGTAGATGATTTCGGTTTGCTTCCCCAGGCCAAGTTGACCATAGAACTGAAGAGTCCGGCCAAGGGATATGTTCAGGTCCTCGACGCCGGAAAGGTTGGCAGCGCCTGTGTGCAGCTGGGCGCCGGTAGGGCAACTCTCAATGACAAAGTAGATCCGGCGGTGGGTATTCGCTTTATGAAAAAGGTGGGGGATGCCGTCTCTTGTGGAGAAGCGGTTGGGGTGGTGTTGGCTAACGACGCCAATAGGGGTCAGGCCGCCCTGAGTCAGCTTCTGGAGGCGCTGACCGTTTCTGAAAATCCCTCCCCTCCAAGGCCACTGATCGGTGAGTTGGTGAGGTTAGATGAGGGATATGAAAGCGCCTTTCCTTAGAAGAAATGGCGTTCAGAGCCCGGCTCCGATTCCTCCTTTGGCATCAGATCTTGATGACGAAGGGGGCATTTTTCTGTGGGTTCCGTGCCCTTGATAAAGACTTCTCTATGTGTCAGGGGGCAGCTTTCGTTGATTAAAAGTTGTGTTTCCTCACAAATAGTTTTAAAAACGACTCCGGGGGGGATGTGAAAATCCTCTACGGGCAGCCCCTGATGAGCGCCGATCATGAATTCTGTCCAGATGGGAAGCGCTGCACGGGCTCCTGTCTGATTATCGCCAATGGGGATCATCCCCTCGGCGAATCCAGTCCAGACGCCGGTAACCATCTGGGGCGTAAAGCCGATGAACCAGGCATCGGTGTATTCGTCCGTCGTTCCCGTTTTTCCCCCTGCCGGGCGGGTGAAATTGTTTAAGCGAGCTGTGCGGCCCGTCCCCCCAGGATCGTCCATGACGCTCTGGAGCATGTTGGTGACCACGTAGGCTGTGGGAGCACTGAGGACCTCCTCCTCGTAGGGTTGGTTTTCCTCTATGATATTTCCGTCCCGGTCCAGAATCTGATAGATCCAGATGGGCTCGCGGCGAATGCCTCCATTGGCAAAGGCGCCGTAGGCGGCTGTGATCTCCAGCAGCTTCACTTCCTCGGTGCCTATGGCCAGGGAGGGCACCGGGGAGAGATGGGTTTTGATGCCCATGCGCTGGGCGTAAAAAATGACCTGTGATGGGGAGATCCGCTGCAGCAATTTGATAGCCACCAAGTTGATGGATCTTCTCAGGGCCTCCCGCAAGGTCACTGGTCCCCGAAAGATCCGGTCGTAGTTTCGCGGTCGCCATTCCTCTTGGCCGTGCATGGCGGGCAGAACGATGGGGGCATCGTAGATGATGTCGGTGGTCTTGAAACCATTGTCTATGGCGGCAGCGTAGAGAAAGGGCTTAAAGGCCGACCCAGGCTGTCGCGGAGCTTGGGTGGCCAGGTTAAATTTGTTGGTGCGAAAATCACGACCGCCGACCAGGGCCTTGATATAGCCGGTCTTAGGGTCCATGGCCACCAATGCCGTCTGGATTTGTCTGGACGCGAGTGTGTCTTCTCCAGAAGCCGTGGTGCTGAGTACTATATACAAAGAGTCTCCTTGAGAGGCCTTAGCGTCGACTGTGGCTTGTAGCTCCTCTGCTTTCTTCTCCGTGGCCTGCTCGGCGATGGCTTGAAGGCGCGTATCGAGGGTCGTGAAAACGGAGATGCCTCCCTGGTAGAGGATCTGACTTCCATATTTCGCCTCGAGATACTGGCGCACATGCTCCACGAAATAGGGAGCAAGACCACTTTGATAGGCATGGGGATTGAGGTGTAGGGGCTCACTCATGGCATGCTGAGCCTCCTCAGAGGAGACTGTGCCGAAATCCTCCATGGCTCCCAGCACGATATTCCGGCGTTGCATGGCCACCTCTGGGTGTTCTAGGGGATCGTATCGATAGGGAGATCCCAGGAGTCCGATGAGCAGGGCAGATTCGCCCAGAGTGAGGTCCTCGACGTTTTTACTGAAGAAAGTCTGAGCCGCGGCTTGGACACCATAGGCCCCCTGGCCAAAGTAGTAGTGGTTGAGATACATCTCCAAGATTTGATCTTTGGAGTACTTTCTCTCTATTTGGATGGCCGTCATCCATTCCTTGATTTTACGGGTCAGAATTTTCTCTCTGGTCAAAAAGAGCATCCTGGCCAGTTGCTGAGTGATGGTGCTGGCCCCCTGGGCATATCGCAGGGCTTTCAGATTGGCATAGAGGGCGCCGATCAGGCGGTGGAGATCCACTCCCCAGTGTTTGTAGAATTTTCTGTCCTCCTTGGATATGAGAGCGTCGCGGAGAGTGGAGGGCATTTTTTCCAGGGGCACCAGGATTCTCCTCTCCTGGTAGAATTCTTTGAGCACCTTCCCATCATCAGAGTATATCCGTGTGATCAAACTGGGCTCATAGCTTTCCAATTGGCTGAGGGAGGGCAGGTCGGAACGATAGGAGAGCCAGATGACGATGGCGATCAGCAGCAGCAGGAATAACATGCACAGATAGAGCAAAGCGGAGATCTTGAACAATCTCCACCACTGGTTCTTGTTTCTGTGAGCGGCCGAGAATGGCATTGAGTCCTCGTGCTCTGGATTGCGAGGTATCGGTGGGTCTCGCCGAAAGTATAGGGAATTCAGAGGACAAAGTCAAGAGGCTTATCAAAAAGTGCTTGGTTGTATGAGGATTTTCCTCTTGCCTTTACCGTTGACATGGCGTATTATGTCCAAGGAAACTAAATGATTCAACCAGAGGATGAATGGCGATCAGGAGGGTTAGATGCTTCCAGTTGAAACTCAGCTGGAGATGATCAAGCGGGGCACCGAGCAAATACTGCCCGAGGAGGAGCTCATCGTGAAATTAGAGAAATCGGTGCGGACCAATACGCCTTTGCGCATCAAGGAAGGCTTTGATCCCACTGCGCCTGACATTCACCTGGGCAGTGCTGTGACCATTCGCAAACTGAAACAGTTCCAGGATCTGGGACATGAAGTTATTTTCCTTATCGGTGACTTTACCGGCATGATCGGCGATCCCAGTGGCATGCTGGAGTCCCGAAAGCAGATCAGCCGGGAGGAGGTGCTGAAAAACGCCGAGACATATAAGGAGCAGGTCTTTAAGATTCTGGATCCCGATAAAACTCGAATCGAGTTCAACAGCCGCTGGTGCAATCCGATGAGCTTCGCAGATGTTTTGGAGCTGGCCTCTAAATACACCATCGCTCGGCTGCTGGAGCGGGAGGATTTTGCCGAAAGATACAGGTCTAATCGCCCCATCAGCGTCTTGGAGTTCCTGTATCCCCTGGTGCAGGGCTACGACTCCGTGGCCCTGCATGCCGATGTGGAGCTGGGGGGAACGGACCAGATCTTCAATCTTCTGGTGGGCCGAGAAATACAGCGGGAGTATGGACAGGAACCTCAGGTGGTGATTACCATGCCGTTATTGGTGGGCACCGATGGGGTGGAGAAGATGAGCAAAAGCTTGGGCAATTACATAGGCATCTGCGAGCCCCCCAACGAGATGTTCGGCAAAACCATGTCCATTCCCGACGAGTTGATCATTCCCTATTTCCGGCTGTGCACGGACGTTCCCTTGGTTGAGCTGGAAACCATGGAAAACCAGATGAAGGGAACAGAGGTCAATCCCCGGGACTTGAAGATGAGGTTGGCCCAAGAGATTGTCACCATGTATCACGACTCAAAGTCTGCCAAGGCTGCCCAGGAGGAATTCAAGCGGGTTTTCCAAGATCGCTGCCTGCCCAATGAGATCCCCCTTTTCCAAGTTTCAGCCGAGGATCTTCCCATCTGGATCGTCAAATTGTTGACAGCCAGTGGAATGGCCTCCAGCAACGGCGAGGCGCGGCGGCTTATCGCTCAAGGGGGGGTGACCATTAACGGTCAGCGCGTGGCTAATGAGAATCTCGAGCTCGATGTGAATCGGGAGTTGACCCTGAAGGTGGGCAAAAGAAGATTCCTACGGGTTATACGCAAAACCTAGTGAGAAAAGGAGGGCTCATGTTCAGCGAATTGCGCCTCAGGCTACAGGAATGTGATGAGAGGTTGACAAAAGCAAGGGATTTTCTTTGACTTAGCAACCAAGGAGCGGGAGGTCGCCCAGCTGGAAAAGGAGATGGCCGCCCCCGGATTTTGGGATAACAGCGAGAGAGCTCAGACGGTGGTGGAGACGGTCAAGGTACAGAAGAGATGGGTTGATCAATGGGCTCAGCTTCACCGTCAGCAGAAGGAGTTGGCCGAATTTCTCCAGCTGGCGGAGGAAGAAGACGATGAGCAGGCCGCCCGAGAGGTGGAGAAGGAGCTGGGCCAGCTTGAGCATGGCCTTTCTGAGATAGAATTTCAGCACACTTTGGGAGGAGTAGACGACCGCAAAGACGCCATTGTGAACATCCACTCAGGAGCTGGCGGCACAGAATCACAGGATTGGGCTCAAATGCTCATGCGCATGTACCTGCGCTGGGCGGAACGCAGGGAGTATGCAACTCGGGTTTTAGACCTCCAGCCGGGCGATGAGGCCGGCATCAAGAACGTGACGGTCGAGGTGCAGGGCGAATTCGCCTATGGATATCTCAAGGCGGAGATCGGAGTCCATCGTTTGGTGCGCATCTCCCCTTTCGATGCCAACAAACGACGCCACACTTCTTTCGCCTCTGTCTTTGTGTATCCCGAGGTGGAGGATGCCATCGAGGTAGAGGTCGACCCATCGGATTTGCGAGTGGACACCTTCCGGGCCAGCGGGGCAGGAGGCCAGCATGTCAACAAAACCGACTCGGCAGTGCGCATCACGCACCTTCCCACGGGTATCGTGGTACAGTGTCAGGCGGAGCGCTCTCAGCATCGCAATCGGGAAAATGCCCTGAAGGTCTTGCGTGCTCGCCTCTACCAGCATTACCTGGAACAAGAGATGAGTGAAAAAGCGGAACGAGAGGGCCAAAAGAAAAAGATCGAGTGGGGCAGCCAGATACGATCTTATGTGTTACACCCCTATACCATGGTCAAGGACCATAGGACGGACAAGGAAATCGGTAATGCCCAAGCGGTTCTGGATGGGGAGCTAGATGATTTCATCCAAGCCTATCTCACCTCTCATTGAGCGGGTGATCTGTCTCCAGGAACCAAGCTGAGGGGCTGAGCCCTGCTTTTCCCTTGACACCCCTATGGAGAGGTGTTATATTTTTTTATAGAGTCACTGAAAATACGCGCCGAAAGGGTGATGGGTGGAGCCGAAAAGCGATCTACGTCAACAACGACTTGAAAAACTAGAGAAGTTGCGGAAGAAGGGTCTGGATCCCTTCCCGCATAATTTTTCCCGAACCCATCTGTCTGCAGAGGTTCTTCAGGAATTCAAAGACCTGATGGTCTCGGAACGACAGGTGCGCGTCGCCGGGCGAATGATCTCGGCACGGGAACACGGGAGGAGCAATTTCGCACACATCCTGGATAGGACCGGCAAAATTCAGATCTATATGCGCCAGGAAGAGGTGGGAGAGGAGCTATTTACGCTGTTTCGGTTCCTGGATGTCGGCGACATCATCGGCGCATGGGGGTCCGTGTTCAAGACGAAAACTGGGGAGGTCACGGTTCGCGTTCAGGGATATTCTCTCTTGGCCAAGTCCCTCCGACTTCTGCCCGAAAAGTGGCACGGACTCAGAGATAAGGAGATTCGTTATCGCCAGCGGTACCTGGATCTCATCGCCAACGTTCACGTCAAAGAGCTTTTTCAGTTGAGAACACAGGTCATCAGGGCGGTGCGCTGTTTTTTAGACGAGCGCGGGTTCTTGGAGGTCGAGACTCCAGTTCTTCAGCCCATTTATGGAGGGGCTTTCGCCCAACCCTTTGTGACCCGGCACAAGGCCTTAGGTATAAAGCTCTTTCTGCGTATTGCGGATGAGCTCTACCTGAAGCGTTTGATTGTTGGGGGCTTCGACCGGGTCTACGAGCTCTCTAAAAATTTTCGAAATGAGGGGATTGATCGAGACCACAATCCCGAGTTCACACTTCTGGAGCTGTATCAAGCGTATGCCGACTACGAGGACATGATGGCGCTTATGGAGGAGATGATCCCCCATGTGGCCCAGGAGGTGGTTGGCTCTCTTCAGATTCGATACGGGGACCACGTTCTCGATCTGACCCCGCCATGGAAACGTATTTCGTTCTTTGACGCCCTCAATGGACGTCTGGGCCAGGATGTCTCTCAGTGGGGAGTCAGAGAGCTCAGAGAGTCGCTGGCCCAGCGAGAAATAGAGGCCCGTGAAGGGATCCATCGCAGCCGATTATTGGAATCGCTTTTCGACGCCGTGGTGGAACCCGAGCTCATCCAACCGACCTTCGTCATCGATTATCCCTTGGAGAGCGCTCCCCTGGCCAAGCGGCATCGCAAACATTCGGACTTGGTGGAACGGTTCGAGTTCTTCACTGCCGGTAAAGAGCTGGCCAACGCCTTCAGCGAGCTAAACGATCCCCTTGACCAGCGACAGCGCTTCCAGGAGCAAATGAAGCTTCGTCGGGCCGGAGATGACCAAGCGCAGGTCTTAGATGAGGATTTTCTCCGGGCCCTAGAATATGGGATGCCACCCACTGGGGGTTTGGGGATGGGCATCGACCGTTTGGTGATGTTGCTCGCCGATGCGCCATCCATCAGAGATGTGATTCTCTTTCCCCACATGAGGCAGGAGAAGTTCTGAAGAGAGCCAGGGGATATGCGTCTATGTCCTATGAGCTGTTCGTGGCCCGACGTTATCTGCGCTCCAAGCGCAAAGTGAAGTTCATCTCGGTGATCACCCTGTTTTCGGTGGGTGGTGTTTTCGTTGGAGTGGCCGCCCTGATCATCGTTCTGTCCGTGATGAACGGCTTCGAGAGCGAGGTTCGCTCTCGAATCGTGGGGACTACAGCGCATGTCAACGTGTTAGCTTTTCACGACGAAGGTATAGAGGAATATCAGGAAATCCTTCCCATGGTCGAAGAGGTGCCGCATGTGGTGGCCGCTGCACCATTTATCTATTATAAAGCGGCCATACGCTCAGGACGACGCAGCGACGGCATTTTGGTCCGGGGAATTGATGCCACCCTGGAGGCCAGGGTGACGAGTCTGGAAAATAATATCCTGTATGGCCAGCTTCGTCTAGAATCTCAATCCGACAAGGATGGAAACGTTTTACCGGGCATCGTCTTGGGTGCCACTCTCGCCGAAGCCCTGGGGGCTGTTTTGGACCACAAAGTCACCTTGCTGAGCCTGCGCGATACCGGCGATGCAGCCAGCTGGATGGTCCCTAAAGCGGCTCAATTTCGTGTGGTCGGACTGTTCGAGACGGGGATGTACGAATATGATGCAACCTTGGCTTACATCTCCATCCAAGAGGCTCAGAGGCTTTTTGGGCTTGGCAATAGGGTTACCGGCCTCCAGGTGAAGACTGACGATCTGTACCAGGCAGGTGCAGTAGCTAAGTCCATCGGCAAGGTCTTAGGTTATCCCTATTATACCGTTGACTGGATGCACATGCACAAAAATCTCTTCTCCTGGATGACCTTGGAGAAGTGGGGGATGTTCATCGTTCTCAGCCTCATCGTCATCGTGGCCACCTTCAACATCATCAGCACCCTGATCATGGTGGTGATGGAGAAGACAAAGGATATCGGCATCTTAAAATCCATGGGGGCCACCTCCAGTAGCATCATGCGTATCTTCATGATAGAGGGACTGCTGGTGGGCCTGGTGGGAACTCTTTTGGGGTGCCTGGGAGGGTATCTGATCTGTTGGTCTCAGGAGACCTTTCACTTTTTCTCTCTGCCTGCCGAAATCTATTTCATCAACACCTTGCCCATCGAGATGAAGGTTATGGATTTCGCCAAGGTGGCCTTTGCCGCTATGGGACTGTGTTTTTTAGCGACCGTCTATCCCGCTCGCAAGGCGGCCAGGCTCGTTCCCGTGGACGCCATTCGCTATGAATAAGCTCTCTACAGACAAGGAACGCCTGGAACAGGCCCAGATTTTGCTGCGAGCTCAAGATGTGGACAAAAGCTATCTTTCGGGGCCGACTCGCCTCGATGTGCTCACTGGAATAAACCTGGAGGTCCATCGAGGCGAAATCTTAGTTATCGTCGGAGCCTCGGGTGTGGGCAAGAGCACCTTGCTGCATATTCTGGGTGCTCTGGACCATCCCACCCGGGGAACGGTCGAGTTGAACGCTACAGATATCTTTTCCCTCTCGGACAAGAAGCTGGCCCGAGTGCGCAACAGGGCCATGGGATTTATCTTTCAATTTCACCATCTGTTGCCGGAATTCACAGCCCTCGAAAATGTGGCCATGCCCTTGCTCATCGATGGTCGCAAGCCTAAAGAAGCTGAGGAGGTGGCACGCGGACTGTTGGGGGAGGTGGGATTGGATGGGTGCGTGGATCAAAAGCCGGGCGAGCTCTCGGGTGGTGAGCAACAGCGGGTGGCCGTTGCGCGAGCTCTGGCCAAGAGTCCTTTGATTATCTTGGCTGATGAGCCCTCGGGCAATTTAGATAGAGCCAACAGTGAGATGCTGCACGATCTTATCTGGCGCCTCAGTCGATCTAAAAACCAGACCTTTGTCATCGTGACTCACAATGAAAAGCTAGCCGCCAAGGCTGACCGTCTGCTCCGTCTTTCCGACGGGAGGCTGTGGCCGGAAACTCTTTAATAGAGGACGTTATGCTCTGTGAGGATTGCGGTAAGAAAAAGGCTACGGTTCACTTTACCCAGATCGTGAGCAATAAGAAAACCGCCTTGAATCTTTGTTTGGACTGTGCGCGGAACAGGGGTTTTGAAAATAGTCTTTCCACTGGTTCTTTTTCCCTGGGCAATATTCTGGCCAGTTTCATTCAGGAAAGCGAAGAAGCCGGCACTAAGCCTTTGCCCAAGATTAAGTGTCAAGGCTGCGGCCTGTCCTATCAGGATTTTCGTGAATATGGACGTTTGGGGTGTCATCGCTGCTACGAGACCTTTTTCGACAACTTGAAAGACCTGCTCCGGAGAATACATGGGAGCAACGATCATGCGGGAAAAGTGCCGCGATCTGCCCAGGAGAAATTCATCGTTCGAAAAGAGCTTAAGAAGCTGCAAAGGGAGATGAAAAGGGCGGTGGAGAGAGAAGATTTCGAAGAGGCCGCGGCTTTTCGGGATAAAATTCGGAAGCTACAACATAAAAGAACCGGGAAGACCGAGCAGGAGGACTCCTTGTGACGGTAGAGGAGCTGGTCAAAGAAGTCGCCTCATGGCTTGATGGGACCGGGCCCATGTCCAGCATCGTCCTGAGCAGTCGGATCAGGTTGGCCCGGAACCTGAGAGCGTATCCCTTTACTAATCGCTTGGGGGATCAAGAGCTCAATGAGGTTCTGGATCAATTTCGTCTGGCAGCCCAGGAGAGCAAATTCCTCCGGGGCGGATTGCTCATCAACATCGGCCAGCTGTCGAATCTGGATCGCGGCTTCCTGATGGAGCGACATCTGATCAGTCCTGATCTGGCCAAGGGGAAGAAGAGCCGGGGATTGTATATAGGCGATCATGAGGTGGTCAGTGTCATGGTCAACGAGGAGGATCATATCCGTCTTCAAGCCATGCAGTCCGGTCTTCAACTGAGAGACACCTGGGAGATCATAGATCGCATAGACGACGAACTAAGCGAGCACACGGAGTATGCATTTTCAGATCAATACGGGTATCTCACCGCATGCCCCACCAATGTGGGCACTGGGCTGAGGGCTTCGGTGCTGATCCACCTGCCCGCCTTGGTCCTGACCAAGGACATCGACAGAGTCATCAAGGGCATTAGCCAAGTCGGCCTCGCAGTGCGCGGATTCTATGGAGAGGGCACTGAGGTTTTGGGAAACTTATTCCAAATTTCTAACCAGACCACGTTGGGCCGCTCCGAGGAGGACATCGTCGATAATATCGAAAGGGTTACCCGACAGATCATCGACTACGAGGAAAATGCACGTAAAACGCTCCTGGCGGACGCCCGGCCACAGATCGAGGATAAGATCTGGAGGGCCTATGGAATTCTAAACAATGCCCGGGTGCTGTCCTCTCAAGAGCTGATGAGCCTGATTTCCGCGGTGCGTCTGGGCGTGAGTCTTAGGATTATCAAATCTATTGACATCGCCACCTTAAACCATTTGATCATGTTGATGCAGCCTGCCCATCTCCAGAAGCTGTCCAGGAAGACGATGGATGCCAACGAGCGGGATGTGCGGCGGGCGGAGTTGGTCAGAGGAAAATTGACCCCCCTGAGCGACCATACTGAGGATGATCGTCAACGCGGTAAGGGAGGATCCCCGAGATGAACGGAATGTACACCGAGAGGGTGAAACGGGTGCTGCAATTGGCTCGAGAGGAATCGGCCCGGCTGCATCATAATTATGTGGGCACAGAGCACCTATTGTTGGGCATCCTTCGTGAAGGCAGTGGAGTGGCTGCGTCCATACTGATTAATCTCAATCTGGGACTGGATGAAATCAGGCAGTCGGTAGAGGAGACGATTACTGCCTCCTCAGGCACCCTGACCATCGGTCAGATCCCGTTGACGCCACGAGCCAAGAGGGCGCTGGAACAAGCATCCCAGGAGGCCCGAGCCCTCAACTCAAAATATGTGGGTACCGAACACCTGCTATTGGCATTATTAGCCGATCAAAAGGGGATCGCCGCTCAGGTGCTCAACGCGTACGATGTGAGCTACGACGATGTGAAGGAAGAGCTAGAGAGCATGGTCTCTGGAGAGAGCAAGGGGAAGGGGCGTACCAAAACTCCGGCCATAGATCATTTCGGCCGGGACCTCACAGAGCTGGCTCGCCGGGAAGAACTGGATCCCATCATCGGCCGTGACAAGGAAGTCGAAAGGGTCTCCCAGATTCTTTCGCGACGCAAGAAAAACAATCCGGTGCTGATTGGTGAGCCAGGTGTGGGTAAGACGGCCATCGTCGAAGGCCTGGCTCAGCGGATCATCGAGAAGAAAGTGCCCTATGTGCTGCAGGGGAAGCGCGTGGTGGGCCTCGATCTTGCGGCCATCGTGGCCGGCACCAAATATCGCGGGCAATTCGAAGAGCGGCTGCGTGCGGTGATCAACGAGATCAAGAAGGCCAAAGATGTCATCATCTTTATAGACGAGCTCCACACCATCGTGGGAGCTGGAGGAGCCGAGGGGAGTCTGGACGCCTCCAACATCTTCAAGCCCGCTCTGGCGAGAGGCGAGCTTCAGTGCATCGGCGCCACCACTCTGGATGAGTACCGTAAGTACATCGAGAAAGATGGTGCTCTGGAGAGGCGGTTTCAGACCATCCTGGTAGATCCGCCCAGCAAGGAGGAGACCATCGAGATTCTCAAGGGGCTCCGAAAACGGTACGAGGAACACCATCGGATTAAGATCACCGATGAGGCTATTCGGGCTGCGGCCACCCTTTCAGATCGCTATATCACCGATCGGTTTCTGCCAGATAAAGCTCTGGACGTCATAGACGAGGCGGGATCCAGGGTGCACCTGGCCAGTTGTCGAGAATCGAAGGACATGGTCGAGCTGGAGAAGCAAATCGAGAGCGTCAACCAGGAGAAACGCCATTGTATCAATCGACAGGAGTTTGAAAAAGCGGCCAAACTGAGAGATGTCCTGGCCGATCTGGAAGGCAAACTGAAGCAAACCCGTCAGGAAACCTGTGTGGAACTGGACGAGGAAGATGTCGCTCAGATCATCTCCAGGATGACGGGGATTCCTGTTTTCAAGCTGGAGGAGAAAGAATCCGCTAAGCTGTTGCGCCTTGAAAAGGAGCTGAGAGAGAGAATCGTGGGCCAAGATGAGGCCATTTCAGCTATCGCTCGAGCCATTCGGCGAACCCGGGCCGGGCTCCATGATCCCGATCGGCCCGTCGGCTCCTTCATCTTTCTGGGGCCCACTGGGGTTGGGAAAACGGAGCTGGCCAGAGTCCTATCCGATTTTCTGTTTGAGGACAAAGAGGCCCTGATACGGCTGGATATGTCGGAGTACATGGAGAAGTTCAATGTCTCCCGATTAGTGGGAGCACCTCCCGGATACGTGGGATACCAAGAGGGAGGCCAGCTAACGGAAAAGGTTCGTCGTAAGCCCTATTCAGTGGTCTTGTTCGACGAAATCGAGAAGGCTCACCCGGACGTCTTTAATATCCTCCTGCAGATTTTAGACGAGGGTCAGCTGACGGACAGCTTCGGTCGCAAGGTGGATTTTAAGAACACAGTCGTGATAATGACCTCCAACATCGGCACTCGAGAGGTGGGCAAGGGCAAGAGCATGGGATTTCAAAAGGGCGACCAGAAGTCCGGCTTCGAGCAGATCAAGACACGCATCACCGATGCTCTGAAAAAGACTTTTAATCCCGAATTTCTTAATCGATTGGATGAGATCGTCATCTTCCACCCTTTGGGCAAAAAGGAGATGTTGAAAATCATCGACATCCTCCTGGTCGAAATAGGACAACGAGTGGCGGATAAGGGCATGTCAGTCACCCTGACCCGAGAGGCAAAAGACCTTTTGGTTGAAAGGGGTTTTGATCCCATTTTCGGCGCAAGACCTCTGAGAAGGGCTCTCCAGAAATATTTCGAAGATCCCTTGTCTGACGAGATCCTTCGCGGCAAGTTCCGCAAAGGCAGCAGCATAAAGGTCGGCCGTCGCGGAGAGAGGTTGACTTTTAGCCATCTGAGCTAAAATCTGACCCATGCTGTCTGAGGGGGGAGCGGAACATGCTCCCCTTTTTAGGTTGAGGGGCTAAGGAATGAAAGCTCGCCTATGGGTTCTCGTCTGCGTCTTTATTGCTGGCCTGTTGGCCGTTGGACTGTATCTGGGCTGGCGGCGGGCGAGAATCGGCCAGAGGGTCGAGGCCTTCTTCCTGTCACGGATAGCCGCCGTGGCGGGAGCCCGGGCAGATGTCAGGGGTTTTCATCTGGGGCTCGGCTATGTCAAGCTTACGGGAGTGACTGTGGTAGATGAGGATAGGGGTTTCTCCCTGATCGTTGACCAGGCTCGACTCGGTTTTTCTATGGTGGAATTTATCACGGGCGGTTTTCGAACCACAGCGGCCCTCACAGAAGTGCTCCTCAGTCAGCCGCGCTTGAGGGTGGATATGAATCGGTTTTCCTTGGCCAGGGACAGGACTTCTCTGGGGCTTTTCGCTTTTCAAGAGGATTTACCGGAGCGTATTACGGTAGTGAATGGCTCCATCATCTTGGTGAGTGCCGGGGAAGATCGCCGGAGTCAGCTCACTGAAATCGATGGTTGGCTGGAAATAGGAGAAGACCGGAAGGGAAGCTTCCGTTGGTCTGGCGTCTGGGGAGGGGGGGGAGTGAAAAACATGGTGGGCGCCGGCACCTTTAGCCACCTCTTCGAAACCTATGCTCTTCGGGCTGAACTTCGAGAAGCCAACCTCGCCCGTGTGCTGGGCCCAGCTCTGCCCCCACGGTATGACATCGATGGAGGTCTGGTGTGGTTCTCTCTGACCGCAGACAAAGGCTCCCAGGAGCAAAAGACAGAGCTCCTGGGAAGACTAACACTGGAGGTCGGAGATGTGATCGATGAGAAGCTGGGAGTATGTTTGGAACAGGTCAGGGCACAGACTCGCCTGGAGGGGATGAATGTGCTGGTGGAGGGAATTGAGGCCAACCTCGAGGATGTTGAGGTTAGGGTCCGGGGCAGAATTGCCAATCTATTTAAACCGACCTGCCACCTTCTTGTCGAGGCTGAGGATCTGGAGGCGGCTCCGTTGTTGGCGAAAATATTCAATGAACCAGAGGAGCAGATGCCTCGAGGAGCTGTTGACCTGCAGGGTGTCCTGGAGGGTTGGGGCGAGAACCTCACCTTTCGGGGTCAACTCAGCGCAGCAAAGCTTGAGCTTTCCGGTCATCATCTGAGCAACCTGGGAGCCCTTTTAGACGTTAAGGGCTCTTCTGTTCACGTGAAGGGTCTGGAGACTCGTCTACCATGGGCCACGTTGCGCCTGCATGGGAGGTTGGATTTCGCCAAGTTGCCGGTTGCTTTAGAGGCTGAGTGGTGCTTGGATAAGTTGGACATGGCGAAGATTTCCAGACGGTTGGGTCTCGGCACTGTCCTGGGGAAGGGAGTACTGGCAGGTAAATTGAGTGGCTCTATTGAAGCACCACTCCTGAGGGGTGGGCTCCAGCTATCGAAGCTTAGGGGACGCAGATTGCCTGTAGATGCGGTCCGGGGACGATTTCAATGGGGAGTTGGCCGGTTGACCTATAGATTAGAGTCTCCAGATGGGCGGATTCTATTTGAAGGTGGGGGGGTGGGTTGGTCTAAGAATTCTGGCCACCAGGCAGTTCTGCATCTTAGGAAGCTGTCCTTAAGGAAACTCCTGGGTGATATGGAGAAAGAAGAAGGGGGCGGAAAACTCTCTGGAGACTGGATCTTCTCAGGTTCGGCGGCGCAGGCGAAGGTTATGGGAGAGGTTAAGCTTGAGGGAATTCCAGGGGTGCAGGGCCATTTCCATAGCTGGGGGGAGTTTTCCCTGCAAGATCAAGGCCGGTGGTGTTTAGAAGCAGAGGCGGTTTCACGGAGCTGGGAGGTCCAGGATATTCCCATATCCATGAGGCTCCTTTTTTCTCTGGATCAGGAGCAGCTACAATTGCGGGAGTTTAATCTCAATGATCAACTTAGGGTGTTTGGAGTCATGGAAACGGTCGGTCAGCGGGGGCTAACGGGGCAGCTGACCCTTTCCCAGGCAGATATCCGATGGCTCGGCGGACTAGCTTTTCCGGATCTGGCCCAGAGTCCCTGGGAAGGACTTATCTCCGGTCGGCTGGAAGTAGCTGGAACCGCAGAGAGTCCAAAAGCCTTAGGTGAGGTGAAGTGGACTCATGGCCGCCTCGGACGCTTGGAGGATCTCTCTTGCCACCTGCCCCTATGGGTGTCCGGGGATATGCTCCATCTGGGGCCTGCTATGCTGAGCCGTCAGGATCATCGGATGGCGGTTCTCACAGGGAAGGTGACTGCTTCGGGCACTTTATCCCTTCAAGCCTGGGGGCAGCGGATTGAGGCTCAGACTATGGCTCAGCTGTTTGGCCAGATTTCCCCAGAGGTAAGTGGCGTGCTGGACTTTCACGGTCAGATCAGCGGATCTCTCAGATCTCCTGTTTTCGGAGGGCAAATGCGATTGGTTCAAGGTCAGCTAAAGGGTTTGGATTTCGATGACTTACGGGTTGACCTGAGGGGGGAGAAAGGACGACTGAGATTAGAGCAGTTCACCATGGCCAAAAGTGATCAGAGACGGATTTTTATAACCGGTTCCTTGCCTTACACCATTTTCGGCTTCTCCAAAAGACCCTTCAGGCAAGAGGAAATAGACATATCCGTCGAAATAGAAGGAGACGTGCTTTCTCTTCTACCCTCCTTTACGTCATTGGTGAAGGAGGCCAGCGGGAAGGGCCAAGCCAGTTTTCGGCTGGGAGGGACCCCTGAAGCCCTGGTCTTGGGGAGCGGCCGACTTCATTTTCAGGAAGGTCGGATGAAACCGGCCATCTTTTTGGAGCAATGGGAAGATCTTGATGGGTGGCTGGAGATCGACGCTGAGGACCAGTTCCTTGAGATCAAGGAGCTGGTCGGTACTGTAGAAGGGAGTTCTCTGAAAGTCACCAACTTACGAGAACTGGAGTCGGACACCGGGCCCCTGGAGCCACTCCGTATTCCCGGCTTGGGTTTAAATCTGGGCATTTTAGGCATCAAGACAGGAGAAAACGGGGTAGAGGCCAACGTTCCTGGTTTGATGGCCATCGGAGAGAGGGGAAAGATCCGACTGACTGACTTCGATGCGCTGGGGCCTCTTATGCTCGCCGGCCCTCTGGAGTCACCGAGGGTCTTCGGGATGGTGGGATTGAACCACCTAGATTTCACCTACCCTCCTTCCTCATCCGATGAGGGCGCTCAGCTGTCTTTTCTGTCGCAGGTTCATTGGGATCTGATGTTGGTGGCCCTGAAAGACGTATGGTACCATAACGATTTTGCCAACTTGAGGGTGAAGGACACTCGATCCCAACTGCATTTCACCGGCTCCGGGGACGAGGGAAGCTTGAGGGTGGCGGGACACGCGGAGGCAGATCGGGGTGATGTCACCTATCTGGACAGGCGCTTTCAGGTAGTGAAGTTGGAGTTGGATTTCGAGGGCCATGAAGAATCCTCTGGGGAAGGATACGACAATCGGCCTCATGTTGCAGGACAGTTCAGGACCACCGTATACTCCGAGTCCACGGGGGTGGCCACGGACATCTTTATCACCCTGTATGCCATCGACCCGGAAACCGGTGAAAGGACGCTTCGGGGAAAGTGGGGAGACTATAAGTTGGAGCTCTCCTCGAGCGATCCCAGCGATGATACCCAGGAGAAAGTTTTGGCGAAACTGGGATACACAGGTGATTATGGTGATAAGGCTTTGCAGTTTTTACAAGTCACACTGGGTCCAAAACTGGAAAATCACTTCATTCGTCCCGTGTTAGAGCCCGTAGAGAGGACCATCAAGAGAGCTCTGGGCATCGACGTTGTTCGGTTTCAACCGGGTTTAGCCCGAAACCTCCTGGTTCAAAATAGACGACCTCCCGGGGAGACGGAGTCTCTATCGCGACAATTTCTGTTTCCACGCAGTAGCTTGCTTATAGGCGAGTATGTTACCGATAGCTGCTTTCTCAGCTATCTGGGCAAGTTTCAGACCAGAACAGATGAATTCCTTGATGACCGCTTGGGCATCATCCACAGTTTTGGCTTGGAATTTCGACTCAGGGGCAGCACCGTCTTGGATTTTGAGTACGACTATAAACGCGACCTGACCGAAGGCGACAAAAAGGTGAGAACTTCAAGCGACAAGAGAGTCCAGATCACGCACAATTTCCCTTTTTAAATAGAGGAGGGAATAATTTTAAAGCTTCATAAAATTTTTTCTTGCCTGCTTAGTAAAGATGTATTACAATATATAAATATTAGCAAGTTGTGAAATTTTTGTGACGATGGTACGGAGGTTGGCATGGCACATAAGAAAGGCGTGGGAAGCTCTCGCAATGGAAGGGATAGTGCCGCTCAGAGATTGGGCGTAAAACGTTTCTCGAGCCACAGGGTCTTGGCGGGAAGCATCCTGGTTCGACAGAGGGGCACCAAGTTCCATCCGGGACATAATGTCGGTTTGGGTGGCGATGACACCTTGTTTTCTAAAATAGACGGCATCGTGGCCTTTGAGCGCAAGGGTCGCCACCGCAAGCAGGTGAGCGTTTACTCTGTTGATCCGTCCCCCATCGAATCGTAATGGTCAGGTGGGGCTTTTTTTTAGCGCAATAATTGAGAAATTTTTCACGAGCTGTCTCGGATCAGGGGGAATTTTGTAGGAGCAGCGTTTTGGCAAAGGTGGGCATCTTGTTAAGCGGAGTAGGTCATGGAGATGGTTCAAACATTCTAGAGACGGTGCTATCCTACCTTTTTCTTTCCGAGGCTGGCGCCGAGGTAGTTTTCCTGGCCCCCGACCGTGCGCAAAAAGAGGTGGTTGATCACCGAACGGGAGTATTGGCGGACGAACGACGAAATATCCTGGTGGAGTCTTCCAGAATAGGGGGACAACAGATGAAGGCAGTGGACACGGTGAACTCCAGCGAGCTGGATGCATTGCTTATCCCGGGAGGTTTGGGGGTGGTGAAGAATTTGAGCGATTTCGAGGACGTGGGCGAAAACTGTCGCGTTGACGAGCAGGTTCGCCATCTGGTGGTCGGTATGGTTCGCAGGAAAAAGCCCGTGGGAGCTCTCTCCATGGCTGTCGTGTTGCTGGCCAGAATTCTCAAAAACCGGGAGGGAATCAACCCTACTTTGACGGTGGGCAACGACGCGGAATTGGCCGGGAAGATTCACGCTATGGGGGGAGTTCATGTGCCAACGAAAGCAGATGAGGCGCTCGTCGACGAGGAGAACCGATTGGTCAGCACGTGTGCGTCTCTATCAGGAGCCGGGATCGCTCAGATGGCCCATGGGATTCAAAATCTGGTCAGAGGGACTTTAGAGCTCGTTCACAAGGGAGCCAATTATGCGGGAAGTGAAGGCTGAACAGATCACAGAGGCAGTAAAAGGTCTGTGCATGGAGGCTAACTATTCTTTAGGCGAAGACGTCGTTCAATCCCTCAAGCAGGCCCTTAAATTGGAAGAATCTCCCACTGGACGGGAGATTCTCGAGCTCATTTTGGAAAACGCTCGCATTGCCGAAGAGGAGCAGGTACCCATTTGTCAAGACACGGGTTTCGCCGTCTTTTTCGTAGAGCTGGGGCAGGATGTTCATATAGTGGATGGGGGTTTAGAAGAGGCCATCAACGAAGGTGTTCGTCAAGGCTACACCGAGGGGTATCTACGTAAGTCCATCGTAGACGATCCTGTTCTCGACCGTAAAAACACGGGGGATAACACCCCAGCAGTGATTCATACCCAGGTCGTACCGGGAGATAAAATTCGCATCACCATCGCCACCAAGGGGGGTGGCAGCGAAAACATGAGCGAGGTGAAGATGATGAAGGCTGCCGATGGCATCGAGGGCGTCAAGGACTTCGTGGTGGATAAGGTCAAACGCTCCGGAGGCAATCCCTGCCCCCCGGTTGTCGTGGGGGTGGGCATTGGCGGTACCTTTGAGAAGTGCGCCATGCTGGCCAAGAAGGCTTTGCTCCGACCTCTGGGACAGCGTCATCCCGATCCTCGATTTGCTGAGGTGGAGACAGAAATCCTCCGTAGAGTAAACGACTTGGGCATTGGCCCCATGGGTTTGGGCGGCAGGGTGACGGCGCTGGACGTGCACGTGGAGATCTATCCATGCCACATCGCCAGCATGCCAGCCGCTGTGAACATGCAGTGCCACGCCTCAAGGCATAAAGAGGCTGTCATCTGAGGCAGTCCGGCCCTTCCAAAGCTGCCTGAAGATCTGCTCGGGCTTTTTCTTTTGTCAAAGGGGGAAGACGGTGGCGGAAACGATAAAACTCACAACGCCGCTCTCGGATGAAGATGTGACCAAGCTGAGAATTGGAGACAAGGTGCTCCTCAACGGTGTTATCTATACAGGAAGAGACGCGGCGCATAAACGTCTTGTGGAGCTTCTTGATCAGGGTCAGGACCTGCCCATAGACATTCAGGGCCAAGTTATTTATTACGTGGGGCCGTCGCCGGCCAAACCGGGAAAGCCCATTGGATCGGCTGGACCCACCACCAGCTATCGCATGGATCCCTACGCTCCCAAGCTCATCGCGGAAGGTCTCAAGGGGATGATCGGCAAAGGACCGCGGGGAGAGACGGTGGTGGAGTCGATGAAGCGTTACAAATCGGTGTATTTCGGTGCGGTGGGTGGTGCGGCGGCTCTCATCGCCAAGGCGATCAAAGGCGCTGAAGTTGTGGCCTATGAGGATTTGGGAACGGAGGCTATTCGTCGTCTGGTGGTGGAGGATTTCCCAGTGATCGTGGCTCAGGACGCTCATGGTGGTGACCTCTATCAGGAGGGCATCCGGAAATACCAGCGATCCTGATCCCATTGTGCCGATGATTTTAAAGCAGAAAGGGGCGTCACCGTTAAAGAGAGGACTTGGTCATGCGCACGGAGATTTCTGCGGACAAAGTGAAAGGAGATTTCCTCGAAAAGGTTGAGGAGCTCAGCGGACAGAGCATCTGGGCTTGTTATCAATGTGGCTGTTGTTCTTCGGGCTGCCCCGTCGCCGAGGAGATGGATCTTTTGCCCAACCAGGTGATTCGATACGTTCAATTGGGTCTGGAGGAAGAGCTGTTGTCCTCAAAGACCATCTGGCTGTGCGCCTCTTGTTTTCAGTGTTTCTCCCGCTGCCCTCGAGGTATCGACATCTCCAAGATCATGGATGCGTTGCGACAGATGGCCATGGAGGGGGGGGTCGATCGATTTGGTCCTGTGGAAATTTCCCCATCAGAATTGGCCAAAGCCCCTCAGCAGGTGTTGGTCACCGTGGTTCGAAAGTTAAGTGCATGATGCGTCGCTGCCATCGGCTCATTGATCGGAGGAAGAGATGAAGTTGCCGTACTATCCTGGCTGTACTCTAAAGGATAGAACCTCTCAATTAGAGGCCACCGCCTTGGCCGCCGCCGAAAAACTGGGCATCCAGCTCGAGGAGATGCCCAATTGGACCTGTTGTGGGGCCGTCTATCCAGTGAGCGAGACCAAAATCGTTAACTTGGTGGCCCCTTTCCGAATCCTGAAGGAGGTGAGCGAGGCCGGGAGCGACAAACTTGTCACCATCTGCGATTTTTGTTATAACGTGCTCAAAAGAGCCAATCTCGCCATCCATGAGGATCCCGTGAAACGACAGCGCATGAATGCCTTCTTGCAAGATGACGATCGCCGATGGGCCGCGAGCGGTCAACAGGTGGGGGAGGGGCAAGAATATGATGGCGGCGTGACGGTCCTTCATTATCTACAGATGCTTCGAGAGGAACTGGGCTTTGACGTTATGGCAAAAGCCGTGGAAAAGCCCCTCTCGGGCCTGAAAGTGGCCCCCTACTATGGCTGCAATCTTCTTC
Organism: candidate division Zixibacteria bacterium SM23_81; assembly: GCA_001304015.1. GTDB lineage: Bacteria > SM23-81 > SM23-81 > SM23-81 > SM23-81 > SM23-81. Next base: position 69,570 of record LJUY01000002.1, on the reverse strand, counting down.
GTCCTCCAGCGGAAATGGAATTCGACGATCCGGAGAATCCCAGGATAATGGAGGATTTCTTGGAGCACATTGGAGCCAGCGTGGTGGAATCCCCCTATCGTATAGAGTGTTGTGGGTCCTTTTTATCCCTATCCTCTCCAGAGGCTGCTCGACGGCTTTCCCACAATATTCTGGAATCAGCCAGAAAAAGTGGTGCCGACGCCATCATGCTCAGCTGCCCTATGTGTTTCTATAACTTGGAGCAGAAACAGAAGGAATTCGGTCAACATTTCCCCGGCTTTCGGCCCATGCCCGTCTTTTTCTTCACGCAGCTTCTCGCCTTGGCTCTCGGTTTGGACCCGCAGGTTTTGGGATTTGAGAGGCATTTTGTCGATCCCATCCCGCTGTTGAAGGAAAGGGAACTGGTTTGAGTCGACAGACGCTGATGAAATGGTTTTGATGTGAAAATCTTTATTCTAGAAGTTCTCACCAGTAGGAGAACCGATGAAAAGAATCGGAGTTTTCGTCTGTCACTGTGGTATTAACATCGCCACAACGGTGGATGTGGATAAAGTCGTCGAGGAAATTCGTCATTACCCCGGCGTTGCCTACGCCGTGAATTACCAATACATGTGCTCCGATCCCGGCCAGAAAATGGTCCAGGAGGCCATCGAGCGAGAGGAGCTGGACGGGATCATCGTGGCTGCCTGTTCGCCGACCCTGCACGAACTGACCTTTCGCCGAACCTCAGAGACCATGGGTTTGAATCCCTATCAGGTTGAGATTGCCAATATCAGGGAGCAATGTAGCTGGGTTCACGAGGACAGAGATGAAGCCACTGCCAAGGCCATCAAGATCATCAAAAGCCTCGTCGAAAAGGTGCGGCTGGATGAGTCTCTGGAGCCCATCAGCGTTCCCGTTACCCGTCGTGCCATAGTCATCGGCGCCGGCATCGCAGGCATTCAGGCAGCTCTGGACATCGCCAACAGCGGCTACGAGGTCGTTTTGGTGGACAAAGCTCCCTCCATAGGGGGCCATATGGCGCAACTTTCGGAGACCTTTCCCACGCTGGATTGCTCCCAGTGCATTTTGACACCCAAGATGGTGGATGTGGGGCAACATCCGAATATTAAGCTATACACCCATTCTGAGGTGGAGGATATCTCTGGGTATGTGGGGAATTTCAAGGTCAAGGTCCTCAAGAAAGCCAGAGCCATAGACGAAGAAAGGTGTACCGGATGTGGTGATTGCCAGGCGGCTTGTCCCGTGCGAAACGAACCTCAGATTTCGCCGACGCCGAAATACGTCAAAGAGATAGACGTAAAAGAACGCAGGAAACTCAGTCGCATTTTAGCCAGATATGCTCCCAGTAACCCCGGTGTTCCCGGCAAGGAGATGCTCATACAGGTTTTGCAAGATGTGAACCAGGAGTATCGATACCTGCCTCCCTTTGCCATGAAATATGTCTCCGAGAAGTTGAACGTTTCGCTCTCTTCGGTATACCATGTGGCCACCTTTTATACCGCTTTCAGCTTAAAGCCAAGAGGGAAACATCTCATCACCGTTTGTATGGGAACCGCCTGCCATGCCCGGGGAGCCCCCAGGGTTTTGGAAGAATTTGAGCGGCAGCTGGAGATACCACGCGGAGAAACCACAACAGACTCTCAGTTCTCTCTGGAGACTGTGAATTGCCTCGGTTGCTGTGCCCTTGGACCAGTGGTGATGATTGACCAGGACTACCACCAGGTGACCACAGATAAGGTCCGGTCTCTGCTCAAACGGTATAAAGAATCATAGAGGGAGCCCATGAAAAAGATTAAAAGCATAGAGCAGCTGGAGAGATTCCGGAAGGAGATTCTCAAGACGCGAGAAACCAAGAAGCAGTGCATCATCATCTTTGGGGGCACCTGTGGTAGATCTCGTGGCTCAGAGGACATCTTGGATGCGGTTAGGGCCGAAATCAAGAACCAGGGCCTAGAGGAGAGGGTCGAGGTCAGGGGGCCGGGATGTGTTGGCTTTTGCGAGGTGGAACCTGTCGTTGTCCTCAAGCCCCAGGAGATCTATTATCCACGCGTGAAAACTGACGATATTCCCAGGATCGTGGCTGAAACGCTGGTGGAAGGGAAAATCCTCGACGAACTGCTCTTCAGCGACCCGGTGAGCGGCAAGAGATGTGTCTCTGGAGACGAAATTCCTTTCTACCAGAAGCAGCAACGCAATTTGTTGAGCCACCACGGCGAGATTGAGCCTACCAGCATCGATGATTACATCGCCATTGGCGGCTATAGTGCCCTGGTTAAGGTGCTCTCGAGTATTAGTCCCGTGGAGATCATCGATATCATAAAGAAATCCGGGCTGAGGGGCAGGGGAGGTGGTGGTTTTCCCACGGGCATCAAATGGGAATCCTGCCGGAAAGCAGAGGGAGATATCAAATACGTGCTGTGTAACGCCGACGAGGGCGATCCCGGCGCCTACATGGACAGAAGTCTCTTGGAAGGAAACCCGCATTCCATCCTCGAGGGAATGATCATCGGTGCCTATGCCATAGGTGCACACGAGGGCTACATCTATGTCCGTCAGGAATACCCTTTGGCTTGTGAGCATTTTATCCTGGCATTGGATCAGGCGCGTGATTATGGACTGCTGGGCAAGAATATTTTGGGTTCTCGATTCAATTTCGACGTACAGGTAAACCGTGGCGGCGGCGCTTTTGTCTGTGGCGAATCCACGGCCCTGATGGCATCAATTGAAGGGAAGCCCGGAGAGCCAAGGGCCAAGCATGTCCACACCGTTGAAAAGGGACTGTGGGAAAGGCCCAGCTGTCTCAACAATGTGGAAACTTGGGCCAATGTGCCGCTGATCATCAACAGAGGTTGGAGTTGGTATTCCCAGATAGGCACGGAGAAAAGTAAGGGTACGAAGATATTTTCCTTGGTTGGCAAAGTGCAGAACACAGGTCTTGTGGAAGTTCCCATGGGCATCACCTTGCGTGAAGTCATCTATGACATCGGTGGCGGAATACGCGACGGAAAGAAGTTTAAGGCCGTACAAACCGGCGGTCCATCGGGCGGCGTGATCCCAGAGAAGCTTCTCCATTTGCCCGTTGACTTCGAAAGTCTCACCGAGGCCGGAAGCATGATGGGCTCCGGTGGCATGATCGTGATGGATGAAGACAACTGCATGGTGGATATCGCCAAATATTTCATCAATTTCTTGAAAGACGAGTCCTGCGGCAAATGCACCCCCTGTCGTGAGGGTCTGGTGCAGATGCATGCCGTTCTCGAAGACATCACCGAGGGCAAGGGCAAGGAAGAGGATATTGAGTTTCTCGAGGACTTGGCCTGGACCATCAGCAACGGCTCCTTGTGTCAGCTAGGGGCCACGGCCTCAAATCCTGTTTTGAGCACCCTGAAATATTTTAAAAAAGAATATGAAGCGCACATAAAGGACAGAAGATGTCCCGCTGGCGTGTGTAAGGCACTGATACGATACTGGATAGACGAAAAAGAATGCACCGGATGCGGAGTGTGTTTCAAACAGTGTCCTGAGGATGCCATCGCTGGTAAGTTAAAAAAGCCGCATAAGATCGATGAAAGCAAGTGCATCAAATGTGGCATCTGTTACGATGTCTGCAAATTTGACGCCGTCGTGTTGGAATAGAACATCGAGATGATGTATCAGCCTCTTTGTGCAAATCAGGGGTGAAAAAATGGACAAGCTCATTATCGATGGGATTGAAACCACTCCCGATCCGAATAAGACTGTATTGGAAGTGGCCAGAGAGCTGGGGATACATATTCCCACACTTTGTTATCATAAATCGTTGACCCCTTATGGTGCCTGTCGTATTTGTGTGGTGGAGACGATCTGGAAGGGCAGATCGAGACTGCATACTGCCTGTACCTATCCGGCCTGGGAAGGGGAGGTGAAGACCAATTCGGAGAAAGTGATCAGGTTGCGCAAATCCATATTGGCGCTTATGTTAGCTGAGGCACCGGAAGCGGAAGAGATCAAGGAATTAGCCGCAGAGTACGGGGTTGAAAAGACGCGATTTCGGCCCAGGAAAGAAAAGCGCAACAAAAAATGTATCATGTGTGGATTGTGTGTGCGAGTCTGCCACGATGTGATGGGTTTTGGGGCCATTGGCTTCGAAAACAGAGGCTACCGTCGAGAGGTCACCCCCCCCTTCGAGACGTATTCGGACGTCTGTACAACCTGTGGAGCTTGTGCCTTTGTCTGCCCGACGGGCGCCATAGATCTGAAGGCTCTCTCCGATAAGAAGGTCCGGCCCATTCTCTCTGAGTTTGACAGAAATTTGGCTTCCAGACCGTGTGTCCACATACCGTTTCCTCAAGCGGTTCCCAATATACCGGTCATCGATAAGGAACATTGCGTGTACTTCAAAACAGGAGGGTGCAGGGTGTGCGAAACGGTCTGCGGGCCCCAGGCCGTTGACTACCAGCAGAAAGACCAGATCGTCGAAGAAGACGTAGGCGCCGTGGTGGTAGCCACCGGTTTTGACACCCTGCCATTGGCTGATCTCGGTGAGTATGGGTATGGGAAATACCCAGATGTCATCGATGGCCTGGCTTTTGAACGACTGTTGTCCGCTTCAGGGCCCACGAGTGGGGAGGTCAAGAGGCCATCGGACGGCAAAGTGCCCAAAGAGGTGGTGTTCGTTCAGTGCGCGGGGTCCCGAGATCCGGAGAAGTATTGCCCTCACTGTTCCAAGATCTGTTGCATGTACACGGCCAAACACGCCTTGCTCTATAAACATCGCGTTCACGACGGGCAGCCTTACATCTTCTATATCGATGTGCGCACCGGGGGCAAGAGCTATGAGGAATTCTATCATCGGGTTTCGGAGCAGGAGGGAGTCCCCTACATCAGGGGTAAGGTCTCCAAAGTGTTTCCAGATGGAGACAAACTCATGGTATGGGGCGTCGACACCCTCACGGCCAAAAAGGTGGAGATAGCGGCAGATCTGGTTGTGTTGGCCACGGCCATGGTGCCCAGTCAAGATAGCCAGAAGCTCTTCAGCATCCTGAAGCTGGCTACCGACAAGGATGGTTTCCTCAGTGAGGCCCATCCCAAGTTACGCCCCGTGGAGAGCATCATCTCGGGATTCTTCCTTGCCGGATCCGCTCAAGGTCCCAGAGATATTCCCGAAACCGTTGCTCAGGCAAGTGGGGCCGCCTCCAAGGTCATCGGCCTGTTCTCACAGGAGAAGCTCCATCACGAGCCCATCGTGGCAGTGGTTGACGAAGATCTGTGCAGCGGATGCAAGGTGTGCATATCCGTCTGTCCCTATGATGCCCGAGAATTTGACGAGGAAAAGGGTATCGTCAAGGTCAACGAGTTGCTGTGTGAGGGGTGTGGAGCCTGTGTGGTGGCTTGTCCTTCCGGGGCCACCCAGCAGAAAAACCTCACCGACGATCAAATTCGCCAGATGGTTAAGGCTGTGCTGGGAGAGTGATCATGTTCGAACCCAAGATCATTTGTTTTGTTTGCAAATGGTGTACATACGCGGGGGCTGATTTGGCGGGTACCTCCCGCCTGACATATTCTCCCAACGGGGTGAACATCCGCTTCATGTGCTCCAGTCGGCTGGATCCAGAGCACATTCTGTGGGCTTTCGACCGGGGTGCCGATGGGGTCTTCGTGGGGGGTTGTCACCCTGGAGACTGTCATTATCAGGACGGCAATTATAAGACTTTGCGGAGGATAGAACTGTTTCAGCGGGTCCTTAAGCAGTTTGGCCTAGAGGATGGACGGCTTCGGCTGGAATGGATTTCCGCCGCGGAGGGGAAGAGGTTTGCCGAGCTTATGAACGAGTTTGCACAGCAGATTAGAGCCCTCGGTCCGCTGAAACTGGGGTCGAGAAAAGGAGGCCAAGATGGTGGCTCAGCGAAAAGGGAAAAAGAGGACTGAGCAGACTGGCAAGCAATCGGAGGGGAAAAAGAACTTGGTACCCATCTTCATCATGGGACAAAAATATATGGTTCCGGACAGCCTGACCATTCAAAAAGCCATGGAATATGCGGGCTATCAGCTGGTCAGGGGCTGTGGTTGTCGGGGAGGAATCTGCGGAGCCTGCGGCACGGTGTTTCGCATGCCCGATAGCTACCGCGTTGAGGTGGGTTTGGCCTGCCAGACGGTGGTCAAGCCCAACATGTATCTGGCCCAAATACCCTTTTTCCCCGCCAACAAAGCCATATATGATATCGAGAAATTGTCTCCCACCGGTGAGGTTGTGGCCAAACTCTACCCCGAGGTGTTTAAGTGTGTGGGCTGCAATGTCTGCACCAAGAGCTGTCCCATGGATATCGACGTGATGGAATACGTGGCTCGCGCCATTCGAGGGGATGTGGCTGGAGTGGCAGAACTTTCCTTCGATTGCGTCATGTGTGGGCTTTGTGCGGCACGATGCCCCGCGGAGGAGGCGCAATACAATTTCGCCATTCTCTGCCGTCGTCTATATGGTAAGTATCTCGCTCCCAGAGCAAAACATCTGGCCGAGAGAATTCGGGAGATCGAGGAAAACCGATTTGAGCAATCCCTGCAGACCTTGATGGATGCCGATGAGAAGACACTGAAAGAACTATATAAACAGAGAGAGATCGAGCCCATAATGGCCGAGGAGGATTGGACGCCTGAAGATAACAGCTTTGTGTGAGCTCAGAGGCTATGCCGAGGAGGGTTGTTATGCCCTATACTGCCGAACTTAAAAAGCTGATCAAGATCGTGGAGAAAACTAGGCCCGCACGGGTGGAGAGAAAAAAGAAGGGCCAGGAATTCCCCACCATTCCTTTGGATGAGCGGGAGAAGATTCTGAAGAAGTATCACCCGGATTTCAAATCCGGCTCCCGTCGCAAAATCCGGGTTGGCCCGAACAAAGGCTATGCTATCTCCCACGAAGTGGTGGATATCTTGGAGGCGCGGAGCCGAGTGGATCCCAACAAGATAGACCTCTCTCGGGTGGACTACCAGACCGATATCCTGATTATCGGCGGTGGTGGCGCGGGCGCTGCGGCGGCCCTTTTGGCACAGCAACACGGAGCCAAAGTGTTGTTGGCCACCAAGCTGCGTCTTGGAGATGCCAACACCATGATGGCCGAGGGAGGCATTCAGGCGGCTACCAAGCGGGGCAAGGATTCGCCCTACTACCACTACCTCGACGTCATGGGGGGTGGGCACTTCGTGAACGATCCGAAATTGGTCAAAACCCTGGTCTTGGAAGCCCCCAAGGTGATGGGTTGGCTGGAGGACTTGGGGGCCATGTTCTCGAAGCTCCCAGACGGCACGCTGAAAACCATGCATGGTGGAGGTACGTCGCGGAAACGGATGCATTACGCAGGAGATATCACCGGCGCAGAGATCATGCGCACCCTGCGAGACGAGGTCAAAAACCGGCCGACGGATATCAAAGTTCTGGAGTTTTCCACAGCGATAGAGCTGATTCTCACCGATCAGGGGCAATGTGCCGGAGCCTTGTTCTATAACTTGGAGACCGAGGAGTATTTCGTGGTCAAGGCGAAAGCCACGGTGCTGGCCACCGGCGGCTCCGGGAGGCTGCACATTCAGGATTTTATGACCACCAATCACTATGGTGCCACGGGCGATGGTCTCGTTTTAGGCTATCGCGCTGGAGTGAAGCTCAAGTTTTTACACACCGTACAATATCACCCTACCGGGGCGGTTTTTCCGGAGCAAGCGGAGGGCTTGCTGATCACCGAGAAGTTCCGTGGAGCTGGTGCCAATCTGGTGAACGTTGACGCCGAGCAGTTCGTCTATGAGCGGGAGCCAAGGGATGTGGAGGCGGCAGCCATCATCAGGGAGTGCTCGCCGGATGTGGGCAAGGGTGTGCCCACTCCCACTGGCAAGTTCGGCGTCTGGTTGGACTCTCCGATGATCGATATGCTCCGGGGTCCCGGCACGGTGCGGAGTGAATTTCCCGGCAAAGACATCTTGTTCAGACGATATGACATCGATATCTCTCAAGAACCCATGTTGGTCCATCCCACCTTGCACTATCAGAATGGGGGTTTGGAGATTAATGAAAGATGTGAGACCAGCCTTCCGGGCCTGTTCGCAGCCGGCGAGGTCTCCGGAGGTGTTCATGGCGAGAATCGACTGATGGGGAATTCCCTTCTGGACGTGACCACTTTCGGGAGAATCGCCGGTTTGAACGCGACTCTGTATGCCAAAAGGAAATCTCTCAAAGGAAAGCTGACTCTGGATCACGTCAGGAAATATCATCGGGCGCTGGCCAGAGCGGGCGTCAAGACGGATCGCATCGCTCCCATGATCCTGCCCGATTACAGCAATCCAGAGGTGCGCAAAAAGCAGCTCACGACTCAATACCAGGGGACGCTCAGGTAAAATCGAAATTCCAACTAAAAAGAAGGAAGAAAGATGGCAAAGCTAAAGGTTGCGCTCTATTGGGCGGCTAGCTGCGGGGGGTGTGAGATTTCCGTGCTGGACGTCGGAGCCAAGATTTTGGATTTCGCCGCCGGGGCGGAGATCGTTTTCTGGCCCGCAGCTTTGGATTTTAAATATAAAGATGTGGAGGCCATGCCCGATGGCAGCATCGACCTGACCCTTTTCAACGGGGCCATTCGCACGGCCGAGAACGAACACGTAGCCCAGTTGCTCCGACGTAAGAGTAAAATATTAGTGGCCTATGGCTCTTGTGCCCATGAGGGCTGCATCCCGGGGCTGGCCAATATGACAGACAGAGAGGGCATTTTCGAGAGGATCTACCAGACCACGCCGAGCACCGCTAACCCAGAGAAAACCAGGCCCCAAACGTCCACCAAAGTCCCAGAGGGAAAACTCTCCTTGCCCGAGTTTTACGATACCGTCAAGACTCTGGCTCAGACGGTGGAGGTGGACTATTTCGTCCCCGGCTGCCCTCCCACGGGGGAGAGAACCTGGGAGGTTTTAGAGGCCGTTTTGACGGGCAAGCTCCCCGAGAAGGGATCGGTGGTGGGTGCAGGTCAGAAGACGGTCTGCGATGAGTGCCCCCGCGAAAAACAGGAGAAGCATATTAAGGCTTTCTTTCGGCCCCATCTGGTAATTCCGGAGCCGGAAACCTGTCTTTTGGAACAGGGTATTTTCTGTGCTGGATTTGCCACCAGAAACGGCTGTGGAGCCCAGTGCATTCAGGTGAACATGCCCTGTCGGGGTTGCTATGGGCCGCCCCCCAAGGTCATCGACCAGGGGGCCAAGATGGTCAGCGCCCTGGGCTCCATCATCGATGCCGAAGACCCGGAAGAGGTCAATCGGATCCTTGACCAGATTCCCAATCCCGCTGGGTACTTTTATCGTTTTGGACTGCCTTTATCAATCCTGCGCAGGAGAGTCATGAAATGAAACGCATTACCGTCGATCCCATCACGCGTTTGGAGGGACACGGAAAGATCGAGATCTTTCTGAATGACGCCGGGGACGTGGCCAACGTGTACTTTCAGGTACCGGAGCTGCGGGGTTTTGAGAAGTTCTGCGAGGGCCATCCCGTGGAGGAGCTCCCGCGAATCACCACCCGCATTTGCGGCGTCTGTCCCGAGGCCCATCACATGGCCTCGGCCAAGGCTTGCGACGCCGTCTATCACGTTGAGATCCCCAGCGTGGCCAAGAAGCTCCGGGAGCTCATGTACAGCGCTTTTTTCGTCACCGATCATGCCACCCATTTTTACATCCTCAGCGGGCCCGATTTCGTGGTAGGGCCCGAGGCCAGTCCCGCTGAGCGAAACATTTTGGGTCTCATCCAGAAGGTGGGCACCGAGGCCGGCCTCAAGGTGATTAATGCCCGACATGCCCTACACGGAGTGATTAAAATGCTGGGTGGTCGAACGGTCCATCCCGTTGGCGCTCTCCCAGGAGGAGTCAGCAAGAGCATCAACGAGGAGGAGCGCCAGCAGATCGAGGAGGTGGCCAAGACGGCCGTGGAGTTTGGCAAGTTCACCCTGAAGATCGTTGATGACATCGTATTGGCCAACAAGGGATACGTCGATCTGATTCTCAGCGACGCATACGCTCACCACACCTATTCTATTGGTACGGTTGACGAGAACAATCACGTGAATTTCTACGACGGCGACCTTCGAGTAGTGGACCAGAAAGGAAAGGAGTTCGCCAAATTTCATGCCGCCGATTATCTGAAGCATCTGGAGGAGCACGTCGAGCCCTGGACCTATCTGAAGTTCCCCTACTTGAAGAACGTAGGCTGGAAAGGACTCGTGGATGGCCCTAATAGCGGCGTATACAAGGCCACGCCCCTCTCGCGCCTTAACGCCGCCGACGGTATGGCCACCCCCTTGGCTCAGGAGCAATACGAGCGCTTCTACGAGACTTTGGGAGGCAAGCCCGTGCACGCCACCCTGGCCACACACTGGGCTCGCGTCATTGAATTGGTTTACGCCGCGGAGCGGATGTTGGAGCTGGTGCAGGATCCGGAGATCACCAGCCCGGAGGTTCGCACCATCCCCACTGAGACTCCCACAGAGGGGGTGGGGCAGGTGGAGGCACCGCGGGGCACCTTGATTCACCATTACATCACCGACCAGAACGGCATCGTCGAGAAGGCCAATCTCATCGTGGGCACCACTAATAACAACGCGGCCATCTGCATGTCCCTCAAAAAGGCTGCTCAGGGGGTCATCAAGAAGGGGAAAAAAGTCAGCGAGGGATTGCTGAACTTGGTGGAGATGGCATTTCGGGCCTATGATCCCTGTTTGGCCTGCGCCACTCACTCTCTGCCCGGCGAGATGCCCCTGATTATCGAGATTCACGATCACCAGGGCCAATTGATAGAAACCATCTCTCGATAGAAAGTTTTGAGGGAAGGTCGTGAGCGGAGCACAGAGAGAAAATGACGCGGCCTTGGTGGTGGGCAGTGGGGTCGCTGGGCTCAGAGCCGCCTTGGACCTAGCCGATGCGGGTTTCCAGGTCTACATTGTGGAAAGTGGAGCCGCCGTAGGTGGAACCATCTCCCAGCTGGATAAGCAGTTTCCCACAGACGACTGCGGTCTGTGCAAGATGCTGCCCGCCTGCGGTCCGCAGGCTCCGGATCAGTTCTGTTTGCGGAGGGGGATAAGGCACCCTAGGGTGGAGCTTATCCTCAACGCCCAGGTGGAGAAGGTGGATGGGACTGCTGGTGATTTTCAAGTTTCCCTCCGCCAGAAAAACCCTTTCGTGAGCCCTCAAGACTGCATCGGCTGTGGTCTGTGCGTGCCCGTTTGTCCTGTGGACGTGCCAGGGGATTCCCGCCAGACAATTCCGTCGCGCAAAGCCATCTTTCTTCCTCATCCTCTATCAGTCCCTCTTACTTATACCATCGATTCCGAGACCTGTACCCGATGTGGTGCCTGCGTCGAGATCTGTCCCACCAGAGCCATCGACCTGAACAGGGGCGACCGGGTACGGCAGTTGCAGGTGGGCTCCGTGATCCTGGCATCGGGCTTTCAGGAATTCGATCCCGCTCTCCTTAGCGCCTATGGCCACAGCCGATATCCAAACGTTATTACCAGCATTGAGCTGGAGCGGATGTTCAGCGCTTTAGGGCCCACGGGTGGTCAACTCGGTTCCTTCGTCGCTGAGAAACCGCCTGGGCGCATCGCTTTCATTCAATGCGTGGGTTCACGGGATGAGGACAGAGAGTACTGTTCCTCGGCCTGCTGCATGTATGCCTTAAAAGAGGCGGCTCAGTTGAGAGACTTTTATCCACAGGCCAAGCTTGATTTTTTCTATATGGACCTCCGCGCCTGCGGGAAAGGATATCACCGATACTACCAGCGGATCCAAAATGATCCCGGAGTTCACTTTATTCGCTGTCGGGTCCCTTCCGTGGAGGGTGAGCCTGGTGGTCCAGATCTTCGAATTCGATACGAGACGGAGGGCGGGGAGCTGATCAGCGATGAGTATCAGCTAATCGTCCTGTCCATCGGGCAGGTGGCTCCCGCCCAAGCCAAGCAGCTTGCCGAATCCCTGGGGATTCAGCTGGATCGATACGGTTTTTGTCGTGGGGATGGTCTCTCCGGCGTAAGGACTTCTCGGAAGGGGATTTACGTCTGTGGCTCTTTTTCAGGTCCCAGAGATATTCCCGAGTCTGTCAACCAAGCCTCGGCTGCCGCCTTGATGGCCGCAACCCATCTGGATAGGCACCAAGCTCCTGTCGGATCTTCATCGGCTGAAGGGAAAGCAGAAAATGCCCCAGCGAAAATCGGCATATTTTTCTGCACCTGTGCTAAACAGCTCGAGGAAGGCTTCCGTCTCGAGGAGGTTCTGGAGTATGCCGGAGGATTGCCCCACGTGATCTTGACCCAAAAGCTGGACACCCTGTGTCTCCCGGCAGATTTAGCACAGGTCAAGAAGGCCGTTCGTGAGAAAGCATTGAACCGGATCGTGGTGGCCGCCTGTTCCCCAACCTTGTTCAGCAATCTGTTTGAGAATACAGTGCAAGAGGCTGGATTGGATCCGGCTCTTCTGGAACAGGCCAACTTGCGCGAGCAGCTCTCCTGGATCCACTCGGACAAAGAGCGGGCCACGGAGAAAGCCAAGGTGTTGGTACGGATGGCCGTGGAACGAGCCCGCTGGCAAAGACCTCGGGCCGGTCACGCCGACCAGGTTGTTCCTCGAGCCTTGGTCGTTGGGGGTGGCGCTGCCGGCTTATCTTGTTCTTGGGCTATTGCCCAGCGGGGTTTTGAAGTGGATCTGGTGGAGAAAGAGTCGCGGACTGGGGGGCATCTGCGCCACATCCACCGAACTCTAGAAGGGCTGGACGGCCAGAAGGTGTTGGCGGATATGCTGCACAAGGTGGAATCGTCGGATAAGATTCGGATCTATACTGAAACTCAGGTGGTTAGGGTGTCGGGAGGTATGGGACATTTTCACGTCCAACTCAAATCGAAGGGATCGACCCCCCTCTCCGCTGAACATGGTGTGATAGTGGTGGCCACCGGGGCCGGAGAGGTCCAGACCCAGGAGTATCTGGCCGGCCAGGACGAGAGGGTTATCGACCAAAAAGAGCTTGCTCGACGGCTGGCTGCTGGAGATCCTTCCATTTCTGACATGAAGGCTGTGGTGATGATCCAATGCGTGGGATCTCGCGATGATCAACGTCTTTACTGCAGCAAATTTTGCTGCTCCAAAGCCATCGAGAATAGCCTGAAATTGAAGGAGGTCAATCCTCAGGTCCAGATTTTTGTCCTTTATCGGGACATCATGACTTACGGCTTTAAGGAGGAATATTATCTTGAGGCTCGACAGAAAGGGGTTAACTTTCTTCACTATGACCTCCAGAGCAAGCCCAGCGTGAGCAGTTTGGACGACAAGCTGGAGGTGGTGGTGGCGGATCAACTTCTGGACAAGGATTTGTCCATTTCCGCCGATCTGCTGGTTCTCTCTACTGGCATCGATCCGGAAATTCCCCAGCTTTTTTGGGAACAACTCCACCTCCCTCGGACTGCCGATGGCTTTCTCCAGGAGATGAACGTGAAATTTCAGCCCGTCGAATTTGCTCGCCCGGGCATTTTCCTTTGCGGGTTGGCCCATTCGGCCAAACCTCTGGTGGAATCCATCACTCAAGCCCACGGCGTGGCCTCAAGGGCTGCCGCCGTGCTCTCTAAAGAGCGTCTCTCTCCCGTCCGTAATTTCTCCAGAGTCGACGAGGAGACCTGCGATGGCTGCGGGATCTGCATCTCAACCTGCGAATACGAGGCCATTCAGCTGTTGAGGGTGGATTCCGACAGCCAGAGGGCTCACATAAACGAGAATCTATGCAGGGGCTGCGGGTGTTGCGTGGTCGCTTGCCCCTGTGGAGCCATCGAGCAGACGGGTTATTGGAGGGACCAAACCCTGGCCACCATCCGAGCGGCCCTGAGTTGATCTTCGAGGTGCCTTGTGCCGGAATTTCAGCCAAAAATATTGGTTTTCTGCTGTGACTGGTGCGCCTATGCTGGTGCCGATATGGCTGGTGTCAGACATATGTCCATCCAGCCAGAATTTGTGGTGCTCAGGACGCCTTGTGCCGCCCAGATCGACGTAGAGTATATCATGGAGGCCTTCGGCAACGGGGCGGACGGCGTGCTCATCGTCGGCTGTCATCCCACGGATTGTCATCATGTAGGGGGAGCTCATAGGGCTCAATCTCGCGTGGCCCTGACCAAGATCCTGATGAAACAGTTCGGACTGGAGTCAGAGCGGCTTCATATGGAAGGCATCGAGGCCACCGAGGGAATAAAGTATGCCCAGGCCGTCAATGATTTCATCCAAAATATTAAGAAACTGGGACCAACTCCAATAAGAATAGATTCTTAGATAGAGTGTGAATTGTCGAAAGAGTGGACTTCAAAGAAAATCCTTGTTCTGGGCTTGGGCAACGACCTCCTCAGCGATGACGCCTTGGGAATAAGGGTGGTGCGGGAACTTAAACGGCGTCTTTCCGGACGCGATGACCTGGAATTTAGGGAAGCCAGCGTTGCCGGTCTGGCCCTGTTAGACTGGGTGTGTGGATATCAGAACCTTATAGTCGTCGACGCCATCAAGACTCAGGGAGGGAAACCGGGAGATATATATCGTCTTTCCGAAGATTCACTTCCCGGGAATATTTCCCAATTGTGCGCCCACGGTCTTGGTCTCAGAACCGTGCTGGAGTTGGGCCGAAAGTGTGGAGCTTGTATTCCGGAGAAAGTGGTGATTTATGCCGTGGAAGTGGAAAACGTGCACACCTGGCGGCGGGGCTTCACGCATCGGGTGCAAAGGGCCATTCCCATTGTAACCGAGATGATTTTGAGAGAAGAGCTCTGTGACGATACCCTTCCGTTGGTGAGCTGAAGGGGGAGGGGATTTTGAGTCAGGAGAAGCGGGAAAAGATCGCCGTCGATAAGTTGGATCCCAAGTTCAAGGATCAGGTAGCCCAAGAGCGTGGAGGCGAGATGATCGTGCGATGCTTCGCCTGCGGCACCTGCTCGGCCAGCTGCCCCGTGCGCCAGGCGAATGATCGGTTCAACCCGCGGCGCATTATCCATATGGTCCTGCTGGGCCTAAAAGATGAGGTTCTCAGCGACGATTTCGTATGGCTGTGTGCGGGCTGTTTCAGCTGTCAGGAACGGTGCCCTCAGGGGGTGAAAATCGGCGATCTTATGACTGCTCTGAGAAACATCGCCGTGCGAGAGGGGCATATTCATCCCTCCTTTACAGCGCAGATGAACCTTCTGGGCAAAGCCGGGCGTCTTATGGAGATAGGTGATTTCGAGAATAAAAAGAGAGGACGCTTCAAACTTCCTCCCATCCAGCAGGATGCCGCGGAGGTGCGGACTCTTCTGGAGAAATGTGGAGTTCTGCAGCCGGAAGAGGTTCAGGATAGGGGTGGGGGATGAACAATGAGGGCCACATTGGAAAAAGATAAAAAGTTGGAATACGCGCTGTTTCTTGGATGCACCGTGCCGGTGAGAGGAATGAACTATGAGACCTCAGCCCGGCAGGTGGCCCAAAAACTGGGCATTGCCCTGGTAGACAAGGAAGGATTCTCCTGTTGTGGTTTTCCCGTCCAGTCTGTGAACAAGCATGCCGCCTTGCTCCTGGCCGCTCGCAATCTGAGCCTGGCAGAGGAGGCGGGCCTGGACATCTGCGTCCTATGCAGCGCTTGTGGTGTGAACCTCTCCGAGGCCAATCACGCTTTCCAAAGTGATCCGGACCTTCTCTCTCGCATCAATGCTGATCTGAAGGCTGTGGGCAAGAGCTACTCCGGGAAGACGAAAGTGAAGCATTTCGTGCGTATCCTCTATGAGGAGGTGGGTCTAGATCAACTGAGGAAACACATTCGTCAACCCCTTTCCGGCCTGGCCGTGGCGCCTTTCTATGGTTGTCACTACTTGAAGCCGGCAGAGATCCATGACCGCTTTGAAGACCCGGAAGATCCCAAAAGCCTGGAGCAGCTCATCGAGATCACCGGGGCTCAGGCTCTCTACCACTCAAGTCGAATTTCGTGCTGCGGGGGTGGTGTCCTGGGCATCGATGAGCCCACCGCTCAGAAGGTCGCCAAGATGACTCTGGACTCGGCCAAAGCGACCGGGGCCGATGCCTTGGTGCTGCAGTGCGGGACCTGTGATGTAATGCTGGAGGTAAGCCAGAAGAAAATAGGCAAGACCTTCGAGGTGGAGTACAATTTGCCAGTCGTGTACTATCCTCAGCTGCTGGGATTGGCGATGGGCATTTCCCCGGAAGAGCTGGGCTTTGCCCTGAACCGGGTGGGTTCCCGGGAATTCTTGGAGCGAGTGCAATCGCTGCCCATTGGTTGATATCGGGGTTCTTTGAACCATCTGGAGCGATGTTGTGATGAGGTCACGAGCCGGTTTTTCCCCCGTGGTCACGCTCCTGGTGACCTTTTTTATTCTTCACCTTGTTTCCTCCAGGAAGGTAACGCCATGATCGGTGCGTTGATAACACTTAGGGGTGTGGTTCAGGGTGTTGGCTTCCGCCCCTTTGTTCATCGGCTGGCGCGAGAGAACGATTTAGCCGGCTCGGTACGCAATTTTTCGGGGGGAGTCGTCATCGAGGTTGAGGGCTCCCGGGACCGGGTGGAGGAGTTTTATAGACGGGTTTCGGAAGACGCCCCGCCCATGGCCAACGTTGTGACCAAGCGGATTCAGAGCCAACCACCCAGGGGCCTGGAGACCTTTTCCGTCCGGGAGAGCGCCCTAGTTGATGAGGAGTTCGTTCTGGTTCCACCAGACATCTGCCTCTGCCGGCGTTGTCAGGAGGAGTTGTTGGATCCCCGCGATCGGCGCCATCGGTACCCCTTTATCAACTGTACCGATTGCGGCCCTCGCTTTACGATTATCTCCGATATGCCATACGATCGTCCCATGACGACCATGAGAGCCTTCAACATGTGCGACCAGTGCCAGAGAGAATATGAGGATATCGAAGATCGTCGCTATCACGCCCAGCCCAACGCCTGTCCCATATGCGGACCCCATCTTTGGTTCCGCGACCAGAAGGGATACCAAGCTCGGGGTGAGAAGGCTTTACAGGAGGCGATTGAGCGATTACGGCGTGGCCAGATCGTGGCCGTCAAGGGCATCGGAGGGTTCCATTTTTGCTGCGATGCCACCAATGATCAGGCTGTGGCCAGGCTCCGTCGCCGAAAGAACAGGCCCACCAAGCCGTTGGCCATCATGTCCCTGGATCTGAATCGAGTGCGGTCTTACTGCCGTCTCTCTCCCGCCGAGGAACAACTCCTCTCCACGCCCATGCGCCCCAT
This sequence comes from candidate division Zixibacteria bacterium SM23_81, assembly GCA_001304015.1. Classification (GTDB taxonomy): domain Bacteria; phylum SM23-81; class SM23-81; order SM23-81; family SM23-81; genus SM23-81. The sequence continues at coordinate 52,325 of LJUY01000002.1, read as the reverse complement.
CGTTATCCTGGAACGTCGAGCCGACTCTCCCATCGCAGCACAGGTGGCGCCGGGGAGTAACACGTTGGGTGTGATGTTGCCCTACGCCCCGGTTCACGTGCTGTTACTGGAGGGGGATCCTGTCGCTATAGTGGCCACCAGCGCCAACCTCAGCGATCAACCTCTGGTGAGGAGCAACCAAGAAGCTCGCGAACAGCTGTCCCAGATCGCCGACGCCTATCTCTTTCACAACCGAGAGATCCACACCAGCTGTGACGATTCCATCTTCCGGTTTATCGCGGGCCAACCCATGCCCATACGTCGGGCAAGAGGCTATGCCCCAAGCCCCATCCGGCTTCCTTTTGAATCCCCCCCGATCCTGGCCTGTGGTGGCGAGCTGAAAAGCACATTCTGTCTCACCCGTGAAGACAACGCCTTCCTCAGCCAGCACATCGGAGATTTGAAGAACGCAGAAACCTACCAATTTTACCTCAACATGATTCAGAGATTTCAGCACCTCTTCCGGGTGCAGCCGATGATTGTAGCCCATGATCTTCATCCCCAGTATTTATCCACTCGCTTTGCCCGAGAGCTGAGCGAGGGGGGCCAGAAGGAGCTAAAAAGGGTCGCCGTTCAGCATCATCACGCTCATGTAGGCGCCTGCATGGCCGAGAATGGGGTGGTGGAACCGGTCATTGGAGTGGTATTCGACGGTCTTGGGTACGGGGCCGATGGTCACATCTGGGGGGCGGAGTTCATGGTGGCAGACTACAAGGCATTCCACCGTATGGGTCAGCTGCGTTACGTGCCCCTGCCGGGAGGGGATGTGGCCAACCGGGAGCCCTGGCGCATGGCCCTGAGCCATCTTTACTCCCTTTGCGGACCTGAGCTCGGGACTTGGGAGCGGTCTCTTTTTAGCCATCTAAATGCCCAGCATCTCGAGGGCGTTCTGCAGATGCTCGTCCGGGGTTACAATGCCCCCCTGGTCTCCAGCATGGGCCGCCTCTTCGACGCGGTTTCTTCACTGTTGGGCCTCTGCCAGCACAACACCTATGAGGGGGAGGCAGCGGTGAACCTTCAGGTGACGGCAGAGAACATCTCTGATCCCTTGCCGGGCTACTCCTGGTCCATATCTCGGAAAGGCGACTATATCACCGTCGATCCCAATCCGCTTTTCAGCGAGCTTCTCCAAGACCTGAGGCGCCATATGACCATACCCGAGATCGCTCGTCGTTTTCACCAGTCGGTGGCTGAGTTGGTCGGCCTGGGCTGCCGCCATATCCGGGCGGTCTCAAACCTCAGCAGGGTGGCTCTCTCCGGGGGCGTTTTCCAGAACAAGCTGCTCACCGAGCTGACCGTAGATCTGTTACGCCGGGATGGGTTTGAACCGTTGCTTCACCAAAAGGTTCCGCCAAACGATGGCGGCATAGCTTTAGGGCAGGCGGCCGTTGCCGGATATCAAAACCGAAAGCCTTGATCCTGAATCGTGGCAATAGCAATGGCAATAGACATGACAGTGACAGTTGGCAGAGGCAGTTGGCAGGGAAAAAAGAGTAGGCAGAATGCAGTAAGCAGCAAAAAATAGACATCTTTTTGCGGATCTCGGATTTTCAAGGTTCCCGGATCCCGATTCCCGGACACCGGGTTCCGGATCACGAATTACGAGTTACGATTCACAAAAACGTGACCAGCTTCGACATCGAAAAACGAGTTTCGAGCAACTCAACCAGTAAAAGAAGGCATCATGTGTTTAAGCGTTCCCATGAAGGTGATTGAGATTCGGGGAGAAAAGGGCCTGGCCGAGATTGGGGGAATGAGCCGGGAGGTGGATCTGCGTTTCCTGGCCTATGTGAAGGTCGGCGACTACATCATGGTTCATGCCGGCTTTGCCCTTCAGAAGCTAGAACAAGAAGAGGCTGAGGAAACCCTCTCTCTGCTGAGGGAAATGCTGGCCCATGAAACACCTGGATGAATACCGTGACGCACAGTTCTGCCGGGAGCTGTCTAGGAGAATTGCTCAGGTAGCTGGCCGCCGTGAAATCGTCCTCATGGAAGTGTGCGGCACGCACACCATGGCCGTCTTTCAATATGGTCTCAGAGATCTTCTGCCACCCAATGTAAGCCTGCTCTCTGGTCCGGGATGTCCTGTCTGTGTGACCCCAAACAGATACCTCGATCGAGCCGTTGCCTATAGTCGTCGCGATGATGTGGTTATAGCCACCTTTGGAGACATGTTGCGGGTCCCCGGCTCAAGTTCCTCCCTCATAAACGAGCGTGGTCGAGGAGCCGACGTTCGTTTGCTTTACTCCCCCGCAGACGCCCTCAACCTGGCCAGGCGCTATCCGGATAAAAAAGTGGTCTTTCTGGGCATCGGCTTTGAAACCACGAGCCCATCCGTGGCAGCGGCCATCGCGGATGCCCAAAGGCTAGGCGTGAGCAATTTCTACGTTCTGGTGGGACATAAGGTGCTTCCCCCAGCTCTCAAAGCCCTGGTGGATGACGATCAGCTGGGTCTCCACGGTCTCATCTGTCCGGGGCATGTGAGCGCCATCACGGGCCGCAGCATCTATCAATTTCTGGCCAGAGATCATGGAGTCGCATGTGTGATCTCTGGCTTTGAGCCCACCGATATCCTGCAGTCGATACTGATGCTGGTGACACAGATTGTGGGAGGGAGGAGTCGTGTGGAGAATCAGTATCGGCGGGTGGTCCCTGATGAGGGTAATCCCCGAGCGAGAGCTTTGGTGGAGGAGATCTTTCAGCCCGGGGAGTCTCAGTGGCGAGGCTTGGGAACGATCCCAGACAGTGGATTGTTTATGGCAGAACGATATCTCGATCATGACGCAGAGACCGCGATTTCCGTCCAGGTGGAGCCACCGGCGGAGCATCCCGGCTGCATCTGCGGGCACATTTTACGAGGTCGAAAGACCCCCTTGGACTGCTCCTTGTTCGATCAAGCCTGTAAGCCAGAGCATCCCGTGGGGGCCTGCATGGTTTCTTCAGAAGGGGCCTGTGCTGCGCAATTTCGATATAGACGTTTGGAGATTCAGCATTAGGGGGAAAGGATGAAGGTCATCGAATTCCAGGAAGGGGAGAGCTTTGACATCGAGCTGGAGGAGGATTTGCTTAAACGGAACCAGCAACTCGCCCAGGCCAATGGTCAGCTGTTGGAGAAGCACGGCATCTTGGCCATAGACGTGATGGGCTCTGTGGGTTCCGGAAAGACAACCATGATAGAGCGCCTTTCCAGCCGTTTATGCCAGACCAAAACGATAGGGGTGGTGGCCGGCGACTTGACGACGACTATCGACGCTGACAGGATTGTGGAGAAAGGGGCCCAGGTGGTGGAGGTGAACACCGGCAAGGAGTGTCACCTGGATGCCAACCTGGTGGGCAAGGCTCTGAGAGAGCTACCTTTGGAGAAGCTGGACCTGCTCTTTATCGAGAACGTGGGAAATCTCATTTGCCCCGCTGAGTTTCCTCTCGGTGCCCACAAGAGGTTAGTGGTCATCTCCGTCACGGAAGGCCCCCACATGGTGGTGAAGCACCCGCATATTTTTCGAGGAGCCGACGTGGTGGCCATTAATAAAGTGGAACTGGCGGCACCCATGAAGGTGGATCCCGAGGAGTTGAAGAAAGATGTGTTGGCGGTCAATCCTGGGGCTCAAGTGGTCAAGACCAGTTTGGTTCAGGATCAAGGGACTAAGGATGTGATAGAGGCTCTAGGATTGATGGCGGGATCAGGTGCTGAGGCCTGAGGATCCCATGCACGAGTTCTCCATTGCTCAGCAGATCGTGGACGTGGTCTTTCGTACCGCTCAAGAGAACGAGGCCCAGCTGATAGAACGGGTGGTGGTGGTGATAGGGGAGCTCACCCTGCTCAGTGAAGAGCAGGTGCGGTTTTGGCTGCAGGAGTTCTTTTCTCACAAGCCCATATCTCGCGAGGCGTGTGTGGAGATTATCGTCCAGCCCGCTTTGATACGGTGCTCGCATTGTGGCTTTGAGGGAGCGCCTCCCTGTCCAGGCCCGGAGGCCCATTTTCTGCTCCCCATCCTGGCCTGTCCCCGCTGCGGCCAGTCTGGGGTGACCATCAAGGAGGGGCGAGAGTGCCTGGTGAAGAAAATCACGGTCAAGAAGTAAGCCGGGTAACCATGGCCCATGGCGCCGGTGGTGGCATGAGCCGTGATCTCATTCAAAGTGTCATCCTGAAGCATTTCGGTCATCCCATTCTTGCTCGGTTGGAGGACAGTGCCCTCTTTGAAACTAATGGCCAGCGGCTGGCATTCACCACCGATTCCTACGTGGTTCAACCCCTGTTCTTCCCCGGAGGGGACATCGGAAAGCTGGCTGTGGCCGGCACGGTAAACGACCTCCTTTGCGTGGGTGCCCGACCCCTCTATTTGAGCCTTGCTCTCATCATCGAGGAGGGCTTCTCCCTGCAGGATTTGGAGAGAATCTTGACCTCGGCCAGCCAGGAGTCAGTTGGCGCTGGGGTAGAGGTGCTCTGTGGGGACACCAAGGTGGTGGAACGTGGCAAGGGCGACGGTCTGTTCGTCAACACCACCGGCGTGGGAGTGGTGCCGTCGAACGTAGAGCTCTCGCCCCAAAAAATCCAGGTGGGGGACCAGATCCTGGTCACCGGTCCCATCGGCGACCACGGCATCACCGTCCTTTCCCAGCGGGAAGGATTTGCTTTTGCCAGCCAGCTAAAGAGCGATTGCGCCTCTCTGGTGACATTGGTTCAGAGCGTTCTGAACCCCCTTTTTTCGGTCCATTGCCTGCGGGACCCCACGCGAGGCGGGCTGGGGACCGTATTGGCCGAGATCGCCGCGGATCGGCAGGTGGGCATCCAGGTAGAAGAGGACCAAATCCCCGTGCGAGACGAGGTCAGGGGAGCCAGCGAGCTGTTAGGCTTAGATCCTCTCTACGTGGCCAACGAGGGGAAGATGGTTCTTTTCGTGGCTCCACAGAAGGCCGAGAAGGTCCTTTCAATTTTGAAGAAGGATCCTCTGGGGAGGGAGGCGGCCAGGATCGGTCAGGTGGTGGAGGAACATCCCCGCCTGGCCGTTCTGAGAACCAAAATCGGTGGGAGCAGAGTCATAGATCTGCCCGCCGGGGAGCTTCTTCCGCGCATCTGTTGAGGGTTTGATATTGAATTATCGTTCACCTCTTGGATTTAGCTTTTTTATGGATTGATGCGAACTATCAAATATGAGCACTCTCCTTGTGGAAAGCGATAGCCTTTTCCATAATGAGCATCTTTTTGCACCAATTTGGGGGTATGGCTAAAAGTGTGCTTGACTTTCTCCTTGAAATATTCTATTATTGGTAACTTATTTGGAATATTTGGTTAAGTTCGTTTTTTGATAACCTGCTGGTTGATATATTTTTTGAGCGTCGGGGCCAGGTCTTCCTCTCTATAGAGAAAAGGCACCACGGCTTTTTTTGGCTCCAGATAGAGATTCTCTTGAGAAAGGCTATCCTCTAATGGCGCCGATGGTTGGCATAACAGCAGAACACTTCGATGCTGTTGATGTCATCTCCGCCCTTGGATCTGTCATGATCCTTGCCCATGAACATATGGTTTGTGCGAAAGGCCAAGCGGATTCTGGGCAGGTCACTGATCGGTGCGCGACGATTTGTCTGGCTTTGCTGAAACCTTCGGCGATGGCATCCATTTCAATCTGGTCCCATAGGTCATCGGCAAGCTGAGCAGCTTGCCCTTGCTTTAATAGACGCTCCACATGATAGGTCTTTGCCAGCAGCGCCCAATTTCGCTTTCTGATTCCAAAACTGCTCTCATCCATGTCTATCTCTTCTGATAGCTTGGGCAGCGTTGTCATCCGGTCTGCGTGATGGGCTCTATGTAAGTTCCGAGACCAGTCCTTTGTGGTCTTGTTATTTTGCTGCCCTTGAAATCGAAGCCGATATGCTGGGGCATACTCCAACAGAAAATTCCCCAGGCGGCTCTTCCATCATAGGGAGAACCTGATGGGTCGCCCAACTTGCAAGTAACGGCTCCGATATGAGCACAGAGCTGGATCGATAGGTGATCTTTCCTGAAGAGAAGCTTTTTCGGCAAGACGTTCATCATTTTAGAAAGGACATCTCTAGATGGCAAAGACAGCCCCTGAAGCATCCCATCAGAGAAGAAATTTCTTTTATCTCTTTTTCATCCTGCTGATCATATGGTTAGCCCTCACCTCAAGCTTTCACTGGCAAGAATTCAGCGTTGGCATTCTGCTCAGTCTCATTCTTTCCTTAATTTTATCTAAAAACTATCTCAAATTAGGACTGCCGCCGATAAGCTTGAAAAGAATCGCCTTCTCCATCGCCTTTACTATCGTGCTCTTCATAGAAATTGTGAAGGCAAATCTCGATGTGGCTTATCGGGTGATTCATCCAAAGATGCCCATCAAACCGGGAATCGTGGTGATTAAGACGACATTGAAACAGGATATTGCCAAGATGATCCTGGCCAATTCGATTACCTTGACGCCAGGCACTTTTACATTGGACATCCTGGGTGATACGCTCCTCATTCATTGGATCAACGTTCAGTCAGAAAATATGGATGAGGCGACAAAGATCATTGGGGAAAGGTTTGAGAAATATTTAAGGGTGATATTTTCATGAGCCAGACAATTGCGGTCGTTTTTTTAGCCATCATGGCCATAGGAATTTTTCTGTGTCTTTTACGTATGTTGAGAGGTCCTACTGCTCCGGATAGAGCTGTGGCGGTGGATACCATGACCACCACTGTCGTCGCTTTACTTGTGCTTTTAGGTTTTGTTTTTAAAAGATATGTCTACTTGGATGTTGCTTTAGTGTATTCTTTATTGGCCTTTGTCGGATTAGTCGCTATTGCTCGATTTCTGGAAAGGGGAATCTAAATGGATGTATTCGGCGTGGCCATCACCGGAGTGGGAATCATATTTCTCTTTCTCGGAAATTTTGGTGTCCTTAGATTGCCCGATGTCTATAACAGAATTCAAGCAGGAACAAAATGCACGACATTAGGTGCTTTTCTCACCATTGTTGGAGTGGGCATCATGGAGCCGGCCTGGTTATGGAAAGCTTTGCTTATTGCCCTGTTTGTGCTGGTTACTAATCCCATCTCAAGCCATGCCATCGCCAGAGCTTCCCGTAAAAGCGGCGTTTCTCTGTGCGATAGAAGCGTGGTGGATAAAACCAAAGACTTTGAGGAATTTCGGGAGAAAACATGATATTCGTGGTTTCCTTACTGACCCTTTTAATGCTCAGCGCTGCTATTGCAGCACTCATTTTCAAAGATTTAATGAGCGCGGTCATAGCTTCCTGCATGGTGAGCTTGATCGCGGCGATCTTGTTTTATTTCCTACAAGCCCCGGATGTGGCCATGGCAGAGGCGTCCATCGGAGCGGCATTGGTCACCGCTGTCTTTATTATCGCCATCAGGCGAACCAAGAGATATGAGGAATGAGAGCCATCATCAGCCTTTTTCTAATATCAGTCCTTGCCTGGGGTATTGCCACAGCTCTGAATGAGATTCCTTTTGGAGCTGCCAAGACCAAAGTCGGAGAATACTATATTGGTAGAGGAAAGGAACAGACCGGAGCTTCCAACATCGTCACCTCGGTGGTGGTCAATTATCGGGGATTTGATACCCTCGGCGAGGTGACCGTCCTCTTTGTGGCAGCGATTGGCCTGGGCGCTGTTTTGGCGACTCGAAGGAAAAAGGAAAAAAGAGACGTTGAGCCGGCAAGCTTGGTGCTGTATACAGGCTGCCGATTGTTATTTCCACTTATCCTTCTTTTTGGCGCCTATATTTTCATCCATGGACATCTCACTCCTGGTGGCGGTTTTCAGGGAGGTGCTGTCGTCGCCTCTGCCTTTGTCTTGGTGTACCTGGGGTGTCGGGGAAGACGGATCAGCGAAACTGCCAGCAAAACGGTGGAATCACTGGGTGGATTGGTTTTTATCGTAGTTGGTCTGGTGGGTTTGGCCGTGGGTGGGGGTTATTTTCTCTCCAACTATCTGCCCAAGGGAGAGCTCAATTCGTTATTCAGCGCAGGTATCATTCCGATCATCTATATCGCCATCGGATTTAAAGTGGGATCCGAGCTGGCTGGCGTGATCGACCATTTAGTGGAGGAAAGTGAATGAATACCGTTGGAAATTCTCTTTTTAAGTTACCGTCCAAAGATTTCTGAAGAGATCATAGGAGATAGAGATGGGCATTTCCAACGCGTTTGATTTTTTGCAGAATCATGTATATTACATAGGATCATTTGGGCTCATCTTCATCGGGCTTTTCATCATGCTGGTCAAACATAACCTGATCAAGGTGATCATCGGTCTGAGCATTCTTGAAACAGGTGTGAATCTGTTTCTAGTCTCCGTGGGTTATATCAGTAAAGGAACGGCCCCTATCTTTTCAAAGTCTGCCATGGAAGCCGCACCTATGGTTGATCCCGTTCCTCAGGCGCTGGTACTGACGGCGATTGTCATCGGCGTGGCGGTTCTGGCTTTAGCTCTCTCTTTGGCCATCAGGCTTTATCATCATTACGGTGTTCTTGATCTACGGCGTATAAAGGAGCTACGATGGTAAATCCTGTTCTTTTAATTGCTGTCCCTTTAGGACTGGCCTTTGCCCTGCCTTTATTTGGGCTAATTTCAAAAAGAATTGTAAAATACATTCCGGTGGTTGCCTTCATTTTTAACTTTGCACTTGCCTTAAGGCTCATTCCTGACGTTTTAAAACAGGCCATCGTGGTCGAGATTGGAGGTTTTCCTCCTCCTTTTGGCATCAATCTTGTCGCCGGTCCCGTCGGGGTTCTGTTTTCCGCTCTTATCGCTCTTGCAGGGCTTTTGGTAGCCGTCTATGCCTTGGCTTATATCACCGAAGGACCGAAAGAGAAGTACCATATGCTCTATCTTCTGCTTCTTGCCGGAGCCACAGGGGTGGTGCTGACCGGGGATATCTTTAACCTGTTTGTCTTTTTTGAAATTCTGTGCATTTCGTCCTATGCTCTGGTGGCCTATATTGGAGATCGAGCCGGTATTGAATCAGCCATCAAGTACTTGATTCAAGGTGCGGTTGGATCAAGTTTTCTGCTGATTGGCATCGGATTGCTGTATGGACTTTTCGGTACCCTCAACATGGCGGACCTGGCTCAGCAAATCGAATCAGCCAGTTCCATCTCCGTCTTTGTGCCTATGGTGCTTATCATCACCGGGCTGGGCGTCGAGGCAGCGATATTTCCGTTGAATGCCTGGTTGCCCGATGCACATTCCTCTGCCCCGTCATCGATCAGTGCGATTCTCTCAGGGATCGCCATTGAAGTCGGTCTTTATGCCGTGGTCCGGGTGCTCTTCACGATATTTGGTGCTACGAATATGTTCATGTTTTTTGCGTTCTTGGGAGTCTTGACTCTCTTAATCGGCGAAATGTGTGCTTTCGCCCAGAACAACATCAAAAGGATGCTTGCGTATTCCAGCATCGGACAGATGGGATTAATTGTATTTGCCATGGCCATAGCAACCTCTTATGCTCTTACCGGAGGGCTGTTCCAGCTGGTCAGTCACACCTTGGGCAAAGGCCTGCTGTTTTTAACTGCTGGGTACATGATCTATCGAAGCGGTTCGATGGAAATTTCTGCTTTCGAGGGCATGGGGAAGCGAATGCCCTTGACCTCCCTGGCCTTCACCATCGGTGCGTTTTCCCTGGTAGGTCTGCCCCCCTTTGTTGGATTTCCCAGCAAGTTTCTGATTGTTCGCGCTGCCCTGGCCAAAGAGGAGATTCTCTTCACCGTGCTTATCGGGCTTGTGCTCCTGGGCACGGTCATTGAAGGGGCCTATTTCTTCCGTGTGGTGCAGGTTCTTTATTTTAAGAAAGCAAATGGAAATTCAGAAAGGAAAGATGCTCCAGTGGCCGGTTTAATTCCGATGGTTGTCTTTGTGGCATTTATCTTGGTGATGGGAATTTATCCCCAGCTTGTTATCGAGGTTTTGAATTCTGCCGCATCAGAACTTCTTCACCGAATGGAATATATCAGGAGCGTTTTAGGATGAGTTTGGAACTTTTGCTGATAGTTGCCTTTGGTGGCGCATTGCTTAGTTACCTTTTCGGCAAGATCTGTCCTCAGATTCGAGACCCATTTGCTGTCATCAGCTCTGTGGCCTTGGCGGTGATGATGGCCTTCTTATATGGCAAAACCATGGAAAGTCCTTTTTATTTTGGCTTCTTGGGTTTGCCATTGATTTTAAGAACAAACATGCTCGCCTGGTTCTTTGCCATGGCCATCTCCATTTTAGGCGCTCTTTCTGTCATCTTCTCCTGGGACTACGTGAAGGACAGGGAAAGAACCGATTTCTATTATCTGATGTTGCTATTGGCCAATGCCTCAATGCTGGGCATCGTTTTCGCTGGTGATTTTGTCTCCTTTTTTGTCTTCTGGGAAATCATGAGCTGGTCAACCTTCCTGCTGATCAGCTACAACCGTGGACGCGCCTTAGGGGCCGGGATGAAGTATATCATCATGTCCATCGTGGGCTCTGTGTCAATGCTTATTGGCATGTTGTCCCTCTATGCCATATACGGAACGCTACATATCGCGACACTTTCGAAGTTGGTTCCCTCTGCTTCCTCGGGATATCTCTTATTCCTCTTCATTCTTTTCGGCATTGCCTTTGCGATTAAAAATGCCCTGATGCCCCTTCATACCTGGCTGCCTGATGCATACGCAGAGTCCCCCACTTCTTTCAATGGTGTCCTATCCGGTATGCTGACCCGAATGGGCATGTACGGTTTCCTTCTCATCATATACGTGATTGTCGGCGCTGCCAGGGCACTCAATTTAGGACCAGGAATTTTCAAGTTCAACTATATCCTTGCCTGGCTGGGGGCCATTACCATAGTGGTCTCGACCTTTATCGCTCTCCTGCAGAACGATGCCAAGCAGCTGCTGGGCTGGTCTGCCATCGGGCAAGGGGGCTATATGATTTTGGGGATTGCATTCGGTACCAGTCTGGGGCTGGCGGGAGGGATATTCCATACTCTGAACCACGCCGTATATATCGTCCTTCTTTTCATGAGTGTGGGAGCTGTTCAGTACAGAACAGGAGGACAAAGGGATCTGGACAGCTTGGGAGGCCTCATCAAAAGGATGCCCGTTTCTTTTATCGGGGCGCTGCTGGGCATATCGGGGCTGATTGGGATCCCTTTGACTAATGGATTTGTCTCCAAATGGTTGATCTACAAGACACTGATTCTTGAGGGTCATCCATTTCTGGCTTTTGCTGCTTTAATTGGAACCTGGGGGTGCATTCTTTATTGCTATAAGTTTGTTCATCATATTTTTTTGGGGCAGCTTCCTGAAAAATATAAAATGGTCGCAAGAGCCCCCTTCAGCATGCAACTTCCCATGATCATTCTCTCCCTTGTTATTCTTCTCTTTGGTATCCTTCCTGGAATACCTCTTAAGGTTATCAACACGATTGGGACATCATTCGGTTTCCAATCCTTGAACGTCACCACTTGGGGAATCGCCTCAGAGACCGGCACCTTGAATACCATTAACATTTTTGCCGCGGTTGTGGCAGCCTGTGTTATCGTCTGGCTCATTTTTAAAGCAGGTCCAAAAGCAGTGCCTGTTGCTCAAGAGGACACCTATGCGGCCGGAGCAGCCATTCCAAAAGATAGATATCATTACACGGTTGATTTTTATAATCCTCTGTACCGGATGATCTCTCCTTATTTCAAAGATTTTATCGGCGGATTTTGTATCAAGCTGGCAGGATGGACCCAGAACGTTTGCCATGGAATACGCCAGATGTACACTGGTTATATCGGTCACTATGTGATGTACATCGTGCTGTTTTTGGCTTTGTTGATTTTTGTTCAATTAAAATGGAGCCTGTGGTAATGCGGATTGTCGAGGTTATTCTAGCCCCGATTTTAGCGTTGCTGATTGGGATGTTTTTTCTAGGATTGGCCAGGAAGATCATGGCAAGAATCCATTGGCGTTATGGTCCGCCGATCACCCAGCCGGTCATCGATGTCATTCGACTGTTCAGTCAAAAGAGTGTCAGCCACGGAAATATGTTCACCTTAGGCGTCCTCTTCTCCTTAGCCTGTTCACTGGTGTTAATTTTGTTTTTGCCCATGGGCAAAATCTGCCCTTTAAGTAGCTCAGGTGGTATGCTGGTGATTCTTTATGTGATGCTTCTTGCACCCTTCGGGATTGCCCTCAGTGGCGGTGAGGCGGCGAATCCCAATGCCAGCATAGGTATCTCCCGTAAGTTGACCCTCGCCTTAGGATATGAGGTTCCCTTATTAGTTATCCTGCTGGCGGTGATGACACACTATAAGACCCTATCAATTGTCAATATCGTCAGCATGCAGCAAAATACAAGTTGGGCTCTCACGTCTTTGCCTTTGTTCTTATCTGGAATCGCCTATATTCTCATACTGCCAGCAATCTTGGGCATCAGGCCCTTCGAAATCACTCAGGCGGCGCAGGAAATTTCATCTGGGCCCATGGTGGAATATGGCGGTTCATTCTTGGCCCTGGCAACTATCCAGCATGGCTTGAATCTGTTCATCGGCATCGCCCTTTTTGTCAACCTGTTTTTGGGCGGCGCCGGCAATCCACCGATTTTTTTTCTCAAAATGCTGGTGGTGTTCGTCCTGGGTCTGTTCATCAATGCCGCTTTGCCCCGTTTGAGGATCGAGCAGGCGATGAGGTATCTGTGGCGATGGCCTACACTTATTGCCTTTATTGGGATGATAATCGTGTTGATCATAAGGAGATAACGAATGGATCGAAATCAGATCATCAAATGGTTAAAGGCCCCAGCAAAAATGGGACACAAGTATTCCCTCCATGCCATCTATTTTTGCACGGGCTGTGGAATTATCGAGGTGCCGCCCGTCATAACAGCCCGTTGGGATGCGGAGAGATTTGGGGTCATTCCGGTGGCTACTCCCAGGCAGGCGAATCTATTTTTAATCACAGGGTATGTTTCTGTGAAGACCTTGAAGGCCATCATCAGGACATACGAACAGATGCCGTCACCGAAGTTCACCGTGGGTTTCGGCTCCTGTCCCATAAACGGAGGGATGTATTGGGATTCGTATAATACCATAAAGCGTCTGGATAAATACATTCCCATAGATGGCTGGATTGCCGGGTGTATGCCCAGGCCCGAAGCCATCTTTGTGGCCGTCACCCATCTGTGGACATTGATTGATAAGGATATGGCAGACGGCTACAAACGCTATCGAAGCAATTACCATCTGTATCGAGCAAATCAGGAACAGCTTTTTGGTGAACTTGAATGGCCACCATTATTCCCACTAGAGGATCAAGTTGAACAGATCGCTTAAGGAAAAACTCGAGGCAACCTTCAGTGACATCAAGGTCGCTGCTCCGGAAGACGACAGAATGGTGATAACCACCAGAAAAGACGCAGTCCTGTCTGTCTTAAACTTTTTGAAGACTGGAGGATACCAGCATTTAGGCCTGGTATCCTGTGTAGACTGGATAGAGGACAACGAGTTCGAGCTGGTTTACATTCTCTCCGCCTATCTCCAGGACAATTATGAATATTCGATAAAGGAGAAAACAAATATCATCCTGAAGACCAGGATCTCCAGGGAAAACCCGCAGTTTATGACGATAATCCCTGTTTTTGCAAATGCCGAGCCCTATGAACGTGAACTCCATGAACTTTTCGGAATACACTTTGAAGGTCATCCCAGGCAGATACCTCTTCTCCTGGAAAGGGACTATAGTATACCTCCTTTTAGAAAGGACTTCGATACCAGAGAATATGTCAAAGAAGTTTTTGATAACATCCCTGTGGTCGAGGAGAAAAAGAAGTAAGAGAAGGTATACAAAACAGAATAGAATGAGGACATGAAAAAGATTACCCAAGAGCAGGTCGATCAGTCGTTAGCTGAGGTGATGCATCCTGAGATTGACGATAGTTTAGTTGGTTTGGGGATGATCGAGGACGTGGTATTTCATGAAAATCAAGTGAGTCTTACCCTAAAATTGCCGTACTCAGGGGTACCTATTAAAGAGTATTTGATGAACAGTATAAAAAAGGCTTTAGCCGATTTGGATCGGGCTATCGAAGTAGTGATAGATGTAGGGGAGATGAACCCACAAGAGCGTGCTCAGTTTATGAAGAAGGCTGAAGAAGGTTGGAGACTGTGAGCAAAAAATCTCTTGTCGACAAAGAGCACCCGCCAAGAGAGTTGGAATTATATTTCGGTCCTCAGCATTTGGGAATGGTGGGAAATTTCAGCATCACCTTGAAGGTCACAGGCGATCGCATTTCGGAAGCCATTGCCAACCCTGGTTATCTCCATCGCGGGTTCGAAAAGCTCATGGAATACAGAACCTGGATACAGAATTTTCCTATGGTGTGTAGGATAAATGTAGTAGAACCAGACTCGATGGAAATGGTCTACGCGATGGCCGTCGAGAAACTGGCCGGAATTGAAGTGCCGCAAAGAGCTCATTATGTGCGAAGCATTTATCTTGAGCTTGCCCGGATAGGCTCTCATCTATTTGGTTTATGGGCTTATGCCAACATGCTTGGTTTCGATACTGTGGCTCAGTGGGCCATGTATCACAGGGACCTCCTACTAGACCTCTTCGAGGAGCTTACCGGCGGCAGAGTGTATCACATCTACATATGGCCTGGTGGGGTGAGGCGTGATTTTCCAGAGGGATTTAAAGATAAGATGGTCAGCACATTGCATTCTATAGGCGGTTGTGTTCCGGATTACGATGCCACTTTTTTTGAGAACCGTCTGTTTTACGAGAGGGCCAAAGGAGTAGGGAAAATAAGCCAGGAGCAGGCAAAGGAAATGGGAGCGACAGGTCAAATTCTGAGGGCCACCGGCATGAAGTACGATATCAGGAAGGTTGCGCCCTATGCCGCTTACGATAAAGTGCCCTGGGAAGTCCCTACCAGAGAAGAGGGCGATGCCTACTCCAGGATTTGGGTGATTCGGGACGAGATGATCGAAAGCGTTCACATGATCTTCAAACTGCTTGATGCTATGCCTGAGGGAGAGGTTTATCACAGAATCCCTAACCCGTTCAAATGGAATATCCCAAAAGGAGAGGCTTATGTGAGGGTTGAGTCTTCCCGCGGAGAGCTGGGCCTTTATTTAGTGAGTAATAGTGAGGATAAACCGTATCGGGTACACTTCAGAACCCCTTCCTATCCCCATGGCTTGACGGTTCTGGAAAAGGCATTGAAGAATGCCAGCATCGCCGATGTGGGAAATATCATGATCAGCTTATACGTCGTCGCTCCAGAAATAGACAGATAATCGATAACGTTGAGAGAAAATAATTACCATGGCAAAGCGAAGTCTACTCAGTCCATTCAAATCAGCAGGTTATCTTTTCAAAAAACCGAAGACGTTGAGGTATCCCTTTGAGTCGAAAGAACCCGCGCAAAGATATAGGGGATTTCATCTCAACGATTGGGAGAAGTGCACTGGTTGCGGGAATTGCGCTGATATTTGTCCCAACGAGGCCATCAACATGGTCGAAATATCTGGGTTAGAGACCAAAACGGGGCAGAAAAATGAGAGGCCTCAACTGGATTACGGACGATGCTGTTTCTGCGGATTGTGTGTGGATATATGCCCTCCAGGCTCCCTACGGCTTTCCAGGGACTATTTCCACATCCATTTTGATGCCAACACTTTTGTCTTCATGCCCAAAGACGAAAAAACGGATAAAGAAAAGTTTCTCCCCCCAGAGCAGTATTCTGTGTTAAAAGCAAGTCTATCGCACCGCAGGGAAGAATATGAAGGATTTGCTTCTGATCTGCGATATGCCCTGTTTGAGCCTGACCGTATCCAAATGCCTGAAGTGGCCCCAGAGGAAAGGAAACTCTCCTTTGTCGAGCAGGTCATCGGATACAATAAAGAAGAGGCCAGAAGAGAAGCGGCACGTTGTCTTGAGTGTAAACTCTGCGAGGAAGCCTGTCCGGCACATATGAAGATCTCCGAATACATTCACGCCATTTACGAAGACAAACCTGACGAGTCCCTGCAAAAGATATTCGAGGACAATCCCATTCCTTCCATCTGTGGAAGGGTCTGTATGAAACATTGCGAGGATGCCTGCTCATTGCGGTTGAGAGGTGAGGCCTTGGCCATCAGGTGGCTGAAACGATATGTGGCGGATACCATTAAAGATTACAAGTCGACATTGGAGCAAAAGCCAGCCAAGCCCTCAGGCAGAAACATCGCTGTCATCGGAGCGGGACCGGGCGGTTTGGCGGTGGCTTATTTCCTGACCTTGAAAGGCCATAGGGTTGTTGTATTCGATGAGTTGCCCGGCGGAGGCGGTATGTTGCGCATCGGGCCGCCACTCTATCGATTACCCATTGAAAGCATTGATAGAGATGTAAGCTATATAGCCTCTTTGGGGGTTGAATTCAAGTTCAATACCAATGTCGGTCGGGATATATCGTTCGAGGACCTCTTAAAGGACTATGATGCACTTTACTTAGGAATCGGAACCACGGTAAGCCGTTCGACAAAGGTGAGAAATTACGAGAAATGTGTATTGGCCCTCGATTTCCTGAGAGATAATAAAATTGGAGAGAAACGTACAGTAGGAAAAGAAGTCATTGTTATCGGCGGCGGAAATGTGGCCATGGATGTAGCTCGAGAGGCTTTAAGACTCCAGAATATACAGTATTCGGATGAAAAAGTGATCACCAAGACGGTCTCTCTGGAAGATTGGGATATCATGCCGGCTACTGAAGAAGAGATCGAAGAGGCTAAAGCTGAAGGGGTACAATTCAATCCCGGTTGGGGTCCTAAAGAGGTACATTTGGATGAGAAAGGCCAGGTCAAAGGGCTTCTTTGCGTGAAGGTAAAATCTGTGTTCGATGATCAGGGGCGATTTGCACCGACCTTTTATGAGGAGAAAGAGATGTTTCTGGAAGGCGACACGGTTATCGAGGCCATTGGACAGGCTCCGGATTTTTCATTTATACCCAAAAAGCTCCTTGATAAGTTTGAATTTACGGCGATGAAAAAAGTCAAAGTTGATGAAAATGGGATGACCTCCATTCCCGGAGTTTTTGCCGGAGGAGATATCGTAAATACCAATTTAGATGCGGTCACGGCAATTGCCGATGCAAAGATTGCTTCGCAAGGTATTGGCAAATATTTATTGAGATGAAAAAAATTTCTTGACATGGATTAACTGCGGTGTTATAATGACGCAACACACTTTGTGAAAAGTTTCTCAAAAAGAACGGGATGAGCCTGTGAAAGTGTGGGTCACCGATCGCGAGAAGTTTGAGTTTTTCCTCGAGAAAATTCTGGCCGACAGCGTCTTATATGCCAATGTGGAGGATCAGGAAGGCCAGGTTCATTTTGAGCGGCTGCCCAAAGAGGAATTGACCAGAGTCTGTATTGAAAAAGCTCGTGCCCTGGAAACCACCAAGGCGCTTTTCTTCCCGCCTCGCACAAAGGTGGCCCAGTACCCCTCGGCTTCACCAGCGGAGATCACGGCAACAAAGAGCACCGTGGTGGGCATCAGGGCCTGTGGTCTGAAGGCTCTTCAGATTTTGGACCGGGTTTTTACGGACGACGTCATGGATCCCTTTTATCAAGCCAAAAGGGAAAACAGCACCATCATTACCTGTGATTGTACCGAGCCTTGGGAGACCTGTTTCTGCACCGAGGTGGGCTACAAACCATATCCAGAATCTGGATTTGATCTGAATCTGGCACCTCTTGACGGACAGATTCTGGTGGAGGTCGGATCGGAGAAGGGTGAAGCCCTGGTGGCGGAGCACTCAGAGTTGTTTGCCGAGCCAGAAAAAGGTCTTCTGGAGAAGATGAAGGCCAAGCGCAAGGCGGTGGTCCAGCGTGTGAAGGAGATCAACGCTCGCTTTCATGCGGCAGCTCCCTATCAGGAAGCGGTGAAAAAGCAGCTCATCAACCCCCTTTGGGCCAAGCAGGGAGTTGCTTATTCCTGCGTCGAGTGTGGGGCCTGTACCCACGTTTGCCCCACCTGCCGGTGTTTTTTGTTGGTCGATGAGCAGGTGGGTGATCACTCCGAACGAACCATGGTCTGGGACGTCTGTTTCTATCCCGGATACTGGCGTATGGCCGGGAATCTTAGCCCCAAGCCGAGGCTTTTAGACCGTTTTCAAAATCGATTCTCCTGCAAGTTCGATTATTTCGTGGATAACTACCAGGCCATAGCCTGTACAGGATGCGGACGGTGCATCCAGGCCTGTATGGGCAAGATAGACATTCGGCAGTGCCTCAGCGAGCTGCTGGCCGCGGACAAGACCTCAAAAAAGTAACCAGGTGCCTTCTCACATGGCCAAAGCGCAAAACCCCTATTATCCTATAGAGACTGAAATCCTCGAGGTGATCGAGGAGACGCCCACCATCAAGACCTTCCTTTTACAGCCCCAGGAGCCCATTCCCTTCAAGGCCGGTCAGTTTATGGAGCTCACCGTTCCAGGGTTGGGGGAAGCTCCCTTTACACCTTCTTCATCCCCCCTCCAGACCGAGAAAATGGAGATCACCGTTCTGCGCACGGGGACGGTCACCGATGCGCTCCATGAGATGAAGGCGGGCCAGAAACTGGGCCTGAGGGGCCCCTTCGGCAAGGGATATCCCGTAGAGAAGCTTTATGGCAAGGAGGTCTTAGTGGTGGGAGGGGGCGTGGGATTGGCACCCCTGAGATCTTTAATCTACACCTTGTTAGATGACATCGGCAAATTTAAAAGGGTGTCCATCAAGTATGGGGCGCGCACCCCCCAGGAGCTGTGTTTTCGCAGTGAGTTTGAAGAGTGGGGCAGCAAAAAAGGCGTTGATATGAAGGTGACCATCGACCTTCCCGCGCCTGGCTGGACTGGAACGGTGGGTCTGGTGACCGTCTTGCTGGAGAAGCTGAATATCGATTTGAAGAATAGTTACGCCGTATCCTGTGGACCAGAGGTGATGCTCAAGTTCGTGACGCTTAAACTGCTGGAGGAGGGATTTGAGCCCGAGCAGATTTACCTGTCCATGAACCGCAATATGAGCTGTGGTGTGGGTAAATGCGGGCATTGTATAGTGGGACGCTATTTTCTATGCAAAGATGGGCCCGACATGTGCTATGCCGATATCATGGATGTGCCCAACCTTTTTGGATAGGGTAGAGGTATTTATGGCTGGCTCCAAAGCCAATCGATCCAAGACGATCTGTCCCGTCTGTTCCCTTCAAGATGGGCTCATTCTGCAATGGCAACGCTCATCGCCGCGTTTCACCGAGGCATCCCCCATCTCAGTGGATTATGATATGGAGAATCCCATCAACGAGGGATCTCTCTGCCCCCGGGGAAATTCCATAGCCGAGCTGGTGGACCACCCTCGACGGCTGACTTGTCCCCAGATAGAGGGTCGTGATGTTCCCTGGCAGGAGGCCCTTTCCCAAGCCGCCAAGTCCTTGAAGGGGTTGGTCAAGAAACATGGCCCCGAGGCTTTAGGCGTTCTGGCGGGGGGTGGTCTCACCCTGGAGGAAGCTGTGGGGATAGGAAAATTGGCCCGTGATGTCCTAGGAACTCAAAACGTCGCTGCCCTCTTTCCCGAGGATGGCGACGCCTTCCATTACTTGGCCCAACTGGGCTGGGATGATGGATTTAGTCTGAAAGACCTGCAGGGACGCCAGGTGATAGTTTTGGTCGGGGATGTCTTCATGGAGCATCCGGTCATCTCCAAGCGAATTCTGCGGGCTAAATACAAAGATCGTCACAGTCATCTCTTCGTCATCGACTCTCAGGCTACCCAGACGGCAGGGTTTGCCCACCAACATCTGCAGCCGCTTCCAGGCACGGAACCTCTGGTTCTGGCGGGCCTGGCCCAGCTGCTCTCGGCCTCCGCCCAGAAAAAGTCTGGAGAGTTTTCTTTAAAGCTGGATCTGGAGGCTGTTGCCCAGGCAACGGCTGTCTCCCAGGAGCAGATGGCCACGGTGGCCTCCGCCTTGAACTCTGCCAAAGATGGAGTGCTCATTCAATCCAACCTTTTTGGCCGCTTAGGTCAGCCGGGGACCTGCGCCTTTCTGGGACATGTTTTGACTCGTCTGGTTCCGGGCAAGTTGGCCTTTCTTCATCTTCCCGTATTCTGGAATGGGCGAGGGGTCTATCAGGTTCTCTCTAGTGGTGACAAGGGACAGAAGGCCATTTCCGGCCCTCACATTCTGGAGTCGATCATCGAAGGGAAGATCAAGGGACTCTTGTTATTCGGTCTGGATCCTCTTTCGGCAATGCCCACAGACGAGCTAGACCAAGCCATGAAAAAATTGGATTTTCTCCTGGTGGCCGATGTGTTTCCCACAGTTTCCACAGAGCTAGCTCACGTTCTCTTGCCCGCTGCCATCGGGCCGGAGAAGGGGGGGCAAATACTCTATTTGAATGGCGATAAACAGGAGTTCCAGCCCGTCGTGCCTGCTCCGGGTTTGGCCCGTCCCGAGATGGATATCTTTGAGAGCCTGGCTCAACAGCTCTCTTCAGACACCAAGCTGTCCATCACACCTCAGGACGTCAAAGAGAAATTGAGCCAGAGCGGAGGAATTCCTTGGGACAGGATCCTCCCTGAAGTGGCATCCCGCCTGACACAGCAGCTCACAGCTGAGAAAGGCCAGGATACAGCTTACCCCCTTTACTTGGTCTCCACCGCCGTGCCAGCCCATCTGGGGGACGGATCGCTAACCCGCAATTTTAGCTGGGCCCATCGAGTTTGCCAGGCACCCTGTATCTGGGCCCATCCATCTTTGATGGAGAAGCTGCAACTAAAACAGGGAGACCAGGTTCAGGTTTCTTCCCAGAGGGGGCAAGCTGTTTTTCCAGTGCTGGCGAACCGCGGCCTGGCCGATAACGTCATCTCTGCCCCCGCCCATTTTCCGGAGGTTCGCAGGCTTTTCTCCTGGAACCTGGATCCTCGATCCGGAGAGTTAGAGCCGGGGCCAGAACGGGTTTTGCTGTCCAAACCGAAGGAGAGCAGTTAATTTGAGTTCCCAGGACGTCCTCGGTCAGAAGGTCATCGTTCTCAATTTGGACTACTGCATTGGCTGCCGCAGCTGTGCTACGGCATGCACGGAGAGCCACCACCAGGACCTCAATCTGGTTCACGGCGAGGTGGCCGAAGTGGCGGTGCTCCCGCACCACTGCCGTCATTGTCAAAATGCAGCCTGTGTGGCTGCCTGCCCAGCAGAGGCCTTGGAGCTGGACGAGAGCGGGATCGTCCGCCGCTGGTCCAACCGATGTGTGGGCTGCAAGTCTTGCGTATATGCCTGTCCCTTCGGCGTGCTGGACGAAAACCTTCTGCGACATGTTTCTGCCAAGTGCGATCTGTGCGTGGACAGGTTCCATCAAGGGCTGGAGCCCAGATGTGTGGCCACCTGTGTTTCAGGAGCCCTCACCTTCGAGGACCTCTCAGAGGTGTGGGAGGAAGGACGCCCTCAGTTCGGCGCACGGGTTGTTGCTCGTAGCCCATGGAAAAGAGCATAGGGACGAACCTCATGGAAAAAGTCATCTATCCCTTGTTCTACTTTCTCATATTCCCGGGTTTTCTGTTCACGGGCATCGTAGGCCTTTTGGCCTCTTGGGTGGATCGCAAGGTCACGGCCCGGGTTCAATGGCGGGTCGGACCCCCCTGGTACCAGCCTCTGGCGGATATCTTAAAGCTTTTAGGCAAGGAGACCATCGTTCCCGCTGGTCCCAGAGCCACTTTCTTCCTTCTGGCTCCTGTATTGGGCTTAGTGGGAGTCACCCTAGTTTCCACTGTCGTTTGGGTGCTGAACCTGAACCCCGGCAGCAGCTTTGTGGGTGACCTGGTGGTGGTTCTATACCTATTGGCCCTTCCCCCTCTGGCTGTGATCATCGGCGGTGCAGCCTCTAAGAACCCCTTGGGGGCTCTGGGCGCTGCTAGGGAGATGAAACTCGTCTTGGGGTACGAACTCCCCTTTCTCATCGCCGTCTTCACGGTGGTCGTCAAAGTTGGGTCCATTCTGTTCGGAGATATATTGAACTTCCAGGAGTTCAACGGGATCATGCTCAGACACCCCTCGGGAATTTTGGCGTTTGTGGTGGCCATTGTCTGTTCGCAGGCCAAGCTGACCTTGATCCCTTTTGATATTCCCGAGGCCGAGCAGGAGATCATGTCCGGCCCTTATGTGGAATATTCCGGGGCCCCTCTGGCCATCTTCAAGCTGACCCGAGCCATGATGTTGTTCGCCCTGCCCGTCTTTCTGATCACGGTGTTTTGGGGCGGGCTGCATTTTTCCGGATGGAATCTGTTGTGGACCATTCTCAAGTACGTGGCCCTGTTGGTGGTGATTGTCGTGGTCAGAAACACAAATCCGAGGCTGAGAATCGATCAGGCCATCAGGTTTTTGTGGGGGCCGGTGACGGCTGTGGCCATCCTGGGCATGATCCTGGCTGTGGTGGGGCTGTAAAATCGTCTGTTAAATATTCAGATAAAAAGCTTGGAGAGCAACGTTGGCGTTAAAAACTTGGCCTTTAAAGAAATCTCCCTGGATTTTTCACCTGAGCACGGGCTCCTGTAACAATTGCGACATCGAGCTGTTGGACTGCCTGACTCCCAGATTCGATGTGGAACGTTTTGGCATCCTGCTGATAGGCAGCGTTAGGCATGCCGACGCGTTGGTGGTGACTGGTGCTCTAACGCGACAGTGCGTCCCCAGGGTTAAAGAGTGCTATGATCAGATGCCCAAGCCAGGGCTGGTCATCGCTGTGGGACAGTGTGCCTGCACCTCTTGCATCTTTCGTGACTCCTATAATATCGTTGGCCCCATAGACAAGATTATCCCGGTGAACGTGTACATTCCGGGCTGTCCTCCGAAACCGGAGGCCATGATCTCGGCCATCGTCAAGGCTCTGGGCACACTTTAGGGGTCGAAAACGACCCACAGGTGATTTGATGAGCGAAGATATCCTCAAGCTGATCGACCAGAAATTCGGCTCAAAGGTGCAGATAGAGGAGAAATCCCCCACTCGGGCCTTTGTCATGGTAGAAAAGGAGGCTCTCCTGGATGTGGCCAGGTTTCTGTTCCAGGAGCATGGCGCGCGCCTGTGCACCGCCTCGGGAGTGGACACCCGCTGGGGCGTGGAGATTCTCTACCACTTCTCGCTGGATCCCATCAACAAGATCGTCAGCCTGAAGGTCCTGGCCGAAAAGCCCTTTCTCCAGGTGGATTCGGTGGGCAGCTTTCTGCCCGCGGCCAACTGGATCGAGCGAGAAATTCACGAGATGCTGGGGGTGGAATTCCTGGGGCACCCGGATATGCGGCGACTGCTTCTGCCCGACGACTGGCCCGAGGGTGAATACCCCTACAGGAGGACTTGACTTTGAGTTATACTGTACCCATAGGTCCCTATCACCCTCTGCTGGAGGAGCCCGAGTTCTTCACCCTGAAGGTGGAGGGGGAGCGGGTGGTGGATATGGACATCCGCATCGGATATAACCATCGGGGCATAGAGAGGCTGGCCCAAACCAAGACCTGGGAGCAGGATACTTTCCTAATAGAAAGGGTCTGCGGTATCTGCTCCACCTCGCACCCCATCGCCTATGTCAATGCCGTGGAGGATCTCTTGGAGCTGGAAATTCCGGAGCGAGCCAAGTACATCCGCTCCATCGTGGGCGAGCTGGAGCGCCTGCACAGCCATCTGCTTTGGGTCGGGCTGGCCGGCCACTTCATCGGATACAACACCGTGTTCATGTGGGCCTGGAAGTACCGGGAGCCCATTTTGGACGTCTTCGAGCGGATCACAGGCAACCGCAACCACTACGCCATGATGAAAATCGGAGGGGTCAGGAGAGACATCCTCAAAGAGGACATCCCCGATTTCTTGGCAGCCATGGACGAGCTGGCCCGCCAGAATGAGATGCTTACCAAGGCGGTCATCGACGACCCGGTCCTCCACGCTCGTCTGAAGGGGGTGGGGGTGCTGTCGAAAAAAGACGCCATAGAATACGCCGTTCTGGGACCCACGGCGCGGGGCTCTGGATATGATATCGATGTACGGCGTGATTCCCCATACGCCGCCTATGACTTGGTGGATTGGAACGTCATCGTGTTCCCGGAGGGCGACGTCTTCGCAAAAGCCGCCGTGCGGCTCTTGGAGAACGCCGAGTCGATTAAGATTATCCAGCAATGTCTCAGGTGCCTCCAGGAGCTCCCCGAGGGTGATTTCTCTGTTCCCGTGGACCAGATCCCTCCCGGCGAGGGCATCGGACATGGAGAGGCTCCCAGGGGAGAGGTCTTTCACTACGTACGTTCAGATGGCTCCAATTATCCCATTCGGCATAAAATCAGGGCACCTACTTTTCAAAACCTGCCCTCCTTCAAGGCCTCTTGCATCGGCGAAACCGTTGCCGATGTGGCCTTGATCACCGCCAGCATAGATCCGTGTTACTGCTGCACAGAGCGCATGATAGCCGTGGATGCCGATAATGGCAAGAAGCTATTGGACGGTCAGGACCTCATTCGTCTCTGTCAGGAAAAGACGGAGCGCATGAGGAAGAGGATAAAGGTGTCAACATGAATCCCTTGCTGTGGCCCATAGTAGTTCCCGCCGTGGGCGGCTTCTTGTGCCTCTTGGTGCCCAGGAAAGTGCGTGTCGTCCGGGAGGTTTTGGCCCTTGTGGCCACATTTTGGACCTTCCTGGCGACGATACAGATCTTTCGCGGAGGCGAACAGTTTTTACGTCAGGAATGGCTGGAGCTGGGCGCTCTGTCCGTGGCCTTTGATTTGAGAGCCTATCATTTCAGCTCATTTGTGCTGATGTTCATCGGCCTCTTCGGGCTGGGCGTGACCAGTTACTCCGCCGCATACATGTTTAAGAGCCAAGTGGGACGCCGCTACTACGCCTATTTGCTTTGGGCCGTGGCCACTGCATGTGGAGCGGTATTGTCCGATAACCTCTTGGTGCTTCTGATATTCTGGGAGATCGTTACCGTTCTGCTCTACCTGCTCATCACCTTGGGGGGCACCAAAATTTCCAGTGCGGCGGCGCGCAAAAGCTTTACCATCTTGGGTTTTTCGGACTGCACCCTTCTCTTGGGCATCGTGTTCATCTGGGTTATCGGAGGCAGCTTGAGCATCAGCCAGCTGAGCCTGAAACTGGGCACCAGTTTCAGCTATATCACTTACCTTCTCTGTGCTGTGGGCGCCCTGGCTAAGGCCGGAGCCTGGCCGGTCCATTCCTGGGTCCCGGCCGCTGCTGAGGGTGCACCCACGCCTGTGATGGCGTTGCTTCCCGCCTCTCTGGACAAACTGCTGGGCATTTATCTGCTGGCCAGGTTATCCCTGGACCTGTTCGTCATGGACAGGGCTATGGGATTGGTGCTGATGATCGTGGGGTCGGCCACCATCATTTTCGCGGGCATGATGGCTCTCATGCAGGAAGACGTGAAGAAACTGCTGGCTTTCGGCGCCGTAAGCCAAGTGGGATATATAGTTCTGGGCATCGGCACGGGAGTGCCCATTGGGATTATGGGTGGGCTGTTTCATATGGTGAACCATGCCATCTATAAAACCTGTCTTTTCCTGGGCGCTGGCTCCGTGGAGAAACAGACCGAAACGACCCAACTGAAGAAACTGGGAGGCCTGGCCTCGGCCATGCCCATCACCTTTGTGGCCACCTTCATAGCCGCCCTGTCCGTTTCTGGGGTGCCGCCTTTCAACGGATTTTTCTCCAAGTGGATGGTCTATCAGAGCCTGGTCACCACTGGGAAACCCATCTTTCTTCTGGCGGCCATGTTTGGCAGTGCCCTGACCTTGGCCTACATGATCAAAATGCTTTACTCCATCTTCTGGGGGGAGAGGCCGAAAGCGCTTCGGGCAGTCAGAGAGGTAGGCTTTTTCATGGCCTGGCCCATGGTGGTGCTGGCTCTGCTGTGTGTCATCTTCGGCTTCCTGGCGCAGATCCCCCTGCAGCAGTTCATCGGTCCTGTGGTGGGCTTTCAATTTGACAGTGCCCCAGCGAAGGTCAGCATGACCAATGCTCTGTGGAGCCCAACTCTGGCCACTGTGTTGATGATCGTGGGCTTGGTGCTGGGCGCCATCATCTATCTTTTTGGCCGGATCACAAAGAGACGTGAGGCACCTGCCTTTCTGGGGGGCGAGGTGTTGGATACGGAGGAAACCCGTGTGGTGGGCACCGGCTTTTACGAGACCATCCGGACCCTGGGTGGATTTCGGGGTCTTTATAGCGACGCCGATAAGGGCGTTTTTGACGTGTACTATCTGGGGGACAAATTAGGCGCCAACCTGGTGAGAGCCTTGCGGAGTTTGCACGACGGCGTCTTATCCTCCTATCTCTCCTGGAGCATCATTGGTCTGGGCATCCTGATCTTTTTGATGGAGATGATGTAAGCTCATCGAGCTGGAGGAAGGCGAACAGATGCTGTTGATGATTTTTCTTTTAATCTTCATGAACATAGGCGCTATCATCGCCATCGAGACCAAATACCTGCTCTCCTCGGTGATTTCCATCGGTGCCGTGGGATTTGGCGTGAGCATCATGTTTTTGCTTTTAGGCGCTCCGGACTTAGCCATCACCCAGGTGGTGGTGGAGATTCTCATCCTGATCATCTTAATCCGTGGAACCATCAGGTTGGATAACACGGCCATAGAGAAGTATCGAGACACCTTTGCCATGGTGGCCAGCTTGATCTTCTTTGGGTTGTTTCTCACCTTCGCCTATGTGGCCTTTAAAGCCCTTCCGGAGTTCGGCCATCCCCTGATGAGGGTCTCGCGAGAATATCTCCAGCACGGCGTAGAAAGAACCGGCGCGACCAATATCGTCATGTCCGTGGTCCTTGACTACCGGGCTTACGATACCCTGGGAGAAGCCACCGTCCTGTTTACCTCTATCGTGGGTGCTTTCGTGGTGCTTCGGAGCCAGGGACGTAAGAAAGTCGGTGAAGAGGACACCACCCAAGTGGGTATCCCGGGCGACTTTTAGTTTCGTAAGGAGCTCAAGGTGACTGAACCAGATGAGGGCATGACCCTGATCGTCAAGACCATTGGGCGTTTGGTGCTCAATTTTATCCTTCTGTTTGGGATCTACATCATCCTGTATGGACACTTAACTCCCGGCGGAGGATTCCCTGGCGGGGTCATCGTGGCCACGGGTTTCATCCTCTTGATGTTGTCCTTTGGCCGCCGAATTGCCCTGAAGAAGTTCGGGGACCTGGCCGCCTCTTTGTTGGACAATCTCGGGGCACTGGCGTTTCTCATCGTGGCCTTTCTGGGTTTCGTGGGCGGATATTTCTTCCTGAATTTTATCGACCGCGGAACTCCCTTTGATCTTTTCAGCGCCGGCACCCTCCCATTGTCCAACATCGCCATCGGATTAAAGGTCTCGGCCAGCCTCTATGGAGTATTCGTAGCTCTGGCTATCTTCGGCAAAGCCATCGTTGGAGGCGACCGGACTGGGAAAGGAAAGGCCGAAGGAGAGCCCGCCAATTCTCAGGAGCAAAAGGGATGATCGTCTATTTGCTGACCACATTTCTGTTCGTTTTAGGGCTTTATTGTTTGGTAGCCAAGAAGAACATCATCAAGAAGATCATCGGCGTTATCACCATGGAGTATGCGGCCAATTTGTTTCTCATCTTGGTGGGATACAAGGCCAGGGGCATCGCTCCCATTTTGACCAAAGGGGCCAGCAAAACCGAGTTCGTGACCAAGAGCGTGGACCCCTTGCCTCAGGCTTTAGTGCTCACCGCCATCGTCATTGGCCTGGGCACCATAGCCCTGATGGTGGCCCTCTGCATTCGTCTGTATGAGCGCTATGGCACCTTCGATATGAGCGAGATACGGAGATTGAGAGGTTAACCCAGGTAGTCACGCCAAGATCATGGAGGAGCCCGAGCTGATGAACCATATTCTACCCCTGTTCATCGCCTTTCCGTTGGGAGCGGCTTTCCTCATGCTCATCCTGGCGAAGCTATGGAGGAGAATTGGAGGCCTATTTGCTTTCCTGATCTCCCTTTGTCTGGTAATCTTTTCCATCTCCAACATCGGCAAGGAGCCCAGCATCTATCGCATGGGCAACTGGCCACCCCCCTGGGGGATTGTCCTGGTCTCCGACGGCCTGAGCACTCTTCTGTTGTTGACCATCAGTGTGATCGCTTTTCTGGTCATCATTTTCTCCCTTCAGTACATGGACCGATACACGGCCAAGCCCAAATATTATGCCCTCTTCATGCTACTGGTGGGTGGCATGAACGGCGTGGTTCTCACCGGAGATTTCTTCAACCTGTTTGTCTTTCTGGAAATCGCCTCTATTGCCTCTTACGCTTTAGTGGCTTTCGGATGCGAGCATGAAGAGCTAGAGGCCTCTTTCAAGTACCTCATCCTCAGCGGAGTGGCCTCCACCTTTATATTGCTGGGCATCGCCATCTTGTATAGCCTCACCGGAACCCTGAACATGGCGGATGTGGCCCGAACCATAGGCACCAAAGGAGTGAACAGCGCCGTTCTGTTTTGCACATCCCTGTTCATCATGGGCTTTGGCCTCAAGGCGGCCCTGGTGCCCTTTCATCCCTGGTTGCCCGATGCCCATCCTGCTGCGCCGGCGCCCATCTCGGCCATGTTATCCGGTGTGCTGATTAAAGCCCTGGGAGTGTATGCGCTCATCCGATTGATCTTCAATGTTTTCGGCCTCAGCTCCTTCATCTCTTCGGTGCTGATGGTCCTGGGAGGACTGTCGATGGTGGTGGCAGGGCTGCTGGCCATAGGGCAGGATGATCTGAAGCGAATGCTGGCCTATTCCAGCATCAGTCAGATCGGTTATGTGGTGGTGGGCCTAGCCCTGGGAACGCCTCTGGGAATTGTGGGTGGTCTCTTCCATCTGATGAACCATGCCACTTTTAAGGCCCTCTTGTTCCTGTCTTCGGGAGCTATAGAGTACAGTACTGACACCAGAAAACTGAGCCTGATGGGTGGGCTCAGCCAGCGGATGCCGGTGACCACCACATCTGCCACGGTGGGTTTCTTGTCCATCTCCGGGGTTCCGCCTCTGAATGGATTCTGGAGCAAATTGATCATCGTCATCGCCTTGGTCCAGGCAGGTCATTACATCCTCGCTTCCGTGGCTGTGTTGGTCAGCTTCTTGACCATCCTGTATTTTATGAAAGTCCAGCGCAACCTGTTCTTCGGGGATCTGCCGGCAAAGTTAGCTAAGATCAAAGAGGTGCCATCTCTGATGCGAATCGCGCTGGTGGTCTTGGCCATCATGTGTTTGGCCATGGGGCTGCTGTATCCCCTGCTGTCCAGCACAGTTTTAAACCCAGCGCGGGATGTACTCTTGAAAGGCACTGCTTACGTTCAAACGGTTTTTGGCCTCTAAAAGCACTCAGGCGGGAAGGGTATTGCCAAAATGGCCACGAGAATTTTTCAATTTCTGATTATCTTCATCCTCTGGCTTTTGCTCACCTGGTCTTTGGCTCCGCAGGAGGTCATCGTGGGCGTCGCTCTGGCCTTGTTGCTGAGCATTATGTTGTACGACGTGTTTCTTCAAGGTTCGGAGAAATTGGTGCAGCCCGCGCGGTACTTCTGGTTTCTACTCTATTTGCCGGTGTTTTTCTACTATGTGGTTCGGGCCAACCTGGATGTAGCCTATCGAGTCCTCCATCCGGAGATGCCCATTCGACCAGGCATCGTTAAGGTGCGCACCAGTCTCAAGAGCGACATGGCCAAAACCTTCCTGGCAAATTCCATTACCCTGACTCCCGGTACGTTGACTGTGGACATCATTGGCGATCACCTGTACATCCACTGGATCAACATCGTCACGGAAGATCCCCAGGAGGAAACGGAGGTCATCGTCAAGAGGTTTGAGGTTTTCCTGAGGAGAATTTTCGAATGATCGTGTTGATGGTCCTATTGATCCTCTGTTGTTTTCTTTGTTTATACCGCATTGGCATGGGGCCCACTCCTCCGGATCGCACCGTGGGGATCGACATCCTGGGGACTCTAGTGGTGGGATTTTGTGCCTTTACAGCTATTCTCACCGGGAAAGACTGGTATATGAACGTGGCCATCTCATGGGCATTGCTGAGCTTCATCGGCACCATCGCTCTGGCCAAATTCTTAGAGGGAAGGGGATTCGATGAGTGAGACCATCGGCATGGTGATCATCTCCATTGGGGTGGCTTTCGACCTTTTTGGATGCATCGGCCTGGTCCGGCTGCCGGATATTTACAACCGTCTCCAGGGAGCCACTAAGTGCGTGACCCTGGGGACCTGTTTGATCCTCGTGGGCGTCCTGGTTCACTCGGGAGGCGCCATGGGCATCAAAGCCCTGCTCTGCGCCATTTTCGTTCTGTTATCCTCTCCCACAGGCGCTCATGCTCTGGCCAGAGGTGCCCATCGTTCTGGGGTTAAACTGTGGAAGGGAAGCGTGATGGACAAATACGCTGAGGACCAGGAGGGAAAGCTAGACCAGTGATTGCGGGAGGTTGTACATTTTGAGGAAGCCCAAACTCAGAGAGCTGAAAGAGGCTGTGACGGCCCTGGTGAAGGGCCCATATACGAGTAAATTCCCCAAAGCTCCGGCCATCATCTCCGAACGTTACCGCGGCAAACCGGAATATCATGAGGATGACTGCGTTCTTTGTGGAGCCTGCGGCGAGGTCTGTCCCCCAGGGGCCATTGACATGGTCCAGGAGCGAAGGGAGGACGGCACAGCGGTGCGTCGCATGGTCCTGCACTATGATATCTGCATCTTCTGTGGTCAATGTCAACGGGCCTGCATTACGGAAAAGGGGATCATTCTCAGCAACAAATTCGACCTGGCCGTTTTCGATCGCTCCGAGGCCGTTGAGACCGTGGAGGACGAGCTTCTCACCTGTGATGTGTGCGGTGAGTTCATCACCAGCCGCAAGCATGCCCAGTGGATAGCTCGAAAGTTAGGCCCCATCGCCTATTCCAATCCCGCTTTGGTATTGGCGGCTTGGGGGGATATGGGTTTGGTGGATGAAATGGCCACCCGATCCGAGCGCCCCTTGAAGAGAACCGACAACATGCGGCTGTTATGCCCGAGTTGCCGCCGCAGTTTGATTCAGACGGAGGAGTGGGGATAGAAGGATGGTGCTCGCCCGATTAAGGGAGAGCCTGCGGGGAAGAGTGGTTATCGTCGGGGTGGGCAATCCCTTGAGGGGAGACGACGGTTTCGGACCCTATATGATCCAGAGGCTGCGGGGAAGGGTGGAGGTGGCTCTGTTTGATTGTGGCTCAGCACCGGAGAACTATATGGGGCCCATCCGTTGTGAGCGCCCCGGTACGATCCTGGTGCTTGACGCTGCCGATTTTAACGCAGATCCCGGAGAGGTGAAAGTTTTCGATTCCTCCCAATGGCGGGGGGAGGGCCTCTCTACTCATAATGTCTCTTTGGGCTTGTTCGCTGATTTTCTCACTTCTGATACCGGTGCCCAAGTCTTTCTCATTGCCGTTCAAGCGAAATGTATCGGTTTCGGTCAGCCTATGAGCCCTGAGGTGAAAGAGGGGTGTCGAAAGCTACAGCAGGGGCTGTTATCCTTGCTTGGCCGCAACGATTAGCCCGTCTTCCATAGTTATAGTAGGCTGTGGATCTGCCTTTTGCGGGCAGATTTTTTATTGTCTCGATTGAAGCTCGTGTGGTGAGGTTCGAGATTCGAGATTCGTGAAAAACTTTCTCGCTGCCGCGACAACATATCGGGGACCGAGACCCGAGAACCGTGAAAAGCTGAAACTGGAGACTGGAGGATAAAGACTCGAGACTCGTGATGGACCCGCCAATTGTAACTGATAACTACTACTCGTTTTTCACCGTCTCCTGCCTCTTACCTCCCGCCTCCTGCTTCCTGCCTCCTGCTTACTGGTAATCCAAACGGGACAGATTTCCCTTGTTTTCTTCTTGCTAAGATGTTATTATTTTAGAAATTCCGATTTGAACAACCAGCGGGAAAAGCATGCGTCGCGTCGTCATCCTTGGCTCAACGGGATCCATCGGCAGAAATGCTCTGGACGTTCTCCGCCGACTGCGGGGACGTTTTTCCGTTTGTGCCTTAACAGCTCATCGGAACGTGGAACTTCTGCGTCAACAGG
This sequence comes from candidate division Zixibacteria bacterium SM23_81, assembly GCA_001304015.1. Classification (GTDB taxonomy): domain Bacteria; phylum SM23-81; class SM23-81; order SM23-81; family SM23-81; genus SM23-81. The sequence continues at coordinate 20,199 of LJUY01000002.1, read as the reverse complement.
CCCAGGAGTTCTGTCCCCAGATGGTGGTCATCGGCGATCCGGAAATGGCCAACCAGCTTAAGCATTTGGGGATGAAGGTGGCTGTGGGTCCACAGGGTCTCGAAGAGGCAGCCACCCTTCCTGAGGCCGACATCGTCCTGAACGCTCTGGTTGGCGCCGTGGGGCTGATCCCCACCCTGGGGGCCATCCAGGCTGGCAAGCGGGTGGCCCTAGCCAACAAGGAGAGCCTGGTGATGGGAGGAGAGCTGGTCATGGGTATGGTGGCTGAAACCGATGGCCAGCTGATCCCCATCGACAGCGAGCACAGCGCTATCTATCAGTGTTTGCAAAGCCAGAGGCGAGAAGATGTAAAAAGGATCATCCTGACGGCCTCAGGCGGGCCATTTCTGAAATTGAGCCCTGGGAAGTTGACCTCGGTCTCTCCTCGGCAGGCTCTGTCTCATCCCACCTGGCAGATGGGTCAGAAGGTGACCATCGACAGCGCTACCCTGATGAATAAGGGTTTAGAGGTCATCGAGGCACATTGGCTGTTCGGGATTCCTATCTCCCAGATTGAGGTGTTGATCCACGAACAGTCCATAGTTCATTCTATGGTGGAATTCTCCGACAGGTCTGTCTTGGCTCAGCTCAGCTTGCCAGATATGCGCTTGCCCATTCAGTATGCCCTGACTTACCCCCAGAGGGAAGAGAGCCCTGAGGCCCCTCTAGATCTGGCGCAGGTGCGAAGGCTGACTTTTCAGCGACCCGATCAGAAAAAATTCCCCTGCCTCCAACTGGCCTACGATGCAGCTGATGTGGGGGGAACCACGCCCGCAGTGCTGAACGCAGCGAACGAGCAGGCGGTGCAAGCTTTTCTGGATGAGGCAATAAGATTCACCGATATTCCCATGGTCATCGGCAACACGGTAAGTCAACATCAACTGGTTCGCCGCCCGAATTTGGGAGAAATTCTTGCTGCAGATGGCTGGGCTCGGGAGACAGCCCGAGACCAGGTGTCTCGAATCGCTCGAGGCCAAAAACAGGAGACGGGGTAGAAGGAGCCCTTGCATCCCCTTCGCAGGCCCGATGCTCACATGTAAAGAAATATCGAGCCCTTTTTGCAGATCTGCCGTGGACGGATAATGCGGTTTTGTGGGAAAATGTGAGGGAAAAACCGTGTTCGAAGAGTTAACTCAACATCTCAGTGGAGCTTTCCGTACCTTAAGAGGACTTGGCAAGCTTTCCGAGAAGACGGTCGACGAGGCCTTACGTGATATACGCCGTGCCCTGCTGGAGGCCGACGTGAACTATCAGGTGGCCAAGGACTTCGTCGAACGAGTTCGAGAGAAGGCCGTCGGGCAGGAGGTCCTGAAGAGCGTCACTCCCGCGCAGCTGGTGATTAAGATTGTTCACGACGAATTGGTGCAACTTCTGGGAGAAACGGCCGCCACCTTAAATTTGGCACCCTTGGGGCCGACGGTGATCATGTTAGTGGGCTTACAGGGCAGCGGGAAGACCACTGTCGCCGGAAAGCTGGCCAAGTATCTTCGGTCTCAGGGCAAGAAAGTTCTCCTGGTGGCCGCCGATGTCTATCGTCCGGCGGCGGGAGAACAGCTGCGGTTACTGGGCCGGCAAATCCAGGTCCCGGTCTATATGGTTCCCGACCGAAAGCCTGTTCACATCTGTGTCCAGGCCGTGGAGGAGGCGCGTGGAGGAGGCTTCGGCGCCGTCATCTTGGATACGGCGGGCAGATGGCATATCGACCAGGAGATGATGCAAGAGCTGGTCGCGATCCGAGGGAAGGTGGCCCCCAATGAGACCCTCTTGGTAGCAGATGCCATGACGGGTCAGGAGGCGGTTGGTCTGGCTCAAGAATTTGACACCCTTCTGAACCTAGATGGGGTTGTGCTGACTAAGTTGGACGGGGATGCCCGTGGCGGTGCCGCCCTGTCTCTGAGGGCGGTCACCGGGAAGCCTATAAAATTTGTGGGCTTGGGAGAGAAGCTGGATGCCCTGGAGCCCTTTTATCCTGACCGGATGGCATCTCGGATTCTGGGAATGGGAGATGTCGTCACTCTAGTGGAGAAGGCTCAGGAGGCCATTGATCTTTCCCAGCAGCAGAAGTTGGAGAAGAAACTTCGCCAAAAGGCCTTTTCTCTGGACGATTTCCTAGACCAATTGCGTCAGCTGAAAAAAATGGGATCATTGGAAAGCATATTGGATCTTGTGCCGGGTTTCAAACTCAGTGGGCTTCAGGTGGATGAGAGGGCTTTGGTTCAGGTTGAGGCCATCATCAACTCCATGACCCCGCAAGAGCGCGAAAATCCTAAAATGATCGATGGTAGCCGAAAGAAAAGGATCGCCAGAGGTAGTGGGCGCAATGTGCAGGAGGTCAACCAGCTGTTGAAGCAATTTAGTATGATTCAGAAGATGGTCTATGGGGCTGGGGAAAAAGGTTGGGAGAGAAAGCTGCTCTCCATGAGGGCTAAGGGAAGAAAAGGTCGAATTTATAGATAAACAGGAAGTGGTTATGAGAGGAGGTGAACAGCGTGTCGGTGAGGATACGGCTTCGGAGAATGGGCGCGAAGAAGAGGCCTTTCTACAGAATTGTGGTCGCCGATTCTCGAAAGCCTAGGGGAGGCCGGTATATCGAGAGTATTGGGTACTACGATCCCATGAAAGATCCTCCGGATATCGAGATTAAGGAGGAGAGACTCTTCGGGTGGTTAAAAAATGGAGCCCAGCCCTCCCCTCCGGTGAAGAATTTGCTGTACAGAATGGGCCTCAGCGAGAAATGGGCCCTGCTCAAGAGGGGAGAGGATGTTTCTCAGCTTGAGGTTCGGCTCAAGGTGAAGGTGAAGAAGAAGCCCAGGAAGCCCCCTAGAAAAGCGGAGAAGCCCGAAGTGGTGGAGGCCGTGGCGGTAGAGGCTGAGAAGGAGATCCCAGAACCTCAAGAGGTCCAAACGGCAGAAGAGGAGAAGGAGGTAGCAGAACCTCAGAAGGCTAAAGCGGCAAAGGAGGAGAAGGAGGTCCCGGAACCTCGGGAGGCTAAAGAGGCCAAAGGGGAGAAGGAGGTCCCAGAACCTGAAGAGGTTAAAGCAGCAAAAGAAAAGAAGGAGGTCGCAGAAGCTGAGGAGGTTCAAGCGGTAAAGGAGGAGAAGAAAGCTCCGGAAGTTCAAGAGGTCCAAGCGGCGAAGGAGAAGAAGGAGGTCACTGAACCTCAAAAGGTTAGAGAGGAAGAGGTGGTTAAAGAAGAGACCGCAGCTGTGGAGAAACCTAAGAAACCACGGGGCAAGAAGGAGGCCGGAAAGCCAGCTGCAAAGCCGGTGAAGTCCGGGGCTAAGAAGAAGGCTGCGCCGAAAAAGCCGCCTGCCGGAAAAAGCTCGTCGACCAAGGCGAGCGAAAAGAAATCCATAAAAAAGAAGGCTTAACCGAGAGGAGGTGATAGAATCAGGGGATTTTCCACCATAGAGGCGGGCGGCATGCACAGGAGGGTCCTGCGATGAAAGAGTTGATCGAGTTGATTGCGAAATCTCTCGTTGATAATCCAGATGCGGTTCATGTCAATGAAATCGAAGGTGAGAGGACGACCGTTTACGAGTTGCGAGTGGGACCTGGAGATTTAGGGAAAGTCATCGGCAAGAACGGACAGACAGCCAGATCCATTCGGATCTTGGTGAACGCCGCCTCAGCGAAACTGGGGAAAAGAGCCGTTTTGGAGATTTTAGAATAGACGCTGAAGCGTTTCCTGGGAGCGGAGTCGAGGATGACGGAGGACCTGGTGGTCATCGGGAAAATCACCAAACCCCATGGCGTCCGGGGTGGATTGAAGCTCGTGTCCTTTTTTGAGCTCGAAGACCTCCTGGCCCACTTGGATCAGGTGTGGTTAGTGAAAGCTGACCAGGAAGAATCTTATTCGGTGGAGTGGGTGCGCGGGGGAGATCGTTTCCACATCCTAAAGCTTCAGGATGTGGATGACCTCACTGCTGCCGGGCACTTGCGAGATTGGGAGGTGGCGGTGTCCAAAGACAAGCTACCGCCTCTCTCCGCCGGCAAGTACTATAGCTTTCAACTTGTGGGTTTGACGGTGGTAACCGAGAGTGGGGACGTGGTGGGGGAGATTCGGGGAGTGTGGTCTACGCCAGCACATGATGTTTATCGCGTGTGGAGCAAAAAAGGCGAAGTGCTCATCCCCGCTGTAAAAGAGATCGTCAGGGATATTGATTTAGAACAGGGGCGTGTGCTCATCCGCGCCCTGGATGGTTTGATGGAGTGAAGGGGAGGTCTTCGATGAGACTTGATGTCTTGACCATCTTCCCAGAGATGTTTAAGGGATTCCTGAGTCAGAGTATCATCAAAAGAGCCCAGGAAAAGGGATTGGTCGAGATTCTCCTTCACGATCTGCGCCAGTATACCTCGGACAAACACGGCACCGTCGATGATTACCCCTACGGCGGGGGCCCCGGCATGATCTTGAAACCAGAGCCCGTCTTTCGGGCTGTGGAGAGCGTCCAGAGCCAAGCCCCTCGGGGCATGGTCATCCTGCTGACACCCCAGGGAGAGCAATATCATCACCGCATGGCGATGTCCCTGTCAGGGGAAAAGAGAATGTTGCTCATCTGTGGACGCTATAAAGGGCTGGATGAGAGGATTCGCACCTTAGCCGATCGGGAAATTTCTATTGGCGATTACGTTCTGACGGGGGGAGAGCTTCCGGCTATGGTGATCATCGACTCGGTGGTTCGCCAGGTTCCAGGAGTTCTTGGTGATCAGGAATCTGCATGGAGTGACTCCTTTTTCGGCGGAATTCTGGATGCTCCTCAATTTACCAGGCCGGGAGTATTTCGGGGCCTCAGGGTACCGGAGGTCTTACTCTCCGGCGACCATGGACAAATTCGAATATGGCGGAAAAAAGAAGCCCTTCGAAGGACGCTTCAGCGGAGGCCGGAGATTCTGAAGATCATCTCCTTGACAGAGGAGGATGAACGGCTCATTGCCCAAATCCAGGAAGAGAATCGTGGGAGTGAGTCTGCAGGGGGTTAAAGGCATCATCATCAGAACTGGGGTTCACTATGGATGTGCTTCGTCAATTGGAATCTGAACAATTAAAGGGCCAGGTTCCTGATTTCGCGCCTGGCGACACGGTGAAGGTACACGTCTTGGTTCGGGAAGGCGACAAGGAACGCTCTCAGATTTTCCAGGGAGTGGTCATCAAGCGGAAAGGCTCGGGGACCAACGAGACCTTTACTGTACGCAAGGTCAGCGGTGGCATAGGCGTGGAGCGAATATTTCCACTGCATTCGCCCCACATCTCAAAAATTCAGGTGGTCAAGCGGGGAAAGGTCCGGCGATCTAAGCTATACTATCTTCGGGCGCTCAAAGGAAAAAGCGCGCGAATTCGAGAGAAGAAATAACTGAATCCTGGATCCTAGATCCTTGATCCTGGAAACCTGAGACTTGAGACTGACAGTTCGCTATTTGTGCAGTGCGTTGTTTGACAACATATCATTTGCCAGCATCCAGGATCCAACATCAAGGATCTGTCTTTCTTTCACCAGCATCTAGAATCTGTTTTCTTCACGAGTCACGAGTCTCTAGACTCGGTTTTTACGGTCCCCGGATCCCGGGTCCCCGATATATTACCGCAGCAGCGAGAAAATCTTACACGAATCACGATCCGCGATTCACGAATCTCGAGTCTCTGGTCTCCAGTCTGGACAGGTGAACCCATGCCGGGATCAATCCAGATCGCCCAGTTGAGCCTTGCACAGATTCGGGATCTCATCCGCAGTGGTGAGGGTTTTGACCAACAGATGCGAGATCAGCTCCATGGGGATTCGCGTCGGGGAGCCCTGAAGCTGTGGCGATCCCTTCAAAAAACGAAGGACCAGCGTCTCAGAGCAAAGGTGCGTCTGCGAGATCTTATCGCTCCCGAGAAAAATCTGCGCCGACAGGGGTTTAGGGCCATAGCCGGTCTCGATGAGGCCGGCAGGGGTCCCCTGGCTGGACCGGTCGTCTCGGCCGCCGTGGTCGCTCCCTGGCCGTGCCATTGGCTTGGGGTGGACGACTCAAAACGGCTCACACCGGGGGCGAGGGAGGCTCATGCGCAGAGGATTTTGGACGAAGCTCTGGCCTTTGGGTTGGGGATCGTATCGGCCGAACGCATCGACACGGTGGGCATTCTTCAGGCCACATGGGAATCCATGCGTCGAGCTTTGGCTTCCATGTCCCTGAGGCCAGATCACCTGTTAGTCGACGGACCTCTGCCCATACCAGGGGTTTCTGTCTCGCAGACTCCCTTGGTGGATGGGGATGCCCGCTCTCTATCGGTGGCCGCGGCCTCTGTGGTGGCCAAGGTAACCCGGGATCAGATCATGCGGGACCTGGATAACCAGCATCCGCAGTACGGTTTTGCTCGCCATAAGGGTTACGGCACCCGGGAGCACCTGGCAGCCCTGCGGCGCTATGGCCCCTGTCTCGTTCACCGAAGAAGCTTTCGGGGTGTATTGGAGAGAACGGGTTAAGGTGTGACGAAAGGTATCACCTTATTGGGTATATTGGTCGAAACAGATCTGGCTGTACGGTAAAAAATTGTAGAGAACGGGGAGGGCGGTGGGAAGAATAGGAGCCACGTTTTTAGATTGGCTCCTGCGTAGAAGGATCATAAGACGCATCTCCTAGACCGGGAGTTGTTCGCTAACCCCAACTTAGAGCAAAGTGAGTTGGGGATTTTTTTATGCCTGTTTTTGGCACAGGACTTGGTAGAATGTCGCTTTGAGGGAAGGCAGCGATGGCCAGGAGACGACCGCATGCATGTGCTTCTAACATATCTCCAGGGGATCGCCTCTACTCAACCAGGGCATAGCGCCCTTCTTCAGCTGGCCGATATGTCTGCCAGCCTAACCCGTCAGGGAGTGCGGGTGACGATTCTGACTGGAGGGTTCGATGAACAGGTGCCTCAGCGTTTTGGCCGGAATTTTGTACGTCTGCAGGCCCCACTGCTGCGCGTGATACCGATGAGCAGGTTGCACGAAATGCGTCATGAGGCCCTGCTGCAGTGCAATCTCAGCTTGCTGGCGACGATGATCTCCCTTCGGCGAAGAGGCATAAAGGCCGATTTGGTTCACAGCGTCGGCTGGGAGTCGGCTTTGGCCAGCGGTCTTTTCTGTCAGATGATGGGCTTACCGCTGGTCTGTACCTTGGAAGATGCCATTTGGGAACGTGAGCCCTGGATGGCCGATCCCACACTGGCTTATCCTCGTTATATAGAGCGATGGATCATTCGTCATTGCCATCGCCTGGTCTGTCCAGATCAATACATGCAAAAGAAAATACAGGATCTCTTTCTGGTGCGGGAAGAAGACTTAGCCGTCGTGCCCCCTTTTCCTGAGCGCATCACCCCTCATGAAGAAGGAGAAACCAGGTTCCAGGGGAGGGCGAAGAAGATCCTCTTCGTAGATTCCCCGGGCCCACGAAGCGGAGTGGCTGATGTACTACAGGCCTGTTCTCAGCTCGCGGCTGGTAAGGCTCAGCACCTGCAAATCATCATGGTCACATCCCCCAACTCCTTCTACGGCTTTCATGCTCGCAAGATGATTCGAAAACTTCACCTGGCCGATCGCATTCTGTTTGTGGACCAAATTAGCCAACGGAGGGACCAGGAGGAACTGTATCGTCAAGCCAGCCTGATGGTGATGCCTGGAAGAGCGCATTTTGTTGGAAATCTGGTCTTGGCGGCCATGCAGAATGGCCTCCCTGTTGTGGCGGCAAATTGCGGCGCCCTGGCCGAGCTGATCAAGGATGGAGTCAACGGCTTGAAGTTCTCCTTTGGCGACCGCAAAAGCCTTTTGAAGGCCATGGAGATGGTTCTTTATGACCATGAGCTTCATCGCCAGATAGCGACAGAAGCTCGCCAGAAGGCGCGAAGTTGGCCAGAGGTCGGGCCGCTACTTTTAAGAATTTACCGGGAGGCATGTGGCCATCCTATGAGATTGAAAAGGAAAGGGGGTGATAGCGATGATCTACTCTTCCCCGAGCCTCGAAGTGGTGGAGGAGCTTGAGGGGCAGGAAACGTTTTTTGCCCCGAAGATACCGTGGATGACCTTGGTGGCCTGCGTTCTGATTACCATCGGGACCACCCTGACCCAACCATGAGGATTGCCTCCTTCTGGGCTGGGATCCGCGGAAGATCATGGAGATCAAATTCTGGTGGCGAGCCGCATTTGGCTCGCTGCCAGAATTCCAAAGAGGAGGTTACCGGATAACATGAAGGAGCGCTCAGCGCCATACCCCCGGGTTGTTTATTGGAAGTCTGAGGTTGGAGAGGAAGGTCCTGGAATCCTGGTGTACACCTTTCATGGATTGATCCGATTGAACCAAACGGCCTCCCTTATTTGGAGGCTATTGGACGGTGGCCATAGCACAGAGGAGATTCTTTTCGCTCTCAGGGATCGTTTTCCCCATGTGCCCCGGGAGCGCCTCCAAGAGGATCTGGAAAAGTTTTTAAGCGTTGCCGAAACAGAAGGTCTGATTCTACGCCATTGGTCTCCTTTACAGCCCTATGGGGTTATCTTCGAGGAGCTGGTGCCATGATCCATTTGGCCTTGATCGCATCGCCCACCCCAAGCCCTTTGGCTGCCGCTGCCTCCGAGTTCTCCTGCACTCCCCCATTGGGCCTGGCTTATATGGCGGCCGTTTTACGAGAAAATGGCTATCGCGTGCAGTTGGTGGATCTCGGTTTGAGGTGCTTTACTCCCAGGTATCTACGGCGGTTTTTGGTCATAAAACGGCCCAGGATGGTGGGCATCTCGACCCTGACAGAGTCCTACCCTAATGCCTTTCGCATCGCGACTATGGTTAAGGAATTCTGTCAACGCATCCCAGTGGTCGTGGGTGGACCTCATGTCACCTTCATGGCCGATGAGGTTTTGGAAAATGATTGTTTTGATGTGGTCGTCCTGCGCGAGGGAGAGCACACGCTCTTGGAGCTGGCCAACTTTTATATTCGAGGAGAGGGCCACTTGGAGGCCATTGAGGGGATCTGTTGGAGAAAGGGAAACCATTTACACAGATCTCCTCCCCGGCCCATGATGGAGAAGCTCGACCATATTCCACTTCCGGCGCGGAACCTCCTCTTTCTCGATAAATACCGTAACGCCGGAGCTGTAATCACCGGCCGCGGCTGTCCCGGACGGTGCATTTTCTGTTCGGCGGGGGCCATGTCTGGCGGCCGGTATCGCAAGCGAAGCCCGGAGAAAGTCCTATGGGAGCTTCGCATCTTGCGCCAGATGGGCATGGAGTTCCTGTTGTTCGTCGACGACTCCTTAACGGCCGACTTGGACAGGCTGGACCGCATCCTTTACCTGATGGAGCGAGCAGAGATCGATCTACCCTGGCTCTGCGAATCACGAGTGGATATCGAGGATCCGGGCTTCTTCCAAAAAATGGCTCGAGCGGGATGTGCCGGGGTGCAGTTTGGGATTGAGTCCGGCTGCCAGAGAGTCCTCAGGGGGTTGGGAAAGGGGACCACCTTGGACCAGGTGGTGGCTGCCGTGGCGGGAGCGGCCAAAGCCGGAATCAGTCCTGTGGGCACTTTTATGATCGGATTGCCGCAAGATACTGTGGAAACGATCACGGAAACCATCCAGTTTGCAGAGGAACTCCAGAGGGAATACTATGCCCAGGTGGGAATTTCCATCGCCACACCCTTTCCTGGAACCTCTATGTTTCGAGATGCTCACCGGCTGGGGCTGGCCATTCAGGAAAGGGACTATGGGCGTTACAATCTTTATACTCCAGTGATGCAGACGAAGCACCTCAGCCGCGAGCAAATCAGAAATCTGCATTTTGAGTCCATAGATCGGTTACGCAGGTCAACCAAGCCCGGTATGGTGAACCTCTTTCCGCCACCTGTGGACCCATGCACGGTCGAAGGCTACGATTTTCGTAAATACCTGTACTGAGCTCAACGTAGGTGGCATTTCTTACCTATCCCAGGGTTTCATATGGATCAATGGGATCCCGAAGCTCCGGAGATAAACCAGTTAAGCCAGATGCATCCCAGGAAGTCTGGGAAAAGGAGGAGGATCCCTTAGAATCATACCGCACATGCTTGCCGTTGACTTATCTGAGAGGTGACTCTAAAATCACCTATAGGTCAAGCTGATATGACTTTGAAAAAAAGCACAGGCTTGGTAAAGGGAGCGCGTGGTGCCAAGAGCTGACAGAAAAGTGCAGCTGATAGTCTGTTGTTTACCCATGAAAATTCGTCGTTATCCCATGAAGGCCTTTGTGTCTTTGAGCATCCGGCTGTATGGCTCTTTTTTTGGAGCCATTGTCAACATAGCACTGCTCATGGTCGTCGCCGGAATCCTTTTGGTGGCCAGCTTTACCCGGGGCTCTTTGACACTCTTTTTTGGGGTCTCGCTGCAACTGCTCCTGCTGCCCACGCTAATGGCCTTCGAGGAGTTCCTCCATCTTTGGGTTTGTATTCAAAAAGGGCTACCCCAGAAGGCCATCGACCTTGTGGCGGCGTTTCGGATGACGGCCGGGGGTAGGAAGCTGATCTGTTATGGCTGTGCCGTGCGCTACAGGGGTTTTCTTACGCCATTGGACAGAATACATATTTCGGCTCCAGGCCCAATTTTCTGCCTTCTGCTGGCCTTAGCCCTCTGGTCTCTTGTCTTTCTGGATTCTGGGTCTTATATGGGAAATTTGCTTCAGCATCGGTTTCTGCCGCTGATCCTCTATCTGCTCAGCTCTCTGTGGCCTTACAGCGTGGTTCTTCCCACGGATTTGGCCAATATCATCAGGGCCAAAAGGGAGGGGCGTTATTCCGTGATGCGAACGCTGGGCGCCTGTTTTGAGAGCCTGAGGTTGATATGGTCTTCTTCTCTGTCTATTATCGAAAAAGAAGAGAGCTGACACCATGCGTCTTTGGCGCCACCGAGGCTTCCTGAGCTTTTTGCTGGGGATTATCCCGCTTTTGTGTGCCTCCGCCAAAGGCGAAAGCCTCCGCTATCACCTCGACGCCGCTTTAGATGAGGGGAATCGGTGCTTGAGCGCCAACCAGCTGGTCGAGATCTCTAACTGGTCCCAGAGATCGCTGGACGAGCTGTACTTTCACCTATTCCCCAACTCCTCCAGAGCCGCTGAAATCACTGAACTGGGCCGTTGGTCACAGGGACTGGACGCCTTTGAGGATCCCCTGCGAGCCTTCCCCCGAGGGGATGATGGCGGATATATCGAGATTGGGTCCGTGCTGGTGGACGGCCAAATGGCCGAATACGTCGTGCAAGGGACCTGGATGGTAATTTCCCTCCCTGAAATCATTCCACCGGGAGGGCAAGCCAAGGTAGAGATGGAGTTCTGGGTGAAAATCCCACGCCTCAACGCCCATTTTGGTTACTGGAAAGGGATCTACACCATGGCCACGTGGCATCCCCAGATGGCTTTTCTCACGGAGGATGGCTGGTTGTACCAGGAAAGGGTTGCTCTTGAAGAATCCCTGGCCAACTTCGCCGACTACCGGGTGCGCCTGAGATTGCCAGCGGGCATGGTGGTGGCCGCCACAGGATTTCTGGAGGGTGCCAGACGAGAGAGGAGAGACCTGAGTGTTCAGACCTGGTCTGCTGTTCACGTTCGCCGCTTCGGTTGGGTGGGCAGCAGGGATTTCCTGATCTCTACCACCTGGGCCCATGGAGTGGCGGTGAGCTCATATTACCTGCCCCGGCACCGGAAAGAGGGGCCCTTGGCGGGCATGTATGCCGGTCGAGCCCTGCTTTTCCTGGGAGCGCGTCTGGGATGGTATCCCCGCCGTCGGTATGCTGTGGTGGAAACGCATCTTCCCCTGGCTGGGCTTTCTCTGCCGGGATTGTGTTTGCTCAGCGGCCTGTTGTACGATCTCGATGTCCTAGGCGATCTTTTTGAGGCGACCATCGCCCACGAAGCGGCACATCAGTGGTGGGGCGAACGGGTGGATGCTCGTGAACCCTGGTTTTGCGAGGGTTTTGCGAAATTCTGGGAATTCGCCTACATGCGCGCTCATCACGGGACGAGTGGTTGGCTGATCAAGAGGAAGTTGCTTGGGGGAGCGCTTCCTCGTATATCTCTCTCCTGGCTCAGTCGTGGGCTCTATTTGAACCTGGCCCGGTTCGGGATGGAGGACAAGATGACCCTGATGGCCGGCCAGTTTCGTGAATCCTTGAGCCACCAGGGAGCGGTTTATGCCAAGGCTCCCCTGGTGCTGCAGATGTTGGCGAATCTTTTGGGGAACGACGGCTTTCTGCTGCTCTGCAGGAGATTGTTAGGTTTGCCCGAGCACACGGTGGTGACCACCTCTCATGTCATGGATGTAACCCGTGAAGTGGCCGGAAGGGACATGGACTGGTTTTTTCAACAGTGGTTTGCGACCACTTTCAGATGCGACTACGCCATCGCGGATTTTCGATGCCGACGTGTGAGCCAAGGATATGTCACTCGTCTCAGGATGGATAGGAGAGGAAAGATCATCATGCCCGTGACGGTAACAGTGAGTCTGCATGATGGCACTCGAGTCAGAAAGCGGTGGGACGGCAGAGCCAGGAAATGGGAGCTCCTTCTCTCCTCAACTCGCCCTGTCCAGTCGGCTCGATTGGCCTCGGATCAGGAAATTCTTGACACGCAACCGGCCAACAACTTCTGTCCATATAAAAGAAGAATAATTGTTTCGTTATGGCCATCATCTAATGTTAATCCTGAAGTTTTTCAGGGGCAAATTTATCCCAGCGTTCGCTTTGGATCTTCAGGAGAAAAACAAGTTGGCATAGGCTTGATCACAAGAGGTATGATGATGATGTCGACGCCCTTCATATTCCAGCCGGAGCATGAGTTGGGGAGTGAATTTCGTTATCGATGTCAGAAAAAGAGATGGTGTGGGCAGATTGGAGCTTCTATGAGAGCCAGGTTTCTGGGAAAAAGGGCCATGATGGGCGTGAGGTATTTCGCGGAGGCCCAATCGAGAGGTCTCCAGGGGACCGTTCGCTGGATATGGAGCCCCTTTCTCTGCAGGACGCCCTATCGGATCTTAAAATTACGGGGACGATATGGTCACCAGCCGGGGGGCGAAAGCAGATTCAGCCTCTGTGTGGAGTACATATTAAACCGACGAAGGACCGTTTTTTTTCCCACCTTTGGAGATCTCTATTGGATCACTTGGGAGGGAGGCTTCTACCTTCCCAGGGGAACCTCCTGCTACCACCGTTTCTCCATTGAGGTCTGGCGCCACCATCTCCTTTTCCGGAGCTTCAGATATTCTCTGCGCCTCTTTGGAGGCCTCCTGCTGAACGGCTTTGCTGATCATGAAGCAAAATTCGATCTCAGGCGGGATGCACACCTGTATGGGTTCAGGGAAGGCCGATACGCTGGCGGCAATTGCCTGTCCGTCGGTCAGGAGTTGAGCAGGCCAGTGTGGTCATATCTGGCCGTGGCCCTGGTGGGCAGATGCGGCCTTTTGGGCTCTCAGGGCAGTCGCGTGAAGATCGTCCCGGAGCTGGGTCTGGGCCTAAGGTTTCTGGGCAACAGCCCCCTGGCAGTGAGAATAGATCTGCTGGCTGTTTGTGAGAATCTGCGGGACGAGGTCGCATCATGGCGACCGGCCTGGAACATACGGGTGGGCACCTACCCTGGGGGCTTTTGAGATGAGAGGGCTTCGAGAGCTGGGCCACAGGGGAGAACAGATGGCCGCAGCTTATCTGGAGCGCAAAGGCTATCACATTTTAGAGCGAAATTATCGAACACGCCATGGTGAGATCGACCTCATCGCCCAACGTGAGGGGATCGTGGTCTTCGTTGAAGTAAAAACGGCGCGAAACCTCTCCTTCGGCCCCCCTCAATGCTGGGTCAACTTCCGAAAGCGGGACCATCTGATTCGCGCCGCCGAGGCGTATCTGATGGGGAAAAGCGCCGGCGAGGACAACTGCCGCTTTGACGTCATCGCCATCTTATTGGATGAGAAAGAAGCCCAGCTGACACATATCGTCAATGCTTTCTCAGCTTGAAACCGGTGGGAAACGGCCAAGGCCGGCAAAGGATTTAGAAAGGGGGGCTAGCCCCCTTCTTTTTTTCCTTCCTCCTGCAGCCTCTTCACGATCTGCTCCCAGACCACAGCCCATCTCTCTGGGGATGCCTCCATCTGGTGGGCCAGAGAGAGAAATCGATCCCGGTCTGTACCCATTTCTAGAAAGACGGCCTGATGGGCCGCCGCCAGACCATCGGGATCATCATGGTGATCGTGAGCAGCCTGAACGAGCTTCACGTAGACATCCACAAAGAGCTTTTCCTCGGCCTGGGAGACTTCCTTTTGGGAGGCATCGCCGCAGGAGATGACAATCATGCAGACAAAGAGAAGGACCAGTGTCCTGGAGAAAGGCATAGCTTTGTCCGTTCTAAAATAGGGCCTGTGATTCAGTGGCTAGGAGATGCTGGATTCTGGATCCTTGATCCTGGCTGTTCGGAGGTGCACTCGGGTGACCCAACCCGACAGCAAAACCGTGATGATAAGGTAGAGTGATCCCAGAGATGTGGATTTTGGTCGGTGGCTCATGCCATCGGAATTCATAATAAAATGTGTACCGGGAATTGTCAAGAAGATTATCAAAGGGTCCTTTCACGATCCTCGATTTAAATGGGAGAAATCCAGATATATTATTTAAGGGTTGTCATTCCCATGTAAATGGGAATCCTGAGAGGTTTTTAATGATTGTCATTCCCGCGCAAGCGGGAATCCAGAGACTTTATGAAAACCTATTATGTTTACATATTGGCCAGCAAACGAAATGACACTCTGTACATTGGTGTCACAAACGATCTCATCAGACGTGTCTATATGAGCACAAGAACGATCTTATCCCCGGATTTACCAGTAAACACCAGGTGCATAGATTGGTTTACTATGAGCAATGTCATGACATTAAGTCTGTCATACAGAGGGAGAAGCAATTGAAAAAATGGAGCAGAAGATGGAAGCTTCAGTTGATAGAAAGTGCCAATCCATATTGGAAGGATTTATATGATGAACTGCAAAACCCTGGATTCCCGCTCCCCATTTTCATGAGGACAAGTTTCGCGGGAATGACAGTGGGGGATAAGGCGGCAGCGTGGCTGCTGTACTCGTAAAAAGGGTCCGCAATTGTCGTCTGTTGTTTTTCAGCTTCGAAACACTTGACTCATTTCGGGACTCGTCCCTCGAAGCTCGATGCCCGACGAGATCTCTCTTTTTTGTCATTCTTGCGGAGGCAGGAATCTCCGAATGGTAGCATCCTGACAGATGTACTGAAATCCGAGATGCCTGCCCGCGCAGGCATGATAGATTGAGATAATCAGTGGGGACAAAGCGGCAGCATAGCTGCCGCACTCCAAAGTTCCCTCATTCCCTTCCTCCGCCACCTCCGCTCCAGCGCTTCCCCACTGACAATTCAAATTTTCCCCTTAATTGTTTATCTCTTGACAACTGCGCTTTGCGTTTATACTATTAGAGGGGATGCTACAATAAATGGAGGGTGGGAATGACGGCGCGTCGGCAGACCAGACAGGTTATGGTCGGCTCCTTGCCTATAGGAGGAAACACCCCCATCTCGGTGCAGTCCATGACCAACACCGACACCCGGGATGTGGCCGCCACCCTGGCACAGATCCGGCGATTGGAGCTGGCCGGCTGTGAGCTGATTCGTGTGGCCGTGCCCGATGAGGGGGCGGCCAGGGCGCTCCCGAATATAAAGAAGGAGATGACCGTCTCCCTGGTGGCCGACATCCACTTCGACCATCGGCTGGCCTTGATGGCTCTAGATGCCGGAGCCGATAAGGTCCGGATCAATCCGGGAAACATCGGTCCCAGCTGGAAATTGAAGGAGATCGTCTCCCGGGCCGAACAGAAGGGCGTCCCCATGAGGATCGGGGTCAACGCCGGCTCCCTGGAGAAAAGGTTGCTCAAAAAATATGGACATGCCACTCCCCAGGCCATTCTGGAGAGCGTGGCCGCAAGCGTGGCCAAGGTGGAGGGCTTCGGATTGGCCGACCTGGTCATCTCGGCCAAGGCCTCGGATGTGCCCCTGACCCTGGATGCCTACCGGCTCATCTCCGAGAAGTTCGACTACCCCCTTCATGTGGGCATCAGCGAGGCGGGGACACCTCACTCGGGGACCATCAAATCGGCGGTGGGGATCGGGATCCTGCTGGGGGAGGGCATCGGCGACACCATCCGGGTATCCCTGGCCACAGATCCCGTGGAGGAGGTCCGGGTCGGGTATGAGATTCTTAAGAGCCTGGGTCTGCGGGAGCACGGTCCGATTATTATAGCTTGCCCCACCTGCGGCCGGACCGAGCTGGATGTGGCCGGCATCGCCCAGCAGGTAGAGGAGCAGATCCAGGATTTGCGCTGCTCCCTGAAAGTGGCCGTTATGGGCTGCGCCGTGAATGGCCCCGGAGAGGCCCGCGAGGCCGACGTAGGCATCGCCGGGGGCAAGGGAGAGGGGTTGCTATTTCGGAAGGGGGAGGTGGTGGGCAAGGTGAAGGAGAAAGACCTGGTGAGGGTACTGGTGGAGGAGGTGAGGAGGTTGGGTTGTGAATCCTGAGTTTACCGCCAGGATTGAGGAGCTGAAAAAAAGCAACGGACAAAAAAATCCGAAGAAGGTTGCGCAAGTCGTTATGATTTGCGCAGTTTATTTTAAATTGCTATTGGGGAGATAGTACGTTGCACCATAAATAGTAAGAATAATCATTTTTGGCCATGAAATTGAAGCGAATTCGAAGCAGGTCTTCTGCAAATCATAATATCTGAAAACTCGCAATTCGACTATATCTATCACAAGAAGGTTTAACAACTCACAAGCCAAAAGGGGCTGCACACCAGCCCCTTTTATATATCCAGCTTGACTTTTTGGAGAACAGCGAGAAAATCAGCTCAGTAGCCCATCTAGATGAACCTGATAAATCCTCTCCCACGAATACTGCCCCAACACCCACTTAAACATCCGATGAGTTGGCTGCTCCTGGAGGAAGGCCACGATCCTTGAGGCGATCTGGGTGGGCTCATCCTGGAGGTCGAAAAACAACGCATCATCGGGAGCAACCTCTCGCAGGACGGGGATATCGCTGCAGGCCATGGGCAGCTTCAGGGCTCCGGCCTCCAGTAGGGGCAGGCCGAAGCCCTCCTGGGAGGAGGTGATCAACAGCAGGTCGGCGAGGGCGTATAGGCTGCGCAGGTCTTGGAAGCCAACCTCGCCTTTCTCGCCCATAACCTCCAGGATCTGGCTGACGAAGAGAACGTCCTCCTCCAACTTCAGCTGAGCACACAACTGACGCAGCTCCTGGGCATATTCCGCCGTCCTGGGATTGTGGGGATCGGGAGGGCCGGTGAGCAGAAGTTTGGGCCGCTGGCCCTGTTTTTTCAGGGCGGCGACGATGCGGATGGCCAGCTCGTAGTTTTTGCGCCGCAAAATTCGAGAGGGGAACAGCATTACCGGCCGGGCCTCCAGGAGTTCATGATCGAGAGCCAGTTTCCATATGGCATCGGTGATGCCCAGAAAGGATTTGAGGTCGATGCCGTTGGGAACCACGGTCATCTGGTCTGGGGAGAGGCCCAACAGCTCGCCGATCTGCTGGCCCCTCAGCTTGGAGATGGTTACGTAGCGGGCATGGGGATTTGGCCTGCCCAACAGGTCCCAGGGGAACTGATCTCGCCGCTCGATGGCGTAATTGGGATCCCTCAAGGCGGCGTCGTGACACCAGATGACGAATTTTGTCTGGGCGTGCAACTCGTCGATCAACTGATGCAGAGCTGCCGTTAGGGCCAGGTTGAAGGGCATGGTCATCACGTTGTGGACCACGCAGTGGGTCATGGGAGCCAAAGAGGGACGCAATCTGGTCATTACTTTGTCTTTCAGATGGTTAAACCGCTGCGAGACGACGCCAGTGTCCAGCTCTTCTTGGAGCTGGGCATCGACCTCGCTCAGGGTGCGCATCTCCGGGATGATCTCCACACCCACGTCGCCGCTAAAACTCTTGCCACGGCCGGCGATGACCTTGACCAGATGGCCGTGAGAGGCCATGAGCCTGGCGTGGGCCTCTAAGATGAACTCCACGCCCCCGATGACCGGGGGGCAGGAATAGTGAAGGAGGGCGATCTTCTTTTTGGATTTCATCAACGTATTCAGTTTGACATAAGAGATGAGCTTGCGGAGATGCGTGTTGCGTAAAAAGAAAAACCGATTCTGAATCCTGGATGCTGGATCCTGGATACGGGGTCACAGTTTAGAGAGTTAAAAGAATTAGAATGATAGAAGAAGATAAACGATCCGGAACCTTTTGTTCCTCAATGCTGGTGAAAAAACCATAAATGAATGTTGTCATTGCGAGGAGGTCTTCGTAAAACGAAGACCGACGAAGCAATCTCTAGTTTTTGCTTCCAAAAGCTCCCGTCTCTACGGATGGGCATCTAAGAAACAGGAACCCCCATGGAACAGAAAGTCATCACAATTTGTCATGCCTGCGCAGGCAGGCATCTCGGTTTTTCAGAACTTCTGTCAGGATTTATTCATTCAGAGATTCCTGCCTTCGCAGGAATGACATAAAAGAGGAATCTCATCGAGCATCGAACTTCGACAGACGAGCTTCGTTACGAGCTTCGACACCGCTAAACGAGCATCGAGAATCCAAGAGTTTCGGATGTCGGAGGAAATGCGAATCTGTCTTCAGCGCTCGACCTTGAGGAGAACCAACCTGACGATCTGCTCCGTGGTTTGAGTCACGAATTCATCGGTCCTCTTCATGGCCTCTTCCAGAGGTATGGGCCGGGGAACGATGGAGAAGATGGCGTCGATGCCATGATCCAAAACCTCATGAGCATCGTCGGCCAGAGCGCCGCCTATGGCCACCACGGGTATTCCGTGTTTTTTGGCCAGGCGCGACACCCCCACGGGAGCTTTTCCAAAAGCGGTTTGCCCATCCAGTTTGCCCTCGCCGGTGATGACCAGGTCAGCTCCAGCTAGTTTCTGCTCCAATTTTGAGGCCTCGATGACGATCTCCACTCCCGATTTCAACTGGGCACCGAGAAACGCCATTAGCCCAGCGCCCAGTCCACCTGCGGCCCCGGCACCTGGCACCTTATCCACCTCTAGCCCTAGATCTGTCTTCAATATCCGCGCGTAATTGGTCAGGTACTCATCGAGCTTTCTGACCATCTCCGGCGTGGCCCCCTTTTGGGGACCATACACCGCCGGGGCCCCTTGAGGGCCCGTCAGGGGATTGTCCACGTCGCAGGCCACCACCGTTTTCACCTCACCCAATGCGGGATGGCGCTTGCTGATGTCCACTCGAGAAAGCAGGGCCAGGCCCTGGCCTCCCCGGGGGATATCACGATCCCCTTCTTCTAAGAGAGAGCAACCCAGCGCCTGAGCCATGCCGGCCCCCCCGTCCACCGTGGCGCTGCCGCCGATGCCCACGATGACCTTTTTAGCCCCCTGGTCTAAGGCTGCTGCAATGAGCTCCCCGGTGCCGTAGGTGGTGGTTTTCATGGGATTTCTCTTGTTCTTGGGTACTAAGTGCAGTCCCGAAGCAGTGGCCATCTCCACCACCGCCGTGTGGCCATCGCCCAGAAGGCCAAAATAGGCCTCTACCGACTCGTCCAGGGGTCCGGTTACCCGTTTTTTGATGATGCGACCTCCCGTGGCTGCCACCAGCGCCTCCACGGTGCCGTCCCCGCCATCGGCCATGGGCACCTGCACCACCTCAGCCCGGGGTATAACCCGGTGCACTCCGCGGGCGATGCTCTGGGCCACCCCAACCGCGCTAAGGCTTTCCTTGAACGCATTGGGCGCGGCGATGATTTTCATTAGAAAGTCCTCTTTATTTGAGTCGTCAAATGAATTGAGTCGATTGAAGCTCTAACGAAACTCGACTGTAGAAATTAGATGCTCAAGAGAAACCTAAACAAGCAACAACCTTTAATGCTTGCAGTCATTGCGAGCCCTTCGTTTCACTCAGGACAGGCTCCGCGAAGCAATCTCCTTATAGGGCTACGTCGACTATTCATCGCCAGTGCCATGCCAGA
Organism: candidate division Zixibacteria bacterium SM23_81; assembly: GCA_001304015.1. Taxonomy (GTDB): domain Bacteria; phylum SM23-81; class SM23-81; order SM23-81; family SM23-81; genus SM23-81. The sequence goes on along the minus strand of LJUY01000002.1, from coordinate 137 downwards.
AGATTGCCGCGTCGGGCTTGGTTTCACCAAGCCCTCCTCCATTAGACTTGTGTGGGTTGGATTTCAGTGTTACATTGTGCCTGAGACATCGGAAGGGGCTGAATAAGTCTAAGCGCTCCTGAAGGTATGAGCTTACA
>LJUY01000093.1 GCA_001304015.1 candidate division Zixibacteria bacterium SM23_81 | reverse complement strand
GGACCATCCTCATGGCCGCCTTCTGGATTGCGGTAATTGTGGGAATCGTCTTTCTGATCAGGTGGTTGGTGATATCGACGATTGCTGGTGGTCGCGCCGCGAGATCAGAGGATTCTCCGCTCGAGATCCTCAAGCGAAGGTACGCACGGGGAGAGATCGACAAACAGGAGTTCGAGGAGAAAAAGAAAGACCTGGCCTAGTTCCAGAACCTTTCATACAAACTGGGAGCAAAGAGGTTCGGATAAGCATTATGCAAAATGAAATTGCTATTCGGGTTGCCTTTTTCTTCGGCATATTCGCCTTGGTGGCGATTTGGGAACTATTGGCACCGCGCCGCACCCCGACCACCTCCAAGACCGTGCGATGGTTAAGCAACCTGGGTATCACCTTTCTCAATCCCGCAGTGGTGCGTTTGGTGTTTCCTATCTTGGCCATGGGGTTGGCGCTGCTGGCTCAGGAAGGAGGTTGGGGCTTGTTGAACAATGTTGGGCTGCCATACTGGCTTGAAGTGGTGGTTGGCGTGATAGTGCTGGATTTAGTCATCTATCTTCAGCATGTCATGTTTCATGCAGTTCCGATCCTGTGGCGTCTTCATATGATGCACCACGCTGACCTGGATTTTGACGTGACAACCGGGCTGCGTTTCCACCCAATAGAGATGGTTCTATCTATGGTCATCAAACTTTCTGTTGTAGTCTTAATTGGACCGCCCGCCTCAGCTGTGCTTACTTTCGAGGTTCTCCTCAATGCCACGTCCATGTTTAACCATGGCAATATTCATCTCCCATCGGGGATCGATCGGAAGCTCCGTCTCCTCGTGGTGACCCCGGACATGCATCGGGTACATCATTCCGTGGTGATACGCGAAACCAACAGCAATTTTGGTTTCAATCTGCCCTGGTGGGACCGTCTGCTCGGTACTTATCGTGATCAGCCGGCTGCGGGGCATGAAGGTATGGCTATCGGACTTTCCCAGTTTCGGGACGCCAGGCGCCTCACTCTCCCGTGGATGTTGGCTCTTCCGTTCATCGGCAAACCGGGTGAATATGCCATCAATCGGAGTGGAAGAGAACCTGTTATCGGGGGCAGGTAGAAATGGGCAGAGCACAGCAAAAAATAAAGGCTTGGCGGCTCCGCTGGAAGTCATAAATTGGTGAAAAAGGGGGTAGATGATGAAGGTTCTAGGGATTTTCCTGGTGGTCTCGATAACCGGACTTTTCTTACTACCTGAGGCTTGGTCAACCGATGTGAGGACTCCATCTCAACCCGTGGTGGTGAATTCTCACAATTCCTTTTCCGAGACAATAAACAAATTGAAAGGTGCAGTTGAAGCGAGAAACTTGAGGGTCATTTTTGAGCTTAACCGTGAAGAAGTAATGGGGATGGCAGGTTTCGAGGGTAAGAACGCCATTACCATTGGATTTGTTGGTTCAGAGCTGGAACATGATGTATTGAGAGCAGAGCCTAGGGCAGTTTTAGAAATGCCCTTGAAGATTGCAGTAATGGAATTGGATGACGGGAGAGTGGATGTCATTTATTATCAGCCCTCATATCTATTTAAGCACTACCAGGATAAAGATCTCGACAAGCTGAAGCGACGGATGGACATTCTGGTTGGAACGATCGTTAAAGAGGCGGCCGAAAAGAATAGGTAGATACGATAGTGTTTCTCAATGCTGGTTTTCAGCGAGATGGCCGGTGATTCCCCACTCATCCTTTGGAGGTTTGGATGGGGAGAAGACATGGAAGATCTCTTCCACTATTTGGAATCAACCTCATCTGCCTCTTTCTCATTTCCGTTATCCCACCAAGCCGTGCTGTTGCAGGCAGGCATTATTGGGCTGCTCTTGGGATCGCTCCAATCGAGGAAAAGCCCATGGCCCCAAGCTTCACGCTAAAGGATCTCAATGGCGAAGAAGTGAAGCTGGAGGATCACAGAGGGAAGATCGTCTTTCTGAATTGTTGGGCCACCTGGTGTTTGCCGTGTCGAGGGGAAATGCCCTCCATGGAAAAGCCCTACAGCGAATTTAAGGATAAGGATTTTACCATTGGTGGCTGGGGGATGTCCTCTGATGTTCCTCGTTTAAAGCAAGCGTAAGGAAGGTGTTGAAGATGAATAGAATTCGAAAATGGAAATGTATGCTATTCGCCCTGGGACTCCTTTTTGCAGCGGGATACAGTCTTAGTGTTGCGGAAACCGAGGACGAGGAAAACAACATCTCTATCTATCGTCGGGTTGGTCCCGGTGTGGTCAATATCACGAGCGTGGTCCTTGAGCGGGATTTCTTTTTCAACCCGATCCCCAGGGAGGGGGCTGGTTCGGGCTCAATCATAGACGACTCCGGTCACATATTGACCAATTACCATGTCATTCGGGATTCAAGGAAATTAGAGGTCACGTTAAGCGATGGGAGTAAATGGCCTGCCCGGTTTGTGGGTTCCGATCCGGACAATGACCTGGCGGTCATAAAGATTGACGCGCCAAAGGAGAAACTAACGGTAATTTCCATGGGGGACTCATCCCAACTCCAAATAGGCCAGAAGGTTTTGGCTATTGGGAATCCCTTTGGTCTGAGACAGACACTGACCACAGGGATCATCAGCTCCCTGGGAAGGAGCATTCGGTCGGAGGCGGGGACAATGATCGAGGACGTAATTCAGACCGATGCGGCCATTAACCCGGGCAACTCCGGTGGCCCCCTGCTAGATTCCAAAGGGAGGATCATCGGCATCAACTCAGCCATTATTAGTCCGACCGGGGCCAGCGTGGGAATCGGCTTTGCCATCCCGGTCAATATTGCCAAACGAATCTTGCCAGAGCTGATCTCGAAGGGACACGTTTCCTATCCGTGGATCGGGGCCTCAGTCTATCCGTTAATTCCTGAATTTGCGAGAGCTCTAGGGCTTCAAGTCGAGCGTGGCGCAGTGATCGCGGAAGTCATTCGAGGTGGCCCTCTTGACAGGGCAGGCCTGCGAGGGGGAGATAGGCTGGTTCAAGTGGGAAATTCCTTAATCCCGGTGGGAGGTGATGTAATTATTGAGATGGATGGGAAAAAGGTGACATCCTCCAATGACCTGCTACGGATGATCCGAGATCACCGGCCCGGGGATAGGGTTGAATTGAAGGTTTTACGAAAAGGTAAGGTTCTCCACATGGAAGTGACGCTGGACGAGAAACCACGGTGACGCGGCAACTATCGGCGCGCAGGCCACTTGCTGCCATCGCTCAAGGGTTGGAAGCGGACGGAGATGTCATGGACTGGACCGTGCCCCGGTGGCAGATGTCCGAAGCCGATTTGGACGCCCTGATCGAATATTTGAAAACCCTCGAGTGAGGCAGCATGTTATCAGACCTTTGAAAATCATCTTCACAGGGGGCGGGTATTTTGCTAAGGTAACGTGCTGCCGATTACCCGAAGATTCTCGATTGGCTTATTGCGTGAAGAGGGAGGGGCAAACGTACTGTTTGCCCCTTTTTTGGAGTATGGGTGTTCGACAGGCGATGTGAGCATGGAGAAACCGTGTGGGTTTAGACTATTGTTTAGGAGGTCCAAGTCATGCTGAAAAGGAGAAAGTTCTTGAAGGCCATTGGGGCAGCTCTGGCCACGGGCATTTCGGCATTTTCAACGCGGCAAGCCTTTTCCAAATCGGGAAGTATGGAGGGACATGGGCATGCAGCTCACCCACAGCCGGAAAGCCATACCCATAAGGCCATGGCAAAATATCCCCCTGTCGCCTGGGCCAATCCCACCATCCCCATCTCGCCTCCCCCGCGCCTGATGGGCAGACAGATGGGTCGGGTACAGACCCTCAACGTTCCCCCGCTGGGCTACGAGATGGACGGAGATGTGAAGGTCTTTACCCTGATTATGCAGCCGGTGAAGCAGTTTCTCACCACAGGAGACCCACCACACCCGGTGGTATCGGAGATTTGGAAGCGCAATAACCCCTATGTCCACCACATGAAGGTCCCCAAGGAGGTTAAACTCTGGGGCTTCAACGGTTCGGTGCCTGGGCCCACTATCGAGGTCACACAGGGCGATCGGGTTCGGATTATGGTGAAAAATGAGCTTCCTGAGCCCACGAGCATCCACTGGCACGGCCTGGAGGTGACCTTTGACCAAGATGGAGCTGGCGGTGAAAGCCAGCCGCCCATCCCTCCGAGCAGTACCTGGGTCTATGAGTTCACCGTACACCAGGTGGGCACGTTCATGTATCATTCCGGATACAACATGATGAAGCAGGATCACATGGGCCTTGGCGGCTTTTTCGTGATTCACCCCAGGAAACCCAGGTATAGAATCGATAGGGAGTTCGCTATTATGCTCCAGGCCTTTGCCCTTCTTCCCGGAAATGACAGCCCCGACTTGGTGACCATGGATTTCAACTGGTTTACCTTCAATGGAAAGGTAGCCCCGGATATCGAGTTGATGAGTGTTAAGCAGGGCGATCGGGTGCGGATTCGTTTCGGTAACCTCAGCATGGATAGCCACCCGATCCACATCCACGGCCACACGTGGAAGATTGTCGGTACCGAGGGCGGCCTCATCCCCGAGACGGCCCAGTGGCCCGGCAACACCGTGAATGTGCCGCCTGGGACCACGCGAGATGTGGAGTTCGTGGCCCTAGGCCCTGGCCTTTGGCGTATTCACTGCCATAAGCTGCACCACACGGTCAATGCCCATGCGGATATCCCCATGGGAATCATGCCCCATGGCGGCATGTTCACCTTTGTACACGTGACATAACATGGGGTTCGCTGCGGCCGTTGTCCCGAGGGAGGTGACAAATGGAGTCTTTGAAAATCAGGACAATGAGACCAATCATCCTCTTATTATCGCTCATTCTGGTGCTCGTTGGATGCGCGTCGGTCAAGACTGGCCATGAATGGAGGAAGTTCCAGGAGATAGCGAAAGAGCGCACGGATCAAGAGCTCCTATGGGAGAAGTCGGAAGAAGAGCAGAAGGCCATTCTGAAAGAGGTTGAGGCACTCCTGGCCGATGGTCTTTCCAGGCAAGACGTGGTGCGAATTGCGCTCCTCAATAACCGCCAGCTCCAGAGCGCCTTTGAGGAGCACGGCATCTCCAAGGCCGACCTGGTCCAGGCAGGGCTGCTCTCCAATCCGAGCCTTGGGGCGGTATTTCGCTTTCTCATAAGCAGTGGAAGTGGGACCAACGTCGATGCCGACCTGTTCTTCCCCATTTCCGACCTATGGCAGATGCCATTCCGGAAAAAGGCGGCGGCCGCCCACATGGAGGCCACTATTATGCGCGTGGGACAGGTGGTGATGGAAACATCCGCTGAAGCCAAGCGGGCCTATGACGCGGTTTACTATTTGAGCGAAGCGAAGAATGAAACCGAGAAAATCCTCAACAGATTCAGGGAAATAGGTGATCAGGTGGCCATCCGCCGCGATTTCGGGTATATGAGCGAACTGGACGTCTATTTGGCCCAGGCCACGGTGGCAGAGGCGGAGATGGAACTTGCCCGGTTTGAGGGTGAGATGGCTATTGCGAGGTCTCATCTCAATCGGATTTTGGCCCTTGGGCCAAGGCAGGTCGGGTATGACCTCCAAGAAAGTGGAGCTGAAGAACCCGCACAGCTACCCGATCTGGGAGAGGCTGTTAGATACGCCTTAGATCAGCGGCTGGATATTCAGATGGCCCAGTTCAAGGTCCGCCAGGCCGAGAGAACCCTTGAGCTGGAGAAGGCGCGCATTTTGAAACACGTGGCCCTGGGGGTTTCCTACGAAAGGGATGCCGACGGCGCTGACGTCCTCGGCCCCGGCTTCGACATCCAACTCCCCGTGTTTGATCAGAATCAGGCCCAGATCGCCAAAGCCCAATACAGAATCAGGCAGGCCCGGAAAAACCTTCAAGCTCTGGAGGGAAGAGTCCGGGAAGAGATTACCAGCGATTTGGAGAGAGTTCA
>LJUY01000049.1 GCA_001304015.1 candidate division Zixibacteria bacterium SM23_81 | reverse complement strand
TTATTTGGAGAAATACCTGAAAAGATAGGGGTCGAGGATTCAAGGAGTCGAGGATTCAGGGATTCGGGGAATCATGGAAAAAATTTCCTCAGACCCTGAGCACTTTTAAAAAGGGGCAGCGGAGAGGGAAGCACTCGAAGGCTGGAATCGTTAATTCCTTGAATCCTTATTTAAGAAGTAATTGAAAACATAGTGCTAGAAGATTCGAGGGGTTAAGGAAAACCCGGGATGCATCTTTGTTCTGAGATCTGACAACCGATGACCGGGATGCTTAAAAATTACCGCGAGCTAAAGGTCTGGCAGAAATCATACAAGCTGTGCCTAGACATCTATCATGCTACCGAGGGCTTTCCAAAGGAGGAGAGATACGGTCTAAGTCAACAAATTCGAAGAGCTGCAGTCTCTGTTCCTTCCAATATTGCAGAGGGTTATGGGAGGAGGACAACTCAACAATATATTCACGCTCTCTACCTTGCCTACGGTTCTCTCTGCGAATTGGAAACACAACTCATGCTTTGCCACGACTTAAAATATCTTGAATCAATAAAGCACAAGAATTTACATATGTCTCTTAAAGAAACTGAGAGGATGCTCAAGGCCCCAATCAAATCTTTAGAGGCTTTGGAAAAATCACGTTCTTCGTGATTCGTGGCTGTTTTTCTTCCTTGAATCCTCAAATCCTTGAATCCTTTATTCTCCGACAGGAGGCACGTCCATGAAAACCATTCTCGTCCTCGGCGCCGGGCTGGTTACCAGACCGCTCGTATGCTATCTTTTAGACAATCCTGATTTTAGGCTTGTCGTGGCCAGCCGCACGGTGAGCAAGGCAGAAAAGCTCATCGACGGCCACCCCAGGGGTGAGGCTAAAACCCTCCTGGTCCAGGATAAAGCTTCCTTACAAGACCTGATCTCCGAGTCAGATTTGGTCATCAGCCTAGTTCCCTATGCCTACCATGTAGACGTGGCCAAGCTCTGCCTGGAGCTCGGCAAGCCCATGGTCACCACCTCCTACGTGAGCGATGCTATGAGGGCCCTAGATGGGGACGCCCAGGAGAAAGGCCTTCTTATACTCAACGAGATCGGTGTCGATCCGGGCATTGACCACATGTCCGCCATGAAGATTATACACGGGGTCCAAAATCGAGGGGGCAAAATCATCAGCTTCCGCTCATACTGCGGCGGACTCCCCGCTCCAGAGGCAAACACCAATCCATTCGGATATAAGTTCTCTTGGAGCCCGCGAGGAGTCGTATTAGCCGGCAAGAACACCGGTCGCTATTTGGAGGACGGCAAGGAGGTGTTTGTGCCCTCCAAGGACCTATTCGCTCACACCTGGACCATCGGAATAGAAAGTGTGGGCATGTTGACGGCTTATCCCAACAGAAACTCCATCCCCTACATCGAGCTCTATGGCCTGGGCGACATCAAAACTATGTACCGAGGGACCCTGCGTTATCCGGGTTGGTGTGAGACCTGGAAGAAGTTCGCGGACCTAGGACTTCTGGACGATGAAGAGAGGACTGGACTGGCCGGCCAAACCTTCGCTCAGTTCACCCAGACCTTCATCGGTACCCCTACGGGCAGCCTCAAATCTGACCTTTCCAAGCAGTTAGATATTCCGGAAGGCTCCGATATCATGGATCGATTCGAGTGGCTGGGCCTGCTGAGCGACGACCCCCTGCCGGTTGAAAGCGGCTCGCCCCTGGACATACTGGCCGCCAAGCTTCTGGAGAAGATGCCGTACGAGAAGGGCGAGCGGGATATGATCGTTCTCCATCACGAGTTCATCGCCGAATATCCTGAGCTGCCCGCCAAGGAGATGATCACCTCATCTCTGGTGGACTTCGGAATTCCCAACGGGGACTCGGCCATGGCTCGCACGGTAAGCCTGCCTGCCGCCATCGCCGCCAAGATGATTCTGCACGGCGAGATCACCGCCACGGGCGTGCACATTCCCGTCTTGCCAGACATCTATGAACCAGTGCTGAAGGAGCTGGAGCGCTTGGGAATCCGTTTCAAGGAAAAGACCAGAAAGCTTGCATCCTGAGGGCACTCAGAAAGGTGCGAATTCCTGGGCTGGGCAAATTACCCTGAGCTCTTCACGAAGCCTGTTCATCTATTACATTCAGAGCTTACCTTGAATGCAATAAGGAGCAAGCTCTAAGTGAAGCGAAAGACCTAGAAGAGACTCCGCCCATTGCTGCAGGGAGTAACAACCTGATACCTGGAGAAGACTATGTCATCCCCCGACCTTTCGGATAAAACCGATGCTTTGGAGGAGGAGAACATACGGTTGCGGCGAGCGGTAGCCGAGCTCACCATTCTCAACGAGCTGGCCGCAGCCATCGACTCCACCATGACCACAGACCAGATTATGAACCTTATTGTCCAAAAGGCCATCAAATCTGTCGGAGTCGAGCAGGGAGCCATAATGTTGATCACCGACAAAGCCCTCTCTCCCATGAAGACCTTGATCCGCAGCATGGATGCCTCCAGCGAAGGAGTTCCGTATCGGCTGGGGGTAAGCCTCACCGGCTGGATGCTGAAAAATCAAAAGCCGTTGTTAATCGAGGATTTTGCCTCTGACGAACGGTTCAAAGGAGTTAAGGTGGAGAGTGCCCAGATCCGGTCGGTGCTCAGCGTGCCCCTTAAAGTGAAGGATAAGATGATCGGTGTGATCAACCTCATCAACAAGAAGGGAGGAGGCACTTTCACTCCCGACGATCAGCGATTGGTGGGAATTATCGCCACACAATCAGCACAGGTTTTGGAGAACGCTCGCCTGTACGAGGAAGAAAAGAGACTGCAGCAGATGGAAAAAGAGCTCCAGATGGCCCGGGACATCCAGCAAAGCCTCTTGCCCAAAGAAAATCCACGACTGCCGGGAGCCGAGATCGCCGGGCTCAGTCACCCAGCCAGAGAGGTAGGTGGAGACTACTACGATTTCATCGAGCTGGGCGAAGACCACCTGGGGGTGGTCATCGCCGACGTCTCGGGAAAAGGGGTGCCGGCCTCTCTGCTTATGTCTAACATCCAGGCGACACTTCGAGTGCAGGTCGTTACTTCTACCTCGGTCAAAGATTGCATCGCAGAGGCCAACACGGCCTTGCACAAAAGCACCGAGGCTGACAAATATGCCACTCTGTTCTGCGGGATCCTCGACACGAATGAAAAAACCTTCACCTGTACCAATGCCGGCCACAATTCGCCTATGCTGATAAGCCAGGACGGCAGCTGCCGTCGACTTGAAACGGGAGGTATTGTGCTGGGGATGCTGCCGCAAATGCCCTACCAGGAGGAACGTCTTCAGCTAAGACCAGGCGATCTGTTGCTGATGTTCTCCGACGGCATCACCGAGGCCATGAATGATCGGGAGGAGGAGTTCGGAGAGGAAAGACTGCTGAAACTTTTAGCCGAAAATCGAAGCCTCTCCCCCGAGCCGCTGTTGGAGAAGATCGTAACAGAGGTCTCGGCCTTCACCGGTGACACGCCCCAGCAGGACGACATGACTTTGGTGGCCATTAAACTTCTGTAAAATCATGGAGAGAACAGCTTCAAGATCATGTTGGCTTCATCTGATTCTCGAGCTTAAAGTTCTCGTCATAACGGAAGAAGCTCACACCACCTATCCCTCTGCGCGGTGTGAGCTTTTCTGGTTTATGATCAAGGCAAGTCCATGGAGCTTCGCGATGAAAGCTCGATATCGGGAGCAAGGTGCCGATGAGGATTCGGCGTCAGGTTACGGCCAGGGCGCCCTATGACCTGAGATGGATCCGAAGGGGCTATCTCTTTGCTCCCTGGCTCTTTGAGCATGGCAAGCCAGTTCGAGCCTTGCTGTCGCCCAGTGGCCATGTGGTGGAGGCCCGGCTGGTGCAGAGCGGCTCCATCAACCGCCCCAAAATCCAGATGCTGCTAAGCAGCGCCACGGAGCTGAGCTCGGGCGATATTTCCTCTTTATGCGCACAACTTGATTGGACTCTGGGTCTTACCGAAGATCTTTCGGCTTTCTACAACATCGCCAAAAACGACCCGGCGCTTTCCCGGGCCATGATGGAACTCAAAGGCTACCGGGTCAAGACCACAAGAGATCTCCACGAGATGCTGGTCTCGGCCGTCGTCTCTCAGAACACAAACTTTCACTCCTTCCGGCGGATGCTCATGGCCCTGGCCGAGAGGTTCGGTTCCTCTATTCTCCTCGACGGTCGCAAAGTAAGCGCCTTTCCGTCGGCACAAGTCCTGGCTAAATCCTCTCAAAAAGCGCTGGAAGGCATTGGGGCCTACCGATCTCAGGCCATTCAAAACGTCTCCCTAGCCATCTTGAATGGCCTGGAGGGACAAATCGAAGGACGCACCACCGAGGAGGCAACCGAGCGCCTGATGTCTATCAAGGGGCTGGGACCCTACTCGGCCCACGCCGCTATCCTCTATGGCCTGCGGCACTATGATGCCTTTTTCATCGATACTTACGTCCTCAAGGTCATGGGAAACCTCTTTTTTGAAGGAAAAAGGCCAACCGGATCGAAGCTGCGCGACTTCGCCGACCAACGCTGGGGCGCCTGGCAGGGCCTGGCCCTGGACCTCCTTCTGGCTTGGCAAATGGAGGATCACGATCTGTGAAAACCAATCTTGTGGCCCGTAGATCGCCTTGCCCATTGGCTTGACTCGAATCATAAGGAGAGAAACATTGCAGCTGGGCAAAAATAAAATTCTCCTGACCACACTCGTCATGATAGCTCTTCTGCTGGCTGTATGGAGACCCTGGAGAAACTGGCGTCCGAGCGGGTCAGTTTTAACGGGTCAGTTGAGCCCTGTGGTCATTATCCCCTTTAAAACCGGGTCAGTTGGAGAAGACCGAAGATGGCTGGATACCGGGCTGGTGGACATGTTCGCCACGGAGCTGAACAGACGGTCTCCTCTGCGCGCGGTGCGGTTAGAGCGGCTTTTAGAGCAGGCCGGTCCTCTGTCCCCGAGAAGAGAGTTGAAACTGTCCGTTGAAGATGCCCTCCGCCAGTTCCGGGCCGAGGCAGTTCTGACGGGAAGCATTTCCGCCCTGGGTGTGGGCTTTCGCCTGGACGTCTGGCTGGTCGGGAAAAACGACCAAGAACTGCTCCTCAAAGACCACGTTGTGGCCGACGACTTCCAGAAAATCTTCGATGCCGTGGACTTCCTCAGCCTCAAAGTTGCCCAGACTCTGGGCTGGACAACTCCTGAGCATCTTCCCCCCATTACCCAGGTGACCACTAGTTCCATTCCTGCCTATCGCCATTATGCCATGGCCGTCGAGGACTACATCATCTCCGATGACAGCTCTCTGCCCCAGGCGGTTGATCATCTCCAATTGGCCACTACCATCGACAGCGCCTTTACCCGAGCCCATTTCCTCTTGGCGAAGATCTATGACCAATCCCAGGCCCTGGGCATTCCGCAGGGATCTGCTAGAGAATCGCTCATCATGGCCAACCGATTTCTGGAGAGGCTGCCGGAATGGGAACGCCAATATGCCCGAGGATGGTGGCTGTGGTTTGTGGATGGAGATCTGGAGGGGGCGGTGGCTGAGCTGTCCAGGTTGATTGAGAGGTATCGGGACTACGCCTGGCAAGAAGGTGTACCCCTGACCCTAGGTCGCCTCCTGGCTTACCAGGGCCTGTGGCCACAGACCATCCAGCATCTCAGCGACTATGTCCAGGTGGAGGAAACCCCAACAATACGCCGAACTCTAGGCTGGGGACAGCTTGCCACCAGCTATCAGATGACTGGGAACCTGGAGAAGGCCATCGAAGCCATGGCCCAAGAGCTGTCCTTATCTTCGGCACAGCAGGAGAACTGGTATTGGTGGATCCAGGAGAACATGAGCCTGGCCTTGCTTCACTTTGAGAATTGGCAACAAGAGTTTGCCGAGGAACTTCTGGCTCAGGCACAAGATCTGGCCTCCCAAGACGCCAGGGCGCAGGCCATGATCGGCCTGACCCTATTTCAGATGCAACAGGAAAAGAGGGCTGAGGTCCTGGCGGAGCGAGCTCTCCGCCAGGAGGGAGACCTCCCCCTGGCTCAGTACTTACGGGGGCTTATTTGCCTCCGACAAAGGCAGCACTGGCGCGCTGTGGCCAATTTGGAGGCCGCCTGCAGCCAGGAATTAAACTGGGATTTCCTCTACCACGCCGCTCTCGCCCATGCCCGACGGGGCGATCACCAAAGTTCAAAGGAGCTCCTGGAACTCTTGATGGACATCCTGGTAGGAGAGAATCACCAGGCCGTGGGACCAGCTGATCAGGGCTTGCTGGGAATTCTTCTGTGTAGATTGGGACGCTATGAAGGGGCCCTGACCCATGGATTGGAGGCCGTCTTACGCTTTCCATACCCGCAAGCCAAATACGACCTGGCCTGCATATATGCCATCAAAGGGGATAAGGCTAATGCTTTGAAATGGCTCCGGAGAGCCTTTGCCGATGGATACGTAAATCGACGACAATCTCGCGCCGATTTCGACCTGGAGAATTTATGGTATGATCCTGATTTCATACTATTAACTTCTAGAAAATAGTTGAAGAAAGTGGTAGTTGGCAGGCAAAGATAAATGGCAATAGCAGTGGCAATGGCAATGAAAAACTAGTCGGCAGTATGCAGTAAGCGGTAAACAGTGAAAGACGAGTAGCAGTTGGCAGTTGCAGTTGGCAGAGAAAAGAGAGGAGCAGTCGGCAGCAGGCCGTATGCAGGGGACATCAAACAGCCTTTCACGATCCCCGGTTCCCGGATCCCGGCTTTCTCTCGAATTTCGGATTTTTACGGTTCCCAAATCCCGAGTCCCAAATCTCAAATCACGTTTCCCCCGAATCTCAAAAAAGGAGCAAGCATATGCCCGAGTTCGAGAACGATGCTGTGCAGAAAGAAGTCACCGAGCTTTTATCTGAACTTATCAGGATCGACACCTCCAATCCGCCTGGAAACGAGACGGCCGCTGCACGGTTCATCCAAGACCTGTTATTTGCCGAGGGCCTGAAGGCTGAGATCATTGAGTCCGCCCCGGGCAGAGGCAGCCTGGTGGCAAGAATACCCGGCAGGAGAGGACAAAAATCCCTGCTCTTGATGGCTCATCTCGACGTCGTTCCCGCCTCCCAGGAGGGCTGGGATCACCCACCATTTGCAGGTGTGGTGGATAAGGGCCTGGTCTATGGTCGAGGAGCATGGGACTGTAAGGGGATGGTGGCAGCTGAGGTGGTGGCCCTGCTCCTTCTCCTGCGGGAGGGCTTCGAGCCCGGGGGAGATGTGGCGCTCGCGTTGTGGGCCGATGAAGAGAAGGGCGGCAACATGGGTGCCGGCTGGCTGATGAAACATCGCCCTGAGCTGGTGCAGGCCGATTTCGTCGTCAACGAGGGCGGTGGCCATGCGCTGCCCATCGATGGGCGCAACCACTACACCATCCAGGTGGCCGAAAAGGGGGTGTTCTGGACCAAGCTCATCACGCGGGGCACACCGGGCCACGCCAGCATGCCCCACCGGGATAACGCCCTATTGAAGATGTCTACCTATCTGGCAAAGCTGGGCACCTTGAAAACCCCCATTCATCAGTCAGACATCGTCGAACAGTATCTGAGCCTTCGACTGGCAACCATCGGCCAGACTTTTAAGGGTAAACTGCAAGTGGATGACCAACTTCTGAATGAGCTCAGCAAGACCCATCCTAGAGTAGCCGCTGAGGTCAACACTCTCGTGCGCCTGAGCATCGCCCCCACCATGATTCAGGCAGGAACCAAGGAGAATATCATCCCCGAAAGTTGCGAGGCGGTCATCGATTGCCGGTTGCTGCCGGGACAAACCGCTGAGGATTTGCGCAGAACCCTGGATGAGGCCCTCGGGGGGCTGGAAGAGGTGGAGATCGTGCCCATCCAAGCAGACGAGGGAACCGTTTCCCCGTTGGAGACGGACCTTTACCAGAATATAACCCAGACTATGCAGGAGCTTGATCCCGGCTGCCGCTGCATTCCTTACATGGTCAGCGGAGGCACCGACTCTCGTTTCTTTCGACAGAAGGGCATCTCCGCCTATGGATTCTTCCCCGTGAGTCCGGATATACCTCCTTCCGAAATGCTGAGCATGGTACACGGCCGCAACGAACGTATTAGTCAGAATAATCTGCTGCTGGCCACGAAATTCTACTATCGGTTGGTGAAGAGAATGCTGGGGTGAGAGCGTTGTGGGAGTTTGGAGAGTTGAGAGAGTTCAGAGAGTTGTGAGAGTTTAGAGAGTTGTGCCTCGCTGAGGCTCCTGCCTCTGCGGACAGAGCTCGAAGAGCTGGCGCTCCTCAGGGATAAATGGATTGTTAATCGTTGGCGGCTTCGAAGCTGGTAACGTGAATCGTGGATCGTGAATCGTTGATCGTGAAAACCTGCCAACTGCCATTGCTGTTTGTCGGTGGCGTTGGGTCACCGCACCCGACGCTACATAGGCAACATAGCTCTCGCATAGAGTCATCAGGTGGCGTCAGAAAAAGGACCACTGATATCATTTCACTTGCTATCATCAAGGATTCAGGATCGCTCTTTCTTTCGGTAATCGGTGATCGTGAAAAAAAATCCCGAATTCTGTCCTTTGTTTTTTCTAGTATTCAGCATCCAGGATCGGTCTTTCTTTTCACGATTCACGATTCTCGAATCTCGAATCTCGGCTTTTCAAGGATCAAGGATCGAGCATCCAGGATCAAGAATTTAGATCTCGCATCCTAAAAGAAGGGACCTATCATGAAGAAGAAAGCTATCTCCCCAGACAAGGGCAATCGCCTGATAAACGACGGCTGCACCATCCTGGTCACCGCCCAGCTCGGGGAAAAGTCCAACATCATCACACTGGCCTGGCAGACGCCAGTGAGCTCGTCCCCGCCCATGGCGGCCATCAGCGTGGCCCCGAGCCGATACTCTCATCAACTCATCGCCACCAGCGGCGAGTTCGTCATCAATGTGCCTCCTCTGTCTTTGCTGAAAGCCGTGGTTTACTGCGGTTCCGTCTCCGGCCGAGATGAGGACAAATTTCAGGGCGCTGGCCTCACCGCCGAGTCAGCCGCAGTGGTCTCGGTGCCACTCATCGCCGAATGCATTGGCCACTTGGAATGTCAGGTGTCTCAACGGATTTCCGCTGGAGACCACACTCTGTTTGTGGGCCAGGTAGTGGCCGCCAGCGCCGCCGAGGACCTGTTCGAAGAGGTTTGGCAGGTGGAGGATGAGCGGGCCAAAACGATCCACCATCTGGGGGGAAGTTTTTTCGCTGCCCCGGACAAGATCGTTCATCTGTGAGGAGATTTTCTCACAATACCCAAGCACCGATACGATCGACAACCCCACCTCTAAGATAGTGAAAGGAGATTATCAATGAAACACCTAGGATTATCGGTAACAGTCTTGCTAGCATTGGTCTGCTCTTTAACTACGCCAGCGGCCGCTGATTTTGAGCCCATTCCCAAGGAGCTACTTGAACTCTACCATTTTCAACTGGAGAAAAACTTCTACGAAAACGAGGCCTCCTTCGAGACTGATCTTCAGATGCTGGTGGCCAAAATTGAGGATCTGGAGAACTTGAAAGGACAGGTCATCGCATCGGCTGAGAATCTGCTCCGGGCCCATGAGCTCAGCAGTGAGTTGATTCCCCTGTGGGGAAAACTCTGGGTCTACGCGTACCTTCGATACGCCACCAATACCACCGACATGGCTCTGTTCAACAAGATTCAGACCACCTCCGGCGATCTGAAGAGCCGCATTCAATTCATCCGCTCCGAGGTCCAGAGGATGGACGACGAAACTTATCGGGCATTTCGTGATAAAAAACCGGAGCTGAACAAATTCTCCTTCGCCATCGAGCAGGCTTTGCGTTACCGGCCCCACACGCTGCCCCTCCCCCAGGAGGAGATCCTCTCCCAGGTGGACCCTTACCTGACCCCATGGGTGGAGGAGCTTTTTCAAAGGTGCGTCGACCGCACCGAGTTCCCCGCACTGGTGGTCACCCCCGGCGAGACCCTGGACGTCAACCTGAACTACAATCGCCTGATCAACGACGCCAGCCGGGTGATCCGCCAGGACGCCTGGCAGGGTTACTTCCGCAGCATGAACACTCACCGAGATCTCTACGCCTTCGCCCTAGTTAAAAGCGTGCAGACCAGAAATAAGCTGGCCCAGCTGCGGGGGTTCGAGAACTATCCTCAGGCGGAGTACTTCGACCAGTTCCTCAGCTATAATCAGGCCACCAACCTATTCAATCAAATCGCCGACCACGCCGAGCTTAACAAAAAGTTTCAGCTTCTCCACCAGAAGGGCATCAAGGCGGCTACCGGCTACGACACGGTGTACACGTGGGATCGATCGGTGGCGCCTAAGGGGTTTGAGAAACCCCGCTGGGACATCCAGCGGGCCAGCGACCTGATCCTGGAGGCCCTCTCCATTCTGGGCCAGGAGTATCGGCAGGAGCTGACCAGCCTCTTGGACCCTCACCAGGGCCGTTTGGACCTAGTGCCCGGAGAGAACCGAGCCGCAGGTGCTTTCGCCTATGGATATTCCGGAGCCCCATGGCAGTTCTACTCCTTCGCCTATGAGGGCTATCTTCAGAATGTGTCTACCTTGGCCCACGAAGCTGGGCATGCCGTTCACTACACAACCTTGGCCAATAAGGGGATTGAACCCCTCTACTATGACGGTCCCTCTTACATCACCGAGACGGTAGCCATGGTCAACGAGCTCCTGCTCATCGACCATCTATATGTGGGAGCCACAAACCTGGAGATGAAGACCTTCTTCCTGGAGGAATTTCTCAAGAAAACCATCCGCTTTCTGTACCTCAACTTCATAGCCCACCTGGAAGCCACCATTTATGAGAAGGTGGCCTCCGGAGAGTTGCAGACGGCCGACGATCTCGACCTTCTGACTAAGGAGATGGGCAGTAAGTATAACGTCTACTACGAGATCCATCCCGAGTACCGGGGGGCCTGGAATGTCATCCACCACTTTTACACCCATCCCATGTATAACGTTAACTACGTCATCGCCGGCGCCCTGTCTTTGAAGATCTTCCTGGAGCTTCAAAATGACCCCGCCTTTGTGACAGACTATCTCAAGTTGGTCCACCACGGTTTCGACCGTCCCGGGCCCCGGATGATCGAGGAAACCATAGGGCTGGATATGGCCGACCCGGCGCTCTTAGCTGATTGTTTCGGATTCATCGATGACAAAATCACCCAGCTGAAGAGGCTTTACCAAGAGGCTGGAGTCTCCATGGACTGAGGCCACAACCCTTTATCCATAACAGGAGCCGTGGGTGCGGACACTCACGGCCTTTTTGTACAAAAAAACCTTGATATTTGTCCGCTGGTGTTCTTATTTTGGGGACGTCTTTCCTTAATTAAGATTGGTCGCATAGCGGATATTTGCTATAAAACCCTTAATATCGGCGGTTTTCCTATCAAATTAGAGAGTCCCACGGTCAGCGTGATCATCCCCACCTACAACCGGTCTCAACTGGTGACGGAGGCCGTTGATTCGGTTTTGAGTCAGAGCTATACGGATTTCGAGCTCCTGGTGGTCGACGACGGCTCCACCGACGACAGCACCACCCGATTGGCCCAGTATGGAGATCGCCTCTGCCTGTACCATCAAGAAAACCGTGGAGCCAGTGCCGCCAGAAACACCGGGTTTCGTCACGCTCAAGGGCGCTATATCTCCTTTTTGGACTCCGACGACCTGTGGTTGAAAAACAAACTTCAAGCCCAAATGGACCTGGTGGGGCGGGATCCTGGGGTAAAGGTCTGCTATACAGAGGAGATCTGGATCCGCCAAGGCGTGCGGGTCAATCCCAAGAAGAAGCACCGCAAATACTCCGGCTGGATCCTTGACAAAATGCTGCCCCTGTGCATCGTCAGCCTTTCATCGGTGCTCATCGCTCGTGAGGTTTTCGACCGAGTGGGCCTATTCGACGAATCCCTCCCCGCTTGCGAGGACTACGACCTCTGGCTGCGCATCGGCCCGTACTACCAGATAGCTCTCCTCGATCAGCCCTTGATCATAAAAAGGGGCGGCCACTCCGACCAGCTCTCTCGCAAATACTGGGGCCTGGATCGCTATCGGATCAAGGCCATTCTGAGACTGCTGGCCCAGAAAGATCTGAACGAGCACATTCGCAAACGGGCTATCACCACCCTCCAGGAGAAGTGCCGGATCGTGGCCGCTGGATTCCAGAAGCGGGGAAAGCGAGAGTTGGCCCAGCAGTTTCTTGAAATCGCCTCGCACTACTCGAGATGGTCATGAACATAGATTACCCATTTAAAAAAGCATTGGTGACATCACTGCCACTGGTGGAGGTCTCCTTTAGTATGGTGAATCTCCTGGACCTCACCCACGTCATCACCTTTGCGCCGAACCTGGCACCGCTGAAGAGGTCCATCGCACGAGCAGGCATCCTGCACCCTCTCATCCTCCAGGAGATCTGTCAATCGCGTCGCTACCGCATAGTCTCCGGATATAAACGTCTCAAAGTCTTGGAGATCCTGGGGGGCGAAAAGGTTATCGCCTACATCAGTACAGCGGAGGACGATCTTCAGCTCTTCCTGCTGGGCCTGGAGGAAAACCTTGGAACCCGCTCTCTAAACACAGTAGAGAAATCTCTAGTCCTGAGCAAGCTGGTTCGGCAGTTCGGACTGAGCAAAGAGGTCATCCTCCGAGAGCACCTCCCCTCCCTGGGCCTGGGCTCCGACCCCAAGACCCTGGACCTATACCTGTCGATCTCGGATTGGCCAAATGAGATACAAAATAACCTAGCTTCCAATCGCATCTCCCTTGCGCTGGCCCAGCAGCTGGCGGCGCTCTGCCCAGAAGATCGCCAGGCATTCTCCTGGCTGATCGAAGAGCTACGCTTGGGGAAGAGCCTGCAGCGCAAGTTTCTGGCCCTGCTCCTGGACCTCGCTGCCAAGGAAAAAATACCCCTCAGTAGTTTGATCGAGGATGAGCAACTCGCCCTTTTGATCAACGATCCGGTCGCTCAGGCTCCTGTACGAGCACGGAGGGTTCGGGAGGCACTCATCCGCCGGCGCTATCCTACCTTCGCTCAGGCAATAGAGCGGTTTGAGGAACTCAAAAAAAGGCTTAAGCTGCCACCCCACATCTCCTTGAAGGCTTCGCCCTTTTTCGAAGGAGAGGACTGGCAATTCTCGGTAACCTTCCGCAATCGGGAAGAGCTGGAGGCGGCCCGGAAGGTTCTCCATCGGCTGACCGAGGATCCCTTCCTCAATCAGCTGCTACATTTTCACCTTTCGTGAGGCAAAATAGCTGCTATGGGGACTAAAGAGTTCATCCCGGAACGTATCTTCGTGGAGCGGTCCGTCGAGGATCTGCCCTTCACCGCGGAGCTGCTGGATCAATGGTCCACCGTCCCCGTGAAGGTGATCGATGATACCCGGGAGGCTGTCCAGAATCTCTCCAGCGAGCCCGATCCCATCAGGGCCGGAAAGCGATTACTGCTCATAGCCCAGCAGCGCGGCTCATTTATCAAGCTCTGCCCCGGCACTAAAAACTATATCTGTTGCGGATACCGAATTATCAACCTGGCCACCAACTGCAACCTGGACTGCACTTACTGCATCCTGCAGAGTTATCTTACTATTCCCATTTTGGTGGCCTATGCGAATCTCGAAGACCTGACTTCTCAGCTAGACAATTTCCTGGCATCGGGCCAGAGCGATTTCTACCGCTTAGGCACCGGTGAGCTCACCGACAGCCTGAGCTTGGATCCGGTCTTCCACCATGCCCGACAGCTCATCGGGTATTTCGCCGACAAATCCAACGCCATTCTGGAGCTAAAGACCAAAACAACTCATGTGGAGGATCTCCTCCACATGCGACATGGAGGCCGGACGGTGGTCTCCTGGTCACTTAATACGGACTCAGTCGTCCAGAAAGAAGAAAAAGAAGCCCCTCCGGTTCGAGACCGCCTGAAGGCGGCCCGTCGCTGTGACCAGGCGGGGTATCGGATTGGCTTTCACTTCGATCCTCTCATCGAGTTTCCCGGCTGGGAAAAAGAATACCGCCAGGTGGTGGACGGCATCTTCCAATACGTAGATCCCAAGGCCATCGCCTGGATCAGCCTGGGAGCACTGAGATATCCGCCAGAGCTAGACGAAATCATTCGGCGGAGGCATCCACAGAGCAAGATTGTCCTGGGCGAGCTCTTCCCTGGCGATGATGGCAAGCTCAGATACTTCAAGCCGATTCGCGTCGAGATGTTTCGGAAGCTGCACACATGGATCAAAGAACATGATCCGGGCGTCTTCGTCTACCTGTGCATGGAGAGCGACCAGGTGTGGCGCCAAGCCTTTGGTTGGTCGCCGGGCAACATGGCCACCCTTTCCCGATTGCTGGACCGACGGGTGCAACCATGAGAGAGACAACTTTTCAGGTCAAATCTCACGATTCTCCCCTTTCCCCAGAGGAGTTCCGAAAGCTTCCCCGCCATCCCATCCACGTGGTTCTGGACAACCTGCGCAGCGCCTTCAACGTGGGATCCATTGTCCGCTCCGCAGACTGCGCCCGCGTTCAGAAAGTTATCTTCTGCGGAATTACGGCGCATCCCCCGAACCTAAAAGTCATCAAGACGGCCATGGGAGCCATGGATTATGTAGACTGGGAGTATTGCCCGACAACCGTGCAGGCCGTGGATAAGCTAAAAAAAGAGAAGGTCAAAGTGGTCGGCCTGGAAGTCACCGATGCCAGCAAGCCCTTTGACCAGGTCGACTATCCCAGTCCCATCGGCCTGGTGGTGGGAAACGAGGCTCTGGGCATATCTCGAGAGGTTCTGGAGATGACTGATGAGATCGTGCAGATCCCCATGTGGGGCTTCAAGAACTCTGTAAATGTAGCCGTGGCCTTTGGGGTGGTGGTTTTCGAGGTGGTGCGGCAATACCGGGATGCTGGATCCTTGATCCTGGATCCTTGTGAAAAGAAAAATCTTTGATTGAGACGAGGCCAAAATTTTGGTAAATACCGTTGCAGCTGAGCGGTCAAGAGTGAAAACTTAAGGAATGTCATTCCCGCGAAAGCGGGAATCTAGGGTCTTTCGAAAACCTACCATATTTAGATTCTGTCCAGAAAAGGAAACAGTACGCTTTATTTTGAGTATATCGTAAAGACAAACCCAAACTGGAAAGATTTAATGATGAGGCGGAACGACTCTGGATTCCCGTTTACACGGGAATGACAGTATGGAGAAAGCATGAGTAGCTAGGGTCAATTCCAGCGAAAACCAATTTTAATTTTGGCTATGACTATCTAAAGCAACTTTGTGAATAGATCGATGATCCCGAGGAGGACATAATGCTCACAAACGAACAGAAGCAGTCCATCTTTCGCGAGATCTCCGGCCCCAGAGCCCAGGACCTCATCGCTAAGTTGATATCTTTTCATCGCGTGGCAGGAGGAGCTGAAATCCTTCAGGCCATGGAGGTCATCCGCGACCAATTCCTGGCGGCGGGCCTGGAGGCGGTCAGGCTGGAGCGTTTTCCCGTGGGCAAGAACCACAGCTACTGGACTTGGGATCCTCCTTACATCTGCGACAGAATCGATGCCTATTTGGCCACCGTCTCGCCCGAATCGGAGGAAAAGGTCATCTTCCGTTTTTCCGAGACCCCCATTAGCCTCTTGGCCAACTCCAGCTCCACCGACCGTGGAGGATGGGAAGGCGAGCTGGTGGAGGTGGGCCGCGGCGAAGCGCCTCAGGATTATGCTGGACGCCGAGTCAGAGGTAAAATGGTCCTGGCTCATGGTAGTCCCCCTGTAGTCCACTTAAGGGCTGTGGCTGAGCGGGGGGCTGTGGGGATGTTGGTGCTGGGTTCCTCAACTCCCGACCTCGATCATCCGGACAAGATCATGGCCTCCGGGGTGTCTATGGGCCCGGCCCGGGAGCATCCCTTTTTCGGATTCGCCCTCTCCCACCGCCAGCACCAGGAACTCCGGGAGGCTCTTTACAGGACAAGAAAAGAGAACAAACCTCTGCGGATCTCGGCCCGGGTGAAAACCCGCTTCCGAACCGGCCATTTCCGCGCCCTTTCCGCTGTCATTCGGGGCACAGAACAGCCCGCGAAGGAGCTCATTCTGGTGGCCCACATCTGCCATCCCAAGCCCTCGGCCAACGACAACGCCTCGGGCTGTGCTCTGTTGGCGGAGATGGCCCGGACATTGACCACCCTGCAAAAACGTAAGGAGCTGCCACCTTTGAGGAGAAGTTTGCGTTTTCTCGTCATCCCCGAGTGGCGAGGCACCGTTCCCTGGCTTCATAAGAACCGTCGCCGCACCAGGAACATGCTGGGTGTGATCAGTCTGGACATGGTGGGCGAGGACCAGGAGAAGTGCGGCAGCACCCTGCTAGTGGGCTCCACCCATGGCATCCAGCAGCACTTCATGGGCAGTTTGCTGGCCAAGTCCTTCCGCTGGGTGGCCGCCCAAAAAAGAACTGCCCGACTGCGTAAAGACAGCATGTTCCGCTGGAAAACGGAGAAATATTTTGGAGGCACTGACCATATGCCCTTCGTCGATCCCACCATCGGAGTGCCCGGACTATACGTCGGCCATCCCCAGGATTTCTTCTGGCATACCGACCAGGATACCCTGGACAAGACGGATCCCAACGTGCTGGAGAGGGTGGGCACCGCCACCCTGACTTTCGCTTTTGACCTGCTGAACTTGCCTGCCGAGGAGAGGGAGGGAATTCTGGCAGAGGCATATCTGGAGGCCATGGGACGGTTGACGGAAATGGGAAGGGAGCAGCTGGAGAAAACGCGGTCTTTCGTCCCCAAGGAAAAGAAGGGGCTGAGCTCTTGGCAACAGTTCCACAGAGAACACCTCAGGCGACAGGGGAAATTGGACCACGAGTTGAATGTGGAGAAGGCCGTGCTGATGTCCTGCGCGGAGGAGTTCGCCGGAAAAAGAATGCCAGCTTTGAAGGGCAAGGCCACAGAATTAGGTGAGCTGCTGGGCTGGCAGGTCGAGGAAATTCGTGGTCTGGTCGAGGAAGCGTATCAGACCGTTTTGGACCGTGGTGGCGTGGCGGGTTCGAAGCTGCGTTGGCGCAAAAATGCCCTGGAGCGCAAAGCCAATGGTCTTGTCGTACACCGGCTGTTCGAAGGGCCCTTCCCCATGATCACCTTTTACGATAAGGTGGCCAAGAGGGACCGCGGATGGCTATACAAGATGGGCGAGAAGATGTGGCAGATGCACTTGTATGAGATTCCCCTTTTGTACGTCGACGGCCAGCGCACCGCCCTAGAGGTCCATCAAAACATGGAGCACGAGTATGGTCCCCTCGATCTGAGAATCTTCATGGAGTACCTGGAGGTGCTGGCCAGGGCCAGATTGGTCCGGCTGGTACCGGTGAGGAAATGAAATCTGTGTGGTATAAGAACTTGACATCCTGATGACGCGGCGCGAGGCTACATTAAGGGCATTTCACCCCGCGAGATTGATGCCTGTGCCTTTTCGCTTGTCTCGCCAATTCACTGAAACATAAGGAGCAGTGTGGACAGAAAGGAGGTACCAAGATGGTGAGACCAATTGTCTTTTTGCTGTTAATAACAGTGCTGTTTTATGGTACTGTTGCAGCTCAGGATAGCGGCTTTGGCCTGGGAATTATTTTAGGAGAGCCAACTGGCTTAAGTTTAAAGCAATGGGTCGATGGCAAGGCGGCAATAGATGGTGCCATTGCTTGGTCATTTGGCAGGCATGACGCCTTACATCTGCATGCGGACTATCTGGTTCACAACTTCACTCTATTTAAAATGGAACAGGGCAAACTTCCCCTTTATTATGGGATTGGGGGGAGAATTAAATTTGAGGAAAACGGCAACGACGAAGACACCAAAATCGGAGTGCGTATACCAGTAGGCATCAGCTATATTTTGGCAAATTCACCTCTGGATATCTTCCTGGAAATTGCTCCCCTATTGGATTTGACACCCAGCACAGAATTTGATCTCAACGGAGCCATTGGGATTCGATATTTCTTCCATAAAGGTACATCAGAGGCGAGAGATTGAGTATAGATCCTTCGATTTGAAGATCTTCGTGGAATACCTGGAAGCGCTGGCCAGGGCCAGATTGGGCAGGTTGGCGAGGAAGAAATAAGACCAGGAGAGATATGATGAGCACAAATTCGTCCCCTGATGTTGGACCAGAGCCGATGGAAAAACACGTCACTGCTGTGGCAGTTCTCCACATAGCTCTTAGCTCCCTAAATCTTCTAGCAGCCATTATCGTATTCTTGGCCGTCGTGGGAGGGGGAATCATCTCGGGGGACCAGGAGGCCATGATCATTACCACAGGAGTCGGTTCGGCAATAGCTCTGATCTTAATCTTGCTGTCAGCCCCGGGAATTATAGGGGGTATTGCTCTTTTAAAATGGCAGTCGTGGGCAAGATATCTGGTGCTGGCCCTCGGTTTTGTGAACCTCCTCCACATCCCTCTGGGCACCATTCTGGGAGTCTATACCATCTGGGCTCTCATGAAGGACGAGACCGTGACATTGTTCCGGCGCGAACCGCAACCGGCATCTCAGAACTAAAGACCCATCCATTAGGTTGATAAAGGAAGCGAGGAACCAGGATGTCACCACGAGTAATTCCATAGTCTCTTTCAATGGTGCTGGCCATCGTAGCGTTCATTATAGCAGCCATTCCGACATTCGGACTCGTGCTGAAGGAGGACCCGGTTGGACGCATCATCTCTGCCGCAGTGTGGGTTCTGATTGGAATTGGGTGGCTGGGACATCTTATTCCAGTGAAGAAGTCGGATACAAGCAATAACCTCGGTGGAACAGACATCCAAAGTTGATGACCAGGAACACGAAGGGGCATCACACATGAAGGATGGTTCGCCTCGAACACCGCCTCGATTGCTTTTCGCCATCTTGGCTATGGGCGGGTTCATAGCTTGCGGCATCTACTTGGGGATGATCCGGGCTGGCCAAACGACAACGGGGCATATCATCCTCGCCGCCAGCTTTGGGCTGTTTGGCGTTCTCATGATGTGGGCAGCGCTGGGCAGACGATAGGCTGTGGCAGGGGACAGAACGGTCAGCGAGGCATCTGGTCGCCGGCGCCGATGCCGCGGCCTCACACGCCGCTAAAGCTGACCAGTGATCTGTCACACCGCCTTCAAACGCAGCGGGTGCGCCAGCTAGTCGAAGCTGCCGCGCTCGCAGCTTAGCGCTTAGCCCATGGACTTTCAAATATAAAATGAATTCACCCTCTCAAGGTCCCAATCAGGATATCGGCGGTTTGGTGAAGTCGGCCCTGTGGATGTGGGGACGATCCAGCCCCCGCCGAATGTCCTTTCTTTTAAGAGTCACCTGGCGCATGTGGCGAGCTGATCGCAGGCGTAAACGGCAGAATGGGAGAATCGACGGCTTGATCCCCTCAGTGGTGGCCATCAGCCCGACCATGCGCTGCAACTACACCTGTTCGGGATGCTACTCTCGGGGGCGATCCACCCAGGATGAGCTCTCCACCGAGGAGCTAAGTGCCCTCCTGGTTGAGGCAGAGAAGCTGGGAGTCATCTCCATCGTGGTCACCGGCGGGGAGCCGCTTATGAGAGATGATATGCTGGACTTGGTGGATCGACACCGACGCCTGCTGTTCGTCATGATCACCAACGGCTCCTTTGTGACGCCGGAGATCGCCAAGAGAATCGCCAAATGTAACAACATCATCTTGCTGGTCAGCATCGACGGATTCCCGGAAGACACCGACGAGATGCGCCGGCCAGGGGCTTATGAGATCGCCATCCGTGCGTTTCAGGCCTTGCGGGAAGCCCATATCTGTTTCGGCTTTGCCGCCACCGGCACGGCATTCAACAGCGACCATCTGGGCAGCGATCTGTTCGTCGATCAGATGATCGACCTGGGCTGCTCCGTGGGCTACTTCACCGAATATGTGCCCTGTGGACCCAATCCAATAGCCTCTTGGGCCTTGAATGAAGAAGAACGAGCGGCATTCCGTCAGCGGGTGCTGGATCTGCGCCGCCGCAAACCCATCGTCCTGATCCAGTTTCCCCACGACGAATATGGTCCGGATAACCGCTGCTCAGCAGCAGGTCGGAAATCCCTGCACATCAGCTCCCAGGGCGACGTGGAGCCCTGCCCCTTTGTGCCCATCGCGCGGGAGAATATCCGCAACGGGGGATTGAAAGCCGCCTGTGAGTCTCCCTTCCTGCGGGCCATCCGCGAGCATCCGGAACTTTTGAAGCGGAACCGGTATGCCTGTGC
>LJUY01000092.1 GCA_001304015.1 candidate division Zixibacteria bacterium SM23_81 | reverse complement strand
GCCAGTCTGCGAATACCCTCCGAGATTTCTTCCTCGGTGGGGAAGGAGAAATTCAAACGCATGGAATTCTCCCCCCCGCCATCGGCGCAAAAGGCTTTGCCCACCACATAAGCCACATTTCGTTCCACCGCTTCGGTGAACATCTCCTCGGTATCGATGCTCTCCGGAAGAGTGACCCACAGAAACAAACCGCCCTCGGGATGCGTCCAATGCATGCCGGGGACCTTGGGCATGTAAGCCTCCAGAGCTTTCAGCATGGTGTCTCGTTTTTTACGGTAGATGCTGATTATTCGCTGGATTTGAGGTTCCAGGAGCCCACGTTCCATATAGCGAAGGACGATGGATTGGGTGAAAGAGGGTGAACAGAGATCCATGGACTGTTTGGCCAGCTCCATCTTGTCGATGATCTCCCGGGGGCCGAGGGCCCATCCCAATCTCATGCCCGGGAACAGGATCTTGGAGAAGGTGTGCAGGGAGATGACGTAACCTCTCTCGTCCAGGGCCAACAGATCCAGTGGGGCCGTGCCCTCAAAGCGCAGCTCGCGATAGGGAGTATCCTCCACCAAGAGCAGATCGTATTGATAGCAGAGCTCGAGGAGTTTTCTTCGTCTCTCCAGAGACAGCGTTACCCCAGCCGGATTTTGGAAATCGGGGACCACGTAAATGAACTTTGGCATTTTGCCCAGGCCATGCAGTTCTTTGAGCTTGTCGCTGAGCAAATCTACCTTCATGCCCTCGTCGTCAAGGGGTATGCTCACCAAATTCGCTCGATAGCTGGTAAAAGCGTTTAAACCACCCAAATAGCTGGGCAATTCAACTATGACCGTGTCTCCAGGGTCGATGAACATCTTGCTGACTAACTCCAATCCCTGTTGAGAAGCGGTGGTGATGATGACGTTTTCCTCTCCCAAATGGAGTCCTTGGGCTGCTCCCCATTTGGCCAGGGCCCTTCTCAATCGTGGGTTTCCAGCGGTAAGACCATATTGAAGGGCGGAATTACCCTCAGCGGCCAAGACCTCGGCGGTGATTTGGGCAATCTCCTCTTTGGGGAAAACACCGGGATCGGGAAATCCACCACCAAAGGAGATGAGGCCCTCTTTCTCGGTTAGCTTCAGAAGTTCTCGGATGGCACTTCGCTTGGTGTTCTTCATATTTGTTGAGTAAAGCCTTTCTAGGTCCATGGTGACAGACCTCCGGGTAAGAGGTGGACCGTGCCTTTTTGGAATGAACTCTGAGATAGTGTGGTTTCGTTTACGGTGGGAGGGAAATTGAGGTTCCAGGCCCTGAATTTCAGGTCCCAGTAAGGTCATGAGGGGATCCTCTGAGTATTGTCTTTACCAAGGGCTGGTGAAAGGGGACAGGTCGCCATTATTCCAATGGCGCATTTCAAATCGCAGATGACAATTTTTAAGTTCAAAAATAGACTGCAAAATGTATGAGACCCTTGGCTGACAGTGCCTCTGTCTCACATCAATTTACAGCGGATTTCCTCTGTCTTCAAAGTGACTTCACTCGGGAGTACATTCTCGTCGTTGTCCACCCAAGTTTAATGTTACCATCTCCATTTTCTTTTGTCAATAGAAAATCGTAGAGCTCGGGGCGATGAACACCTGTGGGAACGAGCCAGATGTGCTTTGTGGTCTCACGAAACGACCTAAAGTCTTTGATACAATAGACGTTGGCGAATATAGGTGGCCACCTCCTGGGGTACCAGGTACCTGATGGTTCGTCCTTCCCGCACGCGTTGGCGGATATCGGAGGAGGAGATCTCGATGGCGGGAGTCTGCACCACCGTCACGTTCGCCGCTACCTGTGGGTCCATATCGTTAAGATCGTATCCCGGCCTGGGCACCACCACCAGGGAGCGGGAGGCCAAGAGTCGCTCCGGCTGGTGCCAGGTGAAGATCTCTAAAATGCTGTCGGCGCCAACCACAAACAACACTCGGTAACGCTGGCCATATCGGCCCTGGAGCAGTTCTAAGGTTTCCACGGTATAGGAAGGACCATCCCGCGTGATTTCCACATCAGAGGTCTGAAAATGGGGGTTTTCCTTCACAGCTAATTTGATCATCTGTAGCCGATCCTGCCACGAGGCTACGGCGGAAGCATTCTTGTGAGGGGGGTGGGCCGAGAGGAGAAAGAGCACTTGAGCCAAATCTAATTTTTCCCTCAGTGCCTCGGCCACGATGAGGTGCCCATTGTGGATGGGATCAAAGGTGCCGCCCAGCACACCCAATCTGGGAAGCCTTTTTTTAGAGCGCGGTTCTGTCATGACTAGTCTCGTTGAGGTTCAGCGAAAGCCCATGAAAACTATGAAGTCGAGGACAATGCCAATCTCATGTCAGGCTACTTTGCGGGCGAAAGTGCCTTGATTGCCAGAATATGTATTGAGTGAAACAAAATACCAGTTGGCGGGCAGATGGGAGATCAATTGATATGTGCTGGGATATTCCTTGAAGCCGATAGGGGAATGATCGATTTCATATTGACAAAGGCTATTTTGCTATGAGCGGTCCACGAAGTCTGTGGACATCACCTGGAAAGGTATTCACAATGCGGATGAACACCCGGCCCTTGGGGAGATCACCTTCGGCGATTTGGTGAACACAGGGTGCTTTCCGGGCCGGCCGGCGTTATCCAGGGGACTTTTGGGATTCCTCAAGTTTCTTCTCGACCTCGTCGATCCGGTTTTTAGTGCGGCGAACGAGGCTCTCGGAGGAACTCATCTCCAACAACTGCTGGTAAGACTTAAGAGCCTGAGTCCATTTTTTCTGGCGTCGGTAACACTCACCGATGGCAAACTGAGCGTCGTCGGCCCATTTCGTATCGGGATAGGTCTCCAGAATTTCCTCAAAGTAGATGAGCGCTGAAGCATATTCGCCCATCTTGTAATAAAGTCGGCCACTGAGATATTCCTTATGAGCCAGCTTTGTTCGGCTGGCGAAAAGGAGATTCTGGGCTTCGGGGACCTGTTCGCTGTTGGGATACTCCTCCAGAAAGGTCTCTAACTCGCGGATGGCCTTGTGGGTGAAATCCTGATCCAGTTGGGCTGGCAAGGACTGTTTGTAATAGCTCAGTCCCACCTTGTATTGAGCGATATCCACGAATGGGCTCTGGGAATAATTGTTCAGCAAACGCTGGTACTCGTGAATAGCCGAGGGGAAATCCTCTTGGTAGAAGAAACATTCGGCCAGATAAAACTGAGCCTCGTCCACATAGTCGCTTCCCGGAAAGTTCCAGATCAACTTCTGGAATTCCGTCTGAGCGTCCAGATACTTGTGCTCGTCGTATTTCTTCTTGGCGAGCAGAAATTGGTCCTCGGCATCCAATTGCATCTTGGGGGGAGCGGGTCCGCAGCCCAAAAAACCGGCCCAAATGCTCGATGCTATCAGCAAAGTTACAGCGAGTCTCATGACCTCTCAATGTGGCTATTGCGTGGTATAGAACAGATAGATGAGACCACCCACCACTGCGGACAGCAACGCGGGCTCGGCAAAGCGGCCCCATCCATCGGGTTTTAGCTCTGGGGAGATAAAAGGCACGGGCTCCCGTTGTACCTGAGACAGCATTTTGGCAGGAACCCAATCTCCCTTGGTTCGTTGGGCCTCTCCCGTCCACAGAACTTCGCCATCATCTTTTTCCAGATAGACGAAGAGATGGAGACGGGCCTCTCTCTCCACGAGTTGTGGCCCAAAGAGGTGTTTGCGCCGTGAGCCGATATAGAGGAGGTCCAGGTCTACCACTCGATAAGAAAGTCTCTCCAGGCCGGTGCAAGCCGAGTGAGGCTGAGCTCCCAGAGTATCCGGTGCCATAACCCGAAAGCTTCTGCGACGTAGGCTTTGGATGAAGGTGTGCTCCACCAGCCAATTTCCGGGAACCTCGGACTCACGGCCGAGACATAGGATCTTCGGCTCAAGCAAAGGGAGGCGATCGCACATTTCCTCGATCGCCTCCTCAACGGTCAGTCTCAGCAGCTCGAAATTGGTGGGAAAGCTTCCCTCATTGGCTGCCTTTGACGACACCCCCCCCTGAGCCGTGGAGAGGAATCCCAAGCCGAACGCGAAGATGCTGATTCCCAAGAGTGCTTTAGCTGCTTTGAATACCTCTATGACAGTCTCTCCGCGAAAGAGCAGGCTGAAAGGTGAAATTAAGGCGAAAGCTCGTCGACCCTCATTCTGGCCACGTCAGCGAACTCGCTATCAGGATAGAGGTTTAAAAGCTTTTGGAACTCCGCTATGGCCTGTGTTGTATTGCCCATGTTGGCGTAACAGAACCCCAGCTTGAGCTGAGCGTCGTCGTCCTTTTCGGTGTCGGCGTAGGAGAAGACCTTCCGGAACTCCTCGATGGCCCGGGGATAGTCCTCCAGGCCGTAATAGCATTCGGCCAACCAGTATTGACTGTTGTCGGCAAGGCTACTTTGGGGGTGTTGGCGCATAAGGCGTGAGAACTTCTCGATGGCCCAATCAAAATACCGACTCTCGTAATTTCCCATGGCCTCGTTGTACAATGCCTGGACTTCGCTCGTTGTCGGTTGTGTGGGAGTGATCTTTTGGGACGAAGGCACGACGATCGTCTCCTCTCGCGTGCTCCTCACAGCCTGGCTCAGCAGAGAGAGGCGGTTGTCGAGATTGGTCGTTCGCTTGTTTAACTCGGCAGTTTCATTGGCCATCTGCTCAACGGTGCCCTCCAGGCGGGCGATGTCCTGTTTGAGCTCCTGGGTCACCGCATACCACGGTTCCTGCTCCACGGCCACCTTTTTAGGGGCCGTAGTGGCGCAGCCCATCAGACCGAGAAGCGAGAGGGCAACGATGGACCAGATCAGCTTTCGCCACATGGTTCCTCCTTGTGAAAATGTGTCCAGAAGAGGTCTTTCCGACTCAGACTTCAAAAATATATACGCATCTTACCCAAAATGTCAAGGATAAATTCGGATCATTATCACTAAATGCAAAGTTGCACGCAGAGGAGATGCCAGAGGCGCTGTTGCCCCTCGTTCTCCTCCACCAGCAGTGCATAGTTGGCCAGATAACTTTTGTGGTTATACGGGATGGCTCCCAGACCTCGTCCCATCAAACCAAGGCCGAATGAATACACCTTATGCTCTTGGCGGCTCACCTGAAAGTACCCAAAGCGCAGGGCAATGCGTTCCCAAAAGGTGCGCTCGAATCCAAAACGGAGTCTGTTCCAGTTAATTCTCTCTCCCCCACTGACGTCGCGAACGTCCATGGCCACGATAGTTCTGTCATCGGGATGAAAGGATATGCTGCCGTTGATGCTCTCATCTCTGAGACCCTCCAACTCCCAACGAAGATCTGCCAGAGGGGATGGGAAATCGAAGTAGGCCAGGCCAACCACCAGCCCCCTGGCCGGTTTCAGCAAAGCTCCGTAGTTGAGCGCACCGGCCAGCACCACTTTGCCCCGCTCATTCCGAATTCTGTAGAGATTACCACTACATCCCAAAGAGACGGTGGTGGCTAGCCGGGCTCGAAGGCCCAGGGTATGCATGGTGTGTTTGAGGGTCCGGTCGGCATTGAAGAAGCGGCCATGTCCGGAAGCTGTTGGGTTGTAGAAAGGCTCCTCCCAAAGAAGCAGGCCCATCTCCGCCCAGCGGTGTGAGAAAGTAATCGCCTTGACGCTGGCTCCCAGGGCGGTCAGGAAGTCGGCAACGTTTCGGTGATCTTCGTACAGGAGAACAAGGGGGATTATCGGATTGAAGTGTGCGGACAGTTGGTTGGTGACCTCGGTCTCATAGAGGCTAAAGGCCGCTGGATTCCAGAGCAAGGACGCCAGGTCATCATTCACAGAGACGAACGCGCCCCCCATGGCCATGGGTCGAGGGTTCACAGTGCTGATGGTCCGGTAGATGTGAGTGCGCGGAGTTCCTGAGGCCATGGAAGTTGTGAACAGCAGCAAGATGAGCGTGCCCCAGAGAGCCTGAAGCGCTCTGGCGGAAAAGATCTTGACAAAAAAAGAGCTGCTCTTGTTCCGGAGCTTAGAGATCATTTTCTCCGCTGGAACCAGGGCTCAAATCCCCAGAGGGAGAGGGTACCCCTGATGATTTTCTCCTCGGCTCCCACTGAGG
>LJUY01000091.1 GCA_001304015.1 candidate division Zixibacteria bacterium SM23_81 | reverse complement strand
CCCCGGTGAGCAGCACGGTGCTCTCGCTGTCGGCGATTTTGCGCACCTGGGACAACACTTCCATGATGTTCTCACTTTTGCCGATGATCTCGCCGAAGGCCTCTTTCTTCTGCAGCTGTTTCTTAAGATACACGTTCTCTGTGCGTATCTTTCGCTGCTCCAGTGCCCTGGTCACGGCAAGCTTGATCTCATCCACCTTGAAGGGCTTGGTGATGTAGTCAAAAGCCCCTTTCTTTAGAGCCTCGATGGCCGACTCTATAGTGGCAAAGGCGGTCATGATGATGACAAAGGAGGCCGCATCCTTTTTGTTGATTTCATCCATCAACTCCAGCCCATTCATGCCTTCCATCTTCAAGTCGCTGATGACCACGTCGTAAGTGTCTTTGTCCAGCTTCTTCAAAGCCTCCTTGGCCGAGAGAGCCGTGGTGATCTGGTATCCCTCTTTTTTCAACATAATGGAGAGGAAGTTGCACATGCTCTCCTCATCGTCGACCACCAAGATCTTCTCATTTGCCATAGGAACCCTCCGATCTAAGGACTCTCAGCCTACAATTGCTTCGCAGCTGCCTACTTCTCGCCGGTCTCCTCACCCGCCTCCAGATCTCCCAAAACCGCTCTACTTCCGGTCCGCCAGTTATCACGTTCCTGCTCCCATTCTCGTTCTTGGAGACGCCGCTGGATCTGCTTCCAGCGTTTGTTGCTGCGAAGTTCTCGTTTCTCATCTCTACGCCGTTTCATTTTTATCCTCGCTATGCTTGCTGGTCGCCAACAGCGAGACGGTAAAAGTGGTTCCCCTGTTCACCTGACTTTCCACCTCCAGCTTTCCCCCGTTATTCTCCACGATCCTTTGGGCGATGGACAAACCCAATCCAGTGCCCCCCTTCTTGGAAGAGTAAAAGGGCTCATAGATGTTCTTGATCTCCTGGGGGGGAATGCCCACTCCCGTATCCCGAAAAAAGATCTGTACCATCTCGTTTTTCCCCAAGGCCCGAGCTTTGGCGTCTTCGTCTACCAGGCCCACTGTCAAGCAACCGCCATGGGGCATGGCCTGCAGGGCGTTGATGGCGATATTCAGGAAAATCTGCGTGACCTGATCCTGATCAGCCAGAACATGAGTCTTCTGGTCGCCCACCTCGTTGATCATCTCGATGTTATCGTGAAACGCATCGTGATTACGCGCTAAAATCAAAGTTTCCTCCACCATCTTGCCGACGTCGACAACAGTTTTATCCGCCGGCCTGATGCGCGCGTATTGGAGAAAGTCGGTGATGATCCTGTTCAGACGCTCCGATTCCCTGGTGACCAGCCCCATCAGGCCCTTTTCCTCCCCATCCAGCTTCACTGAATCACGAAGCACCTCGATGGAGCCACTGATGGTGGCCAGGGGATTGCGGATCTCATGGGCGATGCCCGCAGAAAGCTGGCCCAGAAGGGCTAGTCGATCCGCCTGACGAACTTTCTGGGCCATCTCCTTGACTTCGGTAATATCTTGAAAAACGGCTATTACTCCACTCCGCTCCCCCTCGCCCACACCCAACAGCGTGGTGCTGATTCCCAGGGGCATGGCGCGCCCCTGTTGAGATATGGCCATCAATTCCTTTCTTTCGTAGACCACGGCCTTTTCCAGAGCTGAATGCAACACCGCTTTGAACTCTTCGTTTCCCTCCCCAAACACCTGGTCATAGGGCCTGCCTTTAACCTGCCTGACCTCCAAGCCCAATATTTTCTCAGCGGCCCCATTGAAGTGCTGGATCTTACCCTCTCTATCCATGGTAATTAAACCGCTGGGTATATTTTCCAGAATGTCATCTGTGTCTAGCTGGACCTCGCGCAGCCTTCGAGTGGTGGTTTCTAACTCCTCTCCCTTTTGCCGGAGCTTCTCAGCTAAAAACCCGCTTAAAAAAGCCACCAGGTAAAAGAAACAGATATTTAGATACACATTGATGGACGATTGCTCCGGAGGTCGGGGCAGCTGATCCGGCTCGAAAAAAGAGAAGACTTTGACGATACCCCGATATTGCATCCAGCTCAGAAAGCCATAGGCAGCCGCAGCCAGGGTGCAGACGTACAAAATTCCCCTCAGGTGCAGAAAGAGGCTGGAGCTGATGATGATCAACAGATAGAGGAGGTTCAGGATGCTTTCCGATCCCCCGGAGTAATACGAGATACCTGTCACGAGGGCTACGTCCACGCTCAGTTGAACGTAGATCAGAACAGCTGGGGGGACCTCCCATTTCAGGGCCAGCCAGTAGAAGACCGAGATCACATAAGTGAGAACCAGCAATCCATAGATGGGAAAACGGAGAAAGTCGGGTGGTCTTCCGGCGAAAAAGACGATAACCGTCCCCAAAATCAGCGTGACCAGAATCAGCCGGAAGATCATCAACGCACGAATGGACTTCACGCTGGTCTCCCGAGAGCTTTCCAGAAGCATGATGACGGCAACCCTATTTGATGACGTTGATCAGATCGAACATGGGGAGATACATGGCCACCAGGATGCCACCGACGATCACTCCCATGAAGATCACGATAATGGGCTCCAGCACCGAGGTGAGGGCAGCCACAGTGGCATCGACCTGCTCATCATAGAAATCCGCAATGGTGGCAAGCATATTGTCCAGCTCGCCAGTCTTCTCCCCTATGGCCACCATCTGGGTGACCATCGGGGGAAAGACCCCTGATTCCTTAAGCGGCTCTGAGATGCTCTGTCCCTCGGCAATACGATCCCGCGCTCTGTTCACCGCCTCCTGAACCACCATATTTCCGGCCGTCTTGGCAGTGATACTCAGGGAGTCCAAAATAGCCACCCCGCTGGACAGCAGAGTGCCCAGGGTCCGACTGAAGCGCGAGATAGCGCTTTTTCTCAACAAGTTGCCGAAGATGGGCAGTTTGAGAAGCAGGCCATCGATCTTATAATGCCCGTTCTCCGTGCGATAGACATAGCGCAGCCCCAGGACCAGAGCTATTAAAAAACCCAAGATGAACAGAAAATTGTGCTGCAGCAAGCCGCTGACAACCAAGACCACCTGAGTGGGCAAGGGCAGTGTCCCACCGAATTCCTCGAAGAGCTTGGCAAAGGTGGGCACGATGCTGGTGAGCATGAAGACGGTCCCCCCCAGGGCCACCAGGGTGATGAGGATAGGATAGACCAGGGCACTGCGGATTTTCCTCTTCAGGGAATTGGTTTTCTCCAAGTAAACGGCCAATCGCTGGAGGATGCCATCTAACATTCCCCCCAACTCCCCAGCCTCAACCATGTGAACATAAAGAGAATTAAACACTTTAGGGCGCTGAGCCAGGGCCTCGGCCAGAGTTTTCCCTCCCTCCACAGCATCGGCCACCTGATTGATGATCTTGCTGAAGTTCTCCTTGGTGGTCTGCTCCCTAAGTGTTTGCAGGCATTGTAGAATGGGCAGGCCGGCGTTGATCATGGTGGCAAATTGCCGGGTGAAGGTGGACAAATCGGAGCTTCGTACCTTAGACCCGAGACCGAGTCGGACCTGGAGTATCTTGCGTTGAATCGAGGTTACCAAGATTCCCTTTTTGCGGAGGGCTTTGGTCAACTCCTCGGGGTTTTCGGCCACCAATTCCCCAGATACGACGCCATTGATACGGCTTCGTCCTTTGTAAACGTAAGTGGGCATTTTACACCTTGCCTCGGAAAATGCAACTACCGCGCTGATTTCGTCGGGCTGTTTGTTCCTGAAAAAGGCTATTTCTCCTTGGTCACCTTCTCCACTACCTCCACCTCCCAAGAAGGACCAGAAGCATGCTTGCGCGCAGAGCCCCCTGTAGACAACATCTCCTTCAGCTCCTCAACTCTGGAACTGGTTCTCAACGCGTCGGCCATGGTGATATCTCCCCGCTGAACCAGCTCAACCAGGGATTGATTCATGGTTCTCATCCCATACTTGGTGCCGGCCTGCATCAGGCTGTAGATCTGATGGACCTTTTGGTCGCGGACCAGGGCTCTGATGGCCGGAGTGCAGATGAGAAGCTCTAGAGCCAAGACGCGCCCCCCACCGATCTTAGGCAGAAGCTGCTGGGCTACAATGCCCTCCAGGACAAAGGACAGCTGCGTCCTCACCTGAGTTTGTTGGTGAGCGGGAAAGGCATCGATGATCCTGTTGATGCTCTGATCGCAGGAATTGGTGTGCAGCGTGGCCAAGGCCAAGTGTCCCGTCTCGGCAATCCTCAGAGTCGTCTCCATGGTCTCTAGATCGCGCATCTCGCCGACGAGCACCACGTCCGGGTCTTCGCGCAGAACGTATTTTAGGGCAACGGCGAAGGCGTCGGTATCCTCATAGACC
Organism: candidate division Zixibacteria bacterium SM23_81; assembly: GCA_001304015.1. Lineage (GTDB taxonomy): Bacteria > SM23-81 > SM23-81 > SM23-81 > SM23-81 > SM23-81. The sequence goes on along the minus strand of LJUY01000091.1, from coordinate 1,826 downwards.
TCCCGCTGGTTGATCAGAGAGCGGTTATGCTGGTGCAGAAATTCAATGGGATCTTCCACAGTGATCACGTGAGCGCTCCGCTCGCGATTGATCTTGTCCAACATAGCCGCCTGCGTCGTGGACTTTCCGGCGCCCGTGGGCCCGGTCACCAGCACCAAGCCGCGAGGTCTCATGGCCAGTTCCCCGATAACCCTGGGCAGGCCCAACTCCTCGAATGAGGGAATGGCAAAGGGGATCTGCCTGATGGCCATGGCCACACAGCCTCTCTGGAGAAACACATTGGCCCGATATCTGCTCAACTGCTCGATGCCGAATGACAGATCCAACTCTTTGCTTTGCTCGAATTTCTTCTTCTGAGCCTCGGTAAGCACGCTGAAAGCCAGCCTCTGGGTGTCAGCGGGACGCAAGACCTCATATTGAGTGGGGATCAGGTCGCCATCTACGCGAAAAACAGGCGGCACACCCACGGTCAGGTGAAGGTCCGAGGCATTTCTTCTGATCATCTCCTCCAATAGCTCTCGCAGGACAATCATCTCGTCACCTCATTTCTTCAATGGTTATTAAAGGGTCAGTTGCTCACTGTCTCCCGCATCACCTCCTCCACGGTGGTCAGACCCTCTGCCAGCTTCTCCATGGCAGTATCCCTCAGGGTGGCTACATTTTCTGCAGCCGCATATTGACGAAGTTGCTGCGCCGATGCCCCTCCGACAATGAGATTCCTCAACTTGGAGGAAACGGGCAGCACCTCATAAAGTCCGATGCGCCCAGAAAATCCAGTGTGATGGCACTCCGAACAACCGGCGCCATGGTAGGTGTCCAAACCCTCGGCCTCTTCGGGACTGAGGCCCAGTTGCTGCAAAAGCTTATGAAGCTCATGAGTTTTCGCATCTTTCCTCTTGCATTGGGAACAGATCTTGCGCACCAGTCGCTGGGCCACGATGAGGTTCAGAGCAGAGGAAACCAGGAAGGGCGGTATGCCCATATCGACCAAACGTGTGATGGTGCCGGCAGCATCATTGGTGTGTACTGTGCTGAGCACCAGATGCCCCGTGAGAGCAGCTCTGATGGAGATCTCAGCCGTTTCCAGATCTCGTATTTCCCCGACCATGATGATGTCCGGATCCTGGCGCAGGAAAGCCCGCAAGGCCGCGGCAAAGGTCAATTTGATCTCGGGACGCACCTGAACTTGATTGATGCCCTCCAAATGGTACTCAACGGGATCCTCGGCGGTCATGATGTTCACACCCGGTTGGTTGAGCAAATTCAATGCCGAATAGAGAGTGGTGGTTTTTCCGCTGCCAGTCGGCCCAGTGACCAGAACGATACCGTAGGGCTTTTGAATGGCCGCCTTAAGCTCGGCTATGGCATCCTGCCCAAGCCCCAGATTGGCCAGATCCAACATCAGATTGCTGGGGTCCAGAATTCTCATCACGATCTTCTCGCCAAAGATGGCCGGCAAGCTGGACACACGAATGTCCACGGTCTTTTTGCCTATCTTCACCTTAATCCTTCCGTCCTGGGGAACTCTTCGCTCGGCGATGTCCAGCTCAGCCATGATTTTGATGCGCGAGACGATGGCTGCCTTCAGCCGATAGGGCAGCGGGGGCATGTCTATCAAAGTGCCATCGACGCGATATCGCACCCGAAGGAGCCGTTCGTGGGATTCGATATGGATATCGCTGGCTCCCTTACGAATGGCGTCGGAGATAATCCCGTTCACCAACTTGACCAGGGGAGCTTCTTGGACAGCGCTCTTCAGCTCCTGAATATCGGGGGTTTCCTCTCCATCCTCCTGGATCAACTCCAGGTCCTCATCGATAATATCC
>LJUY01000090.1 GCA_001304015.1 candidate division Zixibacteria bacterium SM23_81 | reverse complement strand
GCCATGTGGCAGGGTGGCCTGTACGATCATCTGGGCTTTGGATTTCACCGGTATTCCACCGATTCCAGGTGGTTGGTTCCCCACTTCGAGAAGATGCTCTACGATCAGGCCATGCTGGCCATCGCGTATATTGAGGCCTACCAAGCGACGGGACAATCGCGATATGCGGATGTGGCCCAGCAGATTTTCACCTATGTGCTCAGGGACCTGACCTCTCCTGAAGGAGGATTTTATTGCAGCCAGGATGCCGACAGCCAGGGGGAGGAGGGAAAATTCTATGTCTGGACGAAAGATGAAATCGCCGCCATCCTCGGAGAACAAGAGGGAGAGCTGTTGGAGGCGTTCTTTGGAGTCACACGAAAGGGCAATTTCGAGGGCGGAAGAAACGTTTTGCACAGAGGCAGATCCGTTGAGGAGCTGGCTCAAGAGCAGAGAGTTTCGCCCCTGGAGCTGGAGAAGACTCTGGAGCAGTTACGAGAGAAACTTTTTGAGGCTCGTGAGAAGAGAATCCATCTCTTAAGAGACGACAAGATCCTCACCGATTGGAATGGTCTGATGATCGCCGCGCTGGCCAAGGGAGCTCAGGCGCTGGATCGGCCGGAATACGCCGATGCCGCCCGTCGGGCTGCGGATTTTCTCCTGGAGAGGCTGCGTTGTCCGGATGGACGCTTGCTGCATCGATACCGAGAGGGCCAGGCCGCTCTGCTGGGCTATGTGGATGACTATGTCTTCTTTATCTGGGGGCTCATCGAGCTCTATGAGACCACCTTTCAGGTGAGCTATCTTCGTGAGGCGCTGGCTCTCACCGATGATATGCTTGAGCTCTTCTGGGATGGAGGACAGGGTGGTCTGTATTTCACCGGCGATGACGGCGAAAAGCTCATCGCCAGGACGAAGCAGCTCTACGACGGAGCGGTCCCCTCGGGCAACTCGGTGGCTGTCTTAAATCTCCTGCGCCTGGGTCGGATGACCATGAGGCCGGAGTATGAGGAAAAGGCCCACCAGTTGATGGACATATTTGGCGAGCGGGTCAGCGGTTCCCCCACTGGCTTTTCTCAGTTTCTCATCGCCCTGGATTTTGCCTTGGGTCCGACGAAGGAAATCGTCATTGCCGGGAATGTGTCCGCCAAGGATACCGAGGAGATGTTGCGGGCTATCCGTCGTCGCTTCCATCCGCGAAAGGTTCTCATCCTGCATCCTGAGGGAGAGGAGGGAGAGGCCATCGAGCACATCGTGCCCTTGGTCAAGGGGCAGGTGATGGTCGCTGGAAAAGCCACCGCCTATGTCTGTGAGCACTATGCCTGCCAAATGCCCACCAACGAGGTGGACGAGATGATGGTGCTGATCGATGAAATGCCTTGAGGCCAGCTCATCGATGTATTCTCGGAGAAGCTTTGTTAGGAAACACACAAAGACTATGTCGTGGCTCCATGGGCGAGATCGTCTGGATGAACATCTCCTTCAGCAGGGTGCTAGCAGGGCAGTTGACTTTTGACGTATCTCTTTTCAAAAGTGGGGTCAGGAGATAGTTATAAATCATGAAGTTGCGTAAAGCACTGGGCTTAAGCGATGTCTTCAGCATCGCCTCAGGAGCGATGATCAGCTCTGGTATTTTCATACTGCCTGGTCTTGCCCATGCCCAGGCAGGCCCTGCCGTAGTGCTTTCTTATTTTCTGGCTGGGCTTTTCGCCCTCACCGGGATGTTGAGCATCGCAGAGCTGGCCACCGCCATGCCAAGAGCAGGCGGGGATTATTTCTTTATCACCCGCGGATTGGGCCCAGCCGTAGGAACCGTGGCCGGATTATTGAGCTGGTTTTCCCTTTCGTTGAAGAGCGCCTTTGCCCTGGTGGGCATGGCCGCCTTTACGGTAGCCCTCATCGATGTCGATATCCACCTTTTAGCCATGAGCCTATGTGCACTTTTTGTGGGCATCAACCTGATCGGCGTGAAGGAAGCAGGTCGATTTCAAGTGATCCTGGTAGCCGGATTGCTGATCAGCATGTCTCTTTTTATCCTCAAAGGCCTTCCTGCCGTGAATATTCGTCATTTTGAGCCCTTTGCTCCTTATGGTCTGGGAGCCATATTCTCCACGGCGGGTTTTGTGTTCGTGTCCTATGGCGGCCTCCTCAAGGTGGCCAGCATGGCTGAGGAGGGCAAAAACCCCGGGCGCGTTATCCCGTTGGGCCTGATCCTTTCACTCCTAATTGTGAGCGTTCTCTACACGCTTATGGTGTTTGTGACCACCGGCGTTCTAGGCAGCGCTGCCCTCGACCATTCCCTCACGCCCATTTCCGATGCTGCCCATGTGTTCATGGGTTCTTGGGGTGGCTTCCTGCTCAGCCTGGCGGCCATTTTAGCTTTCGTGACCACGGCCAACGCCGGTATAATGGCAGCTTCTCGCTATTTGATGGCCTCGTCACGGGATGGCCTATTGCCCACGTGTATTGGCAGAGTAAGTGCTCGATTCGGCACACCCCATGTCGCTCTGCTGGTGACTGGGACTTTCGTGGCCCTCTCCTTGGTTCTGAAACTGGATGTGCTCATCAAGGCAGCCTCGACCATCCTCATTCTCACCTACCTTTTGGCCAACCTTTCCATCATCATTCTCAGAGAAAGCCGACTGGTCAATTATCAGCCCCGTTTCAAGACGCCCTTATATCCGTGGATACAAGTCATGGGCATCGTTGGTTTTGGATTCTTGATCCTGGAGATGGGAGGGGAAGCTCTGCTGATGAGCGCCTTCTTGATTCTCGGCGGCCTCTGTGTTTTTCTGTTATACGGTCGCTTCAGAGCTGTGAAGGAATATGCGCTGCTTCATCTCATTGAGAGAATCACAGCCAGGGAGCTGGTCAGCGGCTCGCTGGAGTCCGAGTTGAAGGAAATCGTCCGCGAGAGAGACGAGATCGTCAAGGACCGCTTCGACCAGATGATCGAAGAGGGCGACATATTGGATATTGAGAAGAGCATTTCTGCTGAGCAGTTCTTTGCGCTATCTGCAAAGGCCATGTCCGCCAAGCTAGAGACAGATTGGATGGCACTTTTTCAGGCGCTTTTGGCCAGGGAGAAAGAGAGCAGCACGGTGATCACTCCGAATCTGGCCATACCCCATGTGATCATTGAGGGAGAACACAACTTCGCCGTACTCATGGCCCGCTGTAGGGAGGGCATCGCCTTTTCCGAAAGAGCTCCGTCGGTGCACATCGTTTTCGTTTTGGTTGGCACCCGAGACGAGCGTAACCTGCATCTTCGGGCTCTGGCTGCCATCGCTCAGATCGTTCAAAGTCCTCACTTTGAAGACAGGTGGATGGCTGCCAAGAACAAAGAGTCTTTGCGAGATATCGTTCTCCTCGGTGAGCGGAGACGTGATGACTCGTGATCTTCAATTTCTGAGCTATGAGCGATCTGAGAGCCGGGCATTGGAAATTGACGAGACTGTACGATGCAAAAAGAAGCGGTTATACGAGCGATCACCTCTTGGGTCTAAGGAGGGCAAACATGCGGATTCTGGTGATATATTACTCGAGAACAGGGAATACCAAGAAGTTGGCTGAAGCGATTGCCAGGGGAGTTCGGGAAGTAGAAGAGGTGACCTGCGTCTTGAAATCAGTGTCCGAGGTCAAGAAGGCTGACTTTCTGTCTTCCGATGGCATCATAGCCGGCTCGCCCGTGTATTTCGGGAGTATGGCCGCGGAGATGAAGGGAGTTTTCGACAAATATGTGGGCATCCGCTCCAAAATGGAGGGTAAAATAGGAGCCGCTTTCGCCACCTCTGCAGATCCCACCGGAGGAAAGGAGACCACCATCTTTTCCATTATCCAGGCCATGTTGATCTATGGTATGGTCGTCGTAGGGGATCCCTTGGATGCCACTGGCCACTATGGGGTGGCCTGCACGGGAGCCCCGAACCAGAAGACCGCCCGCAATGCCATGAAGCTGGGCAAAAGGGTGGCGTTGTTGGCCAAAAGGTTGAGAAGCTGAGTGGTCATTGGCGGAGAGGAAAAGTCAAGCGACTTTTTCCCCCCCAGCTAAGGGCTTTTTCCGGCCACTTTGTCAGAAGAGTCCCGCTTGGTTTTCGGAGCGGGATCTTCTTTGTTTTGGGCTCTGAGGTCCCCAGAGGACAAGAAACAAAGTAGGACTTGTTTACGTATTTATGGGCATAAGAGTAACTATGGAGACAAGGGGTGCAGAGGGGTGAATGTATCCATCAGAGGCATCACGTGACCCAATTTCCCAGAGACCATTTAAAGTAAAGGGCAAAATACTATGATCGAGAAAGCATGTTCCGATGATCTTGAAGACATTCTTGAAGTCATCAACACGAGCAATCGAGAGGTCTTTAAGTGCATCATTCCCAAGGACTATTTTCAAGACCCCGTATTATCTCGGCAAGAGCTCCTGAAACTCTTTGAGAGAATGGCGTTTTACGTCTACAGGAGTGAGCAGAGAATCGTTGGCGTCGCCGCTCTTTCCGTGAAAAACGCAGGCGAAGGGCAGATTCATTGGGTCTACATCCTTCCGAAACATCAGAGACAGGGGATAGGGAAGGCCTTGGTCACACATCTGGAAAAAGAAGCTGGAGAGAAACATCTCCACAGACTGAAGCTTCACACCGCGGGAACAGCTCTGTGGGCCATTAACTTCTACGAGAAGTTAGGGTATCATCTCACAGGTAAAATAGATAGAGCGTGGGGATTTGATGTGGTTATGGAGAAGAAGCTGCCACATCTCTAGGTCGAGACGTCCCCACAGAGCCATGAAGATTTTTAGAGGCTGAAATCGTCATCGAGCCTATATTGGCAGCCACGGATTGCTGAGAATTCCAAGGTATTTGTGCCTTCCTTTCAAGAGAGACGTTTTTTCTCGATAGATATTTTCTCCCCTGCTCAGCATCGGCATCATTCTACTTAAGCCTAAGAATCTCAAAAATAATCCCCTTACCGTCATCTCCTGTACCCATGTCCTTCCAAAAAAATTCGCACAAAAATCCTTGACATCTCCGCCTGCTGTGGGTATATTTTAACACCTTCGAGATTAAGAATGGAGATATATCCCGGGGGGTGAGGAGAATTATGAAAAGGTTTCTTCTTCTGTTGCCTATAGCCAGCATGTTTTTTGCCGCTGGCTTTTGTCACGCCAATGTGGTGATCAACGAGGTGATGTATCACCCTGAGGGTGATGACGGCGATGACCTTCAGTGGGTCGAGCTGTTCAATCCCGGGCCAGAGGATGTGAACATCGGCGGCTGGGTGCTGACCAATCATCCCCTGGAGGGCAGCATCAAGAGCCGTGAACTGATTTTTCCAATGGATACTCGCATTTCTGCTGGCGGGTATCTGCTATTGGTCAACGATCTAGACGATAGCAAGGACCACGATGGAAATTGCTTTGCCAACTATTGGACCGTGCCCACAGGAACCCAGGTTCTCGAATATGGCCGAGAATGCCCGCAGCTGCTCTTCGACCAATTCGGAGATGATATTCACCTTTCGGCGGATGGGCAGAGGGATATAGACGCCATGTGGTACGGCGATGGTGGGGAGATGGGAAGTGGGGGGGCGGCCATCGTCCCCAGTGGCTCTAGCTTGGGCCGGAAACCCAACGGGAGGGACACAGACGACCCGGCGGCCGATTTCGCGGCCTTCTCTCACCCCACTCCGGGGGCCTCTAACCAAAGTGCTCCCGTGGCCGAGAGATCTACTTGGTCTAAGATTAAGATGTTGTTCCGTTGAGAAGAAACGTGTTCAACCATGACACCGAACCGCAGAGGAGCAGGCCGCTCTGCGGTTTTTTGTGTTCCAGAAAGACTCAACGGCGATAATTTCGTTCACTTTTGGTGAGGATCACCATACATAAAGGAGCTGCGCATGCGCAGGAGACATGGCCGAGGCAGGAAGATCCCTCGTCGGGAATTTCTCAAGAAGGGAGCTCAGGGCGGTGCCATCCTGTGTGTCTCACCCATGATCCTAAGGGAAATGGCGGGCAGCATGGCGGAGGCCGCAGAGGAGGAGCACATGAACATTCATGACCTGTCGCGGAGAGATCTGGAGCGACTGCTGGAGGTCGCCCTGGGACAGGGAGGTGATTTCGCCGAGGTCTTTGCCGAATATAGGACATACACCAGGATAAACCTGGAAGAGGACAAGCT
>LJUY01000089.1 GCA_001304015.1 candidate division Zixibacteria bacterium SM23_81 | reverse complement strand
GGTCAGCTACGAGATGTTCTGCAGAAAGGCATCCAGGGGATCATCGACGGCATCCGTATCAATGGGCATCCCACCCAGCGGCTGCCTGGATCCCTGAGCCTTTGCTTCGAGGCTCTGGAGGGAGAGGCCCTCATTCTCAGCCTGGACTTGAAAGGGGTGGCCGCCTCTACAGGCTCGGCTTGTTCCTCGGGATCCTTGGAGCCCTCCCACGTCCTCACGGCCATGGGCGTGCCTATAGAAATAGCCCACGGTTCGGCTCGCTTAACCCTGGGCCGAGACACTACCCGGGAAGACATCGATTACGTATTGGAGGTCTTGCCCGATATCGTCAGCCGGCTGCGTAGCATGTCGCCCCTGCGTCCTTCCAGGGAGGCTCGCTGATGGCGGAGAAATGGGCATTGCTGGTGGTGGATATGCTCAACGATTTCGTCCGTGAGGGGGCCCCTCTGGAAGTGCCCGCGGCCCGGGAGATCGTTGGGCACATCCAAGAAGAAATCCAGAAAGCCCGAGGCCAGGGCGTGCCGGTCATCTACGTCTGCGATGCCCACGCTCCAGACGACCAGGAGTTCACCGTCTGGCCGGCCCACGCCGTTCGGGGAACAGAGGGCGCCCAAGTGATATCAGAACTGACCCCTCAGCCTGGGGAGGCGGTGATCTCGAAAACTCGATATTCCAGTTTTTTCAAGACAGACTTAGAGGAGCGGTTGCGCCAGTTGGGCATAACCGGACTGGTCTTTACTGGAGTGGTGACCAACATCTGCATCCTATATACCGCCGTCGATGCCGTCTCCCGGGGCTACCGGGTCAAAGTGCCCGAGAGTTGCGTTGCAGCCTTATCATCGGAAGACCACAGGTGGGCTCTGAAGCAGATGAGAGAGGTGTTCCAGATGGAGGTCGTGTGAGCTCTCCGAAGAAAAGGAAAAGGCGGTTTTTCATCGCCGACGAAGGGTCCATTAAGAGCGGCCAGGTGACCGATGTCTATTTCCCCAGGGCCCTCGAGGTTATCGTTCGGGAGAAAGCTGACGCGAATGTCACCGCCGAGGTGCGTGCCGCCAGTCTCCCCGATGGGTACCCATGGGCCATATTGGCCGGTGTAGAGGAGCTGGCTTTTCTGTTTCAGGGGTGTCCTGTGGCGGTAGACTGCCTTCAGGAGGGCACGGTCTTCTATTCTGAAGAGCCAGTGGCCGTGTTTCGGGGAAAATACAGTCAGTTCGGCCACCTGGAGACGGCTCTGCTTGGTTTGCTATGCCAGGCTGGCGGAATAGCCACCAAGGCGGCCCGGTGCAAGAAGGCCGCCGATGATCGCGTGGTGATGAACTTCGGCGCCCGACGGATGCATCCGGCTCTGGCTCCCATGATCGACCGCTGTGCCTACCTAGGGGGCTGCGACAGCGTGGCCGTGGTGGAAAGTGCCCGGATGCTGGATCTGGTGCCATCGGGCACCATTCCTCATTCACTGGTATTGCTTATGGGCGATACAGTCAAGGCCGCCACCGCCTTCCACCAAGTCATGCCAGAGGGAGTTCCCCGGATCATCCTGATCGACACTTTTGCCGACGAGAAATTCGAGACATTGCGGGTGGCAGAGGCCCTTGGTGAGAAGCTGGCCGCGGTTCGTTTGGATACGCCCTCGTCTCGTCGTGGGGATATGCTGAAGATGCTTCAGGAGGTGCGCTGGGAACTGGATATTCGGGGGTTTGATCACGTGAAACTACTGGTCAGTGGCGGTCTGGACGAGCCTGAAATCCATCGACTGAATCCCTTTGCCGACGGCTACGGGGTGGGCACTGCCATCAGCAACGCCCCGGTGATCAACTTCAGCTTGGACATCGTGGAGATAGGGGGCCAACCGCTGGCCAAAAAGGGTAAACGCTCTGGTGGCAAGCGCATGCTCAGATGTCAGAAGTGCGGTAATCGGGAGGTGACGCCCAGGAACACTGGGATCACAAAGTGTCTCTGTGGAGGCTCACGGGTGGATCTTTTGGAGCCGCTATCCTCTTCGGGGAAGATCGTCCGCCATTTGCCCAACCTTCAGGAGATCCGTGAATTCGTTCTGCGACAGTTGGACGGACTTGAGCTGGATGCTGGGACAAGGACTGAAGAGATCCCAGGCTGACTTTAGGGGAGGTGGCGATGAGCCTGGAGGCTGGAAATGTGAAGTTGAATGAGGATCTGCTGAAAAACTAAGTTTTTGAGATGGGAGAATCTTTCATCCAAAAAAGGAGGTGAGGTCAACACACTGGAGATGTCGAGTTTAGGGAAGGATCGAGCCACTAAGCGAGAGGAGGTGCCATGTTATTGAAAAGGATAATTACTGCCTTAGCTATCTTTATAGCTATCACTTCAATCATAACTTTAAGTTATGCTGACATGTGGCAACCCTATGAGTTCGAGCCAAAAAATCAGCGATATGAGTACAAGATCACGACCTTTCAGGAGGGCATCGAGAAAGTCAGCACCTACGTGCTGGACATGGAGAAGAGGGAAAGCGGTCAGATGGACGTATCCGTGAAGACCACCTGGACGGCTGAAGAGGATGAGCTGGATCAGCAGATTCTTGGTGGTTGGTGGGCTGCAGGCGCCTTCGGGTTGACCATGGCTTTTATCAATCCTATGTACGCGGCCTTCTTCGGTGGGTTGGATATGCATGTGGGCAACAAGATGAGCTTCTTCGGGGCTGGGGTGGTGGAGGTGGCCGGCACGGAGAAGATAGCCGGACGCACAGGCTTTGTCTGCGTATTGCGCAATCAGGACGCAGGCCCAGTTTTGGGCAGGTATGTCGTTGACCCACAAGTGCCTCTTCCCCTGAAAACCGAGCTCTATGAGGAAGATGGAACAAAGCAGTACGAAACTGAGTTACAGCACATCGAGTTCTGAAAGAAGTGTTCTGAAACCGTTTCTTCGCCGGGGGAGGGCGGGCTCGCCGTCCTCCCCCTGTTTCAATGAGCCAACTCCTGTGGACCTTTTTCTATGATGTTTGAGACTCACATCGGACCGCCGGCCACGGTGGCAGTGGCCATGAGCGGAGGCGTGGACAGCTCCCTGGCGGCGGTGCTGCTCAAACAGCGAGGCTACCGGGTCATCGGAATGAGCATGAGACTCTGCGATGTTCCCGAGGACGGGTCTTCTCACTGCTGCTCTTCCGCAGCCTTCGATGACGCCAGATCGATCTGCCATCAGTGGGATATTCCCCACTACGTTCTGGATCTGCGCCAAGCCTTCGCAGCGAGGATCGTGGAGCCTTTCGTCCAGGAGTATCTTCATGGGCGGACGCCCAACCCCTGTGTGCTGTGCAATGCCGAGATCAAGTGGGGGGTTTTGTGGCTTAAAGCTCAAGCTCTTGGTGCTCAAGCCATTGCCACGGGGCATTACGCTCGGATACGAAAGGACGCGAGTCGGGGAAGATTTCTTCTATGGCGTGGTCTAGCCCCCACAAAAGACCAGTCTTACGCCTTATGGGGATTGTCTCAGGAAGATCTTTCCCGAACCATATTTCCTCTGGGCGAGTTGAGCAAAACTCAGACACGTCGCCTGGCTCAACAGCTGGACCTCAAAGTGGCCCACAAGGACGAGAGTCAGGAAATTTGCTTTGTTCCGGGCAATGATTATGGTCGGTTCATCAGGGAGAGACTGAAGGTCGATTCCCCAGAACCACAGACCAGGTGGTCTGGGGGGCTGATCGAGGATCCACAGGGTCGTATCTTGGGCAAACACGCTGGCATTCCCTTCTACACCATAGGACAGCGCAGAGGCCTGGGCTTAGCTGCTGGCCAGCCTCTGTATGTATTGGATATCGATCCCTTCCATAACCGGTTGGTAGTGGGTCCAGATGAGAAGCTGTTCAGCTATCACCTGTGGGTCGAGAAGCTCAACTGGGTTTCTAGAAGTGAGTTAAGGACTTCTCTTCGCTGTACCGCTCAGATCCGATATGCCCATCGGGCGGCCGCCATAGAGCTTTTTCCGCTAGCGGACGGAGGAATTCATGGAGTGTTTCGACGACCTCAGCGAGCCATTACCCCCGGCCAGTCAGCCGTCTTCTACCACGGCCAGGAGTTGTTGGGAGGTGGCTTCATTCGACGGCCGCACCGGGGGCAAACTGATGAGTTCCCCTCGGTGGAATCTCTTGCCGGGCACAGAGGTGAGAACTGAGATGGTCCATCGCGCCATGGTCATCATCTTGGTGTCCATTTTCCTTATCCTGATCTCGGCTTTGCCGGCTATGGTCTGGGAAGGATTAGCTGAAAGCTCGGAGCATTTCGCCATCTTCTACCGCCAGGAAGATGCTCCCATCGCGCTCAATCTTTTGGCTTTTGCCGAGCAAGAGTATCAGCGAGTCACCGGGATCATCGGTCACCATCCAGCCAGTCCTGTACAGATCTATCTGGCCAATGATCCGCAAGAATTTCGTCTGCTTACCCTGGGTCGTATCCCCGAGTGGGGGATCGGTGCCGCCGTACCCCACCGGGGCAGGATCGTCCTCATCTCCCCCCGTCACTCCGTGGACCGTGCGGATCTCCACCAAGTTCTGGTTCACGAGCTCTGCCACGTCGTCTTGGGTCAAGCCTTGGGCGACGCCAGAGCGCCTCGTTGGCTGGATGAGGGATTGGCCATGTATGTTTCCCATGAATGGAAGCTGGACCAGAGCATCCTGGTGGCTCGGGTGCTCTTGTTCGACTCTCTGATTCCCTTGGATGAGATCGAGGCACTGAACTCTTTCGACGCAAGCAAAGCCCATTTGGCCTATACAGAGAGCTTTCTGGCCGTGGCGTTCATCTTGGACCGCTACGGGGTAGACAGTTTGATAAAGATGATTCGAGAGCTTGCTCATCACGGGGAGCTTGATCTGGCCATGCGGACCAGCCTCGGAATCACTGAAAGAGAGTTTCATCTAGCCTGGCGGGATTACGTGACCAGGAGGTTTCACTGGGCCTCTGCCTTGAGCAATCCCTTTGTGCTGTGGATGTTCATCTTTTCCCTCTTTGTGCTGGCCTTTGTGTTGAAACGGAGACACACACGTAAGGTCTTGGATAGTTGGAGATTAGAAGAATCCAGCTGGGGAACATCTTCAGATGAGTCTGGTGAACGGTGGTCCAGCCCATGAGCCCGGATGTCAGATATCGGCTGGAGTACTGGGGCGCCCTCACATTTGCCTCCCTGAGTCGTCTATTGCCGATGCCGCTAGCGCAGTTCGTGGGGGCTATCCTTGGGCAGCTGGCCTTTTCGGTGGTTCGCATCCGCCGTCAGGTGACCTTGGAGAACCTCCATCAAGCCTTCGCCGATAGCTTGGTGAGGAGGGATCTGATCAAGATCGGGGCCAGGTGTTATCGGAACCTGGGTCGGGGTATGATGGAATTCTGCCGTTTTCCTTGGCTGACTCAAAAAAGGCTGGGCAAGCTTCTGGATATCCAAGGTTTAGAGCATTGCCGACACGCTCTGGCTGAGGGCAAGGGGGTCATCATCCTCAGCGGGCACTTCGGAGCCTGGGAGCTCTTGGGTCCAGTTTTCGCCCTCAACGGATTTCCCGTTGACCTGTTGGTTCGTCCCCAGCGCAACCCCTTGGCCGACGAGCTCATGTCCCGTCATCGTCGTCAGGTGGGAGCCGAGATCCTGCGGGTCAGCCGCATGCCTCGGGGGGTGATTCGATCACTGCACCGCAATCACGTCATGGTCATTCTGGCTGACCAGGATGGTGGTCGGGATGGCATTTTTGTTCCTTTTCTGGGCCGCCTGGCCTCCACACCGCGAGGGGTGGCGCGTTTCGCCTTGGAAACCGGAGCTCCCATCCTGATGAGTTTCCTGATCAGGCAACCGGGGGGCAGACACCGAATGGTTATCGATTCTCCCCTGAGGTTCTCCCCCAGTGGCGATCGGGAGGCTGATCTTTTCCAGATTCTACAGATCTACACCCAGCGCCTGGAATCTTATGTACGAGCCTATCCTGACCAATGGTTCTGGCCGCATCGACGCTGGAAAACTCGCCCCCCCTCAGCCATCGTTTCTGTGCGTGAACATTTAGGAGGGCACCTTGAATTCAGAGGGGACTCATCTTGAACCTGGCATTCCCGAGAAAATCCTGGTCGTGCAGACAGCTTTTTTAGGAGACTTGATCCTGACTCTCCCCCTGATCCAGGCTCTCAAGGATTCTATGCCAGAGG
>LJUY01000088.1 GCA_001304015.1 candidate division Zixibacteria bacterium SM23_81 | reverse complement strand
CTTTAGCTTCTCCTTCAATGTGGGCATTAGTGAAATGCATATCTCATGCCAGGGTTCTTGTCTGTCACGTCGGTATAATCCACGAATGACGAACATCCGAGCGACAACATACCCATACATCACAATACAGCCGTCACCGAGTCGGTGTGATCTCGAAGGCATGGTTGATATGGCCGCACCCCGCTGGATCCTTTGACTGCAGTTTCCTGAATTTTCGGGTGTCGCGTGTCGGACTCCAGCCCAAATCCCTTTGAGCGTTCGTTCAAATGTTTTTTGCTCACAAATCTAAGTCCTGAGCGAGCAAAAAGAAATGATCTCTGCTCGTAAGATACTCACAGTATTTGCGAATCGAAGTACTTAGATGTATCAAAGACCCTTTCGGAAAAGCGGGAAGGATTTGGGACACTTTGATAATGCGAGTACCCACCGAGGGGGCACAGGAGGGGGAAAGCCCCGTCCTGAGCGGGGAAGGGGAAGGTATTCCCCACCTGTGACCCCCGAAAGGGTCACCGCGAAGCAGGGGAAGTGAAGGAACAAGAAGGTCCTCATTCATGCCCCGAAATATGTAGAAAGAACAGCATGGTATAATAATTCTGCTTCAAAAATTGAGGAAACTTTCGATCCTTTGATCATTGATGGATCCATACGGACATGGTAGAGTAACCGAACCGTCAGTTCTTTCTTTCAATCGTGCCCGTGGCGGTCTTGAAAGGGGTTCGAAGAATGACACGGTCAGAGGAACACTTTCGGGAGGCACAGCAGTATATACCCGGTGGTGTCAACAGCCCCGTGCGAGCCTTTCGCGCGGTTGGGGGCACTCCCCGCTTCATCCAGCGGGCGCAAGGCTCGAAGATCTGGGATGTGGACGGCAACGAATATATTGACTATGTGGCCTCCTGGGGACCGATGATCCTGGGTCACGCTCACCCTCGCGTGGTGGCAGCCTTGCATCAAGCAGTTGAGCAGGGCACCACCTATGGCGCGCCGACGACCTTGGAAGTGGAACTCGCCTCCCTGATCGTCGGGGCCATGCCGTCGGTCGAACTCGTTCGCATGGTCAATTCTGGAACGGAGGCGGTCCTGAGTGCTTTACGGGTGGCCCGCGCCTTTACCAAGAGAGACACAATCGTCAAGTTTGAGGGTTGCTATCACGGCCATGCAGACGGCCTTCTGGTGAAAGCAGGGTCCGGCGCGACCACCTTTGGCATTCCGGACAGCCCCGGAGTTCCTGACAACTATACCCGTAACACCCTGGTGGCACCGTTCAACGATCTAGGGGCCGTTAGGAAACTGGCGCGTGAGCACTCTGGGCAGATCGCCTGCATTATTGTGGAGCCTGTCGCCGGGAACATGGGAGTCATCCCTCCGGCGGACGGGTTCCTGGGGGGCTTGAGGAAGCTCTGTACTGAGGAAGCCATCGTCTTGATCTTTGATGAAGTGATCAGTGGGTTCAGGGTCGGGTGGTCGGGGGCCCAGGGGCTGTACGATGTCACACCTGACATCACGTGTCTGGGAAAAATCATCGGCGGTGGCCTGCCGGTGGGCGCTTTTGGAGGAAACCAAGAGATCATGCAGGAACTGGCACCGCTGGGGGCAGTCTATCAGGCTGGCACCCTCTCTGGTAATCCGCTGGCCATGACTGCCGGCATCGAAACGTTGAAGCTGCTGAGAGAGCAGGGAACCTATGACCGTCTGGAAGAGAGGTCTTCATATCTCTGCACCAGTGCTGAAAAAATCGCACGTTCGGTAGGATCGCCGACCTTTTTCACTCGAGTTGGTTCCATGTTCTGTGCCTTCTTCACATCCGGACCGGTGGTCGACTATGCCTCAGCCAAACAAAGTGATACAGAAGCCTTCCGCCGTTACTTCTGGACGCTGTTAGAAGAAGGAATCTATGTGGCGCCCTCCCAGTTTGAGGCCGGTTTCCTTTCACTCGCCCACACGGACGAGGATCTCGAGAGAACCCTTGCCGCCCTTCATAAGGCCTTTCGGGCGGCTTCCTAACCAAGCAAACAGACCCGCGTTTCACCTATCCCTACGCGGAGGAGCAGCGAATGAGCCAATCTGAGGGGAACAGCTACTTCGAGAGGGGAGAACAGGAACGACTCAAGTGCCGCTTTGCTGACGCCCTTGAAGCTTATCGCCAGGCTTTAGGGCAATACTCAGCAAACAATGCGCTTGAGCGCCTCAGATGCCATCGAAAAATCGGTGATTGCCTGCGGATGAGGGGAGACTTCGTCACAGCTGAAAACCACTACTGCCAGGCCCTGGCTATAGCGCAGCAACAAGAAGATGAGTTGGAATTGGCTGATACCCTGGTGGGCCTCGGTCTCTGTCGCCGCAGCCTCGGAAAAATCGAGCAGACGACTCGAGACCTGGAGCAGGCGCAACAGATCTATCAGGAATGGGAGGATCCCCATGGGGAAGCCTTCTGCCTATGGGCCATGGGAGGTATGTGGCGATTCTCCGGCCATCTACGCCATGCCAAGACAGCCTTCCAAGAGGCACTCTCACTCTTCGAGATGATGGACGACGAGCTTGGCATCGGATACTCGCTCTGCGGTCTGGGCGGGGTGTCACGAGTCATGGGCAAGCATCAGAAATCTCTCCACTACTACTCCCGAGCTCACGATGCGCTGAAGCGCATTAGCGACACCTTTGGAATCGCCTACTCCTCCTGTGGCATCGCAAACGCGCATCGCATGGCCAGGGACTACGGGCGGGCCTTCACCCACTTTTCGCAAGCCACCGCGCTGTATAAAGAAATTGGAGACCAAGTCAGCTTTGCATACACGCTGTGGGGCGAAGCAACGGCGCATAAGATGGTCGGGGAGTGGGAACTGGCGTTAGGAGGTTTTCAGCAGGCGGACGAGATTTTTCAAACAACGGGGGACCGACGAGGCACCATATACGCTCTCCTAGGCAAGGGCGAACTGGCCTTTTTGGCTAACGATCTCGACCAGGCCCATGGAATGCTCAGAGAAGCACTCGACATGGCCACTACCAATCCGTTTCGATTGGAGCGTTGCCATTGTCACCTTCTCCAAGTTCTTTTTCACCGGGAAGCGGGGCAGCATGTCGACATGGAGGAAATCCGCAGGCAATATCGGCAATTTGGCAGCAATTTTCCCGGCGCCGACGTTACTCTTCCCCTGAATCTCCCATAACCTCTGTGCACCCTGGGTTACGGGACCTACTTTGCTACCACAGGACCTACTTTGGGCCTTGCATTAATGGGATTTTTGAGGTTATATAATAGTTTTCGCGCGATTGACCGACTTAGCGTCTAACGGTCCCCTGGGCGATTCCATCGACGAAGACATCCACGCACATGGGAGGCGAGCGTGATTGATATAAATAGCACATTATTTGTCCAAGTAATCATATTTATCAGCCTCATGATTATCTTGAACAAGCTGCTCTTCCAACCCGTTCTCAGATTCCTCGAGGCCCGTAGGGAAAAGATCCAGGGTGACGAAGCCGAAGCAAGCAGGTTAGAATCGGAAGCGGAGCAAAAACGGCTGCAATTCGATGGAGAACTCAGCGACGCGAAGTCTCGCGCGTTAGAGGAGAAAGAACATATCATCGATTCTGGTGTGGCGCAGGCGAGGAGCACGCTGGAAAAACTCCAGAAGGGGATCGATGCTGAAATTCCAAGGATGAAGGCTCAGATCGAAGCTGAAAGCGACCAAGTTCTGGGCGAACTCGAGCACAAACAGGACCCAACAGCCAGGCAGATCGCTGAAAGGATACTCGGCAGGAGCATCAAGTAGCGGGGAGGACAACGCACCATGTGGGGAGACCTATTGCTCAAAATAACCAATTTTGCCATACTCGCATTCATTCTGTACAAGGTGTTGAAAAAACCTCTCAGATCATATCTGAAGAGCAGGCATGACACCATAAAGAATACCCTGGACGAAGCCGAAAGGGCGAAACGAGAAGGTGAGCGCAAATATCGCGCATACGAGGCTCGGCTCAAGACCTTGGACCAAGAGATTGAACAACTTCAACAAATCTTGGTCCAGGAGGGGGAACGGCAAAAGCAGCGGATTCTGAAGGAATCTGAACTCACGGCTCAGAAAATCAAGGATCAGGCAAATCTCCGCGCAGAACAGGAGTTGAAGATGGCCAAGATGAGGTTACGACATGAATTCGCAGCCCAAGCGGTGCAGCTTGCCGAGGACCTGCTGAAAAAACACTTCCAACCGAGTGACCACGACCGCTTGGTTGACGAGTACATACAGGGTGTAAGGAATCTGAAGTGATCAACAGAAAGATCGCCCGGAGGTACGCCAAAGCTCTGATGAATATAGGACGGGAGGATGGAAACTATGAGCGGTACCTAGAAGAACTCCAGTCATTCACCTCCCTTTTTCAGACGGAGAAGGAGTTACGTGAAGCCTTGATCAATCCCACCTTCGGCGCTTCTCCCCGTCAGGCTATCATCACTGAAGTAGGAACGAAACTGGGGCTGAGTCAGATCGTTATGAATTTGCTTTATGTTCTCGTCACAAAGAATCGCATACAGGCCCTACCTGACGTCACCTCTGTCTACCAAGAACTGGTGGACGAGGTAGCCGGCAGGGTCCGGGTCCACCTGATCACCGCGTACGAGCTTAAAAACCATAAGCTTCAGGAGTTGACTCATGCCCTGGAAGGGTTTGTGCAGAAGAAGGTCATTATGGAGGTGGAACAGGATCAATCACTCATTGGCGGGGTGGTGGCTAAGATTGGCGGAATGGTGTACGACGGAAGTCTACGGACCCAATTGGAGGCTTTCAAAGAACTACTAGAAAAGGGGTAAGAGGGAATGCAGATACGGGCTGAGGAGATAAGTGAGATCATTGAAAAGCAGATCAAGGGCTATGACAGAAAGGTGGACGTCAGCGAGACCGGGGTCGTCCTGTCGGTAGGAGATGGGATTGCCCGGCTCTACGGTCTCGAGCAGGCGATGGCGGGAGAGCTTTTACAGTTTCCCCATGACATCATGGGTATGGTCCTCAACCTCGAGGAAGATAATGTAGGTGCTGCCCTGTTGGGGGAGGACCGTCATGTCAAAGAGGGGGACATGGTGAAGCGAACCGGCCAGATCGTACAGGTTCCTGTCGGTGAACCGCTGGTGAGTAGGGTTGTCAGCCCCCTTGGTCAACCGATCGACGGAAAAGGCCCTGTTGAGGCAACTGAGTTCCGTAACATTGAGGAGAAGGCTCCCGGCGTGGTCTGGAGGCAGCCGGTCAAAGAACCTCTCCAGACAGGGGTAAAGGCTATTGATTCCATGATCCCCATCGGAAGGGGGCAACGGGAACTTATTATCGGCGACCGAACTACGGGCAAAACGGCGCTGGCGGTGGATACCATCATCAACCAGAAAGGGAAGGATGTCTTTTGTATCTACGTCGCCATTGGCCAGAAACAGTCCACGGTGGCCCAGGTGGTGGACAAGCTCACCCAGTATGGGGCTATGGATTACACGACCGTGGTGGCAGCTACTGCCAGTGAACCTGCTCCATTGCAGTACATCGCCCCCTATGCCGGTTGCGCTATGGGGGAGTATTTCCGTGACAGTCGCAGACATGCCCTCTGCATCTACGACGACCTCTCCAAACACGCAGTCGCTTACCGTCAGATGTCACTCTTGTTACGGCGTCCTCCTGGACGCGAGGCCTATCCGGGCGATATTTTCTACCTTCACTCCCGACTCTTGGAGCGGGCAGCCAAACTGAATGACAAGCTCGGCGGAGGATCCCTTACCGCCCTCCCCATTATCGAAACGCAGGCCGGCGACGTATCTGCGTACATCCCTACCAACGTCATCTCCATCACAGACGGGCAGATCTATCTGGAAACTGACCTCTTCTATTCTGGCATCAGACCCGCGGTCAATGTGGGACTTTCCGTCTCTCGCGTTGGGGGCAATGCCCAGATCAAGGCCATGAAGCAGGTAGCCGGTTCCCTGCGCTTGGATTTAGCCCAATACCGAGAGATGGCCGCCTTCGCCCAGTTCGGAAGCGATCTCGACAAGGCAACACAGGCCCAGTTGTCCAGGGGTGAACGACTCGTCGAAGTACTGAAGCAAGGCCAGTATGAGCCCCTGGCCGTGGAAAGACAAATCCTCATCATCTACGCAGGCGTTAACGGGTTTCTCGATCAATACTCTGTCGATCTCCTGCAACGGTATGAGAGAGAGCTCTATGCCTTCATGGAAGACAAATATCCCGACGTTCTTGCAGATTTGGACAAGAAGAAGGAACTCGATGAGGAACTGGACAATAAAATGAAAAAGGCTTTCGAGGAGTTCGAGGAGACTTTTACACCATAAACGGAGTTATCGGAGATGCTCAACCTCAAGGTGCTCCGCCGGAGAATTGCCAGCATCAAGAGTACCCAGCAGATCACTCGGGCAATGAAAATGGTGGCTGCCGCCAGATTGCGGAGGGCCCAAGAGAGAATTATCGAGGGGCGACCGTACGCTGATAAGATGAGGGAGATATTGCAGAGCCTCAGCCTCCGGACTGATCCTGAAGCTCACCCACTGCTCGCTCGTCGTGACATCAAGAAGGTTGAGTTAGTCGTCATCACTACCGACCGTGGGCTCTGTGGGAGTTTCAACCAGAATATTTTCAGAACCATAGCGCGATTCTT
>LJUY01000087.1 GCA_001304015.1 candidate division Zixibacteria bacterium SM23_81 | reverse complement strand
AAAGGGGGTGGGCTCGGTGACCAGGATGCAGACATCGCTGCCTCTGGTCGCCTCGATGACCGGACAGGAGGTTCCCGGCGGGGCGTCTATGATGCGGTAGCCTTGGGGGCAGATACGCTTCTTCACCTCTCGAATCAAAGGCGGCGACATGGCCTCACCGATTTTAAGACGGCCGTGGACGAAACGAATCCCGTCGGCATACCCCTTCTCGATGACCCCGATATCCCGGGGCTTCTCGGATATGGCTCCTTGAGGACAAACCAGAACACACCCGCCGCAGCTGTGACAGAGCTCGGGAAAAGTGAGCACAGTATCCTTGAGGCACACGATGGCGCTGAACTGGCAGATCTGGTCACACTGGCCACAGACGGTGCATTTTCCCCGATCGACTTCTGGAACGGGCATGCTGACCGTCACAGAAGCCTCCAAAGAGAGCCTGAGAAATAAATGGCAGTTGGGCTCCTCCACGTCGCAATCGAGCAGCTGAACTTCCTGATCCTCTCTGGCTAAGCTCATGGCCAGATTTGTGGCCAGAGTGGTCTTTCCCGTGCCTCCCTTTCCGGAGGCGATGGCGATGATCATGAATTGATTCCTCAAAGACAGGTGTCTGGCCGGTGAGCGGATCATGAGAAGTCGTCAGCCCTAGCGTTCCAAGGTGATGACCCGCCCTGTGCCATTCTGGATATATCCCTGGCCATAGGTTTCCGCGAACATGGAAATAGCTTCCGACCCGGTACAATGGCAGGGAGAGACTTTGGCCACGCCAAGTTCACGAAACTGGCTCAATATCTCTCGCACCTTTGGGCGAGAGGCTCCGAGAAGATGAAATCCCCCCATGACCAAACAAGGAGGCAACTTGCCAATTTCCTGGCTCTTCTTGACCATGTCTACGATGCCAGGATGGGCACAGCCGGTGATGATAACGAGCCCCTGGGAAGTTTTGAGAACCAGGGCCTGCTCCGAGATAGCCGTCCCCATCTCTCCGGTCAGAAAAACTCCCTGGCAGATCTCCACAGGCTCTTTTACGGTGACCAACTGGGCTCCCCTCTCGGTGACATCCTTTTCCAAGTGTTCCGCAAAGGATTCCAGCATGTACACCGTCACCTCGGGATTGACCTGGAGAAAATCGGCCAACCCCCCGGTGTGATCGCCATGGAGGTGAGAGAGGATTACTATCTGGACGATCTGTGGATCCAGGGCTAACTGCTCCATATTGGCCAACAGGACCCCTCCATCTCCCCCTGTGTCGAAGAGAATGGTCCTCTCCAAACCCTGCACCACACAGGCAAATCCCCAGGAGGATACCAGACCCTCGACAAAGGGGTTGTTATCGTAGACGGTG
Organism: candidate division Zixibacteria bacterium SM23_81; assembly: GCA_001304015.1. GTDB lineage: Bacteria > SM23-81 > SM23-81 > SM23-81 > SM23-81 > SM23-81. The sequence continues at coordinate 5,036 of LJUY01000087.1, read as the reverse complement.
GTGATGGTGATGGAATCCACGGAGGCCACCTCCCCGGCTAAATTTCCGTTAAAAGCCAACAACATAATGCATAAACACAATATTCCGAAACGAGACATCTTCAACCCTCAAATAGCAGCAATTTTGATATAGCCTATTCTTAGACTACACTTTAAAGCTGCCGCGCGGTCATTTTCCCTTCTCCAGCTCTGAAATTCGCTTCTGTATCCCCTCGAGCTGTTCCATCATGGCCTGGGCCTGTTGCTTCAGCATGGCCACTTCCTGCTCCCTGGTCATCTGGGGAGGAGGACCTGTCATAGGAACCCCGGCCATGCCCCTTCCCATGCCTCTTCCCATACCCCTTCCCATACCCCTTCCCATACCCCTTCCCATGCCCATGCCTCGCCCCATACCACTCCCCATACCGGGACCGAGCATGGTAGGCTGGGGAGATTGCTGGGCGGCTTGCTCACCCGCCGCGCCGCCAGAGAGGCCAAATTTGCTGTCCACGCTGGGACCGGAGGCTGCTGAGAACACCCCGGATTTAAACTTCTCCACAGCCTCTTTGACGGGTCCGCTGACTCCGACGATCACCTGAATTCCAGCAGCGCCGAACGTCTGAAAGGCATTGGGGCCGCAATTCCCCGTCAACACTGTATTGACTTCCCTCTGGGCTAGCAGCTGAGCCGATTGGATTCCTGCTCCTCCCCCCAAGGCAATGTTGGGGTTCTCCAGAGCTTCAAACTCCATGGTGTCGAGATCGATGATCAGAAAGTAGGAACACCGGCCAAATCGTGCTTCCACCTGGTCATCAAGAGTGGGGCCTGTGGATGTCACAGCGATTTTCATAAAATATCCCTTCTCTGCTCATGTGATCGGGCACGTTCCTGTCGGGCAGGAACCCCCAGACGACGGCGAGCCGTCAGTTACTCTGACGTTCGGAACTGACAGGAGCCTTCGCATATCCTTGCCTCCGCACTTCTGGCAACGGTGCTCTTTGGCAGCGCCGTCGTAACTCTCCAGAAATTCCATTATGTGATGGCACTTCTCACATCGGTACTCGTAGATGGGCACAGTTCTCACCTCGATACGAAATTGCGGATTCTCAGAAGGATGGCCGTCATCCTCCTGAGAACCCAATCCCTTTACTTTTTCTCCTCTTGACCGGCTGCTTCCAACTCCTGGATCCGCTTGTTGATATCCTGGAGAGCATCCTGGAAATACTTGGCCTGCCCCTTCAGTGCCTCCAGCTCCTGCTCAGGGGTCGGCTGCGGGGCATAAGGCCCGCCAAATGCCTGGTATGGGAACATACCTGTTCCGTAAGGTGCCCAACCAGGAAAGCCGGCGGCGTAGAGACCACGGCGCCAGCCTCGACCCCAGCCGCCTCGACCCCAGAAACCTCGCCCAGGAATTGGATTCATATATCCTGGCATATCGTTACCGGCACAGTAACCGGCTGCCCTTCCCGTCATCGGCCCCATTCCCATGGGACCCGTTCCGTCTCCTCGAGGCATCTTCACATCCTCCTTTGCAGCAAGGTGTTAAAAAGAACTTACCAGCCCCACCCAAACCATCCTCGTCCACGTCCCCGACCTCTGCCCCGGCCCCAGCCACGTCCTAGGCCCGGTCCAAAGTACCGTGCCGGAAAACCGCGTCCGTAGAAGTGTCCCCCACCATAGGGATATGTCCCAGGATATCCCGTTGGTCCGAGCGGAACTCCCGCACGCCCCCGATATAGGTTCATAAAACCAGGGAGGGGGTAACCGGCACAGTAACCGGCTGCCCTTCCCGTCATCGGCCCCAACCCCATGGGACCCGTTCCGTCTCCTCGAGGCATCAGGATCGCCTCCTTTCTGTCCGTGTGCAGATCTCCGTGAGAATCGCTAAGCGGCACACCTCTAAGTCCGGCATAGCCCCGAACGTCGGTGCCCTCCTCTTTTTTCTCTGGATTCTTCAAAATGCAGTAACCCAAACCACGACCGGTCATAGGCCCTTCACCGGAAGGTCCTGTCCCATCAAATCGCGGCATAGTCAATCACCTCTCTCTGTGGTCTATGCGGCCTGAACGCCGTTGTCCTTGTCCAGCCTCATCTGGCCCGGGTCATGGGCATCCCGCAGCTTGGACAGGTCACGTTCATACAGGGCACTCCTCTTTTATGCGGCACTGTCTTGCCACAGCTGGGGCAGACGCAGTGGCCGCCGAGGCCCAGGCCGAAACCTCCCATTCTACCTCCACCTCCCCGACCCATGCCCCTGCCGGTTCCTGGACCTTTTCCCGCAGGGCCTGTTCCATCACCTCTGGGCATCTGGCTCACCTCCTCTGTCTTGGCAATCCTTCAAAGCCCGGAGCAACGTGTCAACGGCCAATTTCGCACAGTGCAGGTGCGATTCCGGCAATCCGCCCAATGTTCTCAGCAGATCCTCCTGTGCGATAGCGGCCGCTTCTGTCAGGGTTCGGCCTTCAACTAATTGCGTGAGCATGCTGCCACAGGCCACCGTCGGCCCGCACCCATCGGTGAGAAATCCAATCTCGACGATACGATCCTGGTTGGCTTTAAACCCAATATACATGGTATCCCCGCACGGTCCGGTGACGATGCCCTTCCCATCAGGATTGGAAACCTCTTTCAGGTTCTTCGGTTTGAGATAATTGTCGATCACCTGTGGAGAAAAAATCTTGCGATCTTGTTCCAAGATAAGCTCTTGAAGCTCCTGAGCCCATTGGTCAAAAAGTTTTTCCATCCGTCCGCCTCTCCGGTCTTTGTGGCTATGCAACTTATCGCTTCCGTCAGACTGCCTTCGGCAGCACCTCCTTTACCACCAAACTTCCCTCGGCGACATCGAGATCCCTAGCCAGAACCGGACATTTGGCCTTCAGCAGGTAGAAAATGTGTTTATCGATGCCGCTCAGGGTCTCGTAATTGCCCTGCCCCTTGGAAATGATCAGGTCGGCCGCTTCAAACCGCTGGCGAAATTCTGGCGAGCAATCCTCCAGGATGGTCCCCGGCGCATCCGAGCCGTTGTCGACCACTGAGACAAAGCCATTCAAACCGGTGTCATCCAAATCTCCCATGGTGATGTCGTTGATGGCCGGACCCCCTCGGACCACAAAGGTCACCTTCTCCACGGGCAAATGCTCCAGCAAAAGCCGATCGAAGAAGACCTCTCCGGTGTTGTCCCCTAAGTAGAGAATTTCCTCAGCTTTCTCCATAGTCCTCCAAAAACTCGCCCGGTCATCTATGGCCAACTCCTCCGAAAGGGCTGATTCTAGAATGGACCCTATCTTAGACCCCAAGTTGAAACCTGGTGGCCCGAAATCAAGGACATTGCTGGCAACAGCCAGCTTGAGGGCTGAATCTCTTGGATTTTCAGAACGGGCCACCATCTTTTTCGCCTGTGGATAGATCTGGGCATACAGCATGTTGTAGCGAAGCTTCTCAGCCCGATAAGGATCTGGGTCGCCGGTTTCTTCCCGAACTATTCTGTGAATTTTTTGTCCCATGTGCGGCGGGCTGAGGCTGAAGGAGAAGTTCGCGGTTTCGCGCAAAACTCGCCGTATAATTTTGGCTTGTACCCCATCATCATGGGTGGCCATCCGGCTGGCTTCCAGGGCCTGTCGCAAAAAACAGGGAATGCACTCCAGATAGGTTTTCACCGTTCTAGCTCCAGTGACCGGGAACATCCGCTCCCTGAACGAACTCCAACTCTCCCCTCTTGAACTTCTCCACCATCTGGCCAACGGTGCCCTGGGCGCCTGCGATGATCCTTACGCCCGCAGCTTGCAAAGTCCGAAAGGCATTGGGACCACAATGCCCGGTGATGAGAACTTCCGCTCCCTCATTGACCACCGTCTCGGCCGCTTGAATGCCCGCCCCCTGAGAGACGTTGAGGTTCTGCTCATTATCGACTACCTTGACGCTTTCCGTCTCTGTGTCGACGATGAGAAAGAGCCTCGCCCGACCGAACCTCTGGTCGACCTCTGCCTTCAAAGTCGGTCCGGTGGATGTAATGGCAACTTTCATAGCAACTCCCTTGAGAGGGGGTGGAAAAAGATCTTCTACCCCCACTTCTTGCTGGATCAATCCTTCTTGCCCTCTGCCTCCAGTTCGCCGATTCTCCGGCGAATGGCCTCCAGCTCCTCCTCCACGGCGGTCGCCTGGGCCTTCAGGGAATCAAGCTCCTGCTCCTGGGTCCATGCCGGAGGGTAAGGAGCTCCCCAGTATGGGGGTACAAATCCTCCATAAGCGGCTCTCCAGGCCCAACCTCTCCCCCCACCCCAGGCGCGTCCTCTACCACCACCCCATGGAAGACCGCCTCGACCTGCACCACGGAGAAAACCCAATGGGCCAGAGGCTGGCCCCATCCCGGGGGGGCAAAAGCCGAAGCCTCCGCCGGTTCTAGGACCGTAGCCCAAAGGACCGGTTCCGTCGAATCCTGGCATTTTTGACACCTCCTTTCAGTTCGTAGCCGCCTGCGACGAATATCAATCCATGACCCATGGTCCGTTCCCTCGTCTCCCACGGCAGCGCCATCGACGCTGTCTCTTCCCCGCCTCGACGACCAAACCGGAGCGCAGCCGCCCGCTCAAGAACATCTCGATGATTTCCTCGGCATCGCCCGTCACCCAAGGAAACACTTGCAGTCCCCTATTCGTCAAGGACCTCATGGAAAAACGGGTGATGCCTCCGCAGACGACCACATCGACGCCTCTCTGGCAGATCCAATTGATCCGGGCCAGAGAATTGATTTGTCCCATGGAGAATCTTTGCCGGCTGGTGATCTCTCCTCCATCCACAGTGACCAGCATCATGTCCGGCGCACAGTCGAAGCGAGGCGACACTCGTAATCCGAAAAGGGGCACCGCTATGGTCATGGCTGACCTCCACATCTCATGAGGCAAGGAGCATGCCAAGACCCATCATTTGCCGTGATATTTTATAACGTTCTGTATTGCAAGACCTTAAAAGCTCATTGATCACCAGACAATGAACCTGTGTCGACATACGATGATTGCAATAATGCAATATACACACAGTGCGATTGCATATACGCAATTG
>LJUY01000086.1 GCA_001304015.1 candidate division Zixibacteria bacterium SM23_81 | reverse complement strand
GCCGCCGATGCCATCCGCTTCGAAACCTGCATAACCCAATCCTCCTGGACCCGCCCCTCCACCGCCACCCTGTTCACCGCCCTCTACCCTTCCTCTCATCAGGCCATCTTTAAGCCAGATATGCTTCCTGAGCCGGTGGTCTCCTTGGCTGAGCTGATGACGGCGGGGGGATATTTCGCACTGGGATTTGCCAATAACGTCAATATCGCCCCCATCTTCAATTTCGGCCAGGGATTCGACCAGTACATCTTTCTCAAACCCCATTATTTCTTCAAGTCGCCGGAGTCCGGCTTTCAGCTCGCCGGGTACAATCAACTCCGTCTGATACGGGAGCGCTTCTTCTCGAAAGCCAAGCACGTTTATCACTACTACCAAGATGCACAGGTGGTCAACAAGAACGTCCTATCCTGGTTGGAGAAAGTGCAGAACAGTCGCTTCTTTTTGTTTGTCCACTACATGGAGACCCATGATCCTTACTTCGTGCATCCTTACAATAACGTGGGCTACGCTCGAGTGAGCAACCCAAATCCAAATCCAAGTGTGGCAGGATTGTTCAGCGACACCTACGACGGCGAATTGCGATTTGTGGATCAGGCGCTTGGAGAGCTGTGGCGCTGGCTTAAAGACCATGGCCTGTACCAGGACGCTCTCATTGTTTTAACCTCGGACCATGGTCAGGAATTCTATGAGCACGGTGGTTGGTGGCACGGCACTACACTGTATGAGGAACAAATACATGTACCCCTGGTCGTCAAGTTACCTGGCCAGAAGGAGGCCGGCACCGTGGACCAGCGGGTAGTTCGCACTCTGGACATCGCTCCCACTATCCTGGCCCTGACGGACATCTCTTCTCACCCCTCAATGCAGGGACAAAGCTTTTTAGGAACCGAGGGCAAATCATGGACCGGCGTGGAGGATGTCTTCTCCGAAGAGGACCACGAGGGTAATGTGGTCCTCTCTTTGCGCACCCGGAATTTTAAGCTGATCCAGGCCAATCCCAATAACCCCAGGGGTCTTCCTCCCGTGGCTGTGTTCAACTTGACGGAGGATCCCTGGGAGAAAAATAACCTGGCCCAGGAGCAATCAGAGCTGGTTGATGTGATGCAACCCCGCTTGGAAGAAAAATTGGCCCTGGCTCAAGGTGGAGCGGTCGCCCGCCAGGAAAGGGAGATAGACGAGGCCACTCAGGAGAGGTTGAAGTCCTTGGGATACACCGAGTAGGTGGTGATAGGCCTTCATGGAAGGCACACGCAGATTGTTGATCATCGCCTTAGATGGCGCCACCTTTGACCTCATCGATCCGTGGAGCGCTCAGGGGAAACTCCCTCACATATCCGCTCTCATGAAACAAGGCCTACGCGCAAACCTGGAATCAACAATTCCCCCCATGACTTTTCCCGCCTGGTCCTCCTTCATGACGGGCATGAACTCGGGTAAACACGGTATCTACGATTTCACCAGACGTGTACCCGGGCATTACCATCTCGAGTTCGTTAGCGCCCGTTCCCGAAAAAGCCCCACCCTTTGGAAACTCCTCAGCGACGGTGGCAAGCGAGTGGGTGTTATGGCTCTTCCCACTACCTACCCGCCCGAGCCCGTAAATGGCTTCATGATCAGCGGCTTCGATTCCCCCGTTTCCACCGGAACTGACCCTTCTTTCATCTATCCACGATCCCTGTTTGGTGAGATCAAGGAGCGAGTTGGCCCGTACAAGATCACCGATTTTCAGCAGTTCCGAATGGGAAAAAGGTGGCATGAAAAGGCCTTGAAAAAAATTCGGGAGACTCTGCAGCATAAAGCGGCCATCGCTGCTTATCTGCTTGACAAGGAACCCTGGGACTGTTTCATGGTCCTCTTCGGGGAATCAGACACGGTCTGCCATCATTTCTGGATGTTTCACGACCCCGATTCTCCACGACGCCCCAGGAAATTTAAGCAGGAATTTGAGGAGGCCATTCTCTCCATTTATCAGCGGCTGGATACCATCGTTGGTCAACTCATCTCCCAGGTTCACCCTGGAATGGCAGTCATGCTCCTCTCCGACCACGGCTTCGGGGGTGCCGGCGATAAGGTGGTGTACCTGAATCGTTGGCTCGAAAGGGATGGCTTTTTAAAGTTTCGTCGGGGCGCACAGGCTGGCGTCTGGGGAGCGTCTGCACTTCGGGCAGCCAGTGTGAAATTCTTACCTCTCAGGCTTCAAGAGAGCCTTCTTCGAAAGGGAGCTCGGGCAGCCAACGCTCTCCTTTCCCAAACCCAGATAGGAGCTATTGACTGGGGTCGAACCAGGGCCTTCTCAACGGAGATGAACACACTTCCAGCCATCTGGATTAATCTTCGAGGGAGAGAGCCCAATGGCATCGTGGCACCGGGTATAGAATACGAGACGCTGCGAGAGGAGCTCATCGGCGCCCTGCCCCGTTTTTTAAACCCGGAAACGGGTCAGAAGGTGGTGGGCCGAGCTTACCGACGGGAGGAGCTCTATCATGGGCCTTACATGAACCAGGCTCCCGATCTCGTGCTGGAACTGGGTCTGGATAACGGCTACACCTATACATGCCTCTCCAGTTGTGGACGTCGAGGGAGGATACCCATGCGTGTCTTGAAAGCGAACGAGCGGGCTGGAGCCAAGGGGCAAAGCATGAACGGCAGCCATCGGCGGCAGGGCATTTTCCTGTTTGCCCATGGCCAAAGACCCAGGAAAGGACGATTGAGTGACCTCTCCATCATGGACATGGCACCAACTATCCTGGCGTTCCTAGGCCTGCCGGTGCCCCCTAATATGGACGGACGAGTGATTTTGGAGATTGCCGAGAACAAACTGGGCTCAGGAGTATCGAATGCCACCACACATTTCGGCACCTAGAGATAAAAAAACTGCGCCGGGCCGCCGGACATCCGCCGCCACCATCTCTGCCATTCTACCAGCCTACAACGAGGTGGAGAATATTATCCCAGCCGTCGAAGCACTGGCGATGGTTCTTTCGGACATTGCCCCAGCGTGGGAAATTGTGGTGGTAGACGACGGGAGCCGTGACGATACGATAAAGCTGGTCAAAGAGCTATCCCGGGATAAAACTCAAGTCAAACTTGCCAGCCATCCCGAAAATCGAGGGTATGGTGCCGCCTTGAAGACGGGCATCAATCTGGCCCGTCACCAATTGCTTTTCATGATGGATGCAGACCTGCAGTTTGACCCCGGTGAGCTGCTGACGCTGCTCCCCTGGACAAACCGGTTCGATATCGTGATAGGGTATCGGAAAAGGCGCCAGGAGCATCTGGGGCGCAGGTTTAACGCCTGGTGTTGGGGAGTGTTGATAAGGGGGCTCTTCGGCCTTCGAGTGCGAGACGTCAACTGCGCGTTTAAGCTTTTCAACAGGCGAGTTTTCGAACAAATCTCCATTCGCTCCCAGGGGGCAATGGCTTACAGCGAAATCCTGATTCTGGCTCAAAAACATGGATTCACCGTAAAGCAGGTTCCGGTGACCCATTACCCGCGAAAGCGGGGTCGACAATCCGGGGCTCGACTGAAGACCATCTACCGCGCCTTTTTGGATCTGGCCAAGCTCTACGCCAATCTGAAAGGCTGAGGTATTGGATCTGGATAAGAATCATGCAGAGCTTGCGCATCGCCATGGTGGCTCCCTGCCCTTTTCCTGCTTCGCAGGGAACGCAGGTGTTCATCGGTCAACTGGCCAGAGCCCTGCGCAAGCGGGGGCATCGGATTCACCTGGTAACCTATCATTACGGGGATAAGAACCTAACCTTCCAGGGGCCTGTACACAAGGCGTGGCGATTGCCCATCTCCCACAAGTTGGGGTCAGGTCCGTCTCCTCAGAAACCCTTTTTCGACGCGCTTCTGGCCATCCAGCTGAACAGAGTGGTCCAGCGGCAGAGGGCTCACATCATTCATGCGCATAATTACGAGGGTGCGTTGGTGGGTTTGGCGATCAGGCGGTTGAGAAAGGTGCCCCTGGTTTTTCACACTCACAACACCATGACCCATGAGTTGCCCTCTTACAGCCGCACTAAGTTTGGTCTCCATATAGCCAGATGGTTGGGACGGTTGCTGGACTATCAATTGCCCTGGAGGACTGACGCCTGCATTGCCATTACGCCGGAAATTGCCACTTTCGTTCGCAAGCGCGGGGTGGCGCCAGACAGAATTTGGACCATTCCTCCGGCCATTGAGGCCAATCAGTTCGAAGTGGGTGGGAAGAAGGCATCCCCAAAGGGGAAAGATGCTGTGCCGCGCCTATTGTATGCTGGAAACCTGGATAATTACCAGAACTTCGGTCTTGTTCTGAAAAGTCTTAGAGAAGTAGTCACTCATCATCCCCGTTGTCTCTTGGAGGTGGTAACCAACTCTTCGCCGACACGTATCTTGCACCAGGTGGAAAGAATGGGCCTTTGGGAAAGGGTGCATATCACCCAAACAACATCCTTCCAGGTTATGCGGGGGCTCTTGGAGGAGTGCGACTTGGCTCTTTGTCCTCGGATCTCGCCCTATGGCTTCCCCATCAAGTTGCTGAACTACCTGGCCGCCGGAAAACCAGTGGTTATCTGTCAAGGTTCGGCCAACAGCATTCAGCATCTCGTTAACGGCTGGGTAGTAAGAGACGACGATGCCCACGAATTCGCCACAGCCATCATGTCGTTGTTGAATGATTTTGGATTGCGGCGCAGGCTCTCTGAAAATGCCCGTAAGACGGTCCGGGATGAGTTCACCTGGGACCAGTGGGTGCCTCGGTACGAAGAGGTCTATCAGAAAACGCTAGAGCGTTGGAGTTGGAGAAAATGAAAAAGAAATTGCTTCAATCCAGTCCGTTTATATCCTTTGCACTTGTACTCGTTTTGCTGAGTTCCGGCTGCGCTCGGGCGCCCAAACAAAAGGTCTTCGTGCTGGGCATCGACGGGCTCACCTTCGACCTGCTGGTGCCCTGGGCCAAAGAAGGAAAGCTCCCCAACTTCGCCAAGCTGCTGGAAGAGGGTAGCTCTACCCAGCTGATCAGTGCCGTACCTCCCTCCTCACCGCCCGCCTGGACCTCGGCTGTCACCGGAGTCAACCCGGGTAAACACGGTATCTTCGGGTTTGTCAAAGGTCTAAAATTCAGCGCGGGCAAGCATCATGATCTGATTCATGATCTGTATTATTATACCTCCCGGGACCGCAGGGCCGATCCCCTTTGGGTCATTTTGAGCGAGCGGGGAAGACGATCAGTGGTGATGAACGTGCCCTGTTCCTCTCCACCTGATAGGATGAAAGGCGTGATGATCTCGGGGTTCCCTCATACATCCCAGACCAATTTCACCTATCCTCCCGAGTATCGGTTTAAAATCCCTGACTATAGAAATGACATATACGGGCAAATAGTCCAGATTAATGGGGAGGAGGCTTTTCTAGAGGACATGAATGACATCATGGATCGACGGGCCACGGTCGTCTTCAAGCTGCTGGAGGAAGAATCGTGGGAGCTGTTCTTCGTTGTTTTTACCATTGCTGATCGAGTTCAGCACTATTTCTGGAAGTTTATGGACCCAAAGCATCCGAACTGGGATCCTGTGAAAGCACAACTTTACAGTAACATTGTTCTGGAGACATACCAGCGTTTGGATCAGGTTGTGGGAAAACTACGGCCCAAACTGGATTCACAGACCACCTTAGTGCTGATGTCGGATCATGGCTTTGGACCTGTCTACCAACTGGTAAATGGCCAGAACTTCATTGACCAGGCAGTTCCCCGGGATGTTTTTCGAGTGATGGCCGCTGATCATTTCGGCGCTAGCTTCCACCTGACTTCAAAAAAGGATCCCCCTTATGACAGTAAAACTCGGGAGGCCTATGCTCAGACCAAAGAGCTGCTAAAAAGTAAGCTGGAACAGCTTCGAGACCCTGCCACTGGCCAGAAAGTCATCAGCAAGGTCTTCGAGGGTGACGAACTTTATTGGGGACCATACGCAAACGTAGCTCCAGATCTCCTAGGTCTGGAGACCGAGGGTTATCTGTTCTGGAACTGGAATCCCACGGAAGATGGAAGGCTGTTTCCTCTACATGATGATCCGATCTTCAGCCGTTTCTTTTCCGCCTATCACAAGATGAACGGCGTTTTGATTATAACCGGGGCCAATGTCCAGAGGGGGGTAAACAATTTCGACGCCCAAATCGCCGATATCGCCCCCTCAGTTCTATACCTTCTTGGCGAGCCCATCCCCCAGGAAATGGACGGAAGGATCCTGGATGCACCGCACGCTCCAGCAAACCCCGACAGACCAGCGGGCTGTCTGACTCAACCGAAGCCATCAACAAGTTCATCGAGGAGCAGCTGAGGGCTATCGGATACGTGCAGTAATTCCTGATCCATATTTTTCTTGACATCGAGTGCTTTTTTTTTTACTTCAAGTACGGAGACGATGTCCTTAGGTTGCAGCTTCAGAAGCTCGTCTATAACGGTCCTTGGACCTCGTAAATAACGATTTCATCCCCTATGAGGTCTCCGGAAGGAGCATTTGCTATGAAAACTACCCTCAGCGTCATCAAAGCTGACATCGGCAGCATCGGTGGGCATATAAAACCCAGCCAACGGCTTATGGAGAAAGTCCGGGAGTATTTGGAGGCCAAACGAGGAGATATCTTCACCGATTACCGAGTATCCTCTACCGGGGATGACGTGGCCATTCTGTTCTCCCATCATCGGGGAGCCTTGAATGAGAAAATCCACAAA
>LJUY01000085.1 GCA_001304015.1 candidate division Zixibacteria bacterium SM23_81 | reverse complement strand
TGGCTATAGGACAGACAGTGGCCTGTTACCTGTTGGGTTATCCCCTGCTGCTGGTCTTGCTGAGGAGGAGGTTTCGAGGAGATAGAAATACTCATTGACAAACTCACCTTCTCATGCTATACTTGGCTTAGAAGGCTAAATTGCTCCTCTTTTAGCCGAGAGAATACTTATTGAGGGAGCATGGCCATGAAACCCAAATCTTGTATCCTTTTTGCCTTCGTAGTCCTGTTGTTGAGTACCCTGCTGATAGGATGCGACGACAAGGCCACCGAGCCAGAAAATGGGTTAGACGTGACCAACACCAATCCCTATTGCGGGATGGTGGCTGGTTTTGTGAAAAACTCCAATGGAAAGGATTTGGGAGGCGCCAGGGTGTCCATCACCACAATCGAACCGATACCGCCTCCGGGCACCCAACACATGTACCCAAATCCCTTTTCTACATACACATATTTCACTTACTACCTGGCCAATGGGCCAGCCCAGTCGGTACAGATCTCCATCTATAACCTCCAGAGAGAATTGATGCGCGAGTTCCCCAATGCCCCCACTGCTGAGGGTCCCAACAAAGTCTATTTCGATGGCCTCGATACCCAAGGGGAAATCTTGCCCAATGGTCTTTACCCCTGCGAGATCCTGGTTCTCTTTTCTGGGGACACCAGCAGTACTCGAATTGCCCTGTCAAAAAACGTCGACATCGCCGGCGAGGGAGGCCTGCAATCCTATACCGTAACCACTCAATCCGACGGAAAATACGTCATCGCAAATGTGCCTTTAAATATTCTTTTGCATAGCACGACTGTAATGGCCCCTCTGGACAGTATCTTTTATCCGGGAAATTGGCCTTACCCGGAGACCTCCTGGGAGCTCACCGACCATTTCGAGATCTCAGCCAGTAAAGAAGGGTATGCTACGGCCACGAATACAATTCACTTAGTCGAGGGCCAAGTGACCAGGGTTGATTTCACCCTGCAATGAAATCCCCAGCAATCTACAGATTATAACTTGTTAGTTAGCCACATGTTTAGCAATCTAGCCAATTTAACCTTTCCCCTCCCAAAACCTCTCGAAAGATTTCAAGCTTGACACTGGGACGGCCTGGTCGTATTTTTCCCCTCCAAAACAACTCCCACCTCATACCAAACTGAGAATTCTGTGTCAAAAACGGACCTCATGGCCGTGTGTCTCGCGCTGGGAAAATGCTGCCTTACGGGCTTTGTGATCATCATCCTGTTGGGTGGCGTTGGGCTAACCTGGTCTAATGAGGCGACTTTCCCAATAAAATCCGCTTCACCACTCGGCTTAAGGAATCTGGTTTCCGCGGGCAAAAGGGTCGGGCGGGCGGCCCTGAGAGGTGTGGCCACAGCAGACTACCGGGCCTATGATCTGGACGATCTTTTTGCTCTCGAACAGGTGTATCTTCCTAAAATTGCTCTGCCCGCCGAGCGACATCCCTCGCTGCTTTTCTCCCAGGACCAAATAGATCTCATCCGTCAGAGGATCTTACGAGAACCTTATGCTCGCTGGTGGAAGCACATCCTTCGGGAAGCTAATAGCAGCCTCGTCACCAACCTCTCCGATCCCCATCTGGAAGAATCCAAGAGAGCCCTTGCCGCCAAAAGCTGTGCCTTCGCCTATCTGATTACCGGGAAAAGTTCATACTTGGAGAAGGCTCGAGAGGGATTGCTGCACATATCTCCCCCACCGGCGGTGACTACCCCGGAGGGGGGAAAGACAGGAGCTGGCTGGGGAGACTGGGTTCGAGCCTCGAACCTAATGCTCATCTATTGTGTGGCTTACGACCTCGTGGCTGAAAACCTTTCTCCGAGAGACCGCCTTCTGGTAGCGGAAAAAATCGCTGCTGAGACGGACCAGCTCTACCGGAACGTGAAGTTTGCCCCTCCAAACAACCACAAGACCCTTATGGCCGCGGCGGTGGGCACGGCCGCCCTGACCCTCTCTTCCTATGGACGAGGAGAACCCCAAGCCTGGTTGGACGCCGCCATGATCAATCTGCGCAGTGGCCTGGCCCAAATCGACCAAGATGGCTCTTACCGAGAAGGCCTTTACTATGCTGGCTACATCGCACGGGTCCTTTTTCCCTTCATCTTATATCTGGGCAAAACCACAGGGTATAACCTTTTTAGACTTGGCCGAATCGAGCGCTTCGTCCAGTGGGTTATCAGAACCAGCAAGCCCGACGGCAGCATCCCTCTTTTCGACGACGCCTGGCAAGAGAGCCGAATCTACCTTCCCATTCTGGTGGGCCAGAGCCGGTTGGGAGGTGTGGCCCGTTGGATTTACGAGCGGGAGCGACCAGTGGCCAGTGGCCTTTTGAGGGAGGTGGAGTTCATCTGTGCCTTCGACGATCGTGTCCCTCCAGAGCCGCCTCCTTGGGAGAGAACTGCCTTCTTCCCAGACGGTGGCATGGCCGTTTTCGGAGACAGCTGGGCCTCCGATGGCATCTACCTACTGCTGCTGGGGGAAGGAGAAAAAGCTTTGGCCAGCGGTCACGAACATCTCGATCCGGGTCACTTCATCCTCCAAGCCCACGGCCAGGACTTGCTCATCGACGCGGCTGCCGGTCCCAGAGGGGGGTTAGGCGATGGGCGCTCCTGGTATCTCTCCTCCGAGGGCCACAACATGCTACTGGTCGATGGCAAGGGCCCCAGCGGAAATCCATTCTTGGGAGATCCATCGGGCGGACAATTGCTCCATTGCTTCCGTACCCCGCAGATCAGCGGGGCGGGGGTGAGAACCAGATACCGGGGAGCCGAAATCCAGCGAACCGTGCATTTCCTCGGCCATCACTATTTTTTGATCTTCGATCGGCTCAGCTCCCCTGATACGCACGAATACGAGCTGGCCCTACATGGCCTGGGAGAGGCCTTCATGCAGGAGCCGGAAAAGGTCAGCTGGTCCACGGCCCCGACTAGTCTGGAGGTGGACTTTTTGTCGCCGGAGAAGGACCCCCTGGAAATATCCCTGAGAACGGGCCAGCACTCGCCGAGATGGAAGCAGAAGAAAAGCCACACATATATCAGGGCAAAAAAGACTCCCCGCCGGGAGGCGCAGTTCGTCACTCTTCTGTTGCCTCAGGGTGGTGACCGCTGCCAACTCAAATCCACTGATATCCCCGTAACCTCATCCCCAAGAGCTCAGGTCCGTGAGATCTCCGGAGAGCCCCTGAGCGGAGCCCGGCATCTGGTGATTGCCTCCGACGGGGGTACGACGACCGCCGAGGGGGTGACCACGGACGCGCTGGTGTGCGTCACCGGTTTCGGCGCCGACGGAGCCAAGCAGTTCTTCATCAATGGCCAGGGCACTGTCTACGCCCACCTGAGCGACACTTGCTACATCAGCGACAATCCCGTCACGGTGAGCCTGGTCACCGAGGGCAATCGTTGGTTCGGGTATGTGGACGCCGGCGACCGACAGGTGACTATTCTGCTGGATATCGGATTTGATCCTGGCCATGTGCGCTTTGGACAATTTCCCCTTGAGTATGAGTACCGACACGGGAAGGTGAAGCTGCACCTGGAGGGATCCGGACCTCTGGAGCTGGGTGATGGGCCTCCTCAGGTCTTCACTCCCCAAGAATCCAAGGACCACTATCCCTTCCTGGAACAGCTGGCCTGGCAGGATGAGCCCATGGCTCGATGGGAGGAATTAAGCCCTGAGGGGCGATTTCTGGTGCAAATACAGGCGCTGGATGTGGCTCGGGAACAGGTAAATGGACCGCTGGGGAGGCTGAGCCAGAGACTAGGACTAGGCCCAGATGGACCGGATAAGGCCCTGGGTATGACCACAGGCCTGGCCGACAAGGTTTACGACCCTCGCAACTGGGCTCGGCTGAATGTTCCCGAGCATCTAGAGGGCACCAGCACCTGGGGCGAGGTGGAGCTGTCCTATTATCAAGATGGCTATTTGACCAAGGAAGGGCTCAGGCTTGAGCGATTGGAGGGTCAGCTAGACGCAAAGGGCAGCGCCTCTGTGAAGGTGGGCCATTATTCTCCCTATCCCGAGGTGAAGCATGAAAGGCTAAGCCTCGAGGTGGGAACGATCTCCCTGGCCACCAGCCTGGAGAGAATACAGGATCAGAGGCGGCATCAGTTTTGGGCTTTCCATCGTCCGGGAGAGATGATCTGGGGGGTGCAAGGGTATACCCAAAAGGGCTCGGACATGTATGGAGTCGACCTCCTTTTGCGCGGCCCCTCTTTGACGGCCGAGGCATCCCAGTATCGAGGGGCGGGCAGGTCCCTAGGAAGACGCGTTTTGTTCTCCCATCGAGGCCGAACCTTCTCTCCCCAGGCAGAGCTGGTGGACCCGGGTTCCACCGGGGAAAAGAACCTCAGGGTGAGCTGGGCCAGCATCCCCCTCTCGGGCTTTACCTGGGATTTCAGCTCTCTTTGGGCTCATCGATCCGGTCACATCAAGGTGCTGGAGTTGAGCAACACGGTCTCTGGTCTGGGAGAGAACCTGGGAGGGCAATTGTACAGCGTGTACCAGAATGGCCACGGGATACGAGGCTCGGGAAACCTCCGTGGGCAAGGAGACCGTACCCGCTGGACCTTAGGGGCTACATTCGATGAGCGGCGAAGACCGCTCATCACCCAGGAGGCGCTTTCCCTCCAGCGAGATTGGGGCTGGTGGGTCACCACAGCCACGAGTGTGTTCCATGAACATAGCGCGCCCGAGGGGCACGATCTCGTTCGCCTGGCCCTTTCGGCCCATCTCATGCCCGCGGGGCCAACGCGGATTCACCTCAGGCTGGAGGGGAATTCGCGAGAAAGCCGGAGAATGACCTGGGGTTTGGGCATGGATCGATGGGGCAGCGTCAGCTGGGGCGGCGGGTGGCACCGTCTGTGGACGCCTCTGGGAGAGAAGCACTCTCAAATCTCTGCGCATGCTTCGTGGAGGGATTCTAAAGGAAGGGGCATTCGGGGTCGGGCTGAGGTACAGATGAGCTCGCAAGATCGAATCGACGCATATGAGATCGAAATCCAACAACTGGGCAATCCCTGCAGTCCGGGTTTGTTGTTGTCCAAAGATCCCTTGCTGGGCATTCGTAACGATGGCTTCCTCAAGTTTCTATTCTAAATGCCCTCTTTCCCGGCAGAACCACCCTTGTCCACTGAGGCCTTCGGCGACTCTCTGGCAACGATTTCGACTATTTCTGGCCGAAACTTCTCCGCTCGGCTGAGTCTGCGATCGAGGAACCGAATGCCTACATATGAAGCAACCATACACAGAAATCCCAGAATGACACCCCAGGTCTGGCCACTGGTCAAGGTCTGCCCCAGAATCAAACCCCCGAGGAAAAAGAGCAGCGGAACCATATAGAGAAGAAACGCAGCTCCCAGAACAGATCGAGAGCCCAGACTGATGCGCACCGTATCCCCTACCTGAGCACCTAAGGTATTCCACGTCTCGGCGACCATCGTTTTGCTCCCGCCCAGATGGCAAACTCCCCTGGCAGAGCAGCTGTGACAGGCTCCCTTCGCCTCAGTGGAGACCAACGCCACTCGGTCTCTGATCTCCAACACCGTGCCCATTTCTTCCAATGAAATTCACCTTAGGAAGGGAGGTTCCTAAAACATGAAAAGGCACCGTTTCTCCGCTCCTTATGCTGGCTCGAAGACGGTGCCCTCTCAGGCAGACATCACGATTGTCGAGGATTACATCTCGGCCAGATCCAACTCCAGCTTGGAACCCATCAGGCAGTAATACCCCCGCTTCATACCTAATTTTTTGTAAATAGGACATTCGGGGCATATGCAGCTTTTTCTCTCGGTGATCTTGCTGCTCTTGCCCACCAGGGCGTGACAGAATCCGAGCTCGGTCTCCCCTTCAACGTAAGAGGGACAGTTAGCGCAGATGCACATCTGCTTGACCTCGGGAAGCATTTCCTGGAATTCCGTCATCTTGGCTGCCACTTCGGCTTCAGACAAGCCCTGCTTCTCCATCATGTCCTTCTTGATCATGTCTAAACGTGACATCTCCGGGGTTGGCTCGCCGGCCTCCTCCATCTTCTCTTCCTTTTTGGCACAGTTAAAGAGACCACAGCCAACCAGGCTGGCTCCTCCGAGAAGCAAACCTGAGTTCCGTATGAACTCTCGTCGTTTCATGATCCCTCCTTTCCGGACTCCCATGGGAGTCCTCTAAAGAGATTCCTTAGCATCATGGCTTCCGGCTCATAAGCACCACCTGCAAAAAGCCCGCTCTATTTTAACAAGTTTCTCAAAAAAGCCGCCTCCGCTCGCGGCTCTATCTCAGCCCTCTCCGTTATTGAAAAGATATTGAATTATAGGTGGCGTCCCATTTTACTGTTGGTTTTTTATTCTCTGGCTGAAGCGAATCCAATTGATACCAGCGGTGTCTATACCAGCTAACTGAAGTGGGTTCTTCCCG
>LJUY01000084.1 GCA_001304015.1 candidate division Zixibacteria bacterium SM23_81 | reverse complement strand
CCCCGAGAACCCGCACCACCCTGGTGGTGGCTGGTGGTATAGGGGTAGCCCCCCTTTTTTTTCTGGCTGAAAGCCTCATTCAGAGAGGGATGCCCTTGCATTTTCTGCTGGGGGCCAGGACGCAAGCGCAGCTTCTCTGTCGTCTACAATTAAGGAACCTGGGCGTCCATCTGATGACCTCCACTGACGACGGCAGCGAGGGCTTCCCTGGCCTGGTCACTCAATTGTTGGAGAAATTCTTGCTCCAGGAGAGTTTCGGTCCTCATTCCACGTTTGTCTGTTCTGCTGGGCCCGAGCCCATGTTGTCCCAGGTGTCCTCCCTGGCGCGTAAATTCGGGATTCTCGGCCAAATTTCCATGGAACAGCAGATGGCCTGTGGTGTGGGAGCATGTCTGGGTTGCGTCGTTGCTTGTCGTTTCCGCGGCAAAGGGCGAAGATATCGCCGAGTCTGCACGGATGGTCCTGTCTTCGGCCTGGAGGAGATCGCCTTCCAGCAGTGAGAAGAGGGCTCTCGGGGGTTCCCCTGATTATATTGAAACCTCTCACGGTGATATGTCTGCTCAATCCTCTTGGTCCCTGTGGCCCTTGACTAGACGTCGCGCTAAGACGGGGCTACTCCGACGATCTCACTTGACAGAACCCCTTGTTTCTCATAAATTTCAAAAAGGCATGCCCCCAGAGAACCTCATATCACCGCTTTGTCCAAGCCAAATGGAGGATGAAGGTGAGAAGACCGGCCATCACCATAGTCCTTTTTCTCTCTCTCGGTCTCCTGTGGGGCTGTTTCTCCCCGCCGTCTTCGAACGATAAGGTCAAAGTGACCGCCAGCATCTTCCCCCTGGCCGACATCGCCGCAAGTGTCGGCGGCGATTGGGTCGAGGTGCAGGTGCTCATCCCCGCTGGCGCCAGCCCTCACGTTTTTGAGCCCACTCCGGAGGCCTTTCGCCAATTCGCCAAAACTCGCCTGTTCGTCATGGTGGGAGCCGGTCTCGAATTTTGGGCTCAGGAGCTGATCGCCGCCGTGGCCGATGAAACGCCGGCAGTGGTCAGAGCTGCCGATGGCGTTCAGCTTATTCAGATGACGGCCCATCAAGAAGAGGGCTCTGAGCCTCATCTCCATGATCACGGGCTGGGCAATCCCCATGTCTGGCTGGATCCCATGGTGGCCATATCGCTGGCCGAAAATATCGGCCAAGCCCTGATGCATCTGGACCCAGAGCATTCCCAGGAGTATGGAGAACACCTGACCACTTACCAAGAACAGTTGCGCGCTCTCGATGAACACATCCGTGAGACGGCTGGACAGTTTCGAATCAAAGAGTACGTGGCCTTTCATCCGGCCTGGAGCTATTTTGCCAGACGGTATGGCCTAGTTGAGGTGGGCGTGATCCAGGAATCTCCGGGTCGAGAGCCCACTCCAAAGCACCTCCAGAGCATAATTCGGACCATCCAGGATCACGGGATCCGAGCGGTCTTCGCCGAGCCCCAGTTCAACCCAAGTGCCGCCTCGGTCCTCGCCTCTGAGGCCAATGTCAGGGTGCTTATCTTAGACCCCTTGGGCGGGCCGGATCTGCCCGGGCGAGATTCTTATATAGGCCTTATGGAGTATAATCTGAAGATGATCAGGGAGGCCATGGAGTGAACGCATCGGTGGTGGATATCAAAGACCTGTGGGTATCTCTGAACCACGATTTTATCCTCCGAGAGGTCAACCTGAGCATTCAGCAGGGTACTTTTCTCGGCCTCATCGGTCCCAACGGGGGAGGTAAAACCACCCTGTTGCACGTTATCCTGGGCCTGGTCAAGCCTGATAGGGGGCAGGTGAGGGTCTTTGGTCACCCTCCGGGGCATCATAAAAACAAGGGGATCATCGGGTACGTGCCGCAGAGGGCCTTTGCCGATTTGTCCTTCCCGGTAAGCGTCTTCGATGTGGTGCTGATGGGACGCTACTCCAAGATCGGACTGTGGCATAAAGCCACGGCCGAGGATCGACGTCGGGTATTAGAGAAGCTGGAGGCGGTGGAGATCATCCATCTGCGAGATCGGCCTATCGGCCATCTCTCCGGGGGTGAGCAACAGCGCGTTTTCATCGCCCGAGCCCTGGCTTGTGACCCCCAGATGTTGTTGTTGGACGAGCCCACCTCCGGTGTTGACACCAAAGCCCAGGGGACTTTTTATCAGCTGTTGGGAAAGCTGAAAGAAGTCCTCTCTCTGACCATAGTCCTGGTCTCTCATGACATCGGGGTCATCCCCTACCACACAGATGAAATCGCCTGTCTCAATCAGAAGCTCCACCACCACGGAAAATGCACTGAGGTCCTTGACGGCAAGGTCCTGAGTAAGGTTTATGGCTGTGAGGTTGAGATGTTAGTTCACGGCAAAATTCCCCATCGAGTCATCGGAGAGCATAGTGATTGAGGCCTTTCAGCTGGGGTTTATGCAGCGGGCTCTGATAACAGGGATTCTCATCGCCTGCCTGTGCGCCCTCTTTTCCGTTTTCGTGGTGCTGAAACGCCTCTCTTTCATCGGGGTGGGAATCTCCCATTCCGCCTTCGGGGGAGTTGCCCTGGGTTTTCTCCTGGGCATTGACCCCACCATTACGGCCATCATTTTCTCCGGAGCCGTGGCCCTGTTGATCGGTTTCATTAACCGGCAGGGCCGACTGCACGAAGACACGGCCATCGGAATTTTCTTCTCCCTGACCATGGCCCTGGGCATCGTCTTCATCGGGCTGTCCCGCCGCTATAATGTCGACCTCTTCGGCTACCTGTTCGGCAATATCCTGGCCGTTACTGGAGGAGACCTGTTGCTGGTTGTGATATTATCGCCCATTGTCTTCGTCCTGATCCTCTCCCTTTTCAAGGAACTTCTTTTCCTGAGCTTCGACGAGGAGGTAGCTCAGGTGAGTGGGGTGGCCGTGTCTCCTGTCTACTATCTTTTTCTGTTGGCCATGGCGGTGACCATCGTCATCGCCATCAAACTCATCGGCATCGTCTTAGTATCGGCCCTTCTGGTGCTTCCCGCCGCCACCGCCCGCCAGCTCACCGACCACTACCGTGGGCTGGTCTTTTATTCGGTGGCCACCGGTGTGGTCTCCACCGTGCTCGGGCTGTTCCTCTCTTATCAGTTAGATCTGGCCTCTGGGGCGACCATCGTGCTGTTCGCCGGCGCTCTCTTTTTCACCTCTCTATTCATCGCCCGGCTGAGGGAAATTCGATGACATCCCCGATCCAGAGGTATGACCAGAGGAAGGGCCAGATGTTTTCCGGAGCGGCCGTTTTTTGTGTCTTCACCAGAAATCCTTGACATGAGGGCCTAGGCAGCATAAAATGAACCTGATTCTTACGAGGGCCTTACCAACTGCCTGTCGTCTGTGATGGTCTCTCGGTGAGCCCGTGCTAAAACGTTCGGTTTCGCGGAGACAGACATGAGAGTCTGGCACGAAGATGACGATTTTTGGCGGACTATGGCTCCTTATCTGTTTGCCAAAAGGCGCTGGGAAGATGCCCCCACCGAGATCGATGGGCTCCTTCAGCTCGCAGATATATCCCCCCCATCTGGAGTGCTGGATCTCTGTTGTGGGCTCGGCCGGCACGCCCTCGAGTTGGCTCGCCGTGGTTTTCGGGTGACGGCTGTGGATCGCAACGCTGAGTATCTGGCTCAAGCCAGAACCCAGGCCGAGAAAGAGGGACTGGAGGTGGAGTTCGTCCAGGAGGACATGCGCCGGTTTCGGCGGTCCTCCGCCTTCCACCTGGCCCTGAACCTCTACACTTCCTTCGGCTACTTTGAAGATCCCCAGGAAGATCGGCAGGTTGCTCAAAATCTGTATGCGTCGCTGAAGCCAGGCGGGAACTTGGTCATGGAGATGATGGGCCGGGAGGTGCTGACCAGGATCTTCAGGGATCGAGATTGGCAGCCCACCGATGACGGCGGATTTTTGCTTGAGGAGCGCCAGCCCTCTTCCGACTGGACCTGGATGAACAATCGATGGATCCTGGTGAAAAAAGGAGAAGTCAAGGAGTTCAACATTTCCCATCGCATCTATGGGGGAGCCGACCTTGCCAGAGTCTTGCTGGAGTCCGGTTTTCAGAAAGTGATGCTATTCGGAGATTTGCAGGGCTCACCTTACGACCACAAAGCCAAGCGCCTGACGGCTTTGGCCTTTAAATAAACCCCTCTGAGCTAGCCTGCATTGGGGGCATCGTGGCAGTCGATCTGTCCATCGAGCTGGGCGCCTTGCGTCTGAAAAATCCCGTTCTGGTAGCCTCGGGAACCTATGGCTGGGGCCAGCAATACAGGGATCTTTTGGATCCCAATCTGTTGGGCGGCCTGATCACCAAGGCCGTGACCCAGCATCCCAGAGAGGGCAATTCACCTCCGCGGATCGTCGAGACCAGCTGTGGGCTGCTCAACTCCATTGGCCTGGCCAATGTCGGGGTAAAGGCCTTTATTCGGGAAAAGCTTCCCTTTCTTCAATCCCTGAAGACGACAGTGATCGTCAATGTGGCCGGGAGCACCCCCGAGGAGTATGCGGAGGTAGCTCGCCAGCTCGAGGGGTATCCGGGCATAGACGCGCTGGAGATCAATATCTCCTGTCCCAATGTGAGGGAGGGTGGCTTGGCGTTCGGCTCGGACCCCAAAGCGGCTCTTCGTGTGCTCTCGACGGTCAGGAGGACCACCAAGCGTTTTCTCATCGCCAAGCTCTCCCCCAATGTGACGGACATCGTGGCCATCGCCGAAAGCGCCGTCGACGCTGGCGTGGAGGCCATCTCTTTGATCAACACCCTGGTGGGCATGGCCATCGACGTGCCCCGGCAAAGACCTCGACTCTCCACAGTCCTGGGGGGTTTGTCTGGCCCGGCCATCAAGCCGGTGGCCCTGGCCATGGTCTGGAAGGTGGCGCAGAAAATCGACCTTCCCATCATCGGTGTGGGCGGCATTATGACCGCCCAGGATGCCATGGAGTTCTTTCTGGCCGGGGCCAGTGCCGTAGAGGTGGGCACCGCTAATTTCGTGGATCCGCAGACTCCACTGAAGATTATCCGAGGACTGGAAGAAGCCTGTGTCCAGCAGGGGCTGAAGAGAATCCGACAGCTGGTGGGCAAGATGGTCATCGAAACTGACACGAACATCTGACCATGGATGCTGTGACTTGGAGACGAGGATCGAGGGACATCGCCTGATGGGGAACAGGCAGTTGACTCACAAGTGATGCCCTGGGGGCGAGACGGTGAAAACGTGTTGGCTTGAGTGCGCCCTAGCCATGCTGGTGGTCATGGCAAGCTGTTCTCCCGCGCCACGTTACACTAGCGCTGTCCAGCCGTGGGTGGGCTCCTCGCCGGAGAGCCTGAGGCGAGTTCAGGAGGGAGTGGCCTCATTCTACGGTGAGGATTTCCATGGGCGCAAGACGGCCAATGGAGAGATTTACGACATGCATGCCATGAGCGCCGCTCATCGGGCATTGCCCTACAACACCCGGGTGCTGGTTACCAATCTGGACAACGGAAAGAAAGTGGAGGTGCGCATCAATGATCGGGGTCCCTTCGTCAAGGGTCGGATCATCGATCTCTCCTATGGGGCGGCTAGGAAGATCGGCATGGTGGGGCCAGGGACGGCCAGGGTGAGGCTGGAGGTGTTGGAGATGGGAGGAGAGTAGAAACTGAATGACCAATGCAAAGTGCAAATGAAAAATGGCTAAGAATGACCTCTCGGATCGACTACTAGACCTCTCAGCTGAGGTCATCCAGATAGTGGGTAGATTAAGAAAAACAGCTGCTGGGCGTCATATCGGTAATCAACTGATACGATCCGGGACTTCAGCAGGCGCTAACTACGAAGAAGCCTGCGCTGCGGAAAGCCGAGCGGATTTTATACACAAATTACAGATTGTCTTGAAAGAAGTTCGGGAATGCAACTATTGGTTGCGCTTAGTTGCAAAAACGAAATTGCTACCGAATAATGATAGATGTCTCATAGCACTTATTCAGGAATCGATGGAGTTGACTAATATTATGGCGAAATCGATAGTTACAGCCAAGAGAAGTTAATTTTTGCATTTTTCATTTCGCATTCTTCATTTTTGATTTCATTCAATCCCATGACCTTCATAGACAAATTGCGCCAAGCCGCTCGTAGGAACAATTCTCTGCTCTGCGTGGGCCTGGATGTGGATGTCGATCGAATCCCCAAAGTTCTCCTGTCCGAAAAAGATCCCGTGGAAACTTTCAACAAGGCCATCATTGCGGCCACTTCTGATCTGGTCTGCGCCTACAAGCCCAACGTGGCCTTTTACGAAGCTCTGGGGGAGGCTGGATGGCGGGCGCTTGGTCAGACCCGCCGGGAGGTACCAGAGGAAATCCCCGTCATCGCGGATGCCAAACGGGGTGATATCGGTAACACGGCTCGGATGTACGCCCGGGCCTTCTTCGAGGATATGGGCTTCGATGCCATCACTGTGAATCCCTACATGGGCTTCGATGCCGTGGAGCCTTTCCTGAAGTTCGGCGACAAGTGTGCCTTTGTCCTCTGCCTGACCTCCAATCCCAGCGCCCAGGATTTTCAGAGGCTCTCGGGGGAGAGGGGTCCTC
>LJUY01000048.1 GCA_001304015.1 candidate division Zixibacteria bacterium SM23_81 | reverse complement strand
CCGTCAGGATCCCAGCTGGGTCCAAAACCTGCCCCCAGCTGGTCGCTGATCTGTCGCAGTTGGCCGTCCCGAAGGTTGATAACCCAAAGTCCCTGATAGTTTTGGCCTGCTAGGGCCAAGCGGTCTCCCCGGGGCGACCAGATGGGATGCATGAAGTACTGATCCTGGGCGGTGAGGGGGCGGGGCCCATCCACCGCCTTGAGGACATCCCCGAAGGCCGGTGAACTCAAGTAGAGAAGCGTTAGGACGACCGCGATAAGAGTTTTTTTCGTCATCACAACCTCGCCAGGATTATTTGATGAGCACCAGTTTGCGGACCTGGCGATAATCGCCGGCCTGCATCTGGACGAAATAGATGCCCGAGGCCACAATTTGGTCAGCGTCGTCGCGGCCCTTCCAGACGACGTTGTGATGGCCGGCCCTCACATCCTCATTCACCAGCGTCTTCACCAGCTGTCCGCGGATGTTGAAGACTTTGAGCTGAACCTTCTCATCTCGGGGCAGGGCATACCGCAGTGTGGTCTCGGGATTGAAGGGATTGGGATAATTCTGGGAGAGCTGGTAGATGGTCGGCACCAGGCCGCTCAGGTCAGCCACTGCGGGCCCGTGAAATGTGCTGGCCCCGGTCTCGTCGATCTGCTCCAGCCAGTAGTAATAAATTGTCCCCAATTCCACCCCATCATCCACGTAAGAATAGGGAGATTTTCCCTGGATGGTCCTCTCGTTAATCCGATTCTTTGGATGGGGTCGTGCTCCTTCCTGGGTCAGCCGGTAGAGATTGAAGCTGTGGAGGTGGTATTCATCGGTGGTGGCCCAGCGCACCGTCACTTGGTTGTCTTCCACTTGTGCGAAAAAGGAGCTCAGAAAGACACCCGTGGGAGCCTCCGTGAGCTTGATGGCATCGGCTCTGACCACCACCGTGTCTGCCGGAGTGGGCTGAATGATGGTGGTGTCGACGATGAGCTCAACATAGCCTATGGTTCCCTGCTGGAAGTCATATCGGCCCAGATAGAGCCACACGTTCTCCGAGGTGGTGGTATTCTGATCCACCTGGACGGTGTCCACTAAACCCAGGGAGTAGTGGACGAAATAGGGGGTGCGGTCGCACGAATTCTGGCTGGGCACCGAGGAGGCATAGACGTCGTAGATTCCCGTGGAGGGCACGTCGGGCTGCCATTTGCAGAAAGCGCCGGGATTCGATAAGAGCGCTGTATACAGGCTTGTTCCTTCGATCCCGTAGATAGAGGTGGAAAGCTCCCAGGTGGAGGTGTCTGCTACGGGAATGCCGTCCTCATAGTGGCCCATGGTGAAGCCGAGGAGATCGGTGTCGTCCACCTGGACGAAGTTGCCGATGCCGTTGCCGTCCAGAAAGACGTCGAGGGTGTCGGAGTTGAGGGCGTCGCTGGCGATGCGCAGGATGGCCTCGAAGTCGTCGATCTCGGTGGGATGAAAGCTGACCGTGGCGGTGATGTTGCCTAGCCCGGGGACGACCACGGGGAAACTGGTGGGAGATTCCAGGGTGAAGAAGTCGGGATTGGTGTTGATGATGTTGGAGATGGTCAAGTCGCCATTGCCAAGGTTCTGGATTTCGAAGGCCCATTGTTCCGTTTCATCCACGGGCACGTCCGTGAAAGTATGGTCGTCGATGGGCAGGTGAATGACTGGGAAGTCGGGGACGTTGACGAACTTCATTAGGTCGGCACGGATGCAGTATCCAGCGCCCGTGCCGTCGTTGATGATGGACACGTTGTTCAGCGTTCCCGCGATGAGATAATAGTTGCCCAACACCATCCACTCACAGGCGGCATAGTTGTTATTCTGATCTATCCATACGGACTCGGGAACCGTGCCGAAGGGGCGAATCACGCACAGGGCGTGATTGGAGGCGTTTGCCGTCGGCGGTCCGCAAAAGTAGATGTTGTAAAGACCCTCGACGGGAATGTCCGGGGTAAAGGTGGCCGTGGCTCCAGGATTGGTGCTGAGGACGGAATAACGGCTGCCGGCGTTAGTGATTCCCGGACAGCTGGCGGCTCCGTTGCTGTTTTGCCACTCGCCCACCTCTTCCACATAGCCGGGAGGGCCGTCGTCGTTGTTGACCACGGCGTACTGGCCCACCCCATCTCCCGTCAGAGCGATGGGGATGCTGGGCTCGTCGGCGTCGTTGCTGATGATCCTCATGGTGTCGTTAAAGGTCTGCTCTGCGAAGGGCAGAAAGCGAACGGTGAAATCCTGATAACTCCTTGGGTCAATATCAATGGGAGTGGTGGGATCTTGCAGAGCAAATGCGGCCGTCCCGAAGGTGACCTGGTCCACCGTCAGGGCGGTCCCGCCGATGTTGTAGATGCGCAGCACCCAGTCTTTGGAGTCCAGCAGCGGTACCTCCCCGAAATTGTATATGTGTCTCTGGCCTGGCTCGATGTCACGCTGATCTGGAGCCAGGATGAACCGGGTGGCGTCGGCGCGGAAGGCGTAGCCGGTGGTGCTGGTGCTGTCGTTGACCACCTCCACATAGTTGCCGCTTCCCGCCAGCAGGTAATGGACTCCCAGGTTGATCCAGTTGCCGCTGTTGTAGTTCTGGTCATGCCAGGAGGAATCGGGTGTAGTGCCGAAGGGGGAGACGATGTACAGGCAGTGATTTCTACAGTTGCTGGTGTACGGCAGGTAGAAGGAGACGGCATAGTAGCCAGCGGTGCTGATGTCCGGGGTCCATCGAGCCGTCTGGTTGATATTGCTGGGATCATCCAGTAGCACGAGGCGGTGCTCACCTTCCCAGCCAGGGGTTCCAGCCTGCCACGGAGTGCCCGTCTCGATATAAAAGGGCTCTCCCTGGCTGTTGTCCACATAGAGGGTATCTCTCTCGGTGACCTGAGCTGGAGCCTGGGTGACAAAGGCCAGGCTGAAGACGACCAGGACCATTGAGAATATGAAATGTTTCATTTTATGCCTCCCATCGATGAGGAGTGAAAGTTGAGAACGCGATCCCAAGAAACAAATTTTGTGGACATCACCTCCCATCTCTCATAGGTTCTTGGATAATTATCTGATGAGCATCATCCGTCTCGTCTGGTGGTGATTCCCTGCTTGGAGGCGGTAAAAATAGACCCCGCTGGCCACCTCATCTCCCCGTAAGTTCCTGCCATCCCAGAGCGTTTGGTATTGACCAGGTTTCAGCGTCCCATCCACTAGTATGGCCACCTCCTGTCCCAGGACATTGTAAATCTTTACAGTCGTCGACACAAGTGCTTTTTCATGTCCGGCCAGTTGAAAGGAGATAATTGTGCTAGCATTGAAGGGATTGGGGTAGTTTTGAAGAAGGGTACTGGTCCTGGGTAGTGTGTTCTCCTGAACCAGCTCGACTGCGGTGGTTACCTCCTGGGATGGAGCGCTCTCGTTGTCACCGTCATCGTAGGCGACGACCGCATAGCGGTACGCAGTGCCGGAGTCCGCCGAGGTGTCTGTAAAACCGGTGGACGGCCCAACTGAGAGATGGATCAGCTGGTCCGGATCGTCCACGTCTATGGCGAGACCTGTGGTCCGGTAAACGCCGTAGTAGGAGGCTTCGTCTCCGTCAGAAGCTGGCGGAGGCGACTCCCAGGACAGCTGGTATTGTCCTCCTGCCTTGTTGACCGCGAGGTTATCCGGAGAGTTCGGAGGCACGTTGTCCTTCCACCACATGGGCGGCACCGTGGCCAAGGTGCGGAACCTGTCGGTCCCCAGCTCGGTCCAGTAGTAACCACTACTAGGGTCGAGGCTCCCCGAGCGGAAGATGAGCACGCCCTGGGCGTTGGCCGCCCGGGCCGTATCGATCTCGGCCTCGATCTCCGACCATCCTCCCATGAACTCGTCCATTTTGTAGGCGGGGATGCCGGCGTAGACATGCCGCCCGTAGGAGTAGTGGGTCCACTCGTGTATCAAGGGGGCGAACTCGCTCAGGGACCAATAGATCATGGGAGCCAGATAGTCCACGATCCCCCGAGAGGCCCACAGCCGGGCGTCCTGGTAGACGGTATTATAGCAGTCCCAGCCTGAGCTGGGATAGTTGTAGCGGCCGATGACGGCTGCGGAGATCTTAACCATGGGCTTAACGGATATGACCTCCCAGTAGAAATTCTGCAAGAATGTGGTGATGCGATCGCGCTGCCAGTCCTTCCAGAGCTCCGTGTTCTCGTCGGGGTAGATGCCATACGCCTCGAAGAACAGGGAGTCGGTGGCGAAATCCCGGGAATATACATCTCTGGGATAGCGAATGTAGTCGAAGTGGATGCCGTCCACGTCGTAGCGCTGGACAACATCCATGGCCACATCGTGGACGTGCTGGATGACCTCCGGATTGCCCGGGCTGAAGCTCACGTAGTCCGAGTTCAAGGGCATGGGGGTTCCGTTCCAATCGGCGCAGAGCCATTCGGGATGAACGTTGTACATGTGTTCGGGCTGTATGCCCGTGGGAGGTGGGGTGGTCCCCCTCCAAGCGTTGAAGGTGTTCAGCCAGGCGTGAAGCTCCAGCCCCCGCTGATGAGCCTGGTCTATGGCGTACTGGAGGGGATCCCAGCCGGGATCCTGCCCTAAGCCTGAGGGTGAGGTGCTGGTGAGCTCAAAGGCCCAGGGCTCGTAGTTGGAGTTGTAAAAGGCGTCGCCCTGTCCTCGAACCTGAAGTACGATGACATTGAAATGTCCCGCCACGGCCCTGTCCATAATACGGCGTATCCGGGCCTTATGGCTGGAGGATAACAGGCTGCCCGTGGCGGAGGTATACTCCCACCGGGTCACCCAAACAGCTCGTCCCTCGGGATTGGCGGCCCAGCTGGTGTCCAACGTAAAACCCAGGATGACCAGTGCCATAATGGTCAGAAGCAGACTTTTGCTGATACGACGA
This sequence comes from candidate division Zixibacteria bacterium SM23_81, assembly GCA_001304015.1. Taxonomy (GTDB): domain Bacteria; phylum SM23-81; class SM23-81; order SM23-81; family SM23-81; genus SM23-81. Next base: position 17,160 of record LJUY01000048.1, on the reverse strand, counting down.
GAGGACATAATATATTGCGCCAGGCGCATCTCCTCCTATTTTTTAGCTTTTTCTTCGGTTTCTTGCTGAACCTGCCTGTCATAGGGAAAGGTCAGGTCGATGAGCTGATCGGGCCAATCGTTGGCGTCATAGCGGAGAACGAAATCTTTGAGAATCAGCTGGGCCTTTTTCACTCTCGGGTCTAAGGGATCAAAGGCCAAAAATCCCTCCTTCATGTCTCCCTTAAAAACTTTACCATCTACATATAAGGTCTGGCGAATCAGGCCCATACGCTCGGCAAACCGGTTTTCCTCCACACCGCTTCGCCCCATAAGCTCCCGATAATAGTCCTCGAAGCTCAAGTGGCCTATTTCTTTGGATTCGCGCACATAGGAGGGGAGACGGTCGCCGCGATCGGAGGTCAACACGACCTCAGCCGGGTTCAGGTTAATCTTGGGCAACGTGTAGTTATGAACGGTGACCTTGAAGACGGTGAAACGATTGGGAGTGTAACCCAGTTCGGGATCCACCCAATTTCCATAGGTGTACGGATTGGTGGAGGCAAGTCCCTTGTCCGAATGTTCGGGAAACATGGCGTTCAATTCCTCGTCGGTGACGAACTGGACGGTGACCTTCATCCCCTGTCGTTGATATGCCAGCATGCCATCTGCCTCTTGTGTATAACCCTCTCCCAATTCGCTGGATGCAGGGATGAGCAGAGAGCGAAGCCGAACTTTGGGAGGAACCAGCCCGGCACAGCTCATCAGGATGAGGGCCAGGCAGATGAAGAAAACCAGGTGACTGACTCGACTAGGACAGGACATGGAAAGACCTCCCATGTGAAAACTTTAGTGTGGCTATTGGCATCGTAATCCGTATTGCGTAACAGTCTAAACCAGCTATTCTTAATATACCCCTCGTTTTTCTTACGCAATACGAATTACGTATTAGGCCTCATGTCTCTCGTGTCAGGACGAGGAAGCCGAAGCAAGAAGCTCATAGGAAAAATTTATCTTGATGCGACATTTACTGATACACTTGCGCTTGCTGCGCAAACCCCCCTGGCTGGGTAAGGGTGAAGACCAAGATATTCACCCCGAACTGCATCTGACGGGTATCGTTGATGGGACCACCTCGGCTTGCTGGGTTGATCCGCCAATCTCCGTTCCAGGCGTTGTTTAAGCTTTTATTGGAGAACAAGACCACCATGCGGCCCTCCAAGAAGATCGCCTCCAGATACTCGTAGATGGTCTGAACGCCTCGACCAGGATACGGACCTCTGGCTATGTCATCACCCGCCGGCGGTCCGTCGAAGTCAAAGAAGCAATGATAAAGCCAGTGTTCGCCGGGAAGTTTTTCGAAGACGGCATCTTCGCCCAGCGCATCCTTGATCAAGGCCCTGGCCGACATGTCGAAGGGACCCCCTCTCAGGAAATAAGAGTCGTCGACCAGTAAAAATCCACCGGCCCTTAAATATTCGCCCAAGTTTCTGGCCTCGGCTGCATGGTATTCCAATTGAAAATGACCGGTGATGAAGATAAGGGGGACTTTTAAGCGGATTAAATCTTTGGAATCCATGGTGAAGCGTTGTTTGATGTCCACTTTCACATCCGTATAGGTTTCCAGGTAGTCGGCGAGATTGGCCATGGCCCGGGGGGAGGTGTTCCAGTCCGGATCGCCGCCGTAATCGGTCCGCGAGGTCTTGTATTTGACCAGGTCCATATGAAAGTAGCCCTTGATGTCTCTTTTATCCTCAGGATTGACAACCACTTGGGCCCGATACCGGCCGGTGTCCATGTCGCTTACGTCCAGCAGATCTTCTCCCAAGTTCGTGACCTCTGGCTCCTTGATATTCTCCACGTCTCCAGAGATGATCTCGGGGCCCAATTCTAGTCTCTGAGGAGCCAGAGTTCTCTCCACTGCCTCTCCCGGCTTCGCCAAGGAGGCCAAAGCCGTGCCACCGTGTACAGCGGCGGTGCGTATGGTCCGGGGAATGACCGATTTGGGCCGAGTGATTTTCCTGGTTAGCTGCCGTTGCACCACCACCGGCCGCTTCATCAGCTCAAGGGGTTTAGACAATCGAGGTGCCCTCTGCACGAACTTCACACTGATGGGCTTTCGGACGGGCTTCCTCCGCTCTGGAAGCTCCACCTGGTAGAAGATAATGACGGTGTGGAGAATCACAGAGATGAGCAGACTCCAGTAAAGGGCCTTGCGGGGTCTCAGACCCGGAGCTTCCAGCTCTATGCGATCTGATCTATTGAGTAACATCCTCGGTGGAATAAGGTGCTTCCTCACGACGGCCTACTTTTCTTCTTCCTCGAGCTCGGTGGCGATGGCCAGCTCGTCGATGCCTACTCCCTTAGCAGCGTCCATAACATCCACTACTACCTCGTGGTAGGTCTTTTTGTCGGCCTTGATGATCAGAACTTTACTCCGGTACATCTCCTTGGCCTCCAGAAGGGCTCGATCCAGCTCTGCCATGGTGCAAGGTACTCCATTTAATTCTAACTCGCCGTCTTTGGAGATGACGATGTTCAGGTCTTTTTCCGGAGGCATATCCGACTCTGCTGCCTTGGGAAGGTCGACGCGCAAACCTGGGGTTGTGGAGAAGACGGTAGTGACCATGAAAAAGATCAGCAGTAAGAAGACACAGTCCACCAAGGGCGTGATATCCAATTTGGTCTCTGAAAGTTTGCTTTGGGTTCTTGCCAATTTTAAAACTCCTTAAGGGACGTGCTCATACAGAGCCCAACTCCTTTTTAACCTCCTTCTCCAGTTGTGCAGCTTTCTCCTCCGAGATATTCAGCAAGACTCTCTTCCTGTGCAGAAGTTCCTTTTCGCCTTCTTCCAAACCTCCATCGGCGTAAGCCATCTTTAAAGTTTCTTTGTAGGAGACGAACCGGCCCACCTCGGTGATCAGGCTGTTGACGAAGCCGTGGGAGAAACGCTCCATGCCCACGAGGATCTTGGTGGCCCGTTGCCGGAGATAGCTGTAAGCGATGACCGTGGGGATGGCGATGATCAAGCCAGCGGCGGTGGTGATAAGGGCTTGGGAAATGCCTGCGGCCACCGTTTGTGGATCGCCGGTGGCGCCCACGGAGGCGATGGATTTAAAGGCCACGATCATGCCGGTCACTGTGCCCAGCAGACCAAGGAGGGGAGAGACCCCACCCACGGTGCTGAGGACTGGCAAGAAGCGCTCCAGATAAGACCTACCCGCCTCCTCGGTGGTGGCGATGAGCTCATCCCTGATCTCGCCAATGGTCCGTGTCTCATGTGACAGGGCATCGTATCGATCCATGACCAGGGTGAACACGAAGGGCAGAATTCCCTTGAGCCGGCCGCAAAAGGATTTAGCTTCCTCAATCCCACCGTTTTTCAAGGCCTTGGATGCGTCCATCAGACAGTCATTGGCCTCAGTTTTAGTGGGAATCTTATGCAGCGACCAGAGCCGCTCGATGATGAATGCCACGGATAAGAACGAGCACAGCACCAGAGGGACCATCAAGGGCCCCCCTTGGACGATCAACTTGAACATGGATACCCCCTTGGGTAGACGTCAAGATTTTCCAGGAACGTTTTTTGCCTGAAGGGCTAAAAGGTGTCCTCAATCCATTCCTTGTGTTCCATGGCGAAAGCCACCGCATCCTGATGCTGTGGGGAGTCGCCATACAGATCGATTACTTTGTTGTAAATCTCCAGGGCATCATCCCAGCGACTTAACTGCTCATAGCTGGCGCCGATGTTTGCCCAGGCGCCCACAACCACGTCGGTGCGCGGATATTCGTCGATGATCCCCTGAAAGGCCTTGATGGCGGCCAGGTATTTTTTCTCGTCGAACAGGACAACGGCCTCCTGATATGCCAAGTAAGATGTGATCTGATTCAGCTCGTGAATGAGGGCACCTGCCTGACGCGCGCGGGGACTCTCAGGAAAGAGGTCGATGACATTCTGGTAAGCCTTCTCGGCCTGTGCATAATCTCTCTTGTTGTAAAAGTAGTCACCGACCGTAAACTGAGCGTCCGCACTATAGTCGCCCTGGGGAAATCTGATGACGACCTGCTGAAGAGTGGCCACGGCCTGTTCTTCCTGCTCCAGTTGAAATTGACACCAGGCCACGTTATAAAGTGCATCTTCGGCATAGCGTGATTCCGAATAATCTCGCAGAATCAAATGATAGGCCTCCAGGGCTTTGTGATACTGACGTTCGTTGTAGAAACACTCTGCCACTTGATAGTGAGCCTCATCTACCATCTCGCTATTGGGATACTTGCTGGTTAACCGGCTGAAGATCATTCTGGCATCTTGCCACAGGCCACGGCGAAAGTGGGAATATGCCTGGTAGTAGAGGGCGAAGACCATATTGGGATGTTCCCCAAACTCCTCGGCGAAGCGCTCGAATTTGGTGGCGGAGGCCTCATAATCCTCCAGGTTGTAGGACATGATGCCCGACTGAAATAGCAAGTCAGCCCGATATGCGGAGTTTGGATACTTGGTCAAGGCCATACTGTAGGCTTCTAGGGCTTTGAGGTAGTTTTTCATGCCACTCCAGCAATTGCCCGTGATATAGTAAGCCTGAACTTTGAGCTCATCCTGCACTCCCTCTAGGCTCAATGCCTGTCCGGCGGATTTCACGCCCAAGTTAAATTCCTTGAGCTCGTAATACAGGTCTGCTATGATGAGAAAGGACTCGGCCTTTTGAGTCGGATCGGTGGCCGACTCCTGGAGGCGTTGAGCCAGCGAAAGAGCCCGGTCTTTTTGGCCAGTTTTTAAATAGCTGATGCCCAGCTTTTGGCGGGCCTCCTTCTTTAAGTTGGGATCTGCCTGCGAGGTCATCACGAGCTCCAGATCGGGGATGGCCTCCTGGTATTCCTCGAACTGGTAGTGGATGACGCCCCTACCAAAGAGGGCGTTGATCCGAAGATTTTGGTCCTCCAGGTGATCGATCACATAGCTAAAATCGTCCAGAGCACGGCGGAATTCTTGCTGGGCCACATAGAGCCTGGCTCGTGCGTAGCGAATCTGAGCGATAGCCGTTTGGTCCTCGGTTTTCGCTAAGGCTTCAGCCAGTTCCTCTTCGGCTTGTTGGAAATCGCCCTTTTTGATGAACATCTCGTTGATCTCGGAAACGGCCCCGGCAAACAGCTCGGAGGTTGGCTCGATGCGCCGGAGATAGCTGGCCGCTTCCTCTATCTCATCCATGTTACGACAGGTCAAACCCAGCTCGTAGAGAACGACAGCTACCTCCACCTGGGTTGAATCTGAGTAATTCTCCAGGAGCCTCCTGTAAGAGCTTTTGGCATCCTGGTACTCTTCTCGCTCAAAGTAGAGTCGGCTTAGCTGCAACAGGGCCGGGGGCGTCTGGTGGTGCTCTGGATAGTTGTCCACCACCTTCTGGTAGGCCGTTTCGGCTTGCTCTAACTCCTTGAGCATCTGGTGATTGAGGCCGATGCTATATAGGGCGCCAGCCACCAGCGGGCTGTCGGGGTATTGATCTAAAACCTTTTGATATTCCTCTATGGAACGTTCATACATCTTGGCTTGAAAGTAACTTAAACCGATGGCATACTGGGCGTCCTCGGCAGAAAATCCTATACTGGGGCCCTCTTCCGTGTATCCATCGATGTAGATCTGATACTCCATAGCTGACTGTTCAAATATCTCTTGCTGGAAATACAGCTTGGCGATTTGATACTGCATCTTGGCTTGAAATTTCCGATCGGAGCTGTTGTCCAGAGCGTCCCGATAAATTTTGACGCTGGCCTCAAGGCCATCAGCTTCCATGGCCGTTTCGGCCATCTTGAGGTAAGCCAGCTCCACAAGGTCGGTAAGGGGCAGAAAGTTTTCGGTGACTCCCCGGTAAGCCTCTATAGCCTCCTTAGGTTGGCCAAGCTTGACGTGACACTCGCCTATTTGGAGCTGGGCTTTGGCCGATAGCTCTACGAGATTTTGTTCTTCCAATCCCTTGAGAACGCTTCTTTCGGCTTGGGAGCGCTTGCGCAGACGGCTCAGGAGCGCTTTGCTCCACTCCTGCTCTGAGAACTCTTCGGGAGTGTAGCGGTCGATGACCTCCCGGTAGCTCTCGATGGCTTGAGAATAGTTCTCCCCATCGTAGTGGGATTGTGCGATCTGATATTGTGCTCGCGCGGCGTAATCCCCCTGGGGAAATTTTTCTATTTCCTCGGAAAACGCCTCGATGGCCTTCGGATATTGATTAAGGCGATAATAGGCCCAGCCCATGTTGTAGAGAGCCCGCTCCAGGTATCGACTTTGGGGAAAAGTCTCCACCAGCTGCCGAGCCTCTTCCACCGCCTTATGGTACTCCTGCTGCTCGTAGCGCGCAGAGATGATCTGAAACTGGGCCAAGCTGCGCAGCTGCTCCAGAGGAGCCTCTTGAACCACCTTTTGGAAATGAATCACCGCTTGATCGAACTCGCCCAGTTTTTTATGGGAGTTTCCCAGTTGGTAGGTGGCGGCCAATTGCACGGGGACATGCAACTCCTCCTCGAGGGTCACCGGGACCATCACATTTTCCTCATCCAGAAGCCTGCTTTCCGTTTTTACGATGCGTTGAAACTTCTGGATGGCTCCACGATAATCCTCGATGGCGAAGAGTCCCTGACCTTCTTTAAAATAGGCGGTGAGCTCCTGAGGCGAGGGCACCACCATGCTTAACCCGATGCTGGCAGTGATTATGAGGATGAGAAGTCGTTCTATCATAACTCTGGGCCTGTGGATAAAAGGGGATCACCAGCCGGCCAAAACTGTGACCCAGATATTGGAGTAATCTGGCTCCTTATCTGGATCCTCCAGGAACCTGATGCGCTGGATCTCGAAGCCAGCATTGAAATAGACCTTATATCCGAAATAGTCAGCAGCTTGGGTCACCATTGCCTTGAATATGCGGGCGTTTTGGCTCTCGGAGGGATCCAGCTTGTTTCTGTATCGGTGCATGAACGCCTTGTCGTCCAAGAAGAAGGGATCACCCTGCAGACCAGCTCGGATAATGGTTCTGGGAGTCAGCTCATAGTCGATCCTCAGGATGGGCATGACCCAGTATTGGTGCCGTAGGGTCTCGTCTTCCTCCGTGGCCAGGTTCTCCTGTTCCCATTCCCAGCGATATTTGAGCTGGGGGGAGATGGTCAGCCTGGGGAGGGGCTTCAGGTTATAATCGATCTTGTGAACTCCCCCCCAGTATTCGATGGTGGCCTTCTCATGATAAGGGGTGGTGCGCATGCGGTTCACATCGCTTTTCAGGTTATTCTCTACGTTGAGTCCTCTAATGCCGAGAAATTGGGTTCCCACATAGCTGGTATGCACCACGCTGTTGCGCATCAGTACTGGGTCAAGTGTGAATTCCGACTGAGTAAAGCTGATGAATCCAGCTGGACCCTCTGGAAACTGGAATGTGGGGTTGGGAATATCATCTTGAACTCGTTTGGTGACGTGATAGAGTTGAACCTTTCCGTATCGGGGAAAGTCTAGCTTGTACAGCAGCTTTCCGTAGTTAATGAAGTTTTGACCTCCTCCGGCGATCTGCTCCTGGCGAATTCTGCCCAGAGTGAAGTCCATGTCTCGAAAAGGTCTCAAGCTGAGGAACAGATGATGGCCCTTGAGATCGGGGTCGTAGATGTGATCCGGCTTGACGTCGTCCTCCCGGCTGTCGATGATACCGTTGTTGTTCCAGTCGTCTCCAAAATCGAATCGGGGAGGATCGCGGTAATACATCATGAAATATTCGTAGTAATCGATGATATTGTTGGTGTTCTGGTCGTCATCGGGGATGCCATCGTTGTTTTCGTCCAGACCTGGGAAAATGCCCGCGTCCGGCTTGGGATTTTCCGGGTTCCAGACCTCCCAACCGTTCCTGCCATAAAACAATGATTGGAAATCCCCCGTTCCTGAAGACCAGAATGGCCATCCGTCTGGATAGCGGTCGTTATCGTCGTTATCATCGACCAGCCAGTCGTGAACCCCGCCGGAGGTATCGCTTGCCGGAGAGTAAGGGGAGAGGTAGGCTTCGCGAGAATAGATATCCAGGGAGGTGGCGTAGTCGGGATCGACGCGAAAGACCTCACCTCCTAGCGTGAATGGGCCTTGTCTGGTTTTCAGATGAACATACCAGGCCTTGGATTTCTCTGTATAACGGTCTCCGGGAAGAAGGGGATATTTGGAATGGCGCGTGTTGATGAGGTATTCGCCTTTGATCTCAAGACCCCCTAAGTATGCCTGGAAGTCGATTCCGTAGATGGAGATGCCGGTATCCAATCCGTAGCGAATGTGCACCACCTGTTTATTGGACTGGTCATGAACATCCCCACGGGCTCTTTCATACACCTTGAAGAAGGTGTTGTCCGTCAGTGAATCTGGATTGATACCCGCGGCATATGCATGAGCTGCGGAAATCTGAAAATCATTGGCCACCACCGCCGCAAAGTCGACAGAAATGGCAACAACATCCTCCTCCCACTTTATGGGATAGGTGAAAACGAAGCTGTCCTCGCCATTGACCTCTAAGGGGTAGGTTGTTTCTCGCTCGGGGATGGCCTCGATGGCCATCCTTTTTCTGACATTGCCCTCCTCATAGGTCAGGATGGCAGAAGGGGGTCCGTAGATCAGCGCCCCCCAATCGCTTTCCGGCGAGTCGTCGGTGAAGCGCAAGTAGATTTCTCGTGGCTCGGCCTCGGTCACGTCTCCTTTGAGAAAATTTCGCTCCTTCGATTCCTCTTCACTTTTGATCTGGGAGAGGTTCAGGTAGGTGGCGCCCAGCTTGAGGATATCGCCCACCTCGGTTTTCCAGTGTCCTCCAAAAAGATAGCGCGGCCATTGCTGGGAAACTGAAATAGATGTCACTTGGAGATCTTGCTCGATGGGCATGATGATGGGGGAGGAGAGACGGGAGCCCAAGATGGTGAACTGGTTCTTGCGGGTGGCTCCATCCCAGCGAACACCGTTGAGACGAGAGCGATCGAGGGTCAGCGATGTGAACTTGGTCCTGACGGCGTCGCCGACGATTAAGCTGGTGGCAAAGCCTTTGTAGGTGTCCTGAGAGATGACCAGGTTATTGAAGTAGTTTCTGTAATACTTGTACTTAATCAGCCTTCCAACTCCCGGTCGTCTCTGCTCGAGCTCGAAGACATCCAATCCCTCGACGAGGTAGTTGCCGAAATCGTCATAATGTTTGATGGTCTCGAATTCCTGAGAATAGCTCTTATACAGCTCGCTGGCGTAGTTCTCATAGACCTCATCGCTTCCACCTGGCGGTTCGATGAACTGGCCCCACAAGTTGGAGGGCAGACTCAATAAGAACAGGGCCAGTGGGATGACCAAATTACGGCCAAGCTTAACTCTGTTCACCACATATGGCTCCTTGGTTGTGGGATTTGATATTCAGCTATTTGCTCTTTAAAAGGTATATCCAATAGAAACTTTGTGGCAACCACCAACGTCTCGGAGGGCCAAAGGAAAGACGTAAGCGTAATCGAGAAGAGCATTCCTCAAGGCGAAACCGCATCCAAAGTCCAATTCTCCGCCACTCTCCTCAGAGAGTGTTTTGAAGGCGCCGGCTCGGATCTGAAAGGATGCTGAGCCCGACCTCGAACCTTGAGCCAAGAGGTCCAGTTCCTGTCCAAAGTGAAGCCTGCTCATGTCATCTCGGCGACTAAAGGAGAGCAGGCCTTTGTAATTTCCCCTCCTATAAACCAGTCCTCCCTCAAAGCCGATGGGGAGCTTGGCGTCTTCGGCGCCATTTTTGGCCGTGCTGGGCTGGTTTACGTTTAGAACCGACAGGCCCAGCTGCAGGCCGTCAGCACCCATAAAACGCAGCAGTTTCTCCGAGCGTAACGAATAGAGAAGGCCCACATCGAAGGTCCAGCCATTCCAGGAATGTCCTAACTCGCTGAGTCCCTCCGGATCGGTATAGCCATCAGCACTCCAGCGGAGGAACTTGAAGCTGCCTCCAAGGCTAAGTCCAGTGCTCATCTTTCGAGCATAGCTGAGATAAAAAATATTCTCTCCGTAGAGATCGGCCCACAGGTTGGTGGCTCCGATTCCTAACGTGCCAAAGCCCTTTACGGGTTTCACCACACCCACATAGCCCAAGTGAAGCTTGTCATCCTCAATCCCAGGATAGAGGCGGGCATACATGGAGGTCAGCTCCATCCTCTCTAGGTGAGCCAGGCCCGCAGGGTTATACAGCATTGCATTGGCGTCATCGGCCAAACCAACGAAGGCTCTTCCCAGGCCCACGGGTCTGGCTCCCAGCCCCACGTCGATAAAGGCAGCTTGGGCCTGAACTGCCCACAGGAGAGCTGGGACACATATCAGCAGCAAAAGGACAATTTTTTTACGCCTTCTCCCGGTCATGTATTAGCTCCTTTACGTGCTCAGTATTGCACGGTGATGGTTTTCGTCACGACCTCTGTACCAGAATCGGTGTTGACCCTAACCTGGTAAATATACACGCCAGGGGAAACCAGATCGCCTGAGTCATCCCGGCCATCCCATGGGATTTCATAAGAGAATGCCGGATCCTTTTGGTCGCGCAAGGTTCTGATCCTGTCGCCGTTCAGGTTGTAAATCTTAACGCTGACCGGTTGAGGATAGGCGATCTTGGCCACGAAGTAAGAGATGAAGGCCTCGTCGAAGAGGCCATCTCCGTTGGGAGAAAAAGGATTGGGTTTCGCCTCTACTGAGACCAGTGGTCCGGTCGGGATACCGGTCGTGCTGATGACCCATGTGGCCTCGCCTTGTTCCACAAACTGAGGATTGTCTGGGGTGTCGTTGCTGATGATCTGGGCGGGGTATGCGTTGAGGCTTAAGAACAGAGTTGTGCGGAAGTCGATCTCCAAAGTGGCCGTTGAGTCGGCCAGAATGGGTTGAGTGAAGCCGATCTTGATCTTCTCTCTCGTGCTGAAATCCTCGTAATCTGCGCCAGTTAAAGGATTCTCGTTCAGACGTATCTCGCTGATCCTGGCGGGGCTCGGGGTGAGCACGATCACGGTGTCCACCCCTAAATTGGTCGGTCCAAAGGCGAACTGAAGGAGATATGTTACCGTGCTCTCCTTCATGATGGGCACCTCATTGGGGACAACTGTTCCCAGAGCCCTTTGGGCCAAGCTGGATGTGCTGTACTTGATGGAGATTTCCTTCAGCTTGGGGGTGTTGATCGTGCCGGTGAACAGGTTGGCCCGATATTGAAGGTATCGTCGAGGCTCAGTGACACGAAAGAGGGTACTATCCGGGTCGGAATCCGGGTCGGAATAATACTCCTCAGACCATCCGTTCCAGAGAGAATAGTCCACCATGATCAAGGCCGCGCTATCGATGGTGCTAGTCTCCAGACGCCAGATAAGGCCTTTTTGATAGTCGATATCGTAATCGAAGCCCCTGTTGTACAGGATCATCTCGGACTCATCGGTGACCACTTCCGATCCGGGGACCAGCTCAGCCATCTCGTTGGCCAATTTGAGAGTATCCTCCAGAACACCACCATCATTGAGCACCTGAACGGAATCGCTGCGAAACTGAAGAGTGATGTCCATATCCGGGTCAGGAAACTCCGCCCCCCAGGTGGCCACTCCGAAGTTTGTCAGGGTTCCAAAATCCTTGGCCTCGGAGAAATAAGATCCCTGGGCTGCGAAACCGGCCCCGAAGACCTGGATCTCGCTGATGGCCACAGCGTGAACCTGGTCGATGGTGATGATGGTGACACGGACATACCTAGCCACTGTGGGCTCAATGGTCTCGAAAACGTTCATGGTCGGATTATCCGGGTTCTCGGCCACCGTTACCCACTTTACCTTATCGAGGCTCACGGACATCCGATATCCCCTGATTCGAAAGATCTCTATGTATCCCAGGATATGGATCTGTTCGATGAGACGCTCGGCCCGGAGGTCCACGATTATGCTAACTCCCAATGGTTGTTGTGTCTTAGATAGCCAAAAGGTAGCCAGGTTTTCGTCCAGAAGATTCCTGGGGGGGTAACTGGCGTTGCCATCGCCACCATCCTCGGCACTTTTGCCAAAGGCAAAGTTTTCCTGGGGCTCAGCCAGGATAATATCTCCAGGACTGGTGCGGATGTCCACGCTGATGGTGTCCACGCCTATTCCGCTGGCAAAGTCCTCCTCTGTGGTCTCAGTCCAGATCTGTGAAACCTGAGCCTGGCCAGGACCCACTTCACACAGTAGGACCAATAAGCCCAAGGCCAAAAGAGAAATTCCGATTTTTCTCGTTATAGGTAACATGTCCTTCCTCGGACGTTGAATAATGGATCTAGACGGACGGGTTATTTTTGAAAATTGGCACTCAAATAATCCTTTAAGTAGCTTGACAAGACGTAATTGTCTTTTTCCAAATTACGACAAATTTCCCTCTATGTCAATATCTTTTTGGCTCCGAAGGTCGCCGCTGGCTTCTATTCTGCTTATACGAAGTCTCCTGCCGATGATGGCCTCTGTGTTTTCAATCTAGGGGGTACCAGCCATGCTGGAGGGTGGTCTCAATCATGGCTTGGTAGTTGGCGAAGGGCACGTACGCGGGGATTGAATTGCTGGAGCTCATGCAGTAGCCTCCTCCTGGCCCCACATCGCATATCAGTGCCAGGGTTTCCGCGGCCACTTCCTGAGGCGTCCCCCGCGTAAGGGTGTACTCCAGATCCACATTTCCGACCAGGCAGATTTGCCCTCCGTATTCTCTCTTCAGCTCCCGGATGTTCATGGCTTGGGGCTCGATGGGGTGAAGGGCGTTGATGCCGCAGTCCAGGAGGTCATCCATGACCTGGTCCAGCTTTCCGTCGGAGTGATATATGAAGGGGATTCCTCGTTTGACACAGAGCTGGCTGATCTTCTTCATCCAGGGAAAAAGATGGGACCGCAGCACCTGTGGAGACACCAGCAGACCCGTTTTAAAGGCCAGATCGTCGCTGTACCACAAGGCTCCTACCTCTTGGAAATCGGCCATGGTGGCAAACATATCGGTGATGAGCGCCCCGAGAGTACTCATCATCCGGGCCACGAGTTGGGGGTTATCCACCAGGGCTAGAGAGAAGGTCTCGAAACCCATCAAGGTCCAGGCCCAGGTGAAGATATCCCCATACTGACCGATTATTTTCATGCCGGGGGGAAGTAACTTTGCCGCCGTTTCGAAGGGGGAGTAGTCGATCTCCTGGGGCAGAGGCCAGCGATAGGACTCCAGCTCCTCGATGCTGGTGATCATCCCAGCTCCTTCAGGGGCCCACACGCGATCGCGGTTAAACTCCAGGCTATCTGTGGTCCGCCAGTCTTCTCTGGGCTCTCGATGGTCGGGGTTGATATCCATCAGAGGGCTGAGCTTGATGGCATCGTAGCCGGCCCGAGCGAAGAAGTCGATCTCATCTCTCAAATTTCTCACCGGTCTGCCCAGAAATTTCTCCTTTATGGAGCAGTCGATGGACAGCTCCAGCAAGGGGACCCGGTCGGGCTGCCCGGCGAAGAGGGCGGTCCTCAGCCTCTCGAAATTCGGCTCGTTTTTTCTGCTCATATTTCTCTCTATGCTTGGGCAGTCTCAAACTTCGAACGGTGAGCTCCGCGACAAAACAGTAAACCGGGCGCAGGTGCACTCCATGTGAAGACGGAGATGGTGGCTTGTGGAGGAGGTCATGGGGGCTTTGAGGGGAAGGGGAGTTCACCTCCCTGCTTTCAAAAGCTCTTTCACTTTGGAAACCGCCGAGACGGCGTCGTGAGCATAGCCATCGGCGCCGATCTCGTCGGCAAACCTCTGGGTTACCGGAGCCCCACCCACCAGTGCCACAACCCCCTTTCTTAAGCCCTGGGAATCCATGGCATCGAGAACTGTCTTCATGCCCATCATGGTGACCGTCAGGAGAGCGGACATGCCAAGGACCCTGGGTTGATGATCCCTCACCGCTGAGATGAATTTCTCCGGGGCCACATCCGTGCCCATATCGATGACCTGAAATCCGGCACCTTCCAGCATGATTCCCACCAAGTTCTTGCCGATATCATGTAGGTCGCCTTGAACGGTGCCCAAGATGACTTTGCCCACAGGTCGAACGTCACCTTTGGCGAAGAGGGGTCTGAGGATATCCATACCCGCACGCATGGCCCGAGCGGCCACCAACACGTCGGGCACATAGAGTTCTCCATCCCGGAATTTTTGGCCTACCACATCCATTCCGGCGATGAGCCCTTTATTCAAAACCTCAAGGGGCTCCAGGCCTTCCTTGATCCCCCTGGTGGTTAAAAGCGACGCTTCATCAGCCTGGCCTCGAATCAGGCTGTCCGCAAGGGATGCCAATATTTCCATGAAAGTTCTCCTCCGCTACACACCCTTGGTGGATAACAAGTGTCAATTTCAAACTTTCCCACTACTGGTAATTGTAGGTTAATCAATGGGAAGCTTTCTGTCAAGAGAATTTCTTTTTCATACTAATGCGCTTCCAAAAAAGACTTGACTTTCCCAAGGAAATGTGTTACAAACAATCTAAATTCGGAGAAGAGTTTGGGAGGAGCTTGCGCCAATGGAATTGACGGGATTTTCTCGGAGAAAACCTTCATTGGTATTTCTTTTGGTCTTTTTGGCCCTGGCTCCAGCTTGCCGGGAGAGGGATGACGGGAGGATTCTCATCGACGTGTGGGATTTTCCCCGCCCTGGGCCCCATGGAATGGCTTCCTATGCCAAGGATCACTGGGAGTTCCAGCTCCTGGATCGATTTCAAGAGATGCACCCAGAGGTGAAAATCCGTTTCACCAGGCTTTCATGGACCAAAGGGGAGCAGAAACTGGACATCTCCGTCATGGGCAATACCCCGCCCGATGTGGCCGGCAGTGCCATGAAATTCGCCTATGTGGAAAAAGGAATCCTGGAGCCCATCGATCCTTACTTGACCCCAGAGGATCGTCAAGATTATTATTCCGCCATGCTGGACGCCTTCACTTACAAGGGCCATGTTTGGGCTTGGCCTTGGTACGCCACCGTTTACACCATGGTGTTAAATAAAGACATCTTCGCCGAGAGGAGCGTGGAGTTGCCCACCAACGGCATCTGGACATGGGAGGAGTTTGTGGAGAAAATGCAGCGGCTCACCTTCGATCGGGATGGTGATGGCAAAATCGACGTGTACGGGGTGGGCTTTAACGTCATGCCGGGCAACAACGAGGCCTGGGCCATCATTTACGGTGAGGGAGGACGCTCACTGAGCCCGGATGGCAAGCGCTTCACCTTTGACAGCCCAGAGGCCATCCGGGGTATGCAGAAGCTCATCGATCTGGAGCACAAATACCACGTGGCCCTCCCCAATACGGGGGGGCTGACCCAGGACGCCACCTGGAATCTGTTCGGCACTTCTCCCGGAAAGACGGCCGTCACCTGTCAGGGAACATGGTCCATCAGCAATCTGGTGAATACCAATAAGAAGCGCTCGGAGAACAATACCAAGTGGATTGCCCAGGGCAAACCGGACATGGTACGCCCCCTGATGAACTTCGCCGTGGCCTGTTTTCCCGTTGGTTCCTCTGGTCAGTTGTTGACCGCCTCTCCGGGGATTGGCAACTGGGTGGTTTTCAAGCAGAAGGACCCTGAGAAGCGGCGTCTGTGCATGGAGCTAGCCCGGTTTCTGACCAACGGAGAGAATCAGGAATATTGCCGCTATTTAGGAACCTTTCCCACACGACGTTCCGCAGCCGATCTCTATACCGATGATCCGGAGCGGGGCGATTACATGCGCATCGTACAGCAGGCTCTGCCCAACATGGTGATCAGGCCATTTCATCCCCTCTGGCAGAAAATCGACGAGCGTATCGCCCGCC
This sequence comes from candidate division Zixibacteria bacterium SM23_81, assembly GCA_001304015.1. Classification (GTDB taxonomy): domain Bacteria; phylum SM23-81; class SM23-81; order SM23-81; family SM23-81; genus SM23-81. The sequence continues at coordinate 1,369 of LJUY01000048.1, read as the reverse complement.
AGCTGCAGTTGGCCATGCTCGGTCGCAAAACGGCCCAGGAGGCCATGACTGTGGCCAAGCAGGAAGTAGAAGAGCTTCTGGCCAAGTCACAGACCGGTGATCTAGGCATGGCCAATAGAAAAGTCTGGGCCTATCTTCTGGGCACCATCATCGCCACCCTGTTGGCCATCGCCGTCTTCTTGCCCCGGGCGCGGAGGCGATTTTTGGGAACCGTGCGCAAACACATTTGGGCTTACACCTTTTTGCTGCCCGATTTTTTTGTGTTTTCCATCTTCATCGCCATCCCCGTCGTGCTGGCGGTGGTCATCGCCTTCAAACATTTCGACCCCCTGGCCGGTATCCTGGGTAGCCCTTGGGCCTTGCTGGATAATTTCAAGACCACCTTCACCGACAAGGTGTTCTGGATCTCCATGCGCAACACTTTCATCTACACGGTGGTCATGGTACCCTGGGGCATCCTGGTGGCTCTCTTTCTGGCCAGCCTGATTTATCCCTTGAGCATGAAGGCACAGACCTTCTTCCGGTCGGCCTACTATCTGCCCGGGGTGGCCTCCGCTGTGGTCATCGCCATGGTGTGGAAATGGATCTTCGATCCCACCTGGGGATTGTTCAACTATTTGTTCGGCCTGGCGGGGCTGGGACCTTTCCCGTGGTTGAGCAGCCCCAGCACAGCTCTGGGCAGCATTATGCTCAGCGGCATGCTGGCCGCACCGGGGGGTGGGGTGATTCTTTATCTGGCGGCCATGGGACGTGTGCCTAAAGTGCTCCATGAATCCGCTAAGATCGACGGCGCCAGCGCCATTCAGCGGTGGTGGCACATCACCCTTCCCCTGCTCAAGCCGGTGACCCTGTATCTGACCGTGGTGGGGACCATCGTGGGATTTCAGATCTTCGCCAAGATCTTCATCATGACCAACGGCGGTCCGGGTTATGCCACCAATGTCCTGGTTCTTTCCATATACCGATTATACAGTTCAAGTATTTAAGCACGGACGTGGAATATTAACAGGGGCGGGTTTCAAACCCGCCCATATAGAAAACGCCATGCCAGATCATCAGGGAAGACATCACCGGCGTTCAATTCGATTGAAAGGGTATGATTATTCAAAAAACGGCGCATATTTTGTCACCATTTGCTCACATCATCATGAGTGTATCTTCGGCAGAATTTCAAACGGCACAATGCAATTGAATACTTTCGGAAATATTGTTCAAAAATGTTGGATCGATTTGCCAATTCATTATTTGAATATCAGATTGGATGAATTTGTAATTATGCCTGATCATGTGCACGGGATTATTTTTATTGAAAACGATCCGGATTACCATGTAGGGGCGGGTTTCAAACCCGCCCCTACGAAAAACCCAA
>LJUY01000047.1 GCA_001304015.1 candidate division Zixibacteria bacterium SM23_81 | reverse complement strand
TGGAGAAAAACCAGGCCAAGTTCGATTCCTTGAACACCGTGGCCGTGGGCCTGAGCGTCGACTCCGTCCCCTGCAAGGAGGCCTGGGCGAAGAGCCTGAAGATAAAGAACACCCGCCTGCTGGCCGATTTCTGGCCCCATGGAGGGGTCGCCAAGAAATACGGGGTCTTCAGAGATAAGAACGGCATTGCAGAGAGAGCCAATATCATCGTGGACGAAAAGGGGACAATCGTTTTTATAAAAATCTACCCCATAAAAGAGTTGCCTAAAATCAGCGAGGTCATCAAATTTTTGAAAACCATGAATCGTTAATCGGTAATCGTTGATCGTGAGAGGATAGGGGGTTAAGGGTTGAAGGATTCTAGGATTCAAGTGACCCCACGCTATCTCATGAAAACCAAGCTAAGCTGAAGAACTTTTTGATTGAATAATATTGTGCTTTATTTCTTGACCCCTGGGGTCGAGGGGCTGGTATGGGCCCTTGACTCCTAGAATCCTGTGGTGGCCAGGCTGAAGGCCCCGGATAGCTCCCTCAACCAGGAGGTGCGGGCTTTATGGATGTCAAAGAGGTCATACACAGAAGAAGAGCCTATCGCTCTTTGAATCCAGTAAAGATCACGGAAGACCTTATCGAGGATTTGGCAGAGTGCGCCCAGCTGGCCGCCTCGTGCTTCAACAATCAGCCCTGGAGATTCGTCTTCGTCCATGATCCCCAGGTGCTAAGAGAGATGCACGGGGCCCTCTCCAAGGGCAACGAGTGGATCCACTACGCCTCCATGATCGTGGTCGTGTTCACCAAAAAGGATCTGGACTGCGTGGTCAAGGGAAGGGAATATTACCTCTTCGACGCCGGTATGGCCACTGCACAAATGATACTGCGAGCCACTGAGCTGGGTATGGTGGCCCACCCCATCGCCGGCTTTCACGAGGACAAGGTCAAAGAGATTTTGGGGATTCCGAAGGATATGACCGTCATCACCCTGGTGAATTTCGGCAAAAAGCGAGATCAACTGCGCCCGGTCCTTTCCCAGAAGCAACGAGAATGGGAACGAGAGAGGCCAGAGCGGCTTCCGCTGGAGAAGTTCGTGCACATCAATTCTTACGGAGGAGAATAGAGGATATGGCAGAAGTCACCCATGTAGAGGGCTCAAACAAAAAACATAAGGTCATGCTCTACGCCCTGAGCACTTGCGGGTGGTGCAAGAGGACCAAGAGGCTGTTCAATGACCTGAGCGTTGAATATGACTATATCGATGTGGATCACCTGAGAGGTGAGGAGAGACAAAAGACCCGGGAAGAGATCACCCGCTGGAATCCCATGTGCTCCTTTCCCACCATCGTAATCGATAACCAAAGATGCATCGCTGGGTACAAGGAGGACGAAATCAGAGAGGCGGTGGCATGATGAGCGCCATGGAAGTGACCCCCGATGAGGTAGAGAGGGTTTATCAGAGACTGCAGAGAGAGACAGAGGAGGGTGGATACCACCTCAACCCAGATGTGGAATTCGTCCAAGACCTGATCCGGGGTTTGTTGACCAATGAGAAGAGGTATGGATACTGGGCTTGCCCCTGCCGTCTGGCCTCGGGCATCAAGGAAGCAGACCTGGACATCATCTGCCCCTGCGACTACCGGGATGCCGACCTGAACGAGCATGGGGCTTGTTACTGCGCCCTATACGTTTCCCAGGAGGTTCTGGACAGCAAGAGAAGGTTGAGCTCCATCCCGGAGAGGCGCCCGCCCCTGGAGGAGAGGAAGAAGGCCAAGGTGGAAATCTCAAAGCCCCCCGCGGGCATTGGATCACTGCCCCTGCCTGTGTGGCGGTGCAAGGTGTGCGGATATCTATGCGCCCGCGAAACCCCTCCGGAAATTTGCCCAATATGCAAAGCGAAAAAGGAGAGATTCGAAAAGTTTATCTGATGTAGGGGCGCGCGGCGGCGCGCCCTTTTTATGCAAGGAAATCGTTAACAAAATTGTAGGGGCGAGGTCACCTCGCTCTTTTTTGCACAAGGAAAGGCTTCCATAATATGTAGGGTCGGGTTTAAAACCCGTCCTTTTTTCATCGTAAGAGGGATCTCCTGATCGCTATATTTCCTCCCACCACCCCACCGATGGAAGTAGGCAGTTGGCAGTATGCAGACTGCCCGCTGCCACCCCAATGCAAATATCATAAAGAGCACAGGGGCGTAATGAATTACGCCCCTTTTTGCATGAGAAAAGATCCGATCACACGCAGGGGCGCGGCAGGCCGCTCCCGTTTCTTATGTCGAAACTCGGCTCTCGGTTTTCGGTCTCGATGGGCGTTAAGGATCTTGGCGGTCGGTATTCTGTGACAGGGGAGCCACCCCGCCTGAGGCTCCTCTTCGTCACCTCCCGCTACCCTCCCTCGCTTCAGCCAGCACCAGAGAAACAGAAGAGTCGCCGTCAGCCTTTGCGCCCAAGCGATCCTCCTGTTCATTCCAGCTAGATCCGCCCGTATCCTAGATATCTTGATTATCATGAATAAATTATCGATTATCATAATTTTTTTCTTGACAAACATGTTTTTAGGCTTTATATTGATAATTGGTTTGGCCCGACGCACACCACATCCACAGAAAGGAGCCAATCATCATGATTCACCATAAATTTCTCAATCCGCTGGGAAAGGCACTCCGATTCTACGCAGGATTCGCTCTGACGGTCTTCCTGTTGCAGCTTGTCGGTGTTCTGATGTATTTCATCAACGTCTGGCCCGGGCTGCGATACACCCTGTCCACAGGAGTCACTCGCTTCGTTGGCTTGGCTGTTATCTTGGCTCTCGTTCGCTCCTGCCTTTGGATCCGTATCTACTGGTCTGGGGCCGGGGCTTTTTCCATTCTCCGCCTGGAAGGGCAGTCACCGCATCTAGCTGACCACATCTCTCCGGTCCTCAAGACTCTAACGCGGCTGCTGGTAGTGAGCTGCATACTGGACCTATGCTTCGTTCCCGTCATCTTCTTAAGCGACAGGCTCCTGCCCTTCTCGGTGTCTGGGTTGTGGCTTGGTTTAGTTGATCTTTCCATCCTTCTCTTCCCACAAGCCTTCGGTATTGCCGCGCTAATATTGGCGTTCTTAGCACATCAGTACGGGCAGCTCCTAAGAGAGCGGAGCCAGATGAAGGAAGAGATCGAGCTCACGATCTGAGGACCATGACATGCCAATCGTGATCAACCTTGACGTGCAGATGGCGAAGCGCAAGATGAAGCTCACCGAGCTTTCCAACCTTGTTGGTATTTCGGTACAGAACCTTTCAGTGCTGAAGACGGGGAAGGCGAGAGCCATTCGCTTCTCCACATTGGAAAAGCTTTGCCAGGCCCTGGAGTGTACCCCAGGCGATCTCATCGAGTACCGGGAATCATCGTAGCAAACCGCGATGCAGTCCTCACCCGATGAGGGTTCGGGAGCCGGACGGCTCGAGTGTCAGTAGTGGCAGAGTCATTTTGAGCACGATGGCGAGGGTAAGGGTCGGGCCCTGCCTACTGCCACCGGTGAAGGGTGGTAGGGGCAGATTTCCACCTTTTAAAACATCATTTCAAATTGCAAAATGGGCATTTAAAATTGAAAATTGACCTCACTTGACCCCAGTATTATCGCAAAAAAAAGGCGAGCACCGCTCGCCCCTACCTTTCTATTATATTGCCATTGCCACTCTCAAATCTCCATCTCATAAATCCGATAGGTCTTATACGCTTTGGCCCCCAGCATCTCCAGGGCTCGGATCATCATCTCGTTGTCCTCTAAAACCCAGGACATCTCTCCCCAGGTGTAGCCTCTCGCTGTGCCCACATCGAAGGTTTTGATGTAGAAGATGGCGTCGATGCCCCGCTTCTGGTACTTGTGTACCACGCCCATGACCATGATCCGGGCGCAGTCGATCTTTCGGGAACGCCACCACAGCTTGATCAGGCCCAAGGGGAAGAGACGGCCGTTGACATGCTTAAGGGCCTGGTTGTAATCGGGAAGGGTCAGGGAGAAACCCGCCGGCTGGTCGTTCACCTCGGCCAGCAAGACCAGCTCCGGCACGATCAAGGGCTTGAGTTGCTTGGCCAGGTGGTCAAACTCCGCGTCGGTCATAGGCACGAAGCCCCAGTTCTTGACCCAGGCGTTGTTATAGACCTCCTTTATGCGCTTTAGCTCCGCATCGAAGTCCTTCATATTGATGGGCCGGATGATCAGCCCCTCCTTCTTCTGGATCTTCTCGGCCATGCTTCGTAATCTGTCCGATATGCCGTCCTTGCTGAACATCCGGTAGGCGAAGAGATCCCTGGCCTTGGCCAGTCCGTAGCAGTCCATGAACTCGGGATAGTAGGGGAGGTTGTAGCTCATCATCAGGACGGGACTCATGTCGAAGCCCTTCACCAGCATGCCCCACTCATCGTTGGAGGAGAAGTTGGCCGGGCCGCGCATGGTCTGCATGCCCTGCTCCCTGAGCCAGTCGCGGGCGCCATCTAGGAGCTGTTTCGCCACCGCATGGTCATTGACACACTCGAAGAAGCCGAAGAAACCGGTTTGTTCGTTGTGAAATTGGTTGTGGGCCTCGTTGACTACCGCTGCGATGCGGCCGACGCTACGATCACCCCTGCGGGCTAGGAAGAGCTGCACTCTGGCGTGATCGTAGAAGGGATTCTTGACGGGGTTGAGATATTCCTTCTGCTGGCTGATGAGAGGGGGAACCCAGAGGGGATCGTCTCTGTAAATTTTCCAGGGAAGCTTGATAAACTCCCGCAGCTGCCCTCGGGAGGTTACCGGTAAGAGCTGGATTTGCGCTTGGCCCTTTTCGATGGCTGGAGGATACAAGGAATTGTCTAGAGCTATGGGCATGGCAAATACTCTCGATACCGCTCAGGGGATGATCTCCAGCTCCTTGCCCACTCGCTGAAAGATCTCCAGAACCTGGTCCAGCTCCTGGTCGGTATGGGTAGCCATATAACTGGTGCGGATCAGAGCTTGTCCTGGAGGAACGGCCGGAGTGACCACCGGGTTGGTGAAGATGCCGTTCTGGAACAAGGTTTTCCAGAAGTAGAAGGTCTTAATATCCTCCCCGATGAGCACGGGGATGATGGGCGTGTTGCTGGTGCCGGTGTTGTAGCCCATGGCCTGAAAACCCTCTCGCATCTTATTGGCGTTCTTCCTCAGACGCTCTCGCCGCTCTGGCTCAGCCTTGATGATCTTCAAGGCGGCTCGGACGGCGGCCACCGATGCCGGAGGCATGCTGGCGCTGAAGATCAGGGCCCTGCCGTGGTGCTTGACGAAGTCGATGACATCGAAGTCGGCGGCGATGAATCCCCCGATGGAGACGAAGGATTTGCTAAAGGTGCCCATGATGATGTCCACCTCGTCATCCAGACCAAAATGGGCGGCCGTGCCGTTGCCCTGGGGTCCCAGCACCCCAATGGAGTGGGCGTCGTCCACCATGAGCCGGGCGTTGTACTTGTTCTTCAGCTCCACAACCCTAGGCAGGTCGACGATATCCCCCTCCATGCTGAAGACGCCGTCGGTGACGATAAATTTGCCAGGGCCATCGCCAATGTTCTTCAAGACCCGCTCCAGATCATTCATGTCGTTGTGGCGGTATTTGACGATCTTGCCGAAGCCAAGACGGCAGCCGTCCACGATGCTGGCGTGGTCGGCACGGTCGGTGATGACCACATCGCCTTTGGCCACCAGACATGAAATGGTGGCTAGGTTGGTTTGAAAACCGGTGCTCATCACTAAAGCGGCCTCTTTGTTCGTGAAATCAGCCAATTCCTGTTCAAGCTTCTCGTGGATATCCAGAGTACCATTGAGAAAGCGGGAGCCGGTGCAGCCCGCGCCATATTTCTCCAGGGCCGCCCGCGACGCCTCAATCACTTTAGGATGGGAGACTAGCCCCATGTAATTGTTAGAACCGATCATGATGAGATTTTTTCCCTTTGAAGTCACCTCGGAACCCTGGCCGGAGTCGATAGGGATGAAATAGGGATAGTACCCCTTCTTCCGGGCGATCTTGGCGGGCTTGTAGTTCCAGCATTTCTCGAATATATCCATGGCCTTCTCTCCCGCTGGGGCAATTAATGCTTGCAATTTGACACCGATGATGATATAGTTGCAGAGAAGTGGAGCTGGAAGTTGTGGTTATTATATGGCCAGGAAGCTAGCTTGTCAAGAGATTTCCTAAGCCATTGGCTACAGGTCTGAGCATCTGGGGGCCTTGAACATGAAGGTGCTGGTAACTGGGTCCAATGGGTTTTTGGGAAGCCACCTGGTGGAGGAGCTGCTTCGCAGGGGACACCGGGTGACAGGACTGGTCCGCAAGACCAGCGACCTGCGCTGGCTGGAGGGCCTCGATATGGATCTGGCCTATGGGGAGATTAGCGATTCGCCTTCTCTTGCTGAGCCGGCAAAGGAGGCAGACGTTGTCTATCACTTAGCGGCAGTGACAAAGGCTCGTCAGCGGGAGACATACTACCGGGTGAACCACCAGGGGACCAGAAACCTCTTGGAGGTCTGCGCACGGTTTAATCCCAGCCTCGAGAAGTTCGTTCTGGTAAGCAGCCTGGCCGCTGCTGGACCCAGCCCCGAGGGCAAGCTTCTTGGGGACACGGATCCCTGCCAGCCTGTGAGCGACTACGGTCGGAGCAAGCTCATGGCTGAGCAGGCTGCCGGAGAGTACCAAGGTCGCCTACCCATCACGGTTGTGCGTCCGCCGGCGGTCTACGGACCTCGTGACAGGGATTTCCTGGCCTACTTCCGGATCTTAAAGAAGCGCCTGCGACCGCTGTTAGGCTTCGGGGAGCGGCAGTTGAGCATCTGTCATGTGAGGGACGCGGTGCAAGGTATCATTTTGGCTGCGGAGTCGGAGAAATCCTCAGGGCAGATTTATTTTCTGGCAGGGGCGGAGGATTGCTCATGGGATGAGCTGACGCGAACCATGGCAGCTGCCTTGGCAGTCCGAGCCCTGACGGTGCGGGTGCCCCTCTTTGCCCTGCATGTGGCCGCTTTCTTCTCCGAGCTATTCGCTCCTTTCAGCCGGGAGGAACCGGTGCTAGACCGTCGCAAGGCCCGGGAGTGGAGCCATCGGTGTTGGACCTGTGATTGGAGCAGGGCCCGGGATGAGCTGGGATATCGGCCAACGGTATCGTTACAGGAGGGCATCCGGGGGACGGTAGGGTGGTACAGGGAGGTGGGGTGGCTTTAATAAAAGCATTGAAAATTGGTAATTTTAGATCAATCGCACTGGTCAGCAGACTATCCGTTTTGTCATTCTAGCTTGCTTTGTCATTCCAGCGCAGGCCGGAGTCTCGTTTTTCTCGGAGTTGATGCGATTTCTAGTTTAACGAGATGCCTATTCCCCGCTTTCGCGAGGACAAGATTCGCAGGCATGACAAAAAGAATCGCGGGCCGAAGATCGTCAGACGAAGTTCGTCGAGTAGTCCCAGCATCAAGAGGGGGGCTTCGACAGACGAAATCCGATCACCGACTAAGGTAACGAGCTTCGTGACCGATAACCGATCTACCAGCTCCGGAAACGCGAACCACTGCGGCGCGGAGATGATAGTTTGAGGATGAGCTCTTTGGTGTTGAAAAACGAGCTCCTTCGCTGGCTTTTGGGCGGCGAGCCTTGGGTGGTTTACCGCACCCTAAGCGGCCTTTTAGGCTACGACGAGAGCCACGCTGATGTCGCGGCCGCACGGCAAGCTGTATCGAAGCACAGATTGATCAAGCCTATCCTCGGCCGACAGCATCGCCGGGGCTATTGGGGCAGGCCAGAGGATATTCATACCTGGTGGCCGCGGAAGGACACCACCTTTTGGATTATAGGAGTGCTAGCCGATTTCGGCCTTACGCTCGAGAATCCCCACATGGCCCGATCCGCAGAGTATGTCCTTGATCTGCAGCTACCTTTGGGAGGCTTTCTAGGATTCGAGCCCCAGAAGGCCGCCGAGTGTCACACCGCAATTCTCCTGGAACCTTTGGTCAAGAGTAGTCTTGGTGATGACACCCGGATTCACAGAGCATATCAGTGGCTTTTAAGCCGGCAGCGACTGGATGGTGGATGGTGGTGCAAGGACACAGGACAGATCGGCGCACCGCGAGAGAAGGAACCTAGCTGTCCCTTCGCCACCATGTTCGTTTTGAGCGCTATGGATCAGCGTCCGGAGCTGCGAAAACACTCGGCCTCCCAAAGGGCGGTGGACTTTCTGCTGTCATGCTGGGATAATAAGGGAAAGCTGAAATATCCCGGTCATGATAGCCAGATAGGAACCGGGTGGGAAAAGCTTAAATACCCCTTTACCGACTATCGAATCTTGAAATTTCTGGATGTGCTCTCTCGTTTTCCAGCAGCCAGGAGAGACCCGAGAACTCAGGAGATCCTCAATCTGTTGAAAGCCAAGTCCGATGAGCAAGCCTGTTTCCAACCGGAGTCAATCGTCAATGTCTGGGGCGATTTCGATTTCGGCCAGAAAAAAGAGCCATCGAGATGGCTGACGATGCTGGTTTGGAGGGTGATGAGGAGATTTGGGAAGCAAGAATGGCTGTAAAATATGGACAAGTCTGGATGTGAAACCGCCCGGCGGAGATTGAGCCAGGCGGTTTTTAGCAGCACATTCTTTTAAATTGTCATTCCTACGAATCTTGTCCCCGCGCAGGCGGGGAGCAGGAATCTCACTTTGAGGGATGACCGAGGGGTGATTCTCATTCTGAGATGCCTGCCTGCCCAGGCATGACAATCCTTTTAATCATTGGATTCAACTTTGATATATTACTCTCCATGGCCAATTGCTTCTCAACATCTGCGTAAGCTAGAGAGTTGTGGATATGAAATTCACCTGGCTAAAAAAGCATCGCTAGGTGATTATTATTAGCGCATATTAAAACAATTTGTCATTCCTGCGAATGCAGGAATCTCACTTTGCGGGATGACCGAAAGGTGATTCTCCTCCTGAGATGCCTGCCTGCGCGGGCATTATAAAATTAGGCAATTAGTCACGATTTGGCACAAAGTCACAGAGGTATTGAGCAATGATGGTGAAGATGTCTTGGTCTCTGTGGTTGTACCTGAACTCCAGTTCTTTGAGATACAGAGGGAATCGGTGAGCAGAGATACCGTGGTGTTTGATGACCCATTCCTTGGCCCAGCTCCAGAACCCTTCCAGGCCATTGATGTACACACGACCACGGGAGAAATGTTTTCCGTGATCGATCTTCAAGTGCCGGTAGCCACAAAACATCAAGGCGTCATAGATCCGATAGCGGTCGGTATAGACGATGCTGCCACGGCGTACCTTGGTGATGGCCAACCCCAGCACCGTATTGGCCTGCACATTGGGGACCACTTCCACGCTGACCTGGCCCTGGCGCTCCAAGATGCCGAAACCAGGGACCTTGCCAGCAGCACCACGTCCTCGCTTGCCCTTGCGCCGACCGCCAAAGTAGGTCTCATCCACCTCCACCTCACCACCCAACAAACTGCCAGCATCCTGCTGCGCATGAACCCAAATACTCTGCCGGATGGTGGTGAGCGCCTTGTATACGGTGGCATAAGAGAGCTTCAACTGCACGGCCATCTTGCGAGCTGAAAGCTCCAACTCAAACAGCTTGATCAACCGCAGCCATTGATCTGGACGCAGGGCTCCTCGGTTAATCCACCGTCCTGTGAAGTCATGAAACGGGTAGCCACAGCGGGCACAACGCCTGCGTCCATCCTTCAATCGATAGAACTTTCGGCTCCGGCAACGGGGGCAAAATCGCTGTTGGTTTTTCCAGCAAAATCCCAACAAGTATTTTCGAGCCGATGTCTCGCTTTTAATTAAACGCTCATAAATAGATAGATCCATGGCACCAATATAACATCAGTGCCAAACCTTAGTCAATTGCCTAAAATTATAATGTCTTTTGTTATTCAAAATAGATCAGCGGATAAATCCTTCCATCCCGGATTTATTTTGATGACGGCATTTTCCTTGTATTCTCGTTTCCACTTTTTCATTTGTTTCTCCTTGATAATGGCACTTTTAACATCTGATGTTTCCTGATACCAGACCAGTTTGTGGCAGCGGTACTTTTTTGTGAAACCGTCTACTAAATCATTCTTATGCTCGAACACTCTTCTAACCAGGTTGTTGGTAATTCCAATGTAAAGAACAGTGTTGCGCTTATTTGTCATGATGTAGACATAATATGATTTCGTCATCTAGCCAATTCCTAGTTGTCATTCCCGCTTGCTTTTGGCTCTGACAACTAATTACTGTTTTGCTACTCTTGCATTTTTATTAAAGAAATGTCATTCCTGCGAATGCAGGAATCTCACTTTGAGGCACAACCGAAGGGTGACTCTCCTTCCGAGATGCCTGCCTACGCAGGCATGACAGCAGAGGTTAAGCTACGTAGCTTGATTTATTAGTCCATTATTGTCAAAACAAATCTAGATGCTTTTTGGAAGAGCCGAATGACGATCCAGATTGTCATTCCTGCGTATGCAGGAATCTCACTTTGTGGGATGACCGAGGGGTGATTCTCATTCTGAGATGCCTGCCTGCCCAGGCATGACAAAATAGTAATGGCTTTTGCCATTCAAAAGACGACCGGCGAAATCCGACAAACGACCAACGTAACGCTCATTGACACCGGAAATCGATAAGCGAAGCCAATCACTTAAAATATTCCACTGCATTCTCAAATATCTTCAACCCGGGACCGCGCTCCGGGATTTTTTGTCCCTCTCTCTTATACTTCTCCTTCAACCAGGTCCAGTGGGGTAGGTGGGTAAAATCGATGGCCCGCTCGGGATGTGGCATCATGCCCAGCAAACGGCCGGTCTCATCCGCGATGCCGGCGATATCCTCCAGGGAACCATTGGGATTCGGTTCCAGGTCGAGATGGGTACATACCTCTCCAAGAGCGTATTTCAAGGCGATCATGCCCCGGGCCTTCAGTTCCTGCAGGACCTTTCCAGGGGCGTAGAACTTGCCCTCGCCGTGGGCGATGGGCAGGGAGACTTTTCTGAGCCCCCGCAGCCACGGACTATCACACTGCACCTCTAGGTCAACCCATCTGGCCAGATAGCGTGCCGACCGATTGTAGGTCAGGGCCACTTGCTGTGTTCCAAATTTCCCCCCGATGGCGGGCAAAAGGCCCAGGTGAACCATAATCTGGAAGCCATTGCACACCCCAATCGCCAACCGGTCTTTCTGTACGAAGGAGAGCACCTGTTTCCATATGTGATTTTTAACCCGATGGGCGAAGGCGTTACCGGAGCCGGTGTCGTCGCCGTAAGAGAAGCCGCCGGGAAAGGCCAAAATTTGATAGTTCTCCAAGCCCCTGTGTCCATCAATAAGATCGTTGATATGCACGATATGAGCCCGAGCTCCGGCTAGTTCAAAGGCAAATTGCGTCTCCTCCTCGCAATTGATACCGTATCCGCTGAGGACTATTACCTGAGGCTGGGCCATAATCAATAATCCCGAAAGGTCGACTTATACGATTGTAAAGCTCCCTGAAGCGCCGTGTTTATGATCACATTTCCCCTCAGGCCTTTCATGATAATAAGATCATCCTCTCTCACCGTTCCTATCTGCGCCAGGGGAATGCCTCTCATCAGATCTTCAAACGATTTCCTCTTATTTGGATGAATCGTCGCCAAAATCCTGCCCTGGCTTTCTGAAAAAAGAGCGACGTCTTCCCGGGAAAGCGTGCCGGGCAGACTTTCCAGCCAGACATCGATGCCCAGCATCCCGCCCATGGCCGTCTTGGCAAGAGCCATCGCTAAACCACCTCGGTGGATGCTCTGTGCCGATGCGATCAACTCCTCCTGAAGGCATCGGGAGTAGGCTCGGTACAGATTGAGATTGCTCTTGGCGTCCACCTGGGGCACAGAGCTGCCGGTGGCGGGCTGGCCTCTCTTCTCTCCCCACAGGGCATAGTATTCCGAGGCTCCCAGCTGTTCAGATGTCTCCCCGAGAACGTAGATCAGATCGCCGGGAAACTTGGCATCCAGGGAGACGGCCTTGCCCACATCCTCCAAAATTCCGATGCCCGAGATGAGCAAGGTGGGCAGCACGGAGATCTTTATCTCTTTTCCGTCCTCATCGTAGCCCTTGAAGTCGTTGAACATGCTGTCTTTACCTGAGATGAACGGGCTTCCGTAGGCGATGGCGTAATCGTAGCAAGCCTGAGCGGCATGTTTCAGTTGGCTTAGCCTCTCCGGTTCATCGGAGCTGCACCAACAGAAGTTATCCAGCAAGGCCAGCTTTTCGAGATCAGCCCCTACGGCCACCAGGTTCCTGATGGCCGTGTCGATGGCGCAGGCGGCCATGTGATACGTGTCTATCTTGCTGTAGGTGGGATATATACCTTGAGAGATGGCGATGCCCTTAGATGAGTTCAAGAGGGGCCGGATCACGGTGGCGTCGCCATTCACCCGGCCTCTACCCTGTAGTGGCTTTATGACCGAGCCACCCTGGACTTCGTGGTCGTATTGTTGCGAGATGAACTCGAAGCTGGCTGTATTGAGCCGCGCCAGCATAGCATGGAAACAGTCGGTGAGATCATCGGCCATGGGAATGTCCGGTTCTCTATGCACTTGACGGCATTCTACCGTCTGCATCGCCTCTTTGGGCAAACCATTGTGCAGGAATTCCATGTCCAGGTCCATCACCCGCTGGCCGTTGTACTCAACGATGCACCGTCCCGAATTCGTGAATTCGCCGATGATGGTTGCCTCCACACCCCTTCGGCTCAGCAAATCGGATAACTGGCCGCATTTTTCTCGGGGAACTGCCAAGGTCATCCTCTCTTGCGATTCTGAGCACCATATCTCCCAGGGTTTTAATCCCGGATACTTGAGGGGAACCTCATCGAGCCTCACAAAACATCCTCCGCATTCCCTGGCCATCTCCGCAACGGAGCAGGACAGGCCACCAGCGCCGTTATCTGTTATGCTGTTGTAAAGTCCCTGGTCTCGCGCCTCCTTGACGATGGCATCGCTCAATTTCTTTTGGGTAATAGGGTCTCCAATCTGCACGGCAGCTGCTGGACTGCCAGCATCCATAACCTCTGATGAGAAAGTAGCCCCATGGATGCCATCTTTGCCCACACGCCCTCCGGCCATGACGATCCAATCCCCTGGTCGCGCCCGCTTCATGTGTGCCGATCTTCCATGGCTCTTTTGAGGTATGAGACCGATGGTGCCCACAAATACCAGTGGTTTACCCCGGTAGCTTTCGTCAAAGATGAGAAAGCCCTGAGATGTGGGAATGCCGGAGTTATTCCCCCCGACGTTAACACCATGTATGACACCGTCCATGATCATGCGGGGAGAAAGCATTCTTTGGGTGAAGTTGGAACCCTTATAGAGGATCGTTGTATCTCTCGGATCGGCGAAACAAAAGCCGTATACATTCGCTATCGGTTTTGCGCCCAGGCCAAATCCAATGGCGTCCCGGTTCACTCCAACGATTCCCGTGATGGCGCCTCCAAAGGGGTCCAAGGCTGAGGGGCTATTGTGGGTCTCTACCTTGTGGGTGATCAGATGATCATCGTCAAAAAGGATGGCCCCTGAGTTGTCGTGAAACACCGAGACGCAGAAGTCACGCTTACCCTTTTGTTGTCTGATTTTCTCGGTAGCTCCTTTGATAAATGTGGCCAACAAGCCGTCCCGAATTTCGTCCAGGGGATCCGAAAAGATGGTGTGTTTGCAATGCTCAGACCAGGTCTGGGCGATGGACTCCAGCTCCACGTCCGATGGGTTCCTTCCTTGTTCTTTAAAATGTTCCTGGATCGCTTTCATATAGGTAAGATCCAATGCTAACGGGCCTCTTCTGGTTCCATCCGCATCGGCAATGCCCCGTTTGCCTATGAGGGCTAATTCCTCATCGGCCGCACCGAGAATCTCCACCATGTCCGCGGTGGGCTTACTATCCAGATGGACGCTGGGGATAACCAGATCCATGCCGCGATAGGCTTGAAATTCATCTCGTCTTTTGATGTGCACCCGTTGAATCAATGGGTTGGCAAGGCTCCTCGCAATTGTCGCCACATCATCTGCGGTGAGATCTCCGCACAAAAAGGTGATCTGAGAGCTGTAAACGCCCTGACCGGGACGGAATTCTACTTTTAGGAAATCCTCAATCATCTCCCTGGCTGTGTTCCCCACGTTATCGGTGACCCCGGGAAGAAAACCCACCTCAATGGCCCAGTCAAATTTAGCTGGACTCTGAGGCTGATCCACTTTCGCCCTTTGAGTGATGGAATCTGACAGCACACCGGCAATGGCCTTCAGCTGAGCTCCGCTGAGATCTCCGTCTACGGTGTACACATCCACCAACCATACCCCGGTGATTTTGATGGAACGACCCATTCCCTCCAGGTGCCTTTTTCTCACCAGGGCGCGAGCATCTGGTATTTTTAGCGCCACCTCTATTCGATTAGCCATCGCATGCTTTTACGCGGTGTTTTTTACGAAGCGCCTGGAACTCGGAATAACCGCTCATATCAAAGGGGTACTTCTTCTGGGTGCACCCGAGGCAGGCAGTTTCCGGAGTTAAGTTGACAGCGCGGAGCATCTGCTTTGAGGGGAGAAAGTTCAGGGTGGTGGACCCGATAAACTTCCTGGCCTGCTCTATGTCCTCTTTTCCATTGCCGTTCAGGAGCAATTCCTCTTGAAGGGGAGTATCTATCCCCCCCGCACAGATGCCGATGTAGGGAGGAAAGGTGAGAAACAGATGCACCTCTTCGGCCCCCAAGTCATACAATTTAGAAACCACTTCTTTAGAGGTCTCACCTCGAACCACGCTGTCGTCGACCAGTCCGATCTTCTTTCTGTTAATGTGTGAGCGGATGAAGATAAGCTTGTCGTCAATGGATTGCTTCCTTCTCCTGGCTTCTTGTTGAAAGGCGCGAATTGGGGAATGTGAGGGCCGAGGGACGATGCCACCATATGGTTTTCTCCATTCCTTGGCCAGAGCTATGGCCGCGGGAATGGGCGATTTGGGGACGGGCATGACGGCATCCACCCGGTCTTTCAGGTGGGAAAAAGCAGAAGCTATGGATCGGCCCAATTTGTAGCGGGCATCGTAAACTTTCTGGCCCCGCAGTTCGGAGTCTACCTGGGCAAAATACACGATCTCAAAGGGGCAAAATTTCTCCTGCTGTGGATATATCTTATCCGAGTACACCTGAAGGTTGAAGTCCACAAATATCGCCTCTCCTGGGCTGAGCTCTTGAAAATCCTGAAATCCCTTTAGAAAATGAAAGGCTGTCGTTTCAGAGGCAAACGCATACTGGACGATGCCACCCTGATCCTTTCTGGCGAAGCTCAAGGGCCTTACGCCATGGGGATCTTTGAAGGCCAGCAAACCATGATTGGCGATGATCGCCACGATGGAGTAGGATCCCGTGGCGGAATACTCCTCTTGACTGTCCATGGTGATCTTCAGGGCCGGAAAGAGCTTTTCTCTCACGAAGGAGGACGTATCTGTGGCCTGGTGGGATTTTTTCAGGATCAGGTTTTGAGCCAGAGCAAAGAGCAGTGTTTCCACGTCACAATTCGTAAAGAAGGAATAAGACCCCAGCATTTCCAGCTTTCGCCTCAAGCTTGTGTAATTCGCAATCTGACCATTGTGGGCTATGGCCAGCCCGGGTCTTTGAATGTAAATGGGCTGTGCATCCCTTGAGGCGTCGTCGCCCGAAGTGGCGTAACGGTTATGGCCAATGGCGACATTGTCCCTGGAACTTCCCTGATCACTGCGGAAGACCTCTGTGCTTGAGCCTGTTCCTCGTATGGGCGGACTGAATTGCTGCTCCACGGAGCTATAGCTGATCATTCCGGAGGATTGAATTCCTCTGTGTTGAAGCGCGTGAAGCCCCCTGACCAGATCTTTGCAAACAGGCTCGTTGCCGATGATGCCTATGACACCACACATTACGACCTGTCCTTCATGGCAATATCGTGGGCATCGCCAACAATTTTGCCGGCATAGGGAGAGTTTAGCTCGATGACCGCATTGGCACGCAGCTGTTCCAAGTTCAGGCAGCCAGCATTGCTCAGGGCGGCCTTGATCTTCATCATGTCATTCTTCAGGGTTGGCTTCAGTCTCCCCAGATACGGCACTGTCCCCTCTACGCCCTCTTCGAAGAAGGTCTTTCGCGTGACATGCCCGTACCTGTTGAGATTTTTTGCTCTTATGGAACCCTCTCCCCATGTGACCACGCTGGCCATCTGGTTTTCATCTCTGGTCACCTGACCACCTCTGTCCAACTTTTCCCCGGCGGACTCATAAAATCTGTTGAAATAATATCCCATCATGACGGCATCCGCTATGGTTAAGGCGATGATCATATCTGCCGAACAGGTGATGCCTCCATCCATGATCAGGGAAACATACCTGCCGGATTTTTGCAGATAATCCTCTCTGGCCTTGCCGACCTCTATCAGCGCCGTCATGGGCGCTCTTCCGGTGGCTTTCTCACGATGGGTGGTACAGATAGAGCCTGAGGACATGCCCACCTTGACGATGTCGGCACCCTTTTGCATCAAATACATGGCTCCGTCATAGGTGATGACATTCCCCACACAGAGAGGCGTTGGCATGCCCATCTTTTTGTAGTCTTTCATCACGTCGACCACAAAATCGCTGTAGGCATCCGATGTGTCCACCACGATCAAATCGACGCCCGCCTCGACGTTGGCCTCTACTCTCTCTCTCCAACCCTTAAAAGTGGTGATGGCCGCGCCCACCTTGATTTTTTCGATGTCCTTTTGAAAGGCCAACTTCACCAGCCTGTTCAGGTCATCGAGCACCACCAGGTACCTTTGCCTGTTGGACTTGAGAAGCTTTTTGGCTTCGTCAACGGTGATGCTCGGCTTTTGACAAGCGGATATCTCCTGTGTGCCGAAAGGAATCATGGCTGAGGCCACCGGGTCCTGGAGGGCGACGTCTATTTCCCAATAATGCTGCTGTATGAACATCCCAGAGAAGACGTTGTTTCTGTCCACTATAGGGATCTTGGAGTGGCCGAACTGCTCGACCAGTTTGAGAACCTCCTCCACAGTGGCATCCTCTCTGGCCGTGATGGGCTCTGACACAAAGCCCATCTCATAATCTTTGATTTTCCGGACGATATCGACCTGCTCCTCGACGGTCAACCTGGCCGGCAGGATACCCAGCCCACCCTCCTTCCCCAATGCCAGGGTCATCTCGTATCCGGTCACGGAGGTCATGGCCGCACTTAACAGGGGCAATTTCAAAGTGAGATGATCGGTCAGCTTGGTCTGCAGGGTGACGTCGGAAATTGTGCCCTGACGTTTGGTATGGCCCGTCAAAAGGCAGAACTCGCTGAAGGTCCTCCCTGGATCGAGGATTATTTTTTTGGCCATTGTTTTACCTGCTCCTAATCCAAATTATTCGTGAAATTCGATTGATCCTTGAAAAGCCGAGACTCGAGATTCGAGATTCGTGAAAAAACAGAGACTGAAGACTGGTAAAAAGACCAATACTGGATCATGGATTATAGTTAAGAGAGTTGAGGTCTCTGATCCTCGATCTTGGATGGTGAAAAATACAGGGAACCGGGGTCCGGGATCCGTAAAGAACCGAGATTCAAGACTCGGAATCCGTTTTGCGTGTTGCATGAAAAGCTGCTTACTGCCTACTGCTTACTGCTATTGGGACTGCCATTGCCCCTATGTCTTTCACGAATCTCGAGTCTCGATTCTCGAATCTCGATCCACAATTCACGATTACTTCAGCTAATGTGCGAAGCATCTTTCCAACGTAAAAGCCATAGCCATCTTATGTTCGTTCACCGCTTGGATAATCTCATGGTCTCGCCGCGAACCGCCTGGCTGAACGATCGCCGTGACGCCCTCCCTCGCGGCCGTGTCGATGGAATCGCGAAAGGGGAAAAAGCCATCGGAGGACATGGCCGATCCCTCCAGGGGCTTTGCTTTCAGCTCCGCTTTCATCTGCTCCCAGCTCATGTCTGCGGGCGCCCAGGAGAAGCTCTCGGCTTTCTGTGCGACTCTCTTTCGATCCAGGGCCTTCTGATAGGACCGGGAGATGGCCTCCTCCACCGCACCCACCCTCTCTCGCTGGCCCGAGCCGATGCCTACGGTCACGCCGTCTTTCACGAAGACGACGCTGTTGCTGCTGACCCCGATGTTGACATACCAGGCCGTGAGCAAATCCACCAACTCAGTTGGCGTCGGATCTCGCTGGACCACGTAGCTCTCCTGGTCTGTTCTCACCAGGGGATCACAGATCAAATCCCGTGGTCCCCTGATGCTGCTCAGGTAGGGAGCCTGGACGACAAGCCTCCCCGTCGGCAAGACCTTGAGATCATACCAGCCCGTGACGTCGTCCCCCTTGAATTTAGGTAGTTTGTCGAGATTGGAGAACAGGATGGCCCGGATGTCCTTTTTGCGACCGAAAATCTCCATGGCGCCCTCTTCGAAGTCGGGAGCCGCCACTGCTTCCACGAAAGAAGACATGATGGCCTGGGCGGTTGCTTTATCCACAGGTCTATTGGTGACCACGACGGAGCCGAAAGCGCTGCGGGCGTCCACATCTCTGGCCAGCTGGTAGATTTGAGCCAGACTGCTGCCCCCATGCTGCGTGGCAAAGCCGGATGGCGAGGCGTGTTTCATCACCGCCACGGCGGGCTTTGGAAAGAACTTCAGGATCCCCAAGGCTCGGCATACGTCCATCAGGTTGGTGGCCGAGAGCCCTCCCTTTCCGGATTTGGCCAGACGGATGTCGGTGAGCACCGCTAGGGAAGTTTCCTGGAATCTGTACAGGGCACCTGGCTGGTTCGGATTTTCGCCGTATCGCAGGTCAAGTTCCTTTTGCAGATTGATGCGCAGCTCCTGGGGAAACTCGCCCTCCACAGACGTACGATAGGCCCTTTTCATATTCGTAACGTCCGTTCCTCTCATCTCAGCCTTCCCCCGCATGCCTGTTGATGATCGACACCTCCATCTGCGAAGTCCTCAGATGAGAGAAGGCGACGGCCACTGCGACACGGAAGTCCTTTTGCGGATCCTTGGGAGCCAAACAGTTATAGATAGCCTCTGCCTGTTCTTCGGCACTTCGCCCTTCAAGTTGGACGCTGAGCGGTTCGCCTCGGAACGAGGGCAAAGGATCCACGTTGGCTCCAGCGTAGGTGGTTATGAGTTTACCCTCTCCTGGACTCAGGGGAACTTCGAAGTATTCCCTCTCAGTCGTGCCATCCGGTGCACGCTTCGCCATACTCAGGGCGGCGCCGTTCATCAGACACCCGCTGATCCTGGTGGTGAATGTCGGCTCGTCGGGCTCGTAGCTGGTCAGGTCGATTCCCGCCATCACATGGGGCCGAGCGAAGGCTCGCTGCAGGATCTCCGTAGGGGCGAGATGGAGCCCTCGGTCCCTGAGATCCTCTATGGTCTCCAAGATGAGGTCAGTCTGGGTGCCGTTGCTGACGGCCAGACCGTCAGGGAATTTCCTGATGCAGTTGTAGATGAGAAGCCGCTCGTTTCCCTCTTTAATTCCCTCCGGATCGGTGCCCTGGCTTCTCACCGTCTCTTGACCATCGTAGATCAGTCTCCGAGCCTGACTGGAGGGGCTTCTGCCCGTTATGGCATAAACCACCACGCCGTGATCGCCGCTGGGATCTCTCCCCATGATGATGACCCGGCCGGGATACTCCATTCCCGCCAGAGCTTCCAAACCCCGTGAGGACATGCTCAGGTGCCCTTGCTTTTCGCCCTCAGATCTGCATCCGTCTTGCGTAACTTGTGGAGCTTTTGTGCCTTTATTTGCTCTAAGTGCCTTCGGAAGGTAGGATTTATACCTGCGTAGATCTGGGCGATGAATTTTCCCACATTCTCCGGTCTTTCGATGTACGCGTTGGAGCTCCCCGGGGGGTTGGTCAGACAGCTCTCATTGGGCCCATCCGGCGGACAACTGATCACCGGCCCCAGGGCGTGAAAGGACAGGATTCCCGACAAGGCATCTGTGCCACTGGCCACGGCGATAAAAGCGACGGATCCGCCAATGGCGTTGTACTCCTCGATAAGATTCATGAGCTCGACGGGCTGTTTGTGGGCGGAACAAATTCTGACCCGGTGGGGAATATCAAATGCCTTCAGCGATGCGACGATCCTGTCAACATGAGCCCGATCGCTATCTGAGCCGGCCAGCACCACGGCACAGCCGGTTTTGGACTGAATGATCTGTTTGAACTTTTCATCTATCATTCGTTGCTCGCTGGAAAGGTTAATGGACACTCGTCAGTATTGTGATTTTGGAAGCTGGTTTGAAGTTGTAGATGCTAGTTTGGAAACTAAATGCTTGATGCTAGAAGCTTGAATGCGGGAATCTCCAAAAGACGGTCGTATTCCAGCCTCCAGCTTCTGGCTTCCAGCATCCATACAAGCTTCAAAAACCATAAACCAGCATCCAGCATCTTGCTTCCGTCATTTCGTAGGTGCCGTCGGGTGCCCTCTCCCGACGGCCCGGTTGTCCTCTAACTGGAACGACCAGCTGAACCTATGCGTTAGCTAACGGCGCGCTTCAGCGCGTCCTGCTGCAAGAGCTTGTTAGCGTAAGTATTCCTTGAGTCGCTCCAACACGAGACGGTCGCAGTCCGCCAGGGTCTTGGGGCTGATCCGTTGGAAGTCCTTCTGATGCGAATTCTGGAGATCAACGATCACCCACTCGCCGGCGCGGTCAAGAACCACAAAATGCACAGCCCATACCTCCCCGTGTGGATTCAGCCAGTAGTCGGCAAACAGAACGTAGTCGCTGTCGGCGGGGTGTTGCTGCGCATGTTCCCTTGCGGCGCGAGCGAACAACCAGAGGACCACCGACTCGTCTGGCCAGCCATAACCCTCCAGAACCGGACCCGTTTGCGCCACAGTGGCTAGCCAGAGTCCGGCTTCATTGATCAGCTCGGCCAAATGTGCTGCCCGCTTCGGCTCTGTGTGATCGCCATCTACCCGAGTGGGGCGGATCAGCACCCGAGCGGTGCCCCTGGCTTTCTTCATCGTTTCCAGCCGGTTCTCGATTGCCTCGAACTCAGACCGGCTCGGCGGCTTTTTCGCCCTGATCTCTCGAAGCGCCTCTTTCTTGTCCTCGGACAGTTCCTTCTTGGGCAACTTGTCCAAACCCATGACCGGCGTCAGGCGTCTGCATACCAGCTCACAACCCGCTAGCTCATTCTCTACCAAGAAGTCAGGATCATCCGGCCCCTGGCTATCTTCCCACACGATGCCTCCCTTTGCGTCCACCATCACCCAGTATACTTCCTGGTAGCTTTTCTCGATGTGGAGGGTGAACTCAGCACACAGCGCGTAGTCGGTCATCAAGTTCAGCTCACTGACGAACTTGCCGAAGGCGGCCGCTCTCTCTTTGCGCGCGGCCTTTCCCTCAGGGAACCGAAACTCTGTATCCGTCATCTCGAACCTGTCATAGCCTTTCTCTTCCAACAGGAGCCCTAGGATGCCAGCAGTCTCACGCGCCTCCTCACGGAACGCGCGCTCCAAGGCATCGGCAAACTTGCGATACTCAGGTGACTTGTCCACCGGTCCCGTGATCTTACTATGCGTCACGGGAAAGATCGTAAGGGACGCTTCCGGAAATCCCTTGAGTAGCGTCTCCTTCCTCTTTTCTTCTGAGGCCGGAATGTCACTGCACGCCGCCAAGAGCGTGATCAGCACGAACAGTGTTAATGTGGTCTTTCTTCTGCTCATGTAAGGTTCCTCCTTATCTTCGGCTAACGCCTTGCGCATCAGTTGCGGCGAGGCGGGGTTTGTTTTGACCGCCGTCGTCTGAATGCGCTTGTTAGGCAGTAGCATACAAGGACCTCAACTCTCAGAACTTTCACGCATCTTCCTCAGCCACTGAGGTGCTTTACCGTAAGATTCATTCTGCCTAGACCAATCCACGAGGCGCTGACAAGGAAAGGTGTCACACTGGGAACAGTGATTGAGTCCCTTTAGAAAAAGAAAAGAAAAAGAAAAGATATTCTTTCATTTAGTGAAAAAACAAATAGCCAATAAAAATTCCGGCAATTATCCCGGCAGCGTCCGCTATTAATCCGGCGGTTACGGCATAGCGGGTTTTTTTAATATTAACCGACCCGAAGTATACGGCAATGATATAGAAGGTTGTTTCGGTCGCACCTCGGAAAATGCTGGAAAGTCTGCCGACAAAAGCATCCGGTCCGTAGGTTTTCATGATTTCCAGGTTCATTCCCCGGGCGGCGCTACCGCTGAGAGGTTTCATTAAGGCAGTTGGCAGTGCTTCCACAAAATCAGCATTGATGCCGAAAAAGGAAATGGAAGATGAGATGATTTTTACCACATAATCCATTGCTCCGGACGCGCGGAAGACACCAATTGCCACTAAAATTGCCACTAAGTAAGGAATTATTTTTATCGCAATCCCAAAACCTTCTTTGGCGCCATCGATAAAGGCTTCGTAAATATTTACTTTTTTGATCATAGCTAAAAACACGAAACTGATAATGACAGTAAAAATGATAAATGTGCTGGCAACATTTGATGTTTCAGCAATTTGTTCCTGGGGGATGAGAGAAAAATACACGATGACTCCAGTCATGAACAGAGTAATTCCACCCAAATAGGAGAGTATCACCTTGTCGAAGAGGTTTATTTTCTGATAGATAGAAACTGCAATTAAACCGGCTAAAGTGCTAAAAAAGGTCGCTAACATAATGGGAATAAAAACATCGGTGGGATTGGTGGCACCGACGACCGAGCGATCTATTAAAATTGTTAAAGGAATGATGCTTAAACCGGAAGTATTTAACACCAGAAACATTATCTGGGAGTTTGAAGCGGTGTCTTTCTTAGGATTGATTTCCTGCATCTCCTTCATGGTTTTTAGTCCCAGAGGCGTAGCGGCGTTGTCCAAACCCAACATATTGGCGGAGAAGTTCATGATCATAGAGCTGGTAGCGGGGTGGTCTTTAGGAATTTCAGGAAATAAACGGGAAAAGAAGGGACCAACCAGCCGGCTAAAAACGCGAATGATGCCGCCCTTTTCACCGATTCTCATTATTCCCAGCCAAAAGGCCATGATACCGGTAAGATAAATTGAGAGCTCAAACCCGGTTTTGGCCATGTCAAAGGTCATTTCAATAATTCTGGGAAAGACTTCGGCATCACCTAAAAATATGAGTTTGATTGATGCTACGAGAAATGCGATCAGGAAGAATGCGATCCATATATAGTTTAGTACCATTTAATTGATCCTTTCTTTACTGGTGTCCAAAATTAAAATGCTGGTAATCGCCAACGGCTGGGGCATCAGCGGCGCTGCCACGCACAAAATATTTCCAAGTAGCACATTCAAACCCTGCGTGGCTGGGTCCGAGTTGATCCGCTTATGAGATGGTGATTCTTATCATAGAATAAAATTTGATATCCCAATTCCAATCAATATTCGGTTTTGACTATCTATATTATCTGTACTTGACCAGATTATCCCGTATTTACCAAATAAACTGAATCCGAAATTTCCGGTCATGTGATAGAAAATACCTGCGCCAAGATCCATTACGCCACCGTCATAATTATCACCAACCAGGAA
>LJUY01000046.1 GCA_001304015.1 candidate division Zixibacteria bacterium SM23_81 | reverse complement strand
TTCAATCATCGGAGTGAAAACGTAATCCCATTGCTTCGAAAATATCTCAAACAGCCGGTTATCAAAGAACTAAATTAGTGCAACTTTGGTGGTGAATTACCAAAGATAAAGGGGAAGTATGATGAAGGCGGAACTGAGCCAAGAGGAGGAACAGCTTATTCATGAACTGTTGACCTGGGATCAAACACATAGGCCTGTCGAGCGACTCCTTTACAACCTCTTCTTAATTTTAGGCGGAGCTATTATCGTTATCCATGGTTTCTTGTCTGTTCAGCAACTCCATGACAGAATAGCCTTTTGGGTTAGCGTTCCAGGATTTTTGCTGGGACTTATGTTCATTCTGCTCTACATCATGGGAGAACGTCGGATCAGGGAGCATCGCCTTTGGGCGCATGTGTTAAAGAAGTTGTGGGGCAGAGGCTAAGCCTGCTTTCTGAAGCCAACGGGCTGAGAGGGCATAGCTGTGCTCACGCTCGAAGCGTTGTACGCGGTGAGGTGTTGCCGCATTGACAGTCCCGAACGATTGAGTCAAAATGAACTGTCAGAAAGGGGGGCATAAATGGGCGCTGCACAAGACATTTTGAAAAAGAGGAAGGCCAATAAGGAGCGTTTGGAGCGGGAGGCTTTAGATCTTTACAACGGCTTTAACGAATTGATGAAGCACTACTACAAACCCGGTACCCTGGACAGAAGGTATAAAGAATTGCTGGCCGTCGCGGCATCGGTGGCGATGCGATGCGTGCCTTGTCTGGCTAACCACGCTAACAATGCGTTATCTGCCGGCGCCAGTAGGGGAGAAATAATAGAGGCAGCGGCCATAGGAGTCGAATTCGGTGGTGGACCTTCATTTGTGGTGGTCAGAGATCATCTTCTGGATTTCCTGGATGATTTTGAAGGGACGTAGAATAAAAATAGTTGTGGAGTGGTAAATAACTTACTTATACTAGTTATTCATACAGGGACCCAAGAGGGGTCAGGCGCACCTGAGCAAAAGCGGTATTCCATTCGGGTGCCCTTACGCCGTGAAAAGGAGAGGATATGAAAAAGAATGGCGCCATTGGTTTTATTCTGAGTATTCTCCTGGTAATCTTGGGGATCTTGTTGCTGGCTTTTGGCAACGGGCCTGTGGGCATCATACCCCTTCTCCTCGGCTGCGGCCTTGTTTTTCTGAATGTGCGCAGAGGCCGGAGAGGTTTTCTCATCTTCGGCCACATGTGCATCGTGCTGGGCTGTTTTCTGATCGCCTGGGGAATCTATCTCTTGCCCTATGCGCAGCCGACTCTGGCACATATCTTCCTTCGTCCCCTGTTCTGGGGCTTGTTCTCGGTGATGGGCGGTCTCTGCGCCAACTATTATGGTTTCTGCCAGTGCGTTCGTGCAGTGCGTTCGTGGTCATCATGAGCTATCGAGAGAACCAAAGAGTTGACTATTTCAGTGCGGAGGTAAGAATGAGAATATCCATCATTTTGCTGACTGTCGTGGCGGCTTTCTTTGTGACCACTGCTGTGGCGGCCGATCAATGGAGCAGATCCGTGGACGCCAACCTGACCTTAGCCCAGACGGCATACAGCGACAACTGGGCGGGGGGTGAAGCTGGAAATCTTTCCTGGACTTTCAATTCCAATTCCTTGGCTGAGCGGAAGCTGTGCCCCAAAGTTCACACTAAAAATGCCCTCAAGCTTTCCTTTGGTCAAAATCACAACCAGGATAAGGAAACTAAAAACTGGGCCAAACCTACTAAGTCAACAGATCTCATTGACTTTGAGACGCTTTTCAACTTCACGTTGGGGGCATTCGCCGATCCCTTTGTGGCTGGCCGGCTGGAGAGCCAGTTTCTCGACGCCAGCGACCCTGAGAAGAATCGATATCTCAATCCCCTCAATTTCACCGAGAGCTTTGGGGTGATCAAGTTCTTCATCAAGGAGGACAAGCGGGAGTGGTCAAACCGCTTGGGTGCAGCCCTGAGGCAGCATGTGAACCGCGATGTTCTGGTGGATCCTCAGGCTGATAAACGAGAAACCCAGACTTCCAACGACGGCGGCCTCGAGTTCGTCAGCGAGTTCAAATCTCCCATAGCTCAGGAGCGAAT
Source organism: candidate division Zixibacteria bacterium SM23_81 (assembly GCA_001304015.1). Classification (GTDB taxonomy): domain Bacteria; phylum SM23-81; class SM23-81; order SM23-81; family SM23-81; genus SM23-81. Next base: position 20,153 of record LJUY01000046.1, on the reverse strand, counting down.
TACTATTTCTAGTAAGCTCACCGTCTTTCAAGCGCTTTTCTATTCCGAGGATGATGCGCTCAAGGGCCAACCTAACGAAGATTACTGGGAATCCCCCGATGTCAACTGGGAGAACATCTTTACAGCCAGTATTACCAAATACCTGATGGTGAATCTCTACACACAAATTCTCTACGATAAGGAGGTGGACAAAGGAGGACGTTTCAAGCAGACCTTGTCTCTGGGCTTAACCTATAAGCTGATCTGATAAGCTTTGAAGGAGGTGATGTTCCAGAAGAATATGCTTTCATAGAAGGGTTCAAACCTCAAAGTCCCAGTTCTTAAGAGAGGGTCATTATGCTAAAGGATTTTAAAGAATTTGCCATGAGAGGCAACGTGCTTGACATGGCCGTGGGCATCATCATTGGCGCCGCTTTCGCCACCATCGTCAAATCACTGGTTGAAGATATCATCATGCCCCCCATCGGATTGCTGTTAGGCAATGTGGATTTCACCAACCTGTTCATCATTCTGAAACAGGGGACCATAGCCGGTCCGTACGCAGCCCTGGCTGACGCGAAAACGGCGGGTGCGGTTTCGATAAACTACGGCGTGTTCATCAATACCGTGATCACCTTCATCATCGTCGCTTTCTGCGTTTTCCTCATCGTCCGCAATTTCGTCAAACTCAAGAAAAAAGAGGAAGCACCGCCGGCCGAGCCGATCACCAAAGAGTGTCCCAAATGTCTGTCCACTATCCCGATTAAGGCCACTCGTTGTGCGTTCTGCACATCTGAGCTGGGTGCGGCCTAAACCTGGTTGTTTTCGACGAGCTCACCAATCCGTTAATGACGGTTCAATGCCGACAGCTGCTGAGGCCCGAGTCCAGCCCTCCATGCGCCTATTTGTCTCACTGAAGGATGAGATATCTGTCCCTCTAGTTGGACGACAGGTCAGTTGGGAGAAATCAGCGCACAGAGGGCTGAGTATTATCACCGGTGGGAACCTTGGGATTGAGGGACAAGTTTATCTAAATGGATATCATTGCACGAGTTACCCATTCAAAGAAGAAAGGAGGATATTATGGAAAACGTAGTTGAGAGATTGACCGAGTTGGCCACCGTCTATGGATTGAAGGTCATCGGCGCCATTCTCATTTTGATCATCGGTCGCATCGCGGCAGGCATTATGCGCAAGGTCGTGCGGAAGATACTGACCAGGACCAATACGGACAAGTCCATCGTCTCCTTTGCCGGCAGCCTGGTATACGCCCTGGTCATTGTTTTCGTCATCATTGCCGTGCTGCAAAAGTTCGGCGTGGAGACGGCCTCCCTTGTTGCCGTATTAGGCGCTGCAACCTTCGCCATAGGATTTGCATTGCAGGGCTCGTTGTCCAATTTCGCTGCCGGCGTGATGATCCTTCTTTTCCGGCCATATAAAATTGGGGACTTCATCGACGCTGCCGGCGTAGCAGGCTCGGTGAAGGAGATCAAGCTGTTCACCACAATATTGGCCACGCCAGATAATATCAAAATTATTGTGCCCAACAGCAAGATCTTCGGTGATACTATCAAGAACATCACGGCCTATGATACCAGGAAAATAAACCTTGAAGTCGGCATCGGCTATGATTCCTCTATCAAAAAAGCTATAGAAGTTCTCGAAAAGCTCATTAAAGAAGATACCAGAATATTGTCCGAACCAGCTCACCAGATTGCCGTCGCTGCGCTGGCGGACTCCAGCGTTAATCTCGTGGTTCGTCCGTGGGTTAAGAAAGAAGATTATTGGTCTGTATACTTCGATCTCACTCGCAAGATCAAGGAGGCTTTTGACGAGAACAGCATCGAGATTCCCTTCCCACAGCGTGTGGTCCACATGGCTTCGGAGGGCGCAAAGTAGGGTTCAGCGTCTAAAAACGTCAGGCTTAAGGGATTGGCTGAAGGATTAGTGACACTTTTCAAGCCTGTATCTATCGCCTTTGCACGCGACTCGGTCTATTGAGTCTTTGATTTTTTCCCATTCCTAGGCTCAAATTCTAAATCCCAGATCTCTCAGGGGAAGAGACATAAAGCATCCCAAATAGAGTACTATAGCCTCAGGGGAAGTTTCAAGTTTAATCTACCGGTATATTGGTAATTTATGAAATTGGCTCTATGATTTTCTTTAGGCCTTGCCCGTGAGGCGTCATTGTGTGAGAGGTCTCCTGATCTCAATTGGCGATGCCTGAGTGCCCTCACAAGGCAAACTGGTTGACCAGGACTCACCTCGATGTTATATTTATTCGGAGAGGATCTGTCATGATTAGAGGCACTCAATTGTTCCTCGGCGCCATAGTGGCTCTGGCGCTGGTCCTGATTCTTCAGGTTGGTCCGGTTCTGGCCGCGCATAGCTTGGCGATAGCTCCCTTTCAGGACCGTAGTAGCTTTAAGGGCAGCTGGGACTTAGCAAACGGCATTCCCCGATTGTTGTCTGCGCGTCTGGGCCAAGTTCCGGGATACCGGGTGGCCGATTATGACTCCATCAGCCAAATCCTCTGGGAGGGAGACCTGGGATACCGGACATTGGAAAGGCCGGAGGATCTCGAAGACGTCTTCGACTCGTTGAAGGTCGGTTTTCTGGTCAATGGATCTGTGGAGGAGTTCACCATCTCTCGCTTCGGCATCGCTTCGCCGAAAGTGGGCGGGTATGAAGCCTATCGCGCATGCGTTCAGGTGAGTTTTTCCCTTAGAGCTCGCGATGTGGAAAGCTCGCTGCTGGAAGCCGAAGCCGAGGGGCTGATGAAACAAAAAGGGCTGGGACTGACCTTGTTGGGCCGCCCCACTGAGGAGATGACGGAATATGAGCTTCTAGACGAGCTGGAATTTGGCTCCGACCCTTTCATGGATACCATTGTTGGCAAGGCAATGGAGGCCCTTTTGACGGACATGGTGGAAAAGATCCAGGAGGCTTTGCCTTCTCTGAAGAGTTTGAGCTCCGACATCGGTGCGGCTACCATTTTGTTGGTGGAGGAGGGCCAGGTATTTTTCAATCGCGGCTACGAGGACGGAATCAGGCTAGGGGACGAATTCGTGGTTTACAGCCAAGGAAAGGAGTTATTTGACCCAGAGACGCATGAGCTTTTGGGATACAGCGACAAAGAAGTGGGCCGCATCCGGGTGACCCTGGTCAAATCGGCTCATCTTTCCAGAGCGGAGGTCGTGGAGGAAAAAGAAGAGGTCGCCGTGGGAAACGAAGTCCGGGCTAGATAGAGACGGATGGAAATACAGGACCTCAGGGGGAGAAGGTCAACTTCCTCAATTTCTGGCTGGAAATCCTCTTGGGGACAGGTTTTTCGAGGCAGAAGGAGTATTAGATAAGCCCATCTCGGGATGGGCTTCTTTTTTATAAATAGCTTGACATTTACCTAGAAAAAAGCTACTTTATTTCAATTTCACAATAGTAAGCGATGCAGGCAAAGGTCCGGACGTCCACTTAGATCTAGTCAGGAGGGTGATGTCATGGCCCGGGGACATTTACACTCCAAGACAAAGAAAGAGCTCCAGGTTATGGCTCGACAGATTGGGATCCCTAAATGGCGATCCATGACCAAGAAGGAGTTAGTGCACCATCTCTGGGGTAAGATCAATCACGCTGCCTTTTCAACCATTTCCCAGCCTTTCTCCCCAGAAATTCAGAATCTAGAGGAGCAAAGAGTAGAGGCAGCCAAGTATGATGTTCGCAAATCACCACAAGAATTACCCGATCAGCTTCCTCAAGAGCTTCCTTCGGCTTATGGTGATGATAGAATCGTATTGATGGTTCGAGATCCATACTGGATTTTCGCCTACTGGGAGATTACTCCCCAACGGCTCCAGGAGATTCTGGCCTCTTTGGGCTCCGGGCTGGGGGAGGCCAGAAAAGCGCTGAGGATTTACCAGGTGGACGGCCGAGACGACAATGGTCAGAAGGCCCAGAGGATTTTCGACATCGTCATCACCCCAGGGGCAGATAACTGGTACATTAAGGTTCCCGATGCCGATCGTTCTTACTATGTTGAGATCGGACTGTTGTCTGGGGAAGACCATTTTACGGCTCTGGCTCAATCCAATGTGGTGACCACTCCTCGCAGCGGCATGTCCGATGTGTTGGACGAGGCCTGGATGAGCCGACAGGTAGACTATGAGAAGATGTATGCACTTTCGGGTGGTTTGCGGATGGGAGAAAGCTCCCTTGAACTTCGGGAAAAGCTGGAAAGGCTGCTGCAAGGGGAGATGGCCTCCGGGGCTGTTGGCAGTTGGGGCATGTGGAGCGGTTATCTGGGCCGCAGGGGGAGACGATTTCGTTTCCAACTGAACACGGAACTGGTGGTGTACGGGTCCACGGAGCCGGATGCCGAGGTTAAAGTGGGGGATAAGCGCGTTTCATTGAGAGCCGATGGTACCTTTTCCTTTCGCCTGGCTTTGCCCGACGGCAGACAATCCATTCCCGTGACATCCACATCCGCCGATGGACTCGAAGAGCGTACTGTGATTCCCATCGTGGAGAAAAGCACCCGGGTGCTAAAGCCGACTATACGAAAGGACCCCAAGAGAAATTCTCAGGGAGGGTGAAGAGCGTATGGAGAAAGGGTATCTGTGTTTGGTGCTCCACGCGCACCTTCCTTTCGTTCGTCATCCGGAGCATCCCGATTTCTTGGAGGAAAACTGGTTTTTCGAAGCCATCACAGAGACCTACATCCCCCTGTTAGAATCCTTCACTCGTCTGTCCGCCGAGGGAGTCGACTTTCGCGTGACCCTCTCTCTGACACCCACTTTGATCTCTATGTTGACAGACTCCCTTTTGCAGGACCGCTATGCCCGCCATCTGGAGAAGCTTATTGAGCTCGCCGAGAAAGAAGTCATGCGCACGCGGTGGCAGCAGGAGTTCCACGAACTTGCCCTCATGTATCATGGGAAGTTCACCAGCGCCCGACAGAGATTCTTGGAGGAATTTGGTGCAAATCTGGTATCAGCCTTCGGGCAACTTCAAGAGACAGGTAAGTTGGAGATTCTCACCTGTGCTGCCACTCACGGCTATCTGCCTTTGATGAATGGCCATCGTCCCGCCCTGAGAGCGCAGGTGCGAGTGGCCATTCAGCAGTATGAACAGGTATTCGGACGTCAAGCCCGAGGCATCTGGTTGCCTGAGTGCGGTTATGAGCCGGGAATCGACCAGGTGCTCAAGGAAGAAGGCATCGAGTATTTTATTACGGAAACTCACGGCATCCTTCATGCCTCTCCTCGCCCCAAGTTTGGGGTATTTGCACCTATTTACTGCCCTTCGGGAGTAGCTGCCTTCGGTCGGGACATGGAATCCTCTAAGCAAGTATGGAGCGTCGAACGGGGTTACCCTGGAGACTACTGGTATAGGGATTTCTACCGGGATATCGGTTTTGATCTGGAATACGAGTACATTCGCCCTTACCTTGGGAGTCATGGAATTCGGGTTTTCACCGGCATCAAGTATTATCGCATTACCGGGAAAACCGATGAGAAACAGCCCTATGTGCCTCAAAAAGGGTGGGAAAAGGCCAACGAACACGCCGGAAATTTCATGTTCAATCGAGAGCGACAAATCGAGTATCTCCGCGATTTTATGGACAAACCACCCATAGTAATAGCCCCTTACGATGCGGAGCTTTTCGGCCATTGGTGGTATGAGGGGCCAGAGTGGCTTGAGATGCTATTGCGCAAGGCAGCTTTCGATCAGACGGTTTTCAAGATGATCACACCCAGCGAATACCTACAGCGTTATGCTACCCACCAAGTGACCACTCCTTCGGCGTCTAGCTGGGGGTATAAGGGTTATCACGAAGTGTGGCTTGAGGGGAGTAACAACTGGATTTACCGGCACCTGCATAAAGCTGCGGAGAGGATGACCGAGTTGGCCAACGAGAAGGTGCAGCCCACCCCCCTGGAGACCAGAGCCCTCAATCAGGCGGCCCGGGAGCTTCTTCTGGCTCAAAGCAGCGATTGGGCTTTCATGATGAAGACGGGGGATGTGGCCCCATATGCTGTAAACCGGACCAGGGATCACATCCTCCGATTCCTAAAACTCTATCGGGATACTAAGAACGGCCAGATTGACGAGCGCTGGCTGGGGGAGATCGAGGGTCAGGACAACATCTTTCCCAGAATAGATTATCGTGTATATGGGGATATGTGCTGAGGAACAGCAATGTGGAGCAGATAAGCCCCGCCAAGGGATGGCGGGGCTTTTTTCTTTTCTGCAGAAAAAAGAGAGAGGAAAGGGACCATCCTCTCATTCGCCAACGGAAGAAGCCAGGAGCAGCCTTTCATCTCCCTTCTGTTTCTCAATAAACTAAGGACGATATGACTTTCTGGGTCGCAAACCAGCCTGTTTCAGCCTTCTGGCCACGTGCGGGTAAATAATGACGATCTCTTCTTCTAGATTACGGACCAGATCTGAGCTGATCATCCTCAGCGTTGTGCGCAGATGCTCCATATTGTCCGGAGAGCTAAAAGAGGCCATCACAGCGGGATGGCAGCTGACCCCTGCTACCAGTAGGTTTTCCAAAGCCGATAGTTGGAGGGAGAAACTCTCTTGACGTGCGCCGGTCAGCAGGTAGAATTCCTCCGGATCGGTTCCCTTCAAGGAGACGCGGACGTGCAGATTGGAAAAAGAGGAGAGGGCTTTGGCTAGAGAGAGGTCAAGGAGGATGCCATTGGTCTCCAGGATGAAGGCGAGACCAGACCGTTCCACGGAGTGCATGACCTGGATAAGATGCTCCCTCCCCAGAGTGGGCTCATTGCCGCTGATGCGCACTAACTGGTAGCGACGCTTCCGGGCACAATCTATAAGGGCTCCGGCCACCTCGAAAGGTTGATAGAAGGTGCCCATGGTCTCTGGATGGTTGCGGGGTTTACCACTCCAGCAAAAAACACACCGAAGATTGCAGCCGCAGCAATCAGCCGTGGCGATACCGCCATACCAGTGACCCGCCCTGGCCAGCCGGTAGTATTTGCGCTGGCTTCCCTGGCAGACACTTTTCTCCAGCTCTTTCGCCAGCATCTTCGGGTCGTATGGTTGGGACCCTATGCAGTGTTCCTTTGAGCTGCTTTTTTGCTCTCCTTGAGTTTCTTCCATCTCAGCTGGATTCATGAATTCTCTAGTTTATGTTTGCTTTTCGTTCTGACAAATTGATGAAGCTCCGTCAATGGCTGATAACTCCATCTTATGCGAATAGTCAGAACAGCTATTATATACTATCCCCTAGACTGCCATTAAAATGGGCAGGAAGCGTCCCTTACCTTGAAGTTCATGCGAGCCTCGAGCTGATCCTCGGCTTGATAATTCTAAAACTCTTTACAGCCAGGAAATCCTGGCAGGCGGCTACGATGCGGTCACTGGCCTTGCCGTCACCATAAGGGTTGTGGGCTCGGGCCATGGCCTCGTATGCCGCACGGTTAGTTAATAGGCGGGTCGTCTCAGCAACAATCTTTTCATGGTCGGTTCCCACCAGCAGAACCGTTCCCGCTTCCAGTGCCTCGGGCCTTTCAGTGCTCTCACGCATCACCAGCACCGGCTTACCCAAGCTGGGCGCCTCTTCCTGCACCCCACCCGAGTCTGTGAGGATCAGAGAGGCGCGGTCCATTAAGGCCACGAAGGGCAGATAGCTCAGAGGTTCGATTAGATGGATATTCCGTCGGCCATTCAGTAGATTGTGCACCGGCTGATGGACATTGGGATTCAGATGTACCGGGTAGACGAAGTCCGTTGTGGGGAATTTTTTCGCCAGGGTGGCGATGGCTCGGCAGATGGACCTTAAGCCCGCTCCGAAGTTCTCACGGCGGTGGCTGGTTACCAAGACCAAAGGTCGCTCTGCCCGCGGCGTTTCCAACTCGGCCGGCAGGCCTGCAATAGCCGGCGGATGGCTGCGGACGCGGGATCGAGCAAATAGCAAGGCATCGACAACTGTGTTGCCGGTTACCAGAATTCTCTCGGCTGGCACGCCTTCCCTTAGCAGATTCTGGCGGGATAGCTCCGTTGGCGCGAAGTGCAAATCAGCCACCACGGAGGCCATCACCCGATTAATCTCCTCAGGGAAGGGGGAGAATTTGGTGCCAGTGCGCAGACCAGCCTCGATATGCCCCACTGCGATGTGGTGGTAGAAGGCTGCCAGCGCGGCGCAGAAGACCGTGGTGGTGTCCCCTTGGATCAGAACTAAATCAGGCTGCTCGTCCGTCAGATAGCCGTCCAGAGCGTTCACGGTGTGGGAGGTGAGCGATCCCAGAGACTTGTTATATCGCATCAGATCCAGATCCACGTCCGGGACTATCCCAAATACAGTCAGTACCTGATCGAGCATAGCACGGTGCTGAGCTGTAACGCAGACACGCGATTGCAAGCTGGAGTTATCTCGGAATGCGAGGATAACGGGACAGAGTTTGATAGCTTCTGGTCGGGTTCCAAAGATAAAGGCGACTTTGGCCATTGAGCCCACCACCTTCCAATGCGGCTAGCGTTGCACCCATGGAGGAGCTGTGTTGCGGGAGACGATTTAGCTTTCAGTTGACCGATGATCCAGTTCCGGGAGCGTGACACCCCATTTCTTTATTCGGGCCAGATCGTATGAAGTGTATCCAAAACCCTCATGCGGAGAAGGTGAGAATCTGAACAGAAATGAACCGAGGCTCAACCGCCAACTAATGCTTTTGTTTCATAATTTTCATGTACTTGTATGAGCATTATCCTGGATGCCGATTGTAGCCAGCAGCTCTGCTGGCCTATTCGTGGGAAAGTAGCTATGCCCCAATATGGTCAGATGGCTGAGAGCGACGTGATGAGGAGCTTTTTTCACGCACAACCCTTCCCCGGCCTTCGGTCAGCACATAGCCATGAATGGAGACGTTCTGAGCAATATGGACTTCCTTCTTGCCGATGACAGATTTGAGCGCCCCTTCGCGGCCAAGGCGAGCGCCAGGCAGTAATTTGACGGCGTCTTGGGAGAAGATGTTGCCCAAAACCACAGCGCCCTTGCCCACGGTGACGGGTCCCTCGCTGAAAATATCGCCCATCACCATAGCGTTCTTTTTCAACACCGTAGAGCCGTAGACCTTAGCCGAACCCCTGAGACGTGATCCCTCATCGCAAGTCAGATCCCCCTTGACCACTAAGTTTGCTTCCAGCTCCTCACCTTCGGCCAAGGTCAAGTTTCTCCTGTGCAGGTCGAGGGTGTCTTTAATAGTACGGATCTTGTTGGGGATCTTAGCACCTCGGGGTGGTTCGGTGGAAGGCTGGGTATTTTCCCTGCCGATGTAATCCGGCGTAGTCACCGGATTGCCGAAGAGCCGTTTGAATTGGACTCGGTCACCCAAGCTGATCCCCCGCGGGCTCGCCGCGCTGACTCCCAAGTTGCAGCCATCACCTACGGTGATTTCTCCCTCGGCATCAAGCCAGCGCGCCACCCGAGTTTCCTCACCCATGGTCACGGCGCCGTCGCAGGCCAGGGTTCTCAGCCGGCTCTTGGCTCCGATGTGCGCTTTGCCACCTACAAAAACTTCCTTGTTGAATCGAACGCCGGCCTCGGTCTGTAAGTCGTCGCGAACGTACTGGACGTTTTCGACTCTCTCGTTGATGGGTACCACCATCTGGTCGCTCACGTCGAGGGTTTCCTCCTTGGACATCAGCACCGCGTGCTGGCCATCCTCTAGGATTTTGCCCTCCAAAGCCTCAGCGAGGATTCGTCGCGCCGATTTGCCGAGGTAGCGCGGATCTTTGGCGTATCTCGTGTTCTTTACCGGCAGCGGATACCTGTCCTTTGGGATGGTGACCTCGATAAAGCCCGGCATGAAAGGGATGATGATAAGCAGCACAAAGACGGATAGCAGCAAAAAAGGTGTCCAGGATCGGTAGGGTTCAGCGGCTGCGTCCGCGGCCACTGAATCAGCCACAGCCGCTGAATCCGCCAATTCCCTCGAATCTTGTTCCTGAGCACTTGTAGGAATCCCGAGAGATGTGATAAGCACAATTGCCAGTAATGTTAGAAAGTAGGTTTTCATGATAGGTTATTGTTGTTTAAGTGATTGTTATTTCCAAACCGCTGAGTTTTGTGCCAAGTCGGAGCTTCTTGGTTATTCCGGACCCGATCGCTGACGGCGAGGAAGAAGCCCGTGGTTATGGTCCAGATGTTCAACACAAAGTAGAACATCAGGAAGGGCAACAAGCGGATACGATGAGTTATACCATCTAGCAATGACGCAGTGCCGATCTGATAGAAAGGGGCGAAATTGCCAAAGGAGTTATAAGCTGCCACGTAGAGGAATACAAGCAAGCTCTCGAAGATTTGCATTTCTCCTAGAAAAAACAGAATAACCGAATCGACGATGCCGGCGAAGAGGAAGACCGGCACGGTGTAGATCATCAGCAGCAACAGACCGTCTCTTTTCTCTCTTCGACTCAGGAAATCAGAACGGAGTAGAGAGCCGAGATGCTTGAAAAGGGTTAAATTATGCCCCCGTGACCAGCGCCGGATCTGCCGGGATCGCACCCGCCATGTTTCGGGCACCTCTTCGAAGCACTCTACTCGGTTGGCGTAAACCACCTTCCATCCTCTGATGAACAGCCTGAAGGTTAGTTCCGTGTCCTCGGCACACACCTTGGGATCGAAGCCACCCAAGGCCAGGGCCAGTTCGCGACGGAAGCCGCCCACTGTCCCGCCATACTGTGGTATCAACTTCATGTTATGGCGGGCCTGCTGGTCGACCTGGTAGCCGCCGCTGCGTTCGAGGTCCAAAAGGCGGGTTAAAAGGTTGCTGCGAGTGTTAATGGGGATCACTCGCCCCATGACCGCCCCAACCTCGGGGTCCTTGAAGGAAATAGCGAGGTCACGCAACGCTCCGCTAGTGGGCAGGTTATCGGCGTCGAATACCAGGATGATCTCTCCCCGAGCGACCTTTAGAGCCTCGTTTAGGGCCGCCGGCTTACCCCTCTTCCCATCTTGGCGGTAAAGAGGTTGGATTAGCTCATGTTTAGCGGCAAATTCCCTTAGAATCTCCTCGGTGCCGTCGGTGGAATGGTCCTCGATGGGAATGATCTCCATCTTTTCCCGCGGATAATCGCAGTGCAGAATGGCCTCGAGGGACTGCCGAGCCACTTTTTCCTCGTTGTGCATGGGGACCAGGACTGAGATTGTGGGTAGGTCCGAATCGACGATATCCTGGTAATACAGCCTCTGCTCCCCACCAAGCCGGTTGATGGTGAACAAGTAGTGCCGGAACGCGTAGATTGACATGACCAATACGACCAGGATAATGTAGAGTTTGAGGATCAGAACAACCATCGCCAGATCTCCTGAGCTTTCTGCAGACGCAGCGCGAGTATGTTGACGTAAACCGAATAGATAGCCACCACGTAAAAGAAGTCGATCAGCGGTCCCACGGCGAAGAACATAGCCGCCATGTACAAGACGGTCACTTTATTTAGCAGGTAGAGTAAAGCGGCATAGCGAATCGCCCCAAAAGTCACTGCATAGACTACGGTCAGGAAGATGACCAGCAGCTTTTCAAAGAGGTAGGCCGGCAAAGGTGCCAGGACTACCGCCAGCACCAGAGGGATGAGTAACCACATGCCGAGTTGAGTGCCCATGTATAGCATTGAGAAGTCGGCGATGTCGTAGGGAAATCGGTGGGGTGCCAAGAGGAAAAAGGCTGCGGAGGCTACGTTCAGTAGCGAGAGCAACACAAAATAGACCACTATGGCTCTGGGTATGCGGTATAGCCGCGGTAAGATCACGATGATCACAAGCGCCACCACGAGGGTGTACAGAGCCAGATGCCAGGAGGGAAATAAGCAGGCTGAATCCAGGATGGGCATGTTCCTGATCACCACCGGCAGGAAAGGCCAGTACAGCAAATCCGTATAGATACCGCACCGCAGAAGGATGCCGCGAACCATCGTGACAAAACCATGGGTTAATTCCCTGTGATAAATGAATATCAACACATCCAAGATCCCCACAAGCAAGAGCAGTTTTGCCATGGTCCACACGCTGAAATGGGGAAGTTTCTTGTAAGCGCGGTGAAAAAAGATTCGATCTTTAAAGAGGAACCGCAACTTTTCCAAGAGCTGGGCTGACAGAGGGGCCAGGGCCATGGCTAATGCAAATGGCATCATCAGACCCATTCCGTTATGGCTGAAATCGTCCCACATCTGGGCGTGAATTCTGGAGCCTAACAAGTTGCCCTGTAGCAAAGCGAAAAAGCTGTGGGTAAATATTCTAGAGAAGACAAAGGTTGATGACACGATGATTCCCCCACAAGACGAACCGCGCCATGATCTACTCTCTAACACGGGAAAGCCTTTAGTGGGCGCGGTGAAAAATGATCCGATCCTTTCTATATGCGTTTCTGCGAGAGCCTTGTAGTTCCCGCTTCAGTAAGTAACATATGGTTTGTATGTTCAGCCAAGAGGTCACAGATCAATTTTCATTCTATCATAGGCGGGTTTTTTTGTCAAGCCTTTTATTGCCGAGATCACTGAGGTGTGAGCAAACCGGCAGTTCGAATATTTTTCTTCTCTCTGCTTTGTGCTGTATATCCTGCCAAAAGAGCAAAAAAGAATCTCTCTGAAGAACCGGATGAAAAAGTTATAGGTGTATCTACCTCCTCTAAAAGGCAGAATGTAGCTCGAATCGGGTAACATACCCAATGAGATGGAGGCAAAAGCAGCAATCTTCGTAACGAAAGGCCTTTTAAAGCTCTTCATAAATGACAATTGCCATAATATTCAGGAGCTTAAAGCAGCAAATTCTATGCCTTTTCCTCGTTTCATCGTATATCTAGACCAGCCGAATAGCTATCGGGTCTCCAGAAAAAAGGCTATGCGGCAAAAATCGTTGCAGGGCAACCTATTGTAGGCATGACCAGCGGGCTTGATTGCGAACGTTTCTCTTTCTTCTTAACCCCGAACAGAATTGTAGCATGGGGCATCTGCATCAAATCGATTGGATCTGCAGCAGTTGACCTGATCATAGGCGGATAATATGGCAGTTCACATCATGGGCCGGGTGATATGCATGCTCTTCCTGAGCCTCCCGGGTGAGGATCTCTGGGACCTCTCCGGCACCCAAAACGTCCCATATCACCCATTGAACTCCAGCTTCTCGCAGCGATGAGATGTCCTCAAATTCGAGCTCCCTTGGGAGAACTCGTATTTCTCGCTGGCCCAGCGGCATCGCGAGAACGCCACCCAGGAGGGTGCCCATCCGACCCCAAGGGCTGCGGGCGATTTTTCTTGCCCTTAGAAAAGCTTTAAAACCTGAAGTTTCCGCCATTCCCGGAAACATATACTCCTGGCTGGATAAAAACTTTCCGAAAGTGCCTTGTGCTTGCGGAATCCGCCCTGTCTTCCACTCGATTTGCAGAGTTTTTTGAGATTCCCAAATCGCAGCGCAGATAACCAGGAAGCCTATGAGGACCGGGATAAAGCTTCTCTTCGCCATGGGCCATCTGGAGACCACTTGATGGAGCACTACGGCAAAGCAGGGGAGACCAAGAGCATGCAGCCAGAGGGTGAATCGTGCCCACCATGCTGCCGGTTGTACGATGAGGAGAGTCAGGACAAGGGCTGTCAAAAAGGCAAACTCGCCGATGGGACAGACAGTGCTCCTACGTTTTCGCAGAATTTGTATCCACAAGAAGAAAAAGGCAGGTAGGGCACCGGCAATCCAGATGTACCCCATTCCCCCTATCGGCGCGTAGCTGGAAATCGGTGCGTCCAGCTGAAGCCAGGAGATAAACATGCGCGTCGGGGGCGGGTATTTTTCGAGCCAGGGAGGCATGTTGGCCTCATTGAAAAGCACATGATCGTAGCCCTCGATGAGCACATTTACACCAAACTTAAGTTGCAAGGGATAAATGGGATTGCCTGTTTTTATCGTGTTTCGCACGTACCAGTATCCACCAATAGCCAGCACGATGAGCACGCCGATAAGAATTTGTCTGCGCCACGTCTTCCAATATTTGAAACCATAGACGCAGAGAAGGCCAATTATGACCGCAGCGAAGAAGACGGCGGCGAAGGGCAGGCCTGTCCCCTTGGAGCCGGCTGCAAGCCCAACGTTGGCCGCGAAAAGGATTGCTTTATACCATAGTGACAGTTCTTTATGAAAGACAAAAATGCATGAGGCGGCTATGGCTGCCATGACAGCGCTGGCAAAGCCGATATCAATATAGCAGCTTACGCTCTGGCTGATGAAAACGGGCGCCCCAATGACCAGCGCACCCGCCAGCCACTTCCAAATTCCCCGCGCTCCCAGCCTGGAGGCGATCACCACGACCGCAAGAAAGGCAAGCGGCCAGTACCACAGGTTACATGCATTAACAAGACGAGTTGTCTGAAAGATATGGTGCATGAAAAAGGTGCAGACCTCCACACCCATGGGATAGCTGACAAACGGTATATCCATCATATTTCCGATCCACAAGACGCGGCCAGCCAGGACCCATTCATGGATTGCCGGGATGTGATAGTAGAGGCCGTCCCAGTCGTAAGGAGGGCGCAATGAGGCCAGAATCCAAAGCTGCAACCACACCCATCCGGCCCAGAGCAGAAATCCGATGCCGAGTATTTTCAGAACCCCAGTTAAAAGAGGGTTGGCTCGTTTAGAGGAGGGAGTAAGAGCTTGCTCAGTTCCCGGTTCTCGGAATCTTGTGGCGAAAAGGTAGGAAATTATCAGAATGAGAACGAGAATGATGATTGCCAGAGGCTGGTTTAGGGCAATTCCAATGAGGCTAAAAAACACACAGAAGATCTGGATGAGGGCGAGAAAGCAGGACACGCCAGCGAAGGCGGCCAGGAGGCCAGAACGGGCAGCGGCGGTTCTTGCAGCGGACGCCGGATCGCTGCCTGCGGGAGTGGTTACATCTCTTGGTGGGGACGCCAATATGATTCACACCTGGTTATTATGCCGAGGTCTTCGCTCTTTTTTCAAGGGTAGCTCAGCTACGCCAGCCTTCGTTACCACTCTTTGAACAGCGTTATTGAACCGCCCACCAAGTCGTAGAAGGAATTGCGCTCGTAGTCCAGGCGAAGATGAAAACCCACGCTGGGTGTTTGATAGTGCGAGAAGTACAACTTATAGGTGGTGCTGTTGTAGTCGACCAATACCTCACTGGGTCCAATAAGCAGATAGGATACGTCCCCAAACTCAACTGCTGCACCTATGTATCTTTTGCGATAGACTCCGTAAGTGATGCCTAGACCTCCCGAGGTTGATACCGTTTCGCCGGGCTGACCAATATCATACCGACCAGAAGCGCTCAGGATCCAGTGGTCATCCATATAGTAGGTAAGCCCGAGGCCAACACCGTCAGAACGGTTTTCAGCTTTGCTCTGTGATCGTGTGTATCCCACCGAAGCCAACAAGTTATCTTTTTCCAAGAACGCCATGCCGATGGATGCGTCTACTCGATATTCTGGGGATATAACCTCGCCAGTGCCTGTACTAATGCCTAGTGAGAGGCTGATGCCATCCGGCAGATATCGCGTGTACGAGACGCCGATGTCAAAAGCCTCATCCTTGAATCGATAGGCGCGGCCCGTCACAAAACGCCACGTATAAACATCTGGCTTTGCAATTGAGAATCTCAAAAACTGGGAATTAGTGCTGCCCAGATCGTCCGAATAATGGCCGTAATCGCCGCCCACCTCAATGACTCGCGTTAAAGGAACTTCCGGCGTCTGATCCTCTATCTCCTGGCTAGAGGAAAACTCAAACACTCCAGCTGAGACCAAGAAGAAGGACGCCAGGAAAAAACTGTCCAAGAGAAATTTTCTCCCATGTTTTAAGTTCGTCCAACTTTTTGCCCTCATAGCAGACCTCTTTGTTTTAAACAATTGATCATTGCCAAATAATAGCAAATTGCTGACCAGAAAAGAGATTTTTTGCTATTTGACAGTCAAAATCTTTACGTATTCGAATTTGGCCATGCCTGATTTCACAGCGAGATGCGGTTCGTGGTATGTCCCAACGGGGAAGCTATTGTTTGAAATATATACTTGGACATCGTTCACGAAAGCTTTCACAAGCCCGTTATAAACCATAAATTTCATCACATACCATTCTCGATAATTTATCTCCATGTCAACTCGAAAGGTCTCATAGACATAGTCGATCTTGTTGGCCATGTGCCGCACAGTTGCATTGTTCTCCTTAGCGAAAAGAACCATGCCGCTTTCATAGTTGAGTTTTCTGCTATCTCTGGTTAAGAGTTGAGCTTCGACATCATGCATAGATGTTTTTTGAATGAACTGAACTTTTGTCTCCAAGATGAAATTTGCGTCGTGATCGAATGGGAAAAAATACACAGAGATGCTGCCATCAGGATCTTGCCCCTCGAGTATCCCATCGACGACATCCCAGTCTCCCCAGCCCCAGCTACTTGGATAAGAACCATTCGCGAAATCCCAATACAAAACCTGAGTCCATTTTATGCCGTCTATCTCGACGGCTGGTCCTTTCGTCACAGCGGCAGGCTGTGAGCTTTTCGAGTAATTCTTTGAGTATCCATAGAATACTAATATGAAACAAAGAATAAGAAGTGGAACAACGGAAAACATGGGTTTTTTCATTATTGATTCTTTTTCCTTTTCTATTTTATTTTTATTGAATCCTTGGGATTTGGAAGATGAACCCAGTATTACCCTGTAAGGCGATGAGTTCATTAGGATCGAATATCTCTTGGAGGATCCTTTGGAACCATAATAGGAATGATGCATTAATCATGCCAAAATAGCGATAATTTTAAAGGCCAACGCTCCCGACCTCGTGAAAATCCATACTGTTACCTCTCGTGAGACCCTGAAGACGAAGCCAACGTTGACGTTGGATAGAGAAAAGCGATTCTTCGAAAATATATCGAGCTAACTGGACCAAGCAGCCTTTGATATAACAGCTCATTCTTTATTGCATCACCTTGGGATTTCTACACACTTGGGCGTCTGGAACGATTCCGAACTCGGAAGACAATTTGCATGAACATATCCGTCTCACATAACTGGCTTCATCTGAAATTGGCGCTCGATTAGGATCTACCGCAATGCTTTTCTATGAGTCGTTGCCATTCTTTTTCAAACTGTGATTTCATTCGCTCTTTATCTTCAGCTGACATGAAAGAGGCATCAATACTATTCATGCTCAAACGTTTCAGATCACTCATCGTAAAGCCAAGCTTCTGAACTAATACGAGGTATTCTTCACTGATGGAGGTATTAAACATAGTCGGGTCATCAGAATTCACGGTCACCATCAGTCCTTCCTGATGATATTGCTTTATAGGGTGAGCTTCTATTGATCGGCAAACTCCCGTTCTCACATTGCTCATCACACACATTTCCAGGGGGATCTGTCTTTCCTTAAGCAGAGAGACAAGTTGCGGATCTTCATAAGCCCTCACACCATGGCCAACCCGCTCAACCCCCAATTTCTCAACAACAGTCCATATTGCATCTGCTCCCATCACCTCACCGGCGTGAGCAGTCAGCCTGAAGCCTCGTTTTTTCGCTTCGTGGTAAAGGGCAGCATAGGGATCGGCCGGAAATTCCTGCTCACTTCCCCCCAGCCCGATGCCAATAAGCCCTTTGCCCAAATAGGGTGTCAGCTCATCTAAGCGTTGTCTGCCGATGGCCGGTCCATGATCTCTAATGAGGTCAACGATCAACTCGCTTCGAATGCCAAAATCGCGGTATGCTCTTTCCTTACCCTCTATTAAGCATTCAGTAATTCCTTGAGAAGATAAACCCTTGCGTCGATAATCGCCTGGAGAGTAGAAAGCTTCGACGTACTTGACATTTTGCTCACTCAAGCGGCGCAGCACTTGATAGGCAATTTCTTCGAAATCCTGCTCGTCTCTGATGAAGGTGTTCTTCCAAACCCACACATCGATAAAGTGCTCAAAATCTTTATAGCAAAGTTTCCGACGCAAGTCGTCTATTTTCTTGATGGATGGTTCATTACCTTCTCTTCGAATAAGATGAAAAAGCGTCTCCACAGGTATGGCTCCCTCCATATGGAGATGAAGCTCTGCCTTGGGCATTTCCCGAATGAATTGCCTCAATTTGTCACTGAAGCCGGTATTCACAAAGGTATTTTCCTAAATTTGAGCCAAATTTGACTCATATTGGGGTCACTTTGAGATACTCGCCAGAGCAAGCTGGAGGTGGAAGTGGTCAAGTGCCATTCGCAATGCCTGGCAGAATAATCTCTCAGTGTGAGTTTTCGAGATCAGTGGGGGCCAATGGCTATGGAGCTGTGGAAGGGTCCCAACTGGTGCGCAAGCCCTCATCAAATGAGTCGAGAGCTTTCATATCTTCAGGTGAAATCGTAAAGTCGAAAACATCTGAGTTTTCAAAAATTCTCTCTTTTTTTGAGGATTTGGGAACGGTGACGACTCCTGATTGAAGGGCCCAGCGAATGAGGATTTGTGGGGGGCTTTTGGAATATTTTGAGGCCAGATCTAGTAATTTCGGATCATGAAGCTTTGAACCTTTTGTCAGCGGGCTGTATGACTCAAGCTGGATGTGATGGGAGCGACAGAACTCCAGGAGATCCTCTTGGTAGAGATAGGGATTAAATTCAACCTGATTCACGGCGGGGATGGTCCGTGAGTTATCCAATAGCTCCTCCAGATGCCAAATCATGTAATTGCTGACGCCGATAGCCCTGCATTTTCCTTCACCCAACAGGCTTTCCAAAGCCTTCCAGGTTTCATTTCGCAGGTCCTCTACGGGCCAGTGAATCAGATAGAGATCAAGATAGGACAGACCCAACTTCTCAAGGCTTTTTTCACAAGCAGTTATAGCAGCCCTGTAGCCGTGGTCTGAATTCCGTAATTTGGTGGTGACGAAGATCTCCTCTCGAGGAATAGCGCTTTGCCTCACTGCTTCTCCGACTTCCTCTTCGTTCTCGTACATGGCGGCTGTGTCTATGAGTTTGTAGCCCGCCTCCAGGGCATAGCGGACAGCATCTTGTGCTTTGGTGCCCCCTCCTATTTGATAGGTGCCAAAGCCCAAAATAGGCATTTCGATTCCGTTGTTAAGCCTTATTTTGGTGTCAATGCTCAGTTTTTGCATCTGTGTTTTCATTTTCTGGTTCTTTAGGTTGATAGAAGTTGTCAGGGTGTGGCCGTATAACAGCGCCCGCAAAACCAAATAGTTTCACTATTTTATTTGTACTATTTTTTTGTCACTTAAGTCGCAAATGACTATCCAGCCAGTGGTAGGCCTGTTGTCTCACCTCTGAGGGGAAATCGTGGCCACCTTCGAAGTAGATGGTCTTAAAATTTTCGCTGGCATCAAGTTGATTATATCGCAGGCTTACGCGCTGCTCGATTGATTTGGTCTTTGCGACATGCTTTTTGCTTTCCCCCTCGCTCTCCAGCTCTTTCAGGCCTCTGGTCATCAGAAATGGCCTTGGGGCGAGGAAGGCCAGATAATCAGCGGATCTGCCAAGCTTGGCTAAAGAGGGTATAGCGAAAACCGAGTTTGAGAAGGATTGATCGCCATCGTCAAAATCATCGATGAGGTCATAAAAGCCACAAGAGGAAACGCCCACGCGAACTCTTTTGTCCACAAACATGAAGTAGACTAAAACGTTTCCGCCCGCTGAATGGCCGATGGCTCCGATCCTGCCTGGGTCCACAAAATCGTAGGAGGTTAACGCATCAACGGCTCGCGTCAGATCATATATCTCCTTTCCCATATGAGTCCTTCCCGATAGAATCAGCTGTCCAGCCCATTTTAGCCACAGTCCCAAGTCCCGCATCATCTGTGAACCGGCTGGGCTGGAGTTGGAAATGCGCCTTCGCTCAGCGTGGTAATACCTGTCAGGGCAGATGACCACATAGCCTCTTTCAAACAGTTCCAAGCCATACTGCAGATTTTCATCTCCTCCCAAACCAGCGGGCTCTGATTTCCCCAGATGTGTGTGGGGCCCGTCCTGGTGGATAGCCACGATGGCTGGGAGTATTGCTCCCCTCTCATGGTCAGGGAGAAAGAAATAAGCTCTGATTTTGTCAGTTGGCCGATGGAAGAGCGTGTCGGCTTCTTCGGCGACATATTCGATCTTGTATCTCCAGCCGGCTTCCAATTTGGCGGATTCTAGGGTGTCTAGCTGAAGAGGAGGGGGAGTGGGAAAG
>LJUY01000012.1 GCA_001304015.1 candidate division Zixibacteria bacterium SM23_81 | reverse complement strand
TCCTCATTAGCCCAATTCACGCCTGTGAGGCCAAGATAAGAAGAACCAAATATATCCCCTTTCAGCCTTGCAGCCAGGAAATTGGCTTCTTCATCCTGGAATCTCGCTGGGACGCCTCTTTCCCCCGGGGTGTGCACATCGACAAGGGCAATAGAGAGCCGGTTTATTTTTCCGGTCAGTTTTCCCCCAGCCGTTATCTCACTTATTCGACGGGAATAAAAGAGATTCGTGGGCATCCCAAAGAGTTCACATCCCTCCAGAAAGAAAGGGCGCTTTTCTGGCAGCCAGATCTCTTCAGTGGAGAGGTTTATCTGATCCGGATCTGCTTCGATTTGGGGTTGATGGTTAGGTTTGCTGAGAAGGTGGAAGTGAAGTTGTATTTTAGATCGCCCCCAACATCACTTTTAATCTGCTCATCTGGATTTTCACTCCTCCGCAGGGTAGTAAAGGGCATCATCTCAAAGGCCCTTCCTCTCCTCAGATCCCTTAATCCGACCAGGTTTCCGTAGTCAGAAACGCGAAAGAATTGCTTTTCAAGCTGCCAGAGGTGATCCTGGCCAGTCCTTTTATGCACCCGCATGAGATTAATGCCCCAGATCTGGTCTTTCCCAGCATCAAATGGAAGGTTAAAGAAGGGAATGGCCAGTTCTCCACACCAACCCCAAGAAGTCACCCTCGCCATCGCTCTCCAATCGCCGTCCCATATGGACTCTACACTAGTACCGTTACCCGTGCATCGACCATCTGTCTGCGTGCCGAGAGGATTGATGACGAAATAGCTACATGACTGAAGGTCGTGGAAAGAGTCAATAAATATCTCGAAGGCATCGTCGTTCCAGAGTTCACTATCCCTTTGAGTCATGTTTGCCTCTATACATTCCGGCTGGCTGTCAAAACATCTGATGCCCATATACAGATTTTCAGAATCGTACAGAATTATCACCTCTGTCGGCTCAGATGGCGGATCTCCATAGTTGGGTGCTCTTTGCAAAAAGGAGGTGATATTTTGACCGTCCTTCCAGGCGGCTTCGTTTAAAAAACCATCAATATCGATCTTCGAGGAGATTCTAGTGGCCCTTGTCTCTTTCTTCTTTGAGTCTAGTGGAGACGTTTGCCTTTCCAAAGGAGATGATCCAGCGCACACTACTGAAACCAGAATTACGGTTATGACGCAGACCAGCGAGGGGAACCATTTTAAGCAGAGCTCTGTTTTCTTCATGTCTTGCCGCAATCCTCGATTCATCTACATTAGCCTCCCAGCTCCTCAAGTCGCCTTCTCCAGTAAGTCTCCTCTGGCTCCCTCTTGATCATCTGACGAAAAATCCCCCTGGCCCTCTCCAACTCCCCCTTCTTGATATAAAGCTCAGCCAGTGTTTCCCAATAGGCTCCCACGCCTGCATCCATCTGCAGAGCCTTCATGACTAGCTCTATGCCCTCATCTAGGTGAACGTTTATTTGCGAGTACAGCCAGGCCAAATTGATATACGCATCCGCGAAGTTCGGATTTATCTCTATAGCCCTTTTATAACGATCCGCTGCCTCTTCAAACCTGGCGAGCTTTGTGTACAAATTCCCCAGATTGTAGTAGGCCAGATAGTACCGGGGGTTGACCTGAATGGCCCGCTCCAAAACAGCAATGGCCTCATGGTATTGTCCCCGGTCCTCTTTGGCATTGCCTAATTTTATGTATGACTCCATTGCCCGTGGCCAAAGTCGCAATATCTCTTCCCACTGAGCGATGGCGTCTTCCAGCCTCCCTCTGGCATAGTAGGCGCAAGCCAGCTGGTAGCGAAGGTTCTTCATCTCAGGCCCCGTCAGAAAGAGGGACTCTGTCATATACGGTCTCAGCGAGACCGCCTCCTTCCACCGGTCGATGGCCTTGTCCAGTTCGCCTGTCTCCTGGTACACTTGGGCCAGCCCTGTGATAGAGTATAACCGCGCTGGGGTTACTCGCCTATACTGGGGATTTATAGACAGGGCTCGATGAAATTCGACTTCGGCCTGCTGATACATTTTCTTAACCAGATAGGCGTAGCCCAACCTGGCATATGAGTCTTCCAAGCGAGAGACTGGGTAGCCAGCCAGATTGAGATTTATCCCCAGCCCAAGAGCCAAGATCAAGCCCATAGAGGGCACCACACGGGCCTGGCGTCTGTTTCGAAACAAATAGACCAGACCGTATGCTGCGAAGGGCAACAGAAAAGGAATCACCGGCAGTCGGTATCGGGCGTTGACAAAAAACAGCACAACGCTGGCCATGTACGAGAAAACGAACACGGTCAAGAGCTGTCCCTTTCTCTCTTTCCTGCGCCAAGCCAACAGCATGCCCACTAAGGCCAGGGGAGCCAAGATTCCGAAGGGACAGAAGATAGGCCCCGGCCTGATCAAAATGGCCAAAAGCGGGGTCATGCTAGAATAGAAGTATATGTTCTTGTTGTTGGAAATCTCTGCGCCACCCCAGAAAAGAGCCAGCTTCTTCAACAACAGGCGAAGGTATGCCCCGGGATCATCCTGTACGAACTTTAATCCTCTCTTGAACCAATAGTTGGAAACCTCCGACGCCTTCAGGCTGCGGCCCTCGGCCTCCTCGGCCAGCGCGATGGCGTCGTGATATCCACCCCACCAAGAGTCTCGGGTCCCCGGAACGATTGCCGTAACGCCATCTGCCTGTTGATTGTTGCCTATGAAGAAGTTCACTCCACCCTGAGAAGCTATGGGCACAAAATCTCCGCTCACCGCGCAGTTCCGCACTGTTACCGGCAGTATCGTCAGCACCGTTCCCAGCAAAAGTCCGCTGATGTGTACCAGGGATTTCTTCATGCTCAGACCACGCCTTCTCAGTCGCATCATCACCCAGGGCACGAGAACTGCTCCAAACAGCAGCACGTTTGGCCGAGCTATGGCCGACAACCCCAAGATGGCCCCACACCCCAACCACCGCCACCAAGCAGGTCTCTCCTGGGCCGACAGCACTGCCAGTACCAAAACCAGATCTAAAAAGACAATCAACACCGGAATGAGCAACTCTCCTTCAAAATAGATAAAGGCGCCGTTTACACAGGCCAAAGCCGCAGCAATCTTACCCACCGCGGGACCAAAAGTTCTCTTTCCCAGAAAGTAGACGAGCAGAACACTCAGGGAGCCGATGAAAAACTGAACGACACGGGCGGCCAGATAACTATGGCCGAAAAGAGTATAGATGCCGGCGAGAAAATAGGCATATAAGGGAGCTCGAAAGTAGGGACCTTCATGGAACGGTTGCCCATCGCGGATAGCCAAAGCCCACTGGTCATGGTACTCAGCATCCATGATGGGAGCATCAAATAATGGGCTGTCTCGGAGCTGACCCAGATATACGAGACGCAGCCCCAAGGCGAAGAGGAACAGAATGAGAAGGAATAGGTGCTCTTTTCGGAAGGAAATCTTCATCACGTCCCACTTTGAAGGGCACAAAGCGTTACCAAAATAAACCTCGAGCCATGTTGTTCCTTAAACCAAGTGCTCTTATTTCTTGAATAACAACTTCCTGTGCGTGGCTGAGAGAATGAATCATAGAATTCCACTTTTACTATAATTAGCGCAAATAGAGAAGTCAATGAGAAAACAGATGATGCAGAGTTTAGGACTCTGGCGTAGATTCCGTCCACATCCCTTTTGCCTGGACAGTCTGGAGTTTAGTTGAGACCACATATGAAAGGGGATTTGCGCGGATCTTCAGAGAGGAGATTGGGCGTATCGAAGCCTTTCGTTTCCGATGAAACAACAAGAAACCCACACTATATCAAGGTGAGCTTTCTTGTTCGCTGCAGTAAACTGCAACCGCTACGTTCGTACTATGGACATTCTATTTCAAAAACAGCATTTTCTTCGTCTCCACAAAATCGTCCGCCTGGAGGCGACACAAGTAAACGCCGCTGGCGCAAACGCTTGCTTGCCAAATCGCCCTGTGCCTTCCGGCCAAAAGCCTCTCTGACACAAGGGTGGCGACTTTCTGTCCCCTGATGTTATAGACCGTTAATGTGACGTGGCAGGCATGTGGCAGAGAAAATTCGATGGTCGTGGAGGGATTAAACGGATTCGGATAGTTTTGGGCTAGGTGAAAATCTGTCGGGGTGCTGATGGACTGACTGATATCTTCCTCTACCGGCGTGATGCCTCCTGTGGTGATGTGCAGTATGGTCCCATTTATCCCCACTGCCCAACCTGTGCTGGCATCTGTGAAAAAGACGCCGTCCAGATGATTGGCGGTTCCGGACTCCTGAGCGTACCAGTTGACTCCGCCATCTTCGGTGTATAAGATCGTGCCCAGTTGACCCACGACCCATCCCACATTAGCATCATTATCATCCGTAAAATAAATCTTAGAAAGGCCCTCGATATTACCAGATATTTGACTAGCCCAACTCTGGCCTCCATCGGGAGTGTGCAAAATGATCCCACCCCACTGGTTTTCTCCCGCGATCCAGCCCGTATTGTCATCGACAAAATAGACATCATAAAGATATTCGGCGCCTGCAGAAGGCTGTTCGACCCAGATTTCTCCACCATCTGTGGTGTGCAAGATGGCAAAATCTCCCACTGCCCAGCCAGTCGTGTCATCTGTGAAGAAGACGCCAAAAAGCCACTGATCGGTCCCCGAGGTTTGCTCGCTCCAGTTCTCTCCTCCATCGCGGGTGTGAATGATGGTGCCGACCTCTCCCACGGCCCAACCTAATGTGTCGTTCTCAAAATGGACGCTCCACAGTATCTTGGATGTTCCGGAGGGCTGAGCGTTCCAATTGCCTCCGCCATCGTCGGTGTGCACGATGGTCCCTTTTTTCCCTACTGCCCAGCCAGTGCTGTCATCTGTAAAGAAGACACTGAAAAGCTCATAGAAAGTCCCGGAAGTTTGAGCATCCCAGGTGGCTCCAGCATCTTTGGTATGCAAGATGGTCCCGGACCATCCCACTGTCCAGCCCGTGGTGTCATTTGTAAAATAAACATCATCGAGGAACTGCACGGATCCAGAAGACTGTTCATCCCAGGTGCTCCCACCGTCTGTTGTGTGTACGATGGTGCCGCCTTCCCCCACTGCACAGCCGTTATTGCTATCTAAAAAATAGATGCTGTAAAGATCCTGGTTCGGTTCAACGTAGCGAGTCTCCCAGTTGTCTCCACCGTCTGAGGTTTCCAGGATGGCGCCATAGTGACCGGCGATCCACCCCGTGTTTTCATCTATGAAATGGACGTCTTCAAGCAGTGTGTAAGCTGTGGAGGTTTGCACATGCCAGTTGGTGCCACCATCGCTAGTATGCAAGATGATGCCCCCACCTCCCACGACCCACCCATCATTTACATCTGTGAAATAAACGCTGTAATACCAGTCAGTCGTTCCAGAAGCCTGGGTATTCCAGATCTCCCCACCATCGATGGTCTTTATGATGTAGCCATAGTTACCCACCGCCCACCCGGTGGTGTCATCGACAAAGTAGACGCTCTCAAGCTCATAGGCAGTCGCGGAAGTCTGCGGATTCCAGTTTTCGCCACCATCTGCGGTATGCACGATGGTGCCATTGTATCCCACGGCCCAGCCATTATACTGGTCGATGAAAAAAACGCTGTAAAGGCTCGAAACTGTTCCAGGATTTTGCTCACTCCAACTCTGTCCACCATCTGTCGTTTTGAGGACAACTCCTCCTTGCCTGGTTCCGCCCACCGCCCAGGAAGTTCTGTCTCCTCGAAAACATATGTCAAATAGATAACGATCCGTTCCGACGTTGCGCACATCCCAGTTTTCGCCACCATCAGCGGTAAAAAGAACTGTGCCTCCATACCCCACTGCCCATCCAGTATCGGCGTCTGCAAACCAGACGGCGTGGAGATCGTGCCCCTGGGGCAAAGGATTCTGCCAGTACCACCCTTCCTGGGCATAGCTTGAGGTCATCATAAGCATTAATCCAAAAATGAGACAGCTTTTTTTTAACATGATAACCTCCATTTGTAAGGTCACACCGTGAGTGATTACTCCCTTTTTCTATATACATGGCCTATAAGAAGGAACAAAAAGCCCACAGTCCCTTTTTCTCCGACTGTGGGGCACCTTTGCCATGCATATAGCACAGACCTATTATAAATTTCGCCCCTCATCTCTGTATCTTCCTCTATTTATTGAGGAAGATATGCCCTTCTGCTCTCTGCATACCTAATAGCACATACTTCTAAATTTCTCAATAATATCCGTAAGAATATCTTACTCCTCCTCGGAAACCACCCGGGCTACGTCCACCACCTTATCCCCCTCATCAAGATTGATGAGCTTCACTCCCTGGGTGTTGCGACCGATGACACTGACGCCCCTAATGGGGAGGCGTATCACGACTCCTCCCTGGGTGATAATCATCAGCTCATCCGTCTCCACCGTTTCCTTGATGGTGACCACATCTCCGTTGCGAGCTGTGTTCTTGATGGTTATAACCCCTTTACCACCTCTGTGTTGCAGGGGATAATCGCTGATGTTGCTTCTTTTACCGTAACCATTCTCAGATACCACCAGGAGGGTTGCACCCCGTTTCACCACGACCATTCCCACAAGCCAATCGCCCTTTCCCAAAGTGATCCCTTTCACGCCCCGGCTTGATCTTCCCATACACCGGACATCAGATTCAGGGAATCGGATAGCCTTCCCCTTCCTGGTGCCCAAGATAATATCCTGGTTCCCATCGGTGAGCTTGGCCTCGATGAGCTCATCATCCTCATCTACCAATGCCCCGCAGATACCACCCTTGCGCGGATGACTATACTTGGCCAAGAGCGTTTTCTTGATGATTCCCTTCCGGGTGGCGGTGATGACATAGTGCTCATCGTCGAAAAACTTCACCGGCACGAAGGCGGCGATGGACTCTCCCGGCTGGATTTTTAGCAAATTGGCCACTGCCCGACCCTTAGCCATCCGGCCACCTTGTGGAATCCAGTGCACCTTAAGCCAATAGCAGCGCCCCCGATCGGTGAAGAAGAGGATATAATCGTGAGTCGATGCGATGAATAAGTGCTCCACGAAATCCTCTTCCTTGGTACCCATACCTGTCACGCCCCTGCCGCCACGCCGTTGACGTCTATAGGTGCTGGTAGGCAACCGTTTGATGTAACCCGTATGGGAGATGGTGATGACCATGTCCTCCTCAGCGATGAGATCCTCCAAGGTGAATTCTCCTTGTTCCTCATCGATGATCGTGGTGCGCCGCTCATCGCTGAACTTCTCCTTCAAGCTAAGGAGCTCCTCCTTGATGAGGGCCATCCTATGAACTTGACTTTCCAAAATTCCCTTTAGTCGCGCGATCTCTTTTATCAACTGGAGATATTCCTCCTCTATCTTGCGGCGTTCCAGCCCTGTGAGGCGCTGTAGCCGCATGTCCAAGATGGCTTGGGCTTGAACTTTGGACAAGTCAAATCGTTTCATTAGGCCCTGGCGCGCCGTGTCGGGATCTTTTGACTTTTTAATAAGGGCTACGATCTCATCAATATGATCCAGAGCTATCTTGAGGCCCTCCAGAATGTGGGCCCGCTGCTCGGCTTTTTTCAGATCGAATTTAGTTCTGCGAACCACCACCTCATGGCGGTGCTCCACAAATCTCTGTAGCACCTCCTTTAAATTCAGTACCTGTGGTCGTCCCCCCACCAGGGTCAACATGATGACGCCGAAGGTCTCCTGCATCTGAGTGTGTTTGTAAAGCTGATTGAGCACCACCTCCGGATTGACCCCTTTCCGCAGATCTATGACCACCCGCATACCCTCACGGTCGGACTCGTCGCGTAAGTCGCTGATACCCTCAACCCTCTTCTCTCGAACAAGCTCGGCAATCTTGGCAAGAAGGTTCGATTTGTTCACCTGAAAGGGGATTTCGCTAACGACGATGCTCTCCCGTCCGCTCTTCTGAGTTTCCACTTTAGCGAAGGCTCGTTGGATAACGCGACCTCTACCTGTACGGTATGCCTCCCTGATACCGCTTGCCCCGGTGATTACCCCTCCGGTGGGAAAATCTGGGCCTTTGATGAACTCCATTAGCTCGTCTATTTCGATTTCCGGATCCTCAATCAGGGCCACGATCCCATCGACGACCTCTCCGATGTTATGAGGAGGTATATTGGTGGCCATACCCACAGCGATTCCGGAAGCGCCGTTCACCAAAAGGTTTGGCAATGGCGACGGTAGAACCAGAGGTTCCTGAAGGCTATTATCGAAGTTGGGCGCAAAATCCACAGTTTCCTTGGCCAAATCGCTGAGCATCTCCTCGCCCATAGGAGAGAGGCGAACCTCGGTATATCTCATGGCCGCCGCGCTGTCTCCGTCGACAGATCCGAAATTACCCTGGCCATCTATCATGGGGTAGCGCAGGGAGAATTCCTGCACCATCCGGACCATGGCATCATAGACGGCGGTGTCACCATGAGGGTGGTACTTGCCCAACACCTCTCCCACCACGCGAGCGCTTTTCTTATGCGAACGATTGGAGGCCAGACCTAAATCGTCCATGGCGTAAAGAATACGCCTGTGCACTGGTTTCATCCCGTCGCGTACGTCCGGCAAAGCTCGTGAAACGATCACGCTCATTGAGTAATCGATATACGAGCTCTTCATCTCGTCTTCTATGTAGACCGGGATGATATTTTGTCTAGGAGTCGTCATGGTATTTTGTCTTTCAGTCTATCTATAATCGATTCTAAATGGGAAACATATCTCAGCAAAGAGCCATATTCTCTTATACATCAAGGTTTCGCACATAAGTGGCGTTGTCCTCGATGAACTTACGGCGCGGCTCGACTTTTTCGCCCATAAGGGTGTTGAAGATGCGGTTTGCCTCGGTGGCGTCGTCCAAAGTCACCTGAAACATCGTGCGCGTCTCTGGATCCATGGTCGTCTTCCACAACTGCTCTGGATTCATCTCGCCTAAGCCCTTGTATCTCTGAAGATCTACACCCCTCCCGCCAAGTCTCTTCAGCAAATTGTCCTTTTCCTCTTCGCTGTAAGCATAATGCTCCCGCTTTCCCTTTCTCAGCCGGTAAAGGGGCGGTTGAGCAATGTAAACATGACCCAATTCAACCAGCTCCGGCATATAACGATAAAAAAAGGTCAACAACAGTGTGCGGATATGGGCACCATCAACGTCGGCATCTGTCATGATGATCACTTTGTCGTAACGTGCCTTCACGATGTCGAACTCATCCTTTATACCCGTTCCTAAAGCGGTGACGATGGTCCGAATCTCCTCGTTGCTCAACGCCTTATCCAGACGAGCCTTCTCGACGTTGAGGATTTTTCCCCTAAGGGGCAAGATTGCTTGAAATCGGCGATCGCGTCCAGACTTAGCAGAACCTCCCGCAGAGTCTCCCTCTACTAGATAGATCTCACAATGCTTGGGATCGTTATAAGAGCAGTCAGCCAGCTTTCCGGGCAAGCTGCTGGATTCTAGGGCAGATTTCCTTCGGGTTAACTCTCGCGCTTTGCGAGCGGCCTCTCGAGCCCTACCCGCCGAGACTGTCTTCTCGACGATGATTTTGGCCAACGAGGGGTTCTCCTCAAAAAAGGTGGTCAACCCTTCTCCCAAGACATTCTCCACAGCTCCCTTTACTTCACTGTTCCCGAGTTTTGTTTTCGTCTGCCCTTCAAACTGCGGGTTGGCCAACTTCACACTGACCACCGCCGTCAGGCCTTCTCTCACATCCTCGCCGCTGAGGGTAAAAGAAGCGCTTTTGATCATATTATTTTTCTGCGCATAATTATTCACCGTCCTGGTCAACGCCGTTTTAAATCCACTGAGATGGCTACCTCCCTCGAGAGTCGTTATATTGTTCGCATAGCTGAAGATGTTCTCAACGTAGGAGTCGGTGTACTGCAGGGCGATCTCTACACTGATATCGTCCTTTTCTTTGCCTACATAAATGGGCTGCGCATGAAGAGCGTTTCGGTTTTCGTTGAGGAACTTAACGAAAGAGATCAGGCCACCTTCATACTGAAATACGTGCGACTTCCTGCTCTTTTCTTCGTTTATCTCGATCTTCACCCCAGGATTCAAGAAGGCCAATTCCTTCAGCCTCTGGGAAAGCACATCGAAGCTAAATTCTATCTTCTTAAAAATCTTTGTGTCTGGCAAAAAGGTTATCCTGGTGCCACTTCCTTTTTCTTTGCCCAGAACCTTCAGCTTCGCTTCAGGAACTCCCCGCTTATATTTCTGATAATACCTCTTCCCATCCCTGACCACCTCCACCTCCAGCCACTCCGAAAGAGCGTTGACCACCGAGACACCGACTCCATGCAGACCCCCGGATACCTTATACGATCTCTTATCGAACTTTCCGCCAGCATGGAGTGTAGTCATCACCACCTCGACCGCTGGCTTCTTCTGTGTTGGGTGCAGATCTACGGGGATTCCACGCCCGTTGTCCGTTACTGTAACTTTATTATTTTTAAGCATGGTGACAGTGATGTGGTCACAATAGCCCGCCATGGCTTCGTCGATGCTGTTGTCCACCACCTCGTACACGAGGTGGTGGAGACCCCTGGGGGAAACGCTGCCTATGTACATCGCCGGTCGTCGCCGTACAGCTTCCAAACCTTTGAGCACATGAATTGTACGGGCATCGTATGAATGTCCTCGCTCCTTGCCCTTATTTGCCATAATCAACTATCTCCAATCCACTTATTACGGTGAAATACCTGATCCCCAGCTGTCGCTCACAAAGATGATGTCTCTGATCACTTTCTTACCTACTGCATGGTTCAAACGATCTATAATTTCAGGTTTCACAAAAACCAATTCCGTTTTCCACGTAGAAGACCTCGCTCGAACAAAAATCCTGCCATCTTCAACCCCAACAGCCTCCGTATTCTCAGCTATTTGAGAACCAACGGTTTTGCTCCAGAGAGCTACGGCTTGTCTTTCTCGAACCTTCTCGTCAACTCCCCAGTTGCGAAGAAGACTGTGCAGGACCTGACCCAGAGACATCATCCTTTCTCTTCTCTCTATCGCTGCTACCAAAATGAACACCTCGATTCACGAAAGAGTCACCGTGCCATCGGCGATGATCATCCGGCCTAGACTTTCACCACAACCAGCCAGATCGCTTTCCTTAGCCGTTGCGATAAACATCTGACCGAACTCGGCGAGCACATCAAAAACCAGTCGTGTCCTGTTCTGATCTAACTCGGCGAAAACATCGTCCAATAGTAAAATTGGCTGTTCACCCCTTGCCTGTTGCAGAAATCGGGCGGCAGCCAATTTTAACGCGATGGCCGCTGTTCGGTGTTGACCCTGTGACCCGAATATCCTGAGGTCCATGCCGTTCACAGTCACGACCACATCATCCCTATGAGGGCCTACTAAGGTCATACCAAATTTAAGCTCTTTTTCTCTGGTGCGCTCCAAAGCAAGCTTGAATTGCTCCTCGATGTCGTCGTTCACATCGAGGTCCCCAGCTGCTTTATACGTCAGAGTTATTCGCTCGCTCCCATCGCTGATCTTCTGATGGAGCCGCTGAACCTCTGGATTCAGTTTCTTCAGCACCTGCCCTCTTTTGCGGATAATGCGCGCTCCCACTGCCACCAGTTGCTGGGCCCACGCTTCTAGCTCATCGTCGTCCGCGGCACGCCATCTCCCGCCAGAACGAGACCTCAAGGCTATATTGCGGTGCTGAATTATCTTCTGATACTCTAATAAGGATGCCCAATAGGAAATGCTAATTTGGGAGATAAAAGAATTCAGAAACCGACGACGCTGCCGTGGCGCTCCCATCACTACGGCAACATCCTCAGGAGAAAGATTGACGACATAAAAAAGACCTAATAGATCTGAAGTACTTCGATGAACAGCATCATTGATTTTTAGCCGGCGTCCATTCTCACGCGCGAAGAGAATTTCCACGGACACTCGCCGATTTCCTGCTGCTAAGCCCATTCCGTTCAAATATAGCTGCTCTGCCCCTTCCCTGATTAGCTCCTCCTCACTTGCTTTTCGCTGAGACCTAGCCATACAGAGATAGTGAATGGCTTCTAGTAAGTTTGTTTTTCCCTGAGCGTTCCCTCCTAAAAAAATGTGCCCCGAAGTGCTAAAATTTAGTTCTAGAGCCTTATAATTGCGGAAATTTCTCAGCGACAAGAAATCCACAAACAAAACGGCCTCCGATAGGCCTAAGATTTGTTTTGCACCGATTCGTCAGTAAGCCGTAAGGGCATAATTAAACAGAGATAATCCTCACCCTCCTGCTGAGAAGATGGTTTCATTAGGCCGGCACGCACGGGTGTCGATAATTCGAAGGTGACTTCCGGGCTATCTATGTGCTTGAGGATCTCTAAGATGTAATGGGCATTATATCCGATTTGCAAATTCTCCCCTGTGTATTTGGCCTCAATATTATCGCTCGCCTCACCACCTATATCCCGGTCTGAAGCGGAAAGCACCATTAGCCCTGAGGAGAGATCGAATCTCACCTGATGAGTAAGAGAGTTGGAGAGAGTGGAAACTCTTCTCACAGCGGAGTGAAGAGTTTCACGGTCCACCATGAGTTCCTTATCGTTCTCGGTGGGAATAACTTGCTGATAGTTGGGATAAGGACCTTCCAAAACGCGAGAATATAGGGTTGTGCTATCGAGAGAAAAAACCAAGTGATTCTCCCCTATGGTAATCTCCATATCCGCATCTTGTTCCCCGAAAAGCCGGAGAAGTTGATTCAGCGTCTTTGCAGGCACGATGACATCTTTTTCAAAGCTTTTAGGACCTCCTCTTTGTACCCTTAGTTTCGCCAGTCGATGTCCATCGGTAGCTACCATCTTCATCTCTTTTTCTTCTATGTGCCATAAAACTCCATTGAGCGCTGGTCTGGTCTCATCCTTAGAAGTTGAATACAACGTTTTGTTGATCATCCTGGCCAGAGTAGATTGTTTGATTTTAAATGATTGACCCTCTATAGCTTCTGGAAACTGAGGAAAATCCTCCCAATCCATACCCATCAATTGGTATTTTCCCTTCTCGCAATTGATGATAGCCTGCTTATCTTTCACTTGCACGGTTATAGTCGCCTCTGGCAACTCTCTGATGATTTCCGCTAATTTTTTAGCCGGTAAAGCAATGGCACCATCCGTTCCTTGAGATACAGATAATTGGGTTCTAACAGATGTGTCCAAATCGGTGGCGTAAAGGGCAAGCTTCTTACCTTTGAGTTGGAAGAGAATGTTAGAGAGGATAGGCAAGGTCGCCTTTGGGGAGACGACGTTCAAAACCGTCTGAAGCGCAGGGAGAAATTCAGCACGTTCCACAGTAAAATTCATTTTCCCTCCCTTAAACATATTGTGATGGGCACTAAAAAAAGAACCTCTTGAAGACCCGAAAATGCCACCACCATTATACCAAAATTTGGGCCCAAAATCAAGGGAAAAAAGTCGAATATTCTAGGTTTGAAGAGGGCTTTGCGTCATTATCAATATGAGAAATAGGGAAACAGAGTTCGATGTTCACAAGATGTATTTTACAACTTGTTAAGTTTAAAAAATAGTAGTTATAGTAGGAGCTGTGGACTTGTGGATAAACAAGTGTTCACAAGGGAAAATTTGAAGCTAATTCTGGGATGGAAGAGGTTCGGTGAGAGGATGAATGTGAGAATAAACCTGTGAATAAAGGGTTCAATTGTAAACGTATTATCCACAGTGTACGATAATAAAGCCCCGAGAAATGAAATCTACAAATTGTACACAGATCTATACACTGAGGACTCTGCTGAGTTCCTTTACTGTTGTGTTGACCAAATGATCATTTTCTATCAGTTGCTCTACCGTTCGACAGGCATGGATCACCGTGGAGTGATCGCGTCCTCCGAATTTTGATCCTATGGTAGTCAGAGAATAATTGGTCAATTCTCGGGTCAAGTACATGGCGATCTGTCGGGCCAAGGCAACCTCTTTGGTCTTCTTTTTCGCATTCATCAGATGAATAGGAATATTCATGTGCTCCGCTACAACTTTCTGAATGTAGGCCACAGACTTCTCGCTTTTATTTTTGACCACCAGATCCTTGATAACCTCGCGGGCTAGGCTTAGGGAGATATCTTTGCCAGTTAGCGAGGAATAAGCAAGTAAGCGAATAACAGCGCCCTCAAGATCGCGTATATTCGTGGTGATATTGTTGGCGATAAAGGTGGTTACTTCGGTGGGGATGGAGAGATTATCATTTTGAGCTTTTTTTTGAAGAATAGCGATCCTGGTCTCCAAATCGGGACGTTGGATGTCTGCGATGAGTCCCCACTGGAAGCGAGAGAGGAGACGTTCCTCGAGACCCCTTATTTCCTTTGGGGGACGGTCTGATGAAAGAACGATCTGCTTTCCCTTTTGGTGTAGAGTGTTGAAAGTATGAAAGAATTCTTCTTGCGTTCGCTCCTTATCAGAGAAAAATTGGATGTCGTCAACTAAAAGGACGTCTTTATTACGATATCTATTACTAAACTGAGCGGTTTTGTTGTTCTGTATGGATTCGATGAAATCGATGGTGAACTTCTCGGAGGAGACATATACTAAACTCTGGGCTGTGGCATGTTCCTCAACAAAATGGCCAATAGCTTGGATGAGATGCGTCTTGCCCAAACCGACGCCACCATAAATGACAAGAGGATTAAAGGCTGTTCTTCCGGGAGCTTCGGCAACAGCAAGCGATGCAGCATGAGCAAACTGATTACAATCACCTATAACAAAATTGTCAAAAGTATATCGAGAATTCAACCGGGCGGGACTTGTGCGGCGAATCTGGTTCGAGGAAGTCGCTTCTCTCTGCGGGGAGATGTTGGTGAGGAAAGTACCCCTCTCTGAGGAGACTGAAAAGGTGATGGTGGGAGAGTGACCGGTTAACTCTCGAACGGCGTTGACAATGAAATGACCATAATGCTGTTCAATCCATTCTGAGAAGAAAGCATTTGGGACTTTTATAACTATAGTATCTTCCGTGAAGGACAAGATTTCAGTCGGTCGTAGCCATGTTTCGAAGCTCTGCCGAGGTATTTTTTCCTGAATGGTCTGCAGACATTGAGACCAAAGATTTGATTGATTCACTTGGAAATCTCGCGCGCAACTCTTGTCTAGTGGATAAAAGTTATCCACAATTTTTCTGGGAAGGTCCAAAATTAAGGGGCAGAGAAGTAGCACTTAGGACCAGAAAAAGAGCGGAGTTATCAATAGAGGACGCGGAATAAGCTGTGAATGAATGGCTTTCGAAGATGAAAATACGTGGAATGTGGAAAAAAGGAAGTTGTGGAGAGGACCACGAAACCCAGAAGAGTTGTGCACAAGTTATCCACAACGATCAGCATTTCCGCGGTTGCAATGTAATATCCTAGAAAGGAGATGTCAAGAAAAAAATTTTTGAGCTCGAGAAATTTTTTCAAAGGTCTTTATTTTCAACAAATAAAAGAGAATGTACTAGAAAAATAGCTTGACAATATTTTGCTGCACGGCTATATTTTTGAAGTTGTACAATACGAAATGATTTTAAGGAGGTAACGTGAAGAGAACATTTCAGCCGAGCAATAAGAAAAAGAAAGCAGATCATGGCTTTCGAAAGCGGATGAGTACGAAATCAGGCAGAGCAATAATAAAAAGAAGACGAGAGAAAGGAAGAAAACGATTGACACACTGACCATTATGGCGATTCAAAAGGCAGGAGGGTTCGCAGATAGCACATTCAAGGAAAACAAAATGGATCGCCAAGCTTCAGAAAGATGCGCCTGTTAAGAGCGGAGAGTATATAGTTTTTCGATATCTAAAAGAAGGAAGCGATTCTGTACAATTTGCCGTTATCGTTTCTGCTAAGGTAGGGAATGCAACAATTAGGAATAAAATTAAGAGGAGGCTTAAAGAGATTATTAAAACAAAGCTCTCCGTTGATCTAAAGCCTGGATGTTATCTTTTCATCGCAAAAAAAGACATCGTAAATGCCAGATTTGATAGCTTACAAAAAGAAGTTATAGAGCTCATCCAGAGGACATCTGAAAATACCTAATGCTTTTGGAAATAACACATGATGCTTTCAAAAAGCGCTATTTTTCTAATTAGGCTTTATCAATTGGCTTTCTCACCATTTCTCCCCACGAGCTGTCGTTTTTTTCCCTCCTGTTCTCAATATGCCATAGATGCAATGTCGAAGTATAGTTTTTTCAAAGGACTCCTGGTATCGACAAAAAGGATTTTGAGATGCCATCCTTTTCATCATGGCGGCTACGATCCCGTTAAATAGTTCATCATAAAAATGGAGGAGCTGTGGACAAGAGGACAGTCGTCGCCATAGTGCTGATTGGGCTTATCATCATCCTCTATCCATTGTATCTGAAACTCATTGGAGTAGCGCCGAAAGAGCCCACTGAACAAGAGGAAGTGGTTCGCCAACCAAAGGTGGAGCCGAAGATAGAGAAGATAGATGAGAAAATCACTTCTCCACCGGAAGAACCTCGGCAGCTTTTTATTAGCGTTACAGAAGCAGAGCCGGAAACTGTGACTATTGAAAGCGATCTTTTTAGAGGAACGATTAACAGCAAAGGAGCCGTGCTGACCAGTTGGGAGATGAAACCAAGGTTAAGGAATGTTGACCAACAAAATTGGGTTTCATTATTACCAACTGTCATGGAGAAAGGTGCTTTGGGTATAACGATACCTGCAAGCGGTTATGAGATAGATCTCGATGAACTGAATTTCGAAACACAGGACGAATCGTTGTTTCTGGACTCTTCAAATCCTCAGGATTCTTTGAGCTTCAAAGCGGAGACGGAAGAGGGCCTGAAGGTTGTAAAGGTATTTTCTTTCCATCACCGAAGGCATACCATAGGCTTGAGAGTGATCATAGAGGGGGCAAGTGCCCTTAGTGAAGGCAGGCAGTATATTCTATGGTGGAAACCAGGCCTGAATACTACCGAGAAGAAGCGCAATGATGATCTACGCGCCTTCGCCGCTTACGCAATGCTTGGAGACGAGTTAATAAAAACCAGAATAGGGGGCGATGGAGCCATCAAAGACAGCAGTTTTACCGGAAACACCAAGTGGATAGCCATGCAGACAAAATACTTCTTGATGGCCATGATGACGCCCGAGGATGTGGTGGGGCGTGGTGTGAAGTTTCGAGCGTATTATGAGAAGGGGAATGAGGAGCAAGAGACGCTGGAGCAGAGAATTATCAGCACGGGTCTGTACATGCCCCTACAGGAAGGCATGTGCGATCACAGCTGGGAGATATATTTGGGACCCATGGATTACTTCGTTCTCAAGGATTATGGTATTGGCCTGGAAAGAATGGTTAACTTAGGATTTAAATACATTAGATGGATAGGGCTGATTATTCTTCACCTCTTCGTCAACATCTATCGGATCATCCCTAACTATGGGGTTGTTATCATTATCTTTTCCATCGTTGTTAAAATTATCTTCTACCCCCTAACGCGCAAGAGCTTTGAGTCTATGAGGAAGATGCAGGACATTCAGCCGGAAATTTCAAAGTTGCGGGAGAAATACAAGAGCGACCCGGCGAGACTGAACAAGGAGACCCTGGCTCTTTATCGAAAATATAAGATCAACCCCGCTTCGGGTTGTTTCCCCATGCTCCTGCAGATGCCGGTATTCATAGCACTTTACGCCGTATTTAGGAATACCATTGAGCTCAGGGGGGAAAGCTTTCTGTGGATCAAAGATCTATCAGCTCCGGATACGGTCTTCCATCTGCCCATGAAGCTTCCCATCTATGGAGATGCTTTCAATATCTTGCCCATCATAATGGCTGTGACCATGTTTATTCAGCAGAAGATCTCCATGAGGGATCCAAAGCAAGCATACATGGTCTACATGATGCCCATTTTTCTGTTCTTTCTGTTTAACAATTTCTCCTCTGGATTAGTTCTCTATTGGACTTTATTCAACCTGCTGACCATTCTTCAGGAAAACAGACGCCGTCGACGGCAACCAAGCGAGACAACATCACCAGCTAAGGATAAAGATAAAAGCTGATAATTATGATATTAGAAGAAACCATAGTGGCCATATCGACCCCTATTGGTGAAGGGGCCATAGCCATCGTGAGAATAAGCGGACCAAGGGCAATTGCACTCGCCGACAAGCTGTTCTTGGGCAAAGTGAGTCTTTCTGCGGTTCCTTCTCATTCTCTGCACCATGGCAAAATAGTCAATCCAAAAACAGGCGCGCTTATCGATGAGGTGCTGGTATCCGTGATGAAAGCTCCGAACACATATACCGCTGAAGATATGGTGGAGATTAACTGTCACGGAAGCATTCTGATAACGCGAAACATCCTTGAGCTCGTTCTCGACATCGGTGCTCGACTGGCGACACCTGGTGAGTTCACCAGAAGAGCATTTTTGAATGGCCGCATAGATCTGGCCGAAGCGGAAGCCGTCATTGACGTCATTCGCTCGAAGGCAGATTTGAGCCTAAAAGTAGCTCTGGATCAACTGAAAGGGGACTTGTCTGGGAACTTCGCAGAGATTCGCCGAAATATCATACAAGCGTTATCTGTCGTTGAGGCAGGGCTCGACTTCTCGGATCAAGTGTCGGATATCGATGCTTGCGATGAAGTTCTGCAGCCTTTAAAGAAAGCAGAGAAAATCATCACCCGGCTGTTGTGCGGGTCGAGAATCGGTCAGCAGCTCCGAGAGGGTTTTGTGGTGGTTATCGTGGGCCGCACCAATGTCGGCAAATCAAGCCTATTTAACGCTTTGCTGCAGACCAACAGGGCTATCGTGACGGATATACCGGGCACCACGCGAGACAGCATCTCCGAACAAATAGAGCTGGCAGGGATTCCGGTACGGCTTGTGGACACAGCAGGATTTCATGCAAGCTCGGGCATCGTTGAAAAAGAGGGAATCAAACGAACTCGCCAGCAGATAGAGTCAGCAGACCTCTTGCTACTGATGCTGGACGGTTCAGATGCTCTTAGAAAAGAGGATCGCTGTCTTCTTCGGGAGACGGAGAAGCACAGCAGACTTCTGGTGATCAACAAGATCGACCTACCAAACCTGCTCGATATAGGGCGGCTGAGAGGTCTCCCTGTGCCCCAAAAGAAAATTCGCACCTCGGCGAAAAGGGGCGATGGAATCGGGGATTTGGCCAAGATCATTAGGGAAACTATGCTGAACGGACAGGGCCCCGATGTGTCCGAGCCAATAGTTACCAGGGTGCGCCATCAACAAGCCCTGAAAACAACGTTAAGGGATATTCGCAGGGCTCGACGGAAGGTAAAGAGGGGTGGTGAAGAGGAGCTTCTGGCCGTGGACCTGCAAGAGGCCCTTTCTACCCTCGGGCAGATTACAGGAGAGACCTGTAACGAAGAGATACTCGAGCACATTTTTTCACAATTTTGCGTTGGAAAATAAAGAGATGTTTCACGTGAAACTATGGGAGGGAGAAAGGAAGAGATGTTTCACGTGAAACTGTAAGAATCCAAAAATTGTCACTTTGGATCCCTTTTATCAATGGCCAGAGCAAAAGATAAAAATAACCAATACGACGTTATAGTCGTTGGCGCTGGGCACGCTGGATGCGAAGCCGCCTTGGCGACTGCGCGACGAGGTCATAAAACGCTCATGCTCACCATGAATCTGGATGCCATTGCTCAAATGTCCTGTAATCCTGCCATCGGCGGTCTTGCCAAGGGGCAACTCGTTAAGGAAATCGATGCTTTGGGCGGCGAGATGGGTAAGGTCATTGACATCACAGGAATACAGTTCCGGATGCTCAATACGGGTAAGGGACCAGCGGTAAGAGCTCTCAGGGCGCAAGCAGATAGAGCGCAATATCGTATGGAGATGAAAAGACGGCTGGAAAGGCAAGACGACCTTGAGATAAAGCAGGGAACCGTCGTTGAGATTCTGATCTCTCATGGCAGGGTGAGAGGAATAAAGACCCAACTGAGCCAGAAGTTCTACTCTAGGTGCGTCATCCTGGCGGCTGGAACTTTCTTAAATGGACTCATTCACGTAGGCCTGACTAGCTTCACGGCAGGACGGATGGGTGAGTTTGCAGCTAAGGGTCTGTCGGAACAACTTGCTGGCCTTGGTTTTGAGGTGGGCAGATTGAAAACGGGTACGCCACCGCGTGTTGACAGCAGAAGTGTGAATCTGGCCATGACAGAAGCACAGAATGGTGATCGTCCACCGCGGCCATTTTCTCTGTGGACGAAAAAGCTGCGGCGAAAGCAGCTTCCTTGCTACCTGACCTATACTAACGAAAAAACCCATGAGATCATCACGGGCGGGCTGAACAGGTCCCCTCTGTATAGTGGAAAGATAGTCGGCGTTGGCCCTAGGTACTGTCCTTCTATCGAGGATAAGGTGGTAAAATTTCCTTGTCAGAGACAGCACCAGATTTTCCTGGAACCCGAGGGTCGAGAGACATCGGAGTTTTATGTCAACGGCTTTGCCACAAGCCTTCCGGAGGATGTCCAGCTTGACGCCCTGAGAACCATTCCGGGGTTGGAAAAAGCTGCCGTTACCCGTTTGGGATACGCCATAGAATACGATTACTTTCCCCCCACGCAGATAAAGCCTAACCTGGAGACGAAACTCATCAACGGGCTGTTCTTTGCCGGCCAAATCAACGGGACATCTGGCTATGAAGAGGCAGCAGCTCAAGGAATTATGGCTGGTATAAATGCTGTGCAGAGTCTGAGGGGAAAAGAAGCTTTTATCTTGGACCGCTCTGAGGCATATATTGGGGTTCTCATAGACGATCTGGTTACAAAGGGGACGAAAGAGCCATATCGAATGTTTACCTCACAGGCCGAATACAGGCTTTTGTTAAGACAGGACAACGCGGCGGCAAGATTGCTAAAGTATGGCTTGAGATTCGGTCTCATACCCGAAGAACTATTTCAGGCCAGCGTCGCGAATGAGGCGCAAATAGAAAAGATCTTAAAAGCGCTTCAAAAGACGAGGATCATGCCTTCTCAAGCAAATTCCCTTTTGGAAAGAAAGGGATTGGCGCCGCTGAAACAGCCCGTTCGATTGGAGCAGCTTTTAAGACGGCCAGAAATTAGCTTTGGAGACATCAGGGGCATGAGCCAGTTAGAGCTCACGCTGACGCCAGAACTCATAGAGCGAGTTGAGGTTGAGGTCAAGTACAGCGGCTATATTCACAGACAGTTGGCTCAGGTAGAGAAGTTTAAACGGCTTGAGGCGCAGGCCATACCCGAAGCTATTGATTACTCAGGTCTTAAGGGCTTTTCGACCGAGGCACGTGAGAAGTTGCAGCAAATACGACCACGTTCTGTGGGACAGGCCATGAGAATTTCTGGGGTTACTCCGGCAGACATTTCCGTTTTGCTCATTCACCTTCACAGAGGTGGTGGTGATGATCAAGGGGCAAGAAGAGGGCGAGAGGTGGGAGCAAGAGTTAGTGCGGGGTTGTCTTCGTCTGGGCCTGCGGCTGTCTCATAGTCAGATTCGTTCTTTTCGGGTTTATGGGGATCTGTTAAGGATTTGGAATCCCAGCACCGGCCTGGTATCGCCAAGAGATGAACACCGGGTGGTTAGTAGACATTTCCTCGACTCTCTCAGCGTTCTGAAAGTTTTTGACGTTCTAAAAGGCGCCCGTATATTGGATGTGGGGAGTGGCGGGGGCTTTCCGGGCTTGCCGCTCAAGATATGCCGTCCAGAGGTCTCTCTGACTCTTTTGGAGCAAAAGGAAAAGCGGTTTTTTTTCTTAAAGACGTTGATTAAGACGCTTGGACTGAAAGAGGTCACCCTTTTCTGCCGCAGAGCGGAGGAAGCACATCGAGAGCCTGATATGCACGAAGGTTTTGACATTGTCCTGGCCAGAGCTGTTGCCCGCATGGAGAAGCTGGTCCAGATATGCTTACCCTTTGTGCGGACGGGGGGGATTTTCGTAGCATATAAAAGCAGGCGGGCAGAGGAGGAGTTGACCCGAGCATCGAGACAGATTAAAGGCGCTAGCGGGGAACTTCTGAGCGTTGTACCAGTGGAGGTTCCCGGTAGCAAGGGACTGCGCTCTCTTGTTCTGATACAAAAATCCAATTGATAGAAAGGTCTTTGGTGATCCCCTAAAATGGGTCGGGTTATCGCTGTGGCGAATCAAAAAGGCGGCGTTGGGAAAACGACCACCGCTGTGAATTTGGCCGCTTGTCTCGCCGTGGTGGAGAGAAGAACGCTGTTGGTGGACATAGATCCTCAAGCCAATAGTACCAGCGGACTGGGTTTTACACCGCAAGAGATAAATGGGAGCGTATACGAAGTTTTAATTCAGGAAAAGCCAATGAGAGAGGTCATATGCGCTACTCGAGTACCTTATCTTGATCTGGTTCCATCTCATGTGCGCTTGGTGGGTGCAGAGGTCGAATTGGTGAACATAATGGCCAGGGAACGAAAATTGATGAACGCACTGGAAGAGGTTCGTCAGGAATACGTTTATGTTCTCGTAGATTGTCCCCCGTCGTTAGGATTGCTAACCGTGAACACGCTCACGGCTGCCGACTCGGTGTTGATACCTATTCAGTGTGAATACTATGCTTTGGAGGGATTGGGTCAATTATTGAACACCATTCGCCTGGTGCAAAAGCACCTGAACCCTAACCTGAAAATAGAAGGTGTCCTCTTGACGATGTACGATAACCGACTTAACCTCTCTAAACAGGTAGCTCAAGAGGCCAGGGAGTATTTCAACAAGAAGGTTTTTAGGACTGTCATTAATCGGAATGTCAGGCTTGGTGAGGCGCCGAGCTTTGGCAAGCCCATTATCCTCTATGACATCCTATCGACGGGTGCCGAAAACTATATGGACCTCGCAAGGGAAGTGATGTCAAATGGCTAGAAAGGCGTTGGGCAAGGGCATAAGCGCCATCATACCTGACGTATCTTTGGTATTCGACAAGAAAAAGAACCTGTTAGTCGACATACCCCTTGAGAAGATTTCCACTAATCCAGACCAGCCCCGACGTGACTTTGATGCGCATGGATTGGAAGAGTTGTCCAGATCTATCAGCGAGAAGGGCATCTTGCAACCGGTGGTTGTCAGATCTGTGGGCGATGATTTTCAACTCATAGTCGGAGAGAGAAGGGTCCGGGCAGCTAAATTGGCTGGAATGAAAAAGATTCCAGCAATTGTCTGGGACGTTTCACATCATAGTGAAATGCTCGAATTAGCCCTTGTGGAGAACCTACAGCGGGAGGATCTGAACCCCATTGACGAGGCCAGGGCATATGAGAAGCTGATTAAGGATTGCGGTCTCACGCAGAAAGAGGTCTCCCAGAAAGTGGGAAAAGATCGCACCTCTGTTGCCAACGCATTACGATTATTGAAATTGCCGGCTGAGGTGCAGTCGCGAGTAGTTCAAAAAACCATCTCCGCAGGCCATGCCAGAGCCCTATTAGCTTTGCAAAACCAAGAAGATCAAGTGGCCTTAGCTGAGAGAATCATTGGAGGAGGCCTCTCTGTCCGCGAGGTGGAGCGCGCTGTTCAAAGGAAGAAGAGGCAAGCTCCTCGAATTAGAGTAGCTCGGGCTCAGAAATCACCTGAGTTGAGAGAGCTGGAAGAGAGGCTACAGAGGTTTTTAGGGACGGCGGTGCGTATAAAGCGGGCGGGCAAAAAGGGCCGCTTGGAGATCGAATTTTACTCTGATGAGGATCTCGAAAGGATATTGGGAGTTATTGGGGTAAGGTAGCAAAAAGGGCTCGGAATTTGAAACGTCATGTGGCGATGTGGGATACAGCCACATGACAGAAGGGAGATCTTGGCTTAATTGAGTGAGATTGACGTCCGTCTTTTTTCACATTAAACACTTGACAAAGGCAGGTCAAAGTGATATGATAAAAAATTATTTCTATGTCTATTAAGGACAGGGCGACTGGAGAGTGTTACTTTTTATTAAGAAAGCGTTTCATTACAGTAAGACATAAAGCGGCGCGAAGCATTGAGAAGATCCAATCCGGTAAAGAGCTCGCGCGAAGGTCTTACATCAAAGAAGTGGCTTTTCTGCGCGA
The DNA here is from genome assembly GCA_001304015.1 of candidate division Zixibacteria bacterium SM23_81. Lineage (GTDB taxonomy): Bacteria > SM23-81 > SM23-81 > SM23-81 > SM23-81 > SM23-81. Next base: position 38,715 of record LJUY01000012.1, on the reverse strand, counting down.
AGAGATGTTATTGGTCCATTCTTCTAAAGGCCAATATTTTAGAGAAACGGGAAAAGCAAATGACTGAAGAGAAGAAGGCATTCACCGTTATCATTGTTCCAGAAGACATCTCCAAAACCTATACATTGCGCGTACGCCGTGGTTTGCTCTATGTGTTTGCGGCAATATGTTTGTTTTTTTTGGGTTCCTATGCCTACATAGCGATCGTTCATCAGAAGGCGTTCTCGAAGGCCAGAAAGGCAGACAGGCTAGAGGCCGAGAACGCTATCTTGAGGGCTCAAACGCAGAGGGTGGCCGAGCTAGAGAGCGAGCTCACTGGTTTGCAAAAAGTGCGGCAACAGCTCTATGCCCTGGCAGGTCTGGAAGGCGATGAAGGTCCGAGTGGGGGTAGCATATCTGTGTCAGATCAATCGATTCTTCTAACTGATGAAGAGATGAACCAGCCCACGTCTGAGGTTTTGCGAGCCGGGTTCATAGATCCGCTGTTGGAGGATACGGCACATGTGGCTACATCCAGGATCCCCTCGTTCTGGCCTGTCAGGGGGTGGGTAACGGCCGAATTTAATGAAATTCTTCCTGGAAGAGAGAAGAAGCACACCGGGATAGATATCGCCGGACCCCAGAGAACGCCGATCCTCAGCGCCGCATCGGGGAATGTGACCTTGGCTGAGTGGGATAAAAATCTTGGTTTGGTGGTCATCATCGATCATCAAAATGGCCTCAGCACTCTTTACGGCCATTGTTCTGAGATCCTGGTGAAGGTGGGAGATTTTGTTACCCAGGGTCAAATTATCGCGCATTTAGGTAGCACAGGAAAGAGTTCTGCGCCTCATCTCCATTTCGAAATCAGAAAGGATGATCTTTCTTTAGACCCTCGGACCTATTTAGGACCTTGACGAAACTGTTCGCAAGGAGGCTCACATGTTTGGCAAGGAGAGTGAAATGCGGTCGGAGGACACAAAACTAAGCACCGTTATAGCGAAGGGCACCAAGATCGTCGGAAATATCAACATGGAAGGGAACGTCCGTGTCGATGGTCATATCAAAGGGAAGGTAACCACCTCTGAAGTACTGACGATAGGGAAAACAGGGGTTGTCGACGGAGAGGTTCAGGTCAAAGAGGCTGTTGTCGGCGGGAAAATCAAGGGGAACCTGGTGGCATCTCAAAGAGTTGAGCTGGAAAGCAAGGCCACCATCCTTGGAGACGTAACAACGCGCATTTTTGTCATCAAAGAGGGTGGGGTATTTCATGGAAGATGTTCCATGCAGGAGGGGGAGAAAGAGGAGAGGAAGGAAAAGGAGGTGCCTCCAAGGGTGGAGGAGAAACCTGAGATTTCTGTGAGCAAGCCGCGAAATGCAAAACCTCTTGGGCCAGCACCTGGCGAGAAAAGGCTTTAGACGCCCAACAAGTCCGTAATGTGGATATGTGGATAACTCGGCACCGGCCGTGGATAACTCGGTAAGGCTTCTTTGCAAAGGAAGTTGAGGAAATAATCTCACAAACTCATAGATGGTTATCCACAAAGGAAAGGCATAGTTTGGTGTTGCCCTCTCGGCTTAAGGTTGAGGTAAGGCTCTCAGCAAAGAACATGTGAAAAGGAGCGCTGATGTGGCATTAGAGGCTCTAAAAGAGATCCGGCGTGCTGAAGAACAGGCCCAAGATCTTCTTCGCAAAGCTCAGGCGGAAGGGGATAAAAGCCTATTGACAGCTGAGAAAGACCGGAATAAAGCCATCGAGAAGGCCAGGCTTCAGGCAAAGAAACTTATCGAAAAGAAAATTACTCAGGCTTCTCAGCAAGCTCAGCAAGCGGTGTTAAAACTCAAGGAAAAGGGCAAGAAGGAAGAGAAGGCACTGAGAGAGCGGGCCGAGGCGAGAATGGAAAAAGCGCTGGAGATTGTGCTGAACAGATTTTACCAATAGATACGGGGGAATTCATTGGCCGTAGCCAGGATGCAGAAAGTCCAGATTCTCTTCCATGCTTCTGTGAAAAAGGATCTATTGGAAGAGATCCAGAAAATTGGGTTGGTGCACGTGAATAGTTTTAAGGAAGGCTTATCACAACTACCCGAGGGGATCTCTTTTGGAGAGGAAACCGACGTTCAAGAATTGGAGGCGTTTCTTTCAGGATTGGAGTTTGCGCTGGCGTATCTAAAGCCCTTTGAGGAGAAGTTGGGTGGATTGAAAAAGCTCTCATCACCAAGGGTTGAGATAAGTGAGGAAGAATATCGAAAACTAGTTGATGAGTTCGATGGCCAACAAATAGTTCAAGCCTGTCGCCAGCTAGAGCGAGAGAGGATCAGGTTGACCTCGGAGCTCAGCGAAAAGAAGAGCCTTGTAGAACAATTGGGGGGGTGGGCTGATCTTGATATCCCCCTGGAAGAATTGGCTGCCACGGCGAGCAGCGAGATGCTCATCGGCTCGGTGCCCATGGGGCAATTCTCCTCCCTGTCCCAAAGGCTAAAGGAAGAAGTTCAGGCGTATCAACTGGAATTGGTGGGAACGTATGGCATGGAGGAGAACTGTCTGCTTCTCTACCACCGGCTAGAGACAGAAGCGGTGATGCGCATCTTGGAGGAGATGGAATTCGCCGAGAAGAGGTTTCCTAACTTGAAGGGTACTCCCCCAAAAGCGGTTGAGCGCCTGGAAAAGGAGTTGTTAGAACTTCAAAAGGCGCTTGAGGCCTTGCACAAAAAAAGTCGAAAGTTCGTAAAAGAAGGTCCTAAGCTTATGGTCTTGGCAGAGCACGTAGCCGATGAACTGGAGAAAAAGCGTGCGGAATTCGAGATGGCCAATACAGAGCGGGTTTCTCTTCTGGAGGGATGGGTTAAAGAAAAGGAGTTTAAGGGGTTGCAAAAGCATCTGGAAAATGCATTTGGTCCTCTTTCGGTGACCGCCGTCGATCCATTGCCCGGAGAGAGCCCCCCGGTGGAGCTGGTAAACAAACCAGTACCCGGTTCCTTTGAAATGGTCATCGATCTGTATGGAAGGCCGAAATATACCGAACTTGATCCCACACCGATTCTGGCGCCCTTCTTCGCAGTATTCTTCGGGCTATGCCTTACAGATGCCGGGTATGGGCTCACACTCGCTGTGCTATCGTTTGTTTTCTTGAGGAAGTTCCGATTAGGACCAGGAACTCGGAAGTTGTTTCAGCTGCTTTTTTGGAGCGGCCTGGTCACTATTGTGGCCGGCGCCATCACCGGGGGCTATTTCGGCATCGATTGGAGCAAGCTCGACCCAGAGTCCCCGGTGGTTAAGGCCGTCTATGCGGTGAAGCTCTTCGATCCCATCGGAGATGCCATGACCTTTTTCAAGATTGCCATAGTACTTGGGGTCGTTCACCTCTTCGTCGGCCTTACGCTAAAGATGTTCACGGGGATCAGAGAGCAACAGCCGCTGCAATCGGTGCTTATGCACGGCCCCTGGCTGTTGGCAGATGTGGGAGTGGGCATCTCCATGTTGAACTTTTTATCCCCAGTTGGGGAAAGCTTGGCCAAACTGGGAACGTACTCCCTGGTGGCAGGTTTGGGGGGAATTTTTCTGTTCAGTGGCATCGGGACCAAGAATCCCTTCGCATGGGTGGGTAAAGGGTTGGGTGGAATATACGGTGTGATAGGCATTTTCAGCGACATCTTGTCATATTCACGTTTGGTGGCTTTGGGGCTGGCCACGGCCGTCATTGCCGGGGTGATCGACACGCTGGGTGGTATGTTGATGAAGATTCCCTTTATCGGCATCATCATGGCCATCGTTTTGTTCCTCGTTGCTCATTTGGCCTACATAGTGATATGCTGTCTGGGTGCATTCGTGCACACGGCCAGGCTGAATTTTGTGGAATTTTTCTCGAAATTTTACGAAGGAGGTGGAGAGACATTTAATCCTCTGCGAAAGAGAGGTCAGTATGTGTTGTGGCGGAAAAAACAGGATGAACTTTCATAAAAACCAAGTGGACACCCACTCAGGGAAAGGGGGGTCAATGTACTCGGTGAGGTTGAGGAGAATCTTGGGCGTTTCCATCGTCACCTTGGTGGTCCTATTTCTTGCTGCTCCGGCCTTCGCCCAAACGGAAGGCGCTGGCGTTGGCGACTGGTTTCGCTTCGGCCCGGTGACGTTGTGCATCGCCGGTGCGGCGCTGGCGGTAATTCTTTCAGGCATCGGGTCAGCGGTGGGAATAGGTTATGCGGGGAGAGCCAGTCTCGGGGCCATGAGCGAGGGCACAAAGGATTTTGCAAAGTACTTGATGCTAACGGCTCTTCCTGGAACTCAGGGCATTTATGGTTTTGTGGCTGGATTTCTGGTTATGCTCTGGAGCGGCATCATGGCGGGCGAGACGGGCGCTTTGACTGTTTCGAAGGGATGGCAGTTCTTTTACGCCAGTCTGCCCGTGGCCTTCGCAGGCTTGTTCTCAGCGATACAGCAGGGAAAGGTGTGTGCCTCGGGAGTTAACATGACCACAAAACAACCAGGAGAGGTTGGGAAGGCGCTGGTTTTAGGCGTGTTCGTCGAGTTCTACGCCGTTTTGGGTCTTCTCATCACCATTCTGCTCCTCATCAGCATAAGAGGGTAAGAAGAGAAAAGCGTTATATTGGTTTGATGAGAGCAGGAGGAGTCGTTTATGTCTGTGGAGACGATTACGGAGAAGATCCTTTCCGACGCCCAGGCCGAGGTGCTTCGGATAGAGGCCCAGGTTGCCGAGAGGGCGAAGAAAGTCGAGGCCGAGCAGCGGGAACAGGCCAAGGCCATAGAGAAAGAGGCCGAGGAAGAGGCCAAGCGGAGAGCGCAAGATCGCCGGAAGAAAGATATCGCCACAGCTGAGTTGGAGCTGCGAAAAGCGCTTCTAGACCAGAAACAAAGGCTTATACAGCAGGTTTTTGACAAGGCATTAAAGCGTTTGACAGATTTAAAGGGAGAGAAGTACGAGAGATTTATTCTCGAACTCCTGATGAAGGTGGTGGAGGTGGGCGATGAGGAGGTCATCTTCTCCGACACCGATGACCGTAAAATAGGCGAGAAGCTATTGGAGGAGGCCAACAATCGGCTGGTAAAGGCGGGCAAGAAAGGAGGTCTCAGAATCGTTAAAGAGAATCGAGACTTTCAAGGAGGTTTCATCCTGCGCCGGGGAAAGATGGAGGTAAACTGTTCCCTAAATTCACTATTCGAGAGCGTTCGGGAGGAATTGGAACCTCAGGTAGCTGAAGTATTGTTTTCATGAAGAACTTTTTTATGCGAGAAATATTCTCTATTTGGCGGTGGCTTCTATCATGGACCTCTCAGTCATCACCTTCAAGGACGACACTCGGTATGCCTACGCCGTGGGTCGCGTCAGAGCCTTGGAGACGAAGTTCTTGACCAAGGCGGATTTTTCCCGCCTGCTGGATGCCCCCGATTTCCCCCAGGCCCTTCGTTTGTTGGCTGAGATGGGCTACCCGGTGTCGGAGGAGACGACGGATTATGAATCAGTCTTAATGGCCGAGCAGAGGGAAGCGCTGTTACTTTTAGAAAAGCTGTCAGAAGATGAGGAACTATCGACGTTCTTTCGACAGCGCTATGACTATCACAACCTCAAAGCGCTGCTTAAGGGAAAGCACTCACAGCAAGACCTGGAGCAAGCGTATATCGACATGGGTCTCATTTCCCTGGAGAATTTGGCTCAAGCCGTGATGGGAGAGGAGACGCGTGCGCTGCCGGAAAGGCTGGCACGGGCCATGTTGGCAGCGGAAGCTGCTTTTGCCGAAAGTCGCTCTCCTCAGGACTTGGACGTAGCCGTGGACCGGGAACAATATAGTGCCATGACGGAAGCTTTGCGTCGAATGGAAAATCATTTTCTTCAGACTTGGATGACGTGGGAGGTAGACCTCCTCAATATCAAGTCTTTTTTGAGACTTCGCTGGCTGGAGGAGAGCACAAGGCTGATGGAACGGGACCTGCTTCCAGGAGGCAGCCTGGATGCGGGTTTTTTCCGGGAGATCAGGGAAGAGCCTCTGGATACTCTTTCACAAACCTTTATGCGAACGCCCTATGGCAAAGCCATCGCCGAGGGGATTTCTCAGTTGAAGGTCCAGAAGAGCTTCGCTGCTCTGGAGAGAAGCTGCGACGATTTGGTCATTCAATTATTGAAAAAGAGCCGGGAAACAAGTTTTGGTGTGGAGCCCTTGGTGGTCTATCTTCTGCTTAAAGAATTCGAAATAAGGGCTGTAAGGGCAACGTTAGTGGGCAAGCTCAACGATTTGCCCAAGGAGAAAATCAAGGAGCGTCTACCCAGTGAATACGTCTAATATCGCCGTCATCGGAGACAAAGACTCCGTATTATGTTTTAAAGCCGTTGGGGTGAGCGTTTTTCCCACGGCAGAGGTGGATGAGGCCAGAGAGATCCTCGAGAAGTTGATCCGAGGGGATTATGCGGTGATATTCATCACAGAGCCGCTAGCTGCCGGGCTAGAGGAGGAAATACAAAAAGTCGCCTTTCAGCCGCTTCCCAGCGTGGTGCTCATTCCCAACAGCAAGGGCTCATTGGGAACTGGGGCGGAGCGGATTCGGGGAGTCGTCAAGAAAGCGGTGGGAGCAGATATCTTGTCGGATGGTGAGGAGGGATAGATGAAGCAAGGAGTCATCGTGAAGGTTTCAGGCCCGCTGGTGGTTGCCAATGGGATTGAAAATGCCCGCATGTACGATGTGGTCAGGGTGAGCGAGAAAAAGCTCATCGGCGAGATCATCGGGCTTCGCGGCGACCTGGCCTCCATCCAGGTTTACGAGGATACCGCTGGATTAGGTCCCGGTGAGCCGGTGGAATCTACGGGAATGCCCCTGAGCGTGGAACTCGGACCAGGCATGGTGAGCGCTATTTACGATGGTATTCAACGGCCCTTGAGTGTGATCCGAGACCAAGTGGGCGACTACGTCGCGCGAGGAGTTGACATTCCGGGTCTGGATAGGAAGAAGAAGTGGGCCTTTAAGCCGACGGTTAAGGTGGGAGATAAGGTGACGGGAGGAGATATTTTAGGGACAGTGGAGGAAACCCCCGTGGTGACGCACAAAGTTCTCGTTCCTCCAGGGCTTTCGGGAAAAGTTGAGAAGATCGAGACCGGAAAGTTCACCGTGGAACAGCCCATCGCGAAGCTGAAGGCCGAGGGAGACTCGGTGGATGTGACCATGATGCAGCGGTGGCCGGTTCGAAGGCCGAGGCCCTATCGAAAAAAGCTTATCCCTACGGAGCCCCTGTACAGCGGGCAGCGAGTTCTGGACACCTTTTTCCCAGTTGGCAAAGGTGGAACAGCTTGCGTCCCCGGTCCCTTCGGAAGTGGCAAGACCGTCATTCAACATCAGCTAGCCAAGTGGGCCGATGCTGATATTGTGGTCTATATCGGCTGTGGAGAGCGTGGTAACGAGATGTGCGATGTGCTCACGGAGTTCCCCGAGCTGAAGGACCCACGAACCGGTGAGCCTCTGATGAAGCGGACGGTGCTCATCGCCAACACCTCCAACATGCCCGTCGCAGCCAGGGAAGCCTCGGTATACACGGGCATAACCTGTGCAGAGTACTTCCGCGACATGGGCTACTCTGTGGCCGTCATGGCTGATTCCACATCTCGCTGGGCCGAGGCTATGCGTGAGATCTCGGGTCGACTGGAGGAGATGCCTGGCGAGGAAGGCTACCCTGCGTATCTTGGGACCCGAGTGGCCGAGTTTTACGAGCGGGCTGGCAAAGTAGTCTGCGAATGCAGCGATAATCGGCAGGGTTCCCTTACGGTTATAGGTGCCGTTTCTCCCCCAGGCGGGGATCTTTCAGATCCAGTAGTTCAGGCCACTCTACGGGTTGTTAAGGTCTTTTGGAGCCTGGAGGATCTGTTGGCCTTTAAACGACATTTTCCGGCTATCAGCTGGTTGAATAGTTATTCCCTTTACTACGACAATATTAGTCAGCACCTCAAGGAAGATGTAGACGAGAACTTCGAGACCATGCGGGATGAGGCCATGAAGTTGCTCCAACAAGAAGCAGAGCTGGAGGAGATGGTCAAGTTGGTGGGCGTGGAATCTCTGTCACAGCCGGACCGTCTTATCTTGAAGACCGCCAAATCCATCAGGGAGGATTTCCTCCACCAAAATGCCTTTCACGAGGTGGACACGTACTCCTCCATGGTGAAGCAATTTCGTCTGCTCAAAATGATCTTGCAAACACATCAATTGTCTCTAGAAGCTCTTAAGAAGGGCGTCACGGTGGAGAAAATGGCCGGCCTTTCGGCCAATGAGGAAATCGCTCGCTCCAAGTATATTTCGGAGAAAGAGCTGGATAGCATGGATGCCGTGGAGAAACACATGGAAACACAAATGCAAGGGCTCATCGAGGAGGTAACGAAAGAGCATGCGTAAAGAATATCTAACCATTCGAGAGATCTCCGGCCCGCTTGTGCTGGTGGAGGAAGTGGAGGGCGTTAAATACGAGGAGCTGGTAGAGCTAGAGCTGCCCAATGGTGAACAGAGAAGGGGTAAGGTTCTTGAGGTCAATGAAGACAAAGCATTGGTGCAGCTTTTCGAAGGATCTACGGGCATCGATGTCTATAAGAGCCGAGTACGGTTTCTGGGAAAGGGCATCGAGCTGGGATTGTCTATGGACATCTTGGGACGGGTTTTCGACGGGCTGGGTCGCCCCATAGACGATGGTCCCAAAGTTTTACCGGACAAGAGAGTAGACATCAACGGCAATCCCATCAATCCCTACGCGCGGCTGTACCCCTCGGAGTTCATCCAAACGGGCATTTCGGCCATAGACGGCTTGAACACGTTGGTGCGGGGGCAGAAGCTGCCTATTTTTTCCGGCTCCGGCCTGCCCCATAATCAAGTGGCGGCGCAGATAGCTCGCCAGGCCAAGGTGCGAGGAGAGGGTGAGGCTTTTGCCGTGGTTTTCGCCGCCATGGGAATTACTTTTGAGGAGGCGAATTATTTCATCTCCGACTTCCGGGAAAGCGGAGCCATCGAGAGAGCGGTGCTGTTCATGAACCTGTCTGACGACCCGGCCATTGAGCGCATCGCCACCCCGCGCATGGCCCTAACCGCGGCTGAGTATCTGGCTTACGAGAGAGACATGCACGTCCTGGTTATTCTTACCGACATGACCAACTACTGTGAGGCGCTGCGGGAGATCTCCGCCGCAAGAAAAGAGATTCCCGGTCGCCGGGGTTATCCGGGATATCTGTATACGGACCTTTCTACGGTATATGAACGAGCGGGTCGAATTAAAGGAAAACAGGGATCCATCACACAAATTCCCATTCTGACCATGCCCGAAGACGACAAGACTCATCCCATTCCAGACTTAACCGGATATATCACCGAGGGTCAGGTGATCTTGTCACGGGTGCTTCACAAAAAGGGAGTTATGCCTCCCATCGATGTTCTGCCCTCTCTGTCTCGTTTAAAAGACAAAGGAATTGGCTCGGGCAAGACCAGGGAAGATCACTCGGACGTGTTCAACCAGCTGTTTGCTGCTTACGCCCGGGGCAAGGAAGCCCAGGAATTGGCCGTGATTCTGGGGGAGGCAGCTCTCACAGATATGGACAGAATGTATTACGATTTCTCCGACACTTTTGAGGAACGCTACGTCAGCCAGGGAGAAGATGAGAATCGAAGCATAGAAGAGACCTTGGATTTAGGCTGGGAACTCCTGTCGGTTTTTCCTAGCGGTGAGCTGAAGAGGATTCGCCAGGAATGGCTGGATAAATACATGCCTAAATTCAAAAAAGAGGATCGGCAGGAAGAGAAATCGGATCAGAAGTTAGAACCCGTCACTGAAGAGGATTAAGAAAGGGCTCATGAGGCTCTCTGTCAACGCCACCCGGATGGAGTTGCTTCGGCTGCGAAAGCGGCTGGCCATTGCGCGCCGGGGACATAAATTGTTGAAGGACAAGCAAGATGAGCTGATGCGTCAGTTCATGGAGCTGGTCAAATCGGTACGGGGCATGCGAGCGCAGGTGGAGGGGCAGCTGCACGCGGCCTTTCAGAGTTTCCTATTGGCTCGCTCAACCATGTCGGACCAGCTGGTGGAGGAGGCCATCTCATTTCCAGGCATGAAGCTCCGCCTGAAGGTGAGCCAGCGGCAGCTCATGAACGTGAGGATTCCCGTGATGGAGACGGTCGTAGAGGGCAGTATTCGTTGTTACGGGTATGCCAACACCTCGGGGGATTTGGACATCTCCCTGAAATTTCTGGAGGGCGTTTTGGAGCAGAGTTTGAAGCTGGCCGAGGCGGAGAAAACCATGCAGCTTTTAGCCGATGAGATCGAGAAGACTCGAAGGCGGGTGAATGCCTTGGAGTACACCTTAATTCCTAACTTAGTGGAAACCATCCGTTACATCACCATGAAGCTCTCGGAGATGGAACGCTCCAATCTCTCTCGACTGATGAGGATTAAGGACATCATTCGGGCCGAGGGATAGAGCCAAATGCAAGCAGCGCACAGGCCGCCGGGTGAAGAGCCGGGCGGTTTTTTTCGCCAGAGAGAGAACTATTGCAGTCCAGTGCAGACGAAAGCGTGAATCTGGTATTGGACGGTCGCGTCAAGATCATCCAGGGGCGGAGAGGATATCGCTTCGCAGAGGATGCCGTGCATCTGTGTCAATTTGTGCAGGCCATGCCGGAGGCCAGGGGTATCGATCTGGGCACGGGTTGCGGGATCATCGCCATCGTGTTGACCAAGGAGGGGAAGGTGAAGGAGATGGTCGGACTGGAGCTTCAAAAAAGCCTGGCGGCCCTGGCCAAGAGAAATGTAGCCCTGAATGGACTACAGGAACAGGTGGAGGTGAAGATGGGGGACATACGCCGGGTTTCGGAGCTGTTCGCTCAGGGAAACTTCGACCTGGTGGTGTGTAACCCACCCTATCGGGAACTGGGGCGGGGGCGTCTGAGTCCAACCATGGAGAAAAGGATTGCCAAGCACGAGTGGGCCTGCTCTCTGGAGGATGTGGTCATGGCCGCCCGATATTTGCTGGCTCCGGAGGGAGTCTTTGCCTTCTGTCATCTTAGCGACAGATGGAACCAGATCCAAGAGAGTTTGAGGAAAGAGGGCTTTCAAATCCATCGCAAGGAGAATATTGTAGGGCCGGGTGGGAAGCGATCTGGCTTAATAATGGTTGAGGCGATCAAAACGTAAGGTGCCGATCGCAGCCTGCAGGCTCTTTTTTACCATCAACGCTTCACCAATCACTCATCACGTTATCAGCTTCGATTTCCGAATCTAGGGTTTTGGTGTTTTCACCATAACCGATTAACGGTCCACGATTACCGGTTTTTAAAAATCATACCCGACACCAAATCTCACAATCCTATCCATATAGGTGCCTTCCACGTCCTTAATCCTCACGGAAAAACCCTTCCCGATCGGTTTAATCAGCTGCAGCTCCATGTAGTAATCGGTGTAGAGGTCATCGGGCGCATCTGCATTGATGTCCATGGTCAGCTCGGTGAGAAACTCAGGCCCACAGCGCCAGCTATACAGGGCATAAAGAGACAGAGTCTGGGTGTCGAATTTGCCCTGCTCCTGGAGATAGTTCTCGTACAGAGAGATGGTTCTGACCAGGCCGGAGACTTGGAACGGTTGGCTGGCAAGGACTGGCATCGAGGAGAGCAGAATCAAAGCGGAGAGAAGAAGAAAGACGCTTTTCATACTTGGCCTCCCGGGAATGCGCTTGGCATTTTTTGTCTTGTCCCAAGAACAAAGGGTCCCCAAGAGGTTTTGTCAACCTTTTTCTGACGACAGATGAGAAAAGCAAAGGAAAAGGGGGCGGCGCGACTATGAACGCACCGCCCCTTCGCTGATCTGGGGGCTTTATGATTAACGGGGCACTAACGCAATAACAGCATCTTGCGAGTTTGAGAAAGCTCGTTGGCTCTCAGGTGGCAGAAGTAAATGCCACTGGCCGTCTGATTTCCGAAAGCATCTCTTCCGTCCCAGGTGGCTTGGTAGGTACCTGGGGACTGCTCTTTGTCCAGTAAAATGGCTACTTGCTGTCCACGCACATTGTAGATGGCCAACAGGACCCTCGCCTCTCGGGAGATGCTGTAGGAGATCTGGGTCGAGGCGTTGAAAGGATTGGGATAGTTATGGCTTAGGTAAATGGCCTGTGGTATAGCGCCTTCAAGATAGAGCGATTTAGGCTGAAGTTTTCCATCCGCATCATAAATCCACTCGTTGGGGTACTCATCCATGAGTATCTCTTCAAAGCCCGTGTCCCGGCCGATGGCCAGTCGGACCAGGACGGGATTCTCGATTCCGGCCAGGTCCACCTGTCCGGCCCAAACGTCAAACCACCCACTATCGAAATCAAGGGTCATGTCTCGTATCCCCGGAGCTGATCCCGAATAGTGATAAATCTCGTCTTCCGGTGGACCAACAACCTCGAAGGAGCCGGGAGGGATGATCTCCTGGTAGGGACCTATTTTTACAATCACCGGATCCTCGTTATGATCAAAAGATGATCCAGGCCTCAGCTCCATATCGCCTCTGACTTCGAAGCTATCAAGATAGCATGCTTGTGGTTCTTCCTTAGTTCCGAAAACGATTTGAGAGTAGGCCACCTTGAAGTACTCCATGGGAAGGCCAAAATCATTGGGCAGGTCGGATATAACCACTGAATAATTATAGTTTATCAAACTATCACTATTGATGAAGCTGATGACCATCGTCCAATTTCCCAACAAGGGGTCAACGATGTCGTACGATTTATGATGCGGGCCGGCCAAGTAGTTTATCAAGGGGTTGGTCTGAGCTATCTCTGGTGTGATAGTTTGTCCCTTAGGATCCACAAGGATGAGCCCCACGTCACAGAACTCCCAATCAACCGCCATTTGAACACGAGGGAGAGCCCTTTTTATCTCGCCCAATGTCACCTCAACGCTGTCTATATCTCCCTCGTTGAGGGTGCCCTCTCCTTCCGCCGCGACCAGGCCAAGGAGCGCGTCGGCCTCAGCGACGGTTTCCTGGAGTCCGGCCAGACCAGTCCCGATAGCCAGGATGTACACTATGGGAACTGTTTCCCCCGCCAAGAGATGAAAGGGACCTACAGATTGCAGCAAGCGGTAATCGCCAGGTTGGAGCGGGTCTTCATTGAGACCGCCGCTAAGAAGGTGGTAGCGGTCGGCATCGTTATCGGGTTCGTGGTTTTTGTCCCACCACGCATGGCCAGCCAATGAGGTGAAGAGGAACTTTCCACCGATATATCCAGGGGAAGCCCCGCCGTCACCATCGGCATCATACATGTAAGAAATGGACCTCTCTTCGTCGAGGCCAACCAGATCTCCTGGCGCGCCGCCGTCACTGGCATGAGAGGCCACGTTGAAATCCCAGCAAAATCCCACGTATACACTGTCCAAATCGTCGAGGCCTATATTTTCGATAACCAGATCATGCACGATGAAATTGCTGTCTTCCCAGGCAAAGGTCCTTTGTGAGACGTGGATTCCCAATGGCTGATGATCAAGGGGTATCCCGGGGCCCGTGTCTATGTCGTGGTAGCGGGTGTAGCTGTCTTCATCGGAAAAGGCCGAAAGCTCTGATATCACCTCAATCTCTTCAACAGGAGACCATTCTCCCCATGCGAATCTGCCTGTCGTAACGGGCCTCTCGCCGGAGGTCAGCCCTCCTACCCAGAGCTCTCCGTTCCGCAGATAGAAGTTGTTGGTCTCAGCGGGCCATTCACAAGAGGGAAACGGCAACATAAACGGTATTGAACGTGGCGAGACCACCTTGGAACCCTCGAAATACGGCACAAACCTGAGGGGCCATCCGAAAGCCCCGAAGTTGGTCACTGTGTTCCTCAAGTTTGTTAAGCGGATTGGCTTGTATTTGCGTGAAGCACCATAGCCGGAGGCTGCCGAAAGCCTCTTGGGATGCAAGGTCATCGACCCCAGCAGCACAGAGAAGCAAAGGATGAGCAGATAAATCAGCAGCGAACCTTTAACTCTGTTCATGAGATAATCCCCCCTCTTGATTTCAGAGTTACATGAAGTGGCGCGGACAACACAATGCCCCACTGGTACAGTAGTGAATCTAACTCAATTTTACCATAAAGGGGACTTTTTGTCAAGTTTTTTCTTATAGGTAATTTTTTTTGGACGTACAGAGAGTGGGAGATCATGCTTGGTGGGATGATTTTCTCGCGGTTGTCGCCACATACAGGATGCGCCCTGCGTTCTTTCCCGGTCGCTGGAAGGTCAGGCAATCGTAACAGGATAGAAGCTTCAGCCCGCCTTCTTTTAGGGCCGTTTTGACCTCATTTCGAGCGTAAGCCCGCTCGGTGTGAACCTCCGTGAACTGCTCGAAAAGGCCGTTGACCTTTTTAAAGACGGTGATGCGGATGGTGCCGAGTTTCTCTTGCGGATCGTAGGAGTTGGTTCCGATGATGGCCACATCTCCCAGATCTCCTTCGCCTTTTCGATAGTCCCAGTGAGAAGCCAGGCCCAGGGCGGTGTTCATATCGAAGGCAAAGAGGCCTCGGGGACGAAGAACTCGCGATACTTTCTCGAAAGTGGATACCAGGTCCTGGTAGCTCAGCAGGTAGTTGATGCTGTCGAAAAAGCAGGTTACCAGATCTACGGGATGCTTTAGAACCAGGTCGCGCATATCCTGCCTCAGAAAGGGAATTTTTACTCCTGCCTGCCGAGCTTTCTTTTCCGCCTCTCGAAGCATGGCGGAGGATCGATCCACCCCTACGACCTGGTACCCTTCTTGCGCTAAGGCGATGGCCACTGTTCCCGTCCCGCAAGCAAGCTCTAGAACTTTTTGGGGGGTGAATCGAAATCGTCGCAGGATCTCTTGCAAATAGGGGAGCAGTCGACGGCTATATTCTATCCAGCCGCCGCGATCATAGACCTCGGCAAGCCGCTCGTAAATGTCCATCCGTCATCCCAGACTCTGATATCCCAAAAACCTAAGATCTCTCTTATTTTGACGCCACTTCGGGCGCACCTTAACCCACAGTTCCAGAAAAACCCTCTTCCCTGCTGTGGCCTCCAGCTCCTCCCGGGCCAATTTGCCGATCTCCTTCAATTTGCGGCCCTTTTCTCCGATGATGATGCCTTTTTGAGAATCCTTCTCCACGAACACGGTGGCTTTGATGTACAGCACATGATCCCGTTCCTTATATTCCTCCAATTTGACTGCCACGGCGTAGGGAATCTCCTCACCTGTTCGCAGAAAGACCTTCTCGCGGATGATCTCCGCGGCGATGAACCGTTCCGGAGATTCTGTGATCATATCTTCGGGATAATATCGCGGTCCTGGGGGTAGATATTTGGCCAGGGCTCCCAAGAGCTCTTCCATGCCATCTCCCTTCAAGGCCGAGATGGGCACGATCTCGCGAAAGGCGTATCTTTGGCTGTAACACTTCATCAAGGGTAATAAGACCTTCTTATCCCGAACCACATCAACCTTATTAATAGCCAGAACCGCAGCTATCTTGGTCTTGGCCACCAGGCGGATGATTCTCTCCTCTTCCGCACCAGGCTCCCGATTGCCCTCGGCCATCACCAAAACCACATCAGCCTCCCGCAGGGCGCGGGTGGCCGTTTCTACCATGATTTTCTGAAGTCGATACGCGGGCTGGAAGATACCCGGTGTATCCAGGAATAGAATCTGAAATTGCTTTTTGGTTAATATGCCTAGAATTCGGTTGCGGGTGGTCTGCGGTTTGGGAGTCACTATGGCGATTTTCTGTCCAAGAAGCCTATTGAGCAAAGTGGACTTGCCTACGTTAGGCGGGCCGATTATGGCCACGTATCCCGATTTATGGAGGTCAGACATCAGCAGTTTCTCAAGTTATATATGGATTAGCGATGCAGAGATAAAAACCGGGAGATGGAGCGATCATAGGTTTTCTCCACCTCTGGCGGGAACAAGCACGCGGGAAGCTCTCCCGCTCTTATATGATAGGCGATGCATCGACAGCAAACGCCCTTCTTATCGCACGGCTCATAGGTGCAGTTGCACACGGTCAGGTTCTGCTCTTTTTGGCATTCCATCCCCTTACCTCCTGGTTGATAGGAGAGCCGCGTTTCTCGACACGACATATTTTTTAATGGCCTCAAGCTTTTCTGCTGGGAGCTGGGGAGAACTGGTCGGGAAAATGGTGTTATTATGCAACAGAGGATCGGTCTGTGGATCTTGGAGACCATCCTGGACGGCGGAGCGCCACAAATCGGTGCCCGGGATTGGAGAGTAACAGGCCAGTTTGATCTGAACACCGAGGTTGGCTGCAACGTCCACGTTCTCAATAACCTGCTCGTAATGTTGACTTGGAAGGCCCACCAACAGGTACACGCCGATCTCCTCGCGGCGGTATCCGGCTTGTCTCAGGTTTTCCACAGCTCGAAATAGATCCCGAGCAGTTGCCTTGTTGTCGATGCGTTCCTGTCCGGGCGCGTCAACCGGATCGAAGCTCAACCGCAGTGTCTTGAAACCGGAGCGGAACATCAGATCGGCCAATTCTCTGTCCACCATGCGAGCGTGAAGGCCGTTGGGCGTGTGAAACCAGCAGTCCAGATTTCGCTGGAGGACGCCCTCCAAGATGGGTTTGATGTGATCGTCGGCGTCCACCAGCAGCGCGTCGTCGTAAAAGGCGATGTTTTTGACTCCCAGCCCTCGACGGAGCCACTCAAGCTCCATCAAGACATCCTCTACCAGTCGGCGGCGATATCCGCCGGATAAAAGCCCAGAAGCACAGTAAGGGCACTGAAATGGGCATCCTCGAGAAGTGAGCAAGCAGGCGTAATCCAGCCGATCATAGAGATCGAAGGCGGGTAGAGGTAGCGCCTGCAGGCGACCATATGTCTCGGCATTTGAGCGGCACCCACAGATGTCGTCCACGGCTTCAACGGCAGCCACCTCCCCAGGGCCGGTGATGACCAGGTCCGCACCTGAAAACGACCGGGCGTGTTTGGGACAAAGGGTGGCATAGATGCCACCCATGAGGACGGGGGTCTTCGGGAACCGAGCGCGCAGCAACTCGATGGCCCGACAGACTCCCGGATACCAATAAGTCATGCCAGAGGTGACCAGAATTGTTGTCGGGGCTGTCGTACTTGCCAAGGATCTTTCGAATGTCTCCTCGGTGATGCCGTATCTTCCGTACCGCCGGGGAACATTTCGATAAACCGAGGGCTTGGGCACGATCTCCTTGGGGAACTTGCCGCAGCCGAAAGTCCTTTTTTCGGATACCGTGCTGCCTTGCTGGTTGGTCGCGGGGGCCTCGTGGGTATCCAAGCAGTCCAGCAGGCGAACCGTATAGCCACAACAGTGAAGCACGGCGGCTATATACAGAAGCCCTATCGGCTTGGCCCAAAAATCGTAGGCCGCAAAGTCGTAGATCCAGGGATTGACCAGAAGAATTTCTGGTCCAGACTCTTTGATCTTGTTTTTGGGATTCATCAAAAGCCGGTAGGAATATCCAGAAACTCAGTCTGCAGGTGAAACTTACTTTTCAAGTGCTGGGCTAGGGCCTTCAAACCAAGAGTCTCCGTAGCGTAGTGTCCTCCATATACGACATTAAGCCCTCGTTCGGCGATTTGATGAAAAGCACTGTGGCTTGGCTCGCCGGTGAGAAACAGGTCTAGGTCCTTTTCAGAGGCCTGCTGCACCATGGAAGCTGCCCCGCCGGAGATGATGCCCACTCGCCTGATGGTTTGGGGGCCGTAGTTCAAGACGGTCATCTTGACGCCAAGTTTCTTTTCTAGGTCCCCAACGAGCCGACTCAAGGGTCTCTCACTTTTTGTTTCGGCCAGGATACCGATGAGCACTCCCTCGTAATAGCCGAAGTTGCCTGTCACTTCCAGGTCCAGGATACGAGCCAGCTGGACATTGTGACCCACCTCTGGATGAATGTCCAGGGGAAGGTGAACGGCATACAGGGAGATGTCATGCTGCAGGAGGAAAGAAACTCGCTGTCGGTGAACATCTCGCAACATCAGCCTTTCACCCCAGAAGAGGCCGTGATGTACCACCAGTATCTGCGCTCCGGCCTCCTGGGTTTTTCTGAAGGCCTCCATGCACGCATCCACGGCGAAGGCGAGCTTATCCACACGTCCTGCGCCCTCCACTTGAAGGCCGTTGTCCGCTTTGTCTTTGATCTCAGGGACACGCAGGTAGCTGTTGAGATAGCTCACCAGTTGGTCACGGTCCACCTTTTTTCTCCTGTTCCTCTTTCCCTGGAGCATCTCTCTGGGCCTGCTGTTTCTTTTTGTGCCACCACTCTATGCGTTTTTGTATCTCTTTTTCAAAACCGAAGTTCGACGGAAAATAGTATCTCCTACCGATCAATTTGTCAGGCAGATTCTCCTGTGCTGCATAGTGATCCTCATAGTCATGGTCGTATTTGTAGCCCTTGCCGTAGCCCAGGTTCTTCATCAGCCGGGTGGGAGCGTTGCGGATGTGTAGGGGCACAGGCAGAGCCTGGGTCTGGTGGATTTCTCGCTGAACACGGCCCATGGCGGAGTAAATAGAATTGCTTTTGGGAGCCGTAGCCAGATAGACGGCTGCCTGGGCCAGAGCCAGCTCTCCCTCAGGGGTGCCCAGAAAGTGGTAGGCATCCTTGGCAGCCAAAGCCACCTGGAGAGCTTGAGGGTCGGCGTTGCCGATGTCCTCAGAGGCGAAACGGACCATCCTCCGGGCGACGTACAGGGGGTCCTCGCCAGCCTCTAACATACGTGCCAGCCAATAGATGGCTGCATCGGGATCGGAACCGCGCAGGCTCTTGTGCAGGGCCGATATGATGTTGAAGTGCTCTTCGCCGGCCTTGTCGTAAACCAAGGCTTTCCTCTGCATGGCCTCCTCGGCGATTTTCAAGCTCACAGAGCGAATGCCCGCCTTTCCTGGCTGTGTGCTGGTCACGGCGAACTCCAGGGCCGAAAGGGCCACCCGAGCGTCTCCATTTGACATCTGAGCGATGAAGTTCAGGGCCTTCTGGGCAACTCGAGGCCCAAAGTCACCCAAGCCTCGCCGGCGATCCTTCAAAGCCCGGCGCAGAATGGTCAAGATGTGTTCTTTGCTCAGAGAATCCAGAGTATAAACACGGCAGCGGGATAGCAGGGGCGATATCACCTCGAAGGAAGGGTTCTCCGTGGTGGCGCCGATGAGATGGATGAGGCCACTCTCCACATGAGGCAGGAAGGCATCTTGCTGGGCTTTATTGAAGCGATGGATCTCGTCCACGAACAGCATCGTAGATCGGCCGTGCACCTCTCGCTGTACCTGGGCCTTTTGGACCACTTCACGAATATCTTTTACACCAGATAGAACTGCGCTGAAGGCCACGAAGTAAGAGCCGGTGGCCTGGGCGATGATGTGAGCGAGGGTCGTCTTACCCGTTCCCGGAGGACCCCAGAAGATGGCTGAGCCCACCTCCCCAGCCTCGATGGCCCGGCGCAGGACCGTACCGGGCCCCAGAATGCGCTCTTGGCCCACGAACTCGTCCAGAGATTGCGGGCGCATGCGATCCGCCAGGGGTGCGGGGGGCTGAGTCAAACCCTTTTTTTGAAAGAAATCCATCTCCTGTTTGTCGGAAGACATCGCTCCTCCTGGTTCACCGGCACTGTCTCAAGGCGTATACGCACACGAAATATAGTGCATAGAGAAGGTTAAAGCCATACCTTTTTAGAGCTAATAGTTTCGTACGAGTAGTGGAAAATGTGGATGATGGGAATTCTAGCGATAGAGAGTGTTCCCCCTTTTTGTCATTCTGAAAGAGCGTTTTGAGGTTATAAAGGGTATAGTGCCATTATTCAAGGTTGCTATTTCAATTTAGAAAGGGATCCGAGAACCGGGGATCGAGAAAAGTTCCCCTGGACCTGTTCATTGGCAAATTACGATACCCATAAGTCTGTTTATCTCGTTTATCGGTCTCGAAGGGCATTACGTTTGTCGGGAATCGGATCTCGTCTGTCGTTAGCACTCACTTCAAAGGAGACATACGGATACGATTCACGAAACACTATAGAGGATCCACGTTACGGATGTCAAAACCGATGAACGAATTCCAGCAGACGATTGATGGAGTGTGCAAGTCATGCTTTAGTAACGAGAACAAGGCGGCAGCATGCATGCCATACTTCAAAATGATAGTATATGGTAGTATGCCGTGGAGTTAGAAAGAGACGATCTTCTCAGGACACGGTTACTCAACTGCAGGATTCAGCTTCGACACCGCCAAACGATCATCGGAATTATCAATCACCCAAGGTCCTCCTGGCAGACAATAGAAGCACCATAATTGCCAGGCCAAGTACCATGGCACCCAACCCAAAGCAAAACCGGATCCCCAGATAGAAAGCAAGCCCACCGATAATAAGGCCGGCCATAACTTCTCCCAAAGAACCAAATAAACTCTCCAGGGATAGCAAGGTGGCCCGCAGCTCCGATGGGATGTGGCGGTTGAGCAAATCCAGAAAGAGGGGCTTTTTAAACCCCCGAAACGCCTCAAGGGCCAAGAACAAACCGATGGCCACCGCGGGGCTGATGGTCAGAGCCAGGACGGCCACGCAGATAGCCGCGGTCCCATCCAGGACAATCAGCCCATAGTGCACATCACGCAAGCGACCCACAAGGCGGTTTATGGCGGCCACGAAAAGAATGACGATACTGGAAGAGATGCCCACCATCCACCCGAAATAGCGGGGATTCACGCCCAGATCCTCGGAGAAATGGACCTGCCAGTACTGATCCACGGTCTCGTATCCGAAATTTCCCAAGAAGCTGAAGACGAACAGGATTAGTAGAAATCGCTGCCCTCGAAGGGCTTTCAAGCCCTCACGGATGGGGTCGCCCAGAAGCGATCTCCTCTCCCCGTGTGGAACTGCACCAGTGGGTACCTTGCTTTCGCGCATCAGGCTCAGCGCGATGGTCGCGCAAAGCAGGTGCCCCAAGATGAAAGGATACCAGATGGCCGTGATATGGTATGCTCCCAGGTAGCCCCCGGCCACTAATCCCAGCAGATATCCGGCCCGCTCAAAACGAACGCCCCTAGCGAAGACTCCACGGATGTCCTGATCCCGCCCCTCCTCCTTGAGGCTGTCCACCACCCAGGCCTCGAAGGCTCCCGACTTCAGAGTTTCGCCGAGACCCTGGACGATCTCTGCCAGAGCAAGAGCCCAGAAGATAGTTGAAAGGCGGAAGATAACTCCGGCTGCGCCGATGGCGAAAAAAGACAGGACCACGGAGAGTTTCCGGCCATAAAGATCGGCCACGAAACCGGTGGGTAGTTCGAAGAGGACGATGCTCCCCTCGAAGATGGCTGCCAGAGCGGCAATTTCGAAGAGATTGAGATGACGGTGCCGGAAGTAGAGCACGAAGACGGGGATGATAATCCCCAGAGAGAGGTTGGAGAGAAACTGGATGAGGTAGTAGGGGTAGAGGCGTTTGGCCGTGGTTGGAAAGTTCATTTGGCTTCTTGCTTTCGACGAGAAAGGATTCTAGGATCAGGGGATTCAAGGATTCAAGTGACCTCCTTTCGCCACCTCGTTGAATAGTGAAAGATGCTGAAGGAGATTTTCACTCTAATCCTTAACTGACAGAATCCTTGAATCCTTTCATTTCTCCAAAAGCTCCTGAAGTCTGATGGCATTCGTGGGTGCATATCCGCGGTAATCGTTGTTGAAATATATGTAGACGTCCAATTGCCGATCCAGAAATTTCTGCACCCGATCCCGCCACCAGCGTAAATCTAGCTCCGTGTAATTGTAAGTATACCAGCTGGATATACCGTGCATCCTGATATAGACAAATGGCGCCGTGACCTCTAGGCAGCAGCTCAGGCCGGGCGCGCTGACAATGCAGTAACCGACTCCGTATCGCCGTAACAGCCGGAAGGTTTCCTCGGTGGCCCAGGAGTTGGATCGGAACTCAAGGGCTCCGGGCAGATCTCCGGGGAGCTGGGCCAAAAACCGCTCCAGCATGGACGTATCGTAGGTTAGGCGGGAAGGAAACTGATAGAGGATGGGACCCAGCTTGCTGCCCAGAGCTTGAGCTCTGTAGGCGAAGATCCTCAATAATCCGCCGGAGCGGTCGGGGTGTCCCCGGTGGGTGATACCGCGGTTGGCCTTCAGGGCAAAGCGAAACGGGGTTGGAGTCCTTTCAAACCAGTTTTGCAGGGTTTTAAGAGAGGGGATATGATAGAAGGAATAGTTGACCTCCACCGTTGGGAAGCGCTCCGCGTAATGAATCAGCCATTTGCTCGTCGGCAGACCCTTGGGATAAAAGGGGCCCAGCCAGTGCTGGTAGGAATAGCCGGAGGTGCCGATGAAAGCCGTGCTCAATGCAGGGTCCTTTGGTATTTGACTCTTTGTGGGAGAGGTCTCCTGACCGCGATCCTTCTAATGAAGAATCCAGAAGCTCGTTTGTGGTTATGGAAGCTGATATGGATGCCGGGGCTTGATGCTCAAAGCTGGAAGGCAGCCATCTTATAGTGCACATTCTCATCCAGGCTCGGGCTTCCAGCTTCCAGTTTCGTTACCAGCTTCCTCACGCATAGGCGAGCTTCGAGTTTATTCCCGAATTAACGCAGGTTCCAAGCTGGTGCTTTAACTATTTACCTAAAGGGAAATGACAAGAACGACCTTATCAAAACAAAGGGCTCCCTTGATGAGAGCCCTTGAGTGCAGGGTGATACAAAGCCATCAACCTTGCGTTTCGATGACCTGGGTCTTGGCCAGGCGGTCCCCGATTCTCTGCCCCTTCTCGTCGGTGATGACCAAGAGCACCTCCAAGGCGAAGACTGCCAGCCAGACGACGGAGCCCAAAATCCAACCGACTCCTGGCTTGATCATGAGAAGAGCAGGCACTACGAAGGGCAAATTGCGAAGCAGCGATGTGCCGTAATCGCATGGCTCGTTGTCGGGCATGCGGACGGCACGGAGTTGAAACAGTTTTTTGCCGATACTTTGACCCCCATCGGGACTCAGCGGCAGGCCGTCGCGCAGCGCCAGATAGGCAGCGCTGATCAGGCCTCCGATGAACGGCAAAAAGGAGATCACGTACGCTGGCACTCCGTCCATCAGGGCGGCGGCTATCCTTTTGCCCACATCGGCCCGAGCTGGTGGCGAGGTTTTGGCCGCCGCAGTTTCCTTCT
This sequence comes from candidate division Zixibacteria bacterium SM23_81, assembly GCA_001304015.1. Taxonomy (GTDB): domain Bacteria; phylum SM23-81; class SM23-81; order SM23-81; family SM23-81; genus SM23-81. Next base: position 15,612 of record LJUY01000012.1, on the reverse strand, counting down.
GGACAGCCTTTTGTTTCTTCTCAGCCATGGAGACCTCCCTTTTAATCTGGTGAATGGAGTGTGTCATTCGCCCTTGAACCACTCGTGGAAATACACGCTTTTTAGCTTCTCGTTCTCCTGGATGAAGATAAACTGCACCTCGGCGGCGTACATCAGGTCATAGAAGTGGGCGGCCACCACAAAGGTCATCTCACCCGAGCACCAGTCCACGCGCCAGCTGGGTTCTGAGCTGAGCTGGAGCCTGGATCCGGGAAGTGCAATCTGTTTCTGAAGTTTTCCGCGAATTTTGCGATATTCCCTCTGAGCCATATCCCGAAATGGTTTGGTGTCGTAGAGAATCTGATAATCCTCTGCACGAAGCCTCTTCACCTTGCCGTTCGTTCCGATATCTTTGTCCGCGCGGTTCTGGCTTATCACTGTGCCCCAAACCTGAATTAGGGTGCCCTCCTCTATAGGCAATGCGCCGGTGAGGATCACGTGGGAAAATCCTTTCCGACGGTCAAACTGGCGCAGCAGACCGATCCGGCCGTGAGGCTCCTGAGCATAGATCCCTTGAAACTGTAGCTCGGCTCCTTCCTCGGCCTGGCGTGAGAGGTTTTCGCCCCAGCCGGACATGGTGGGGGATCGGTGCGGGGTGAAGTAGGTGTCGTCTAGGTTTAGCTGGTATCTCCCTCCGCCAAAACAGTGCAAGGCCAGCATCTGCACGCCGAGGACAGAAACTACGATTGCTATTTTCCTCATGAATTCGAATCCTCAGGTTTTGGACTTTGACCATACCGGTCCAGGCTCACCACTTCTATAAATCTTCGCTTGGGCAGTTTCAGCACGCCCTGTTTATCTCGTTCTGGCAGGCGGGCCTCCCCGCCCTCTTCGATTTTGACCTCCTGAGCTGGGTAACCCAGGGAGATGACCCCAAAGCCCTCCAGGTGGTCGGGGATAACGAAGAGTCCTCGGACTTTGTGCCATTCCACCGAGCCCAGCCAGCAGCTGCCAAGTCCGAAAGAATAAGCTGCCACCAGGATGTTCTGAGCCGCCGCTGAGCAATCGAGCTGATAATGGCTGGAACGCTGAGGATCACCCAGAATGACGATGTAGGCCGTCGGTTCCATCCCCGGCGGGGGCTCACCATCGCCGGGCAGCCAGGCAAGGCAGGGAAACAGGGCGTCCACCAGTTTCTTTTGGTGTACGATGATGAACTCCCAGGGTTGGCGGTTTCCACCGGTGGCAGCAAGTCGTCCAGCGTTGGTCAGTTTGAGAAGATTGTCAAGGGCCACAGGCTTTTGCTGATAGCGCCGGATGCTGCGTCTATTGTTTATGAGCGCTAAAAAACTCATGGGAAGCGCCTTGAAGAGGCTACTGGCCGACGATTCAAGAGGTAAGTTATGGTATGAGAGTGATTATTTCAAGGAAAAATTAACAGAGAGCAAACTCTTTTTGGCCCCTCTCGCATCAGCCCCAGCCCAAATACTTTTCCTCAACCTAATTGAGGGCACACAAAAGAGGATTATATCCCAGGAAAAAAGTGGGAAATAAATAAAAAAAGTTCAAAATTGTTGAAAAAAGTCTTGACAAAAAAACTTAAATCTGGTAAAATGGTTTTGCCGGTGAGATATGCCAAACAAGATAAAGTAAAATAAAAATTTAGGCCAAGGTGCATAAATCTTCCTTTTATGAAAGTACAAAGGACTTAAATGAGCAGTTAAATTGCCAATCGTGCTGAAGAATCGACATCAATCACAAATACGTAAAGAGGAGATTGAATCATGAGATAATTGTTCAAATTGAAGTTTTTGGAGAGAGATTGCGTTGAAACTGTGGTCTTTTCGGGGGGGAGCGAAATGGAAAAGCGCAGTTATTGGACGATCCTAGTAGCTCTGGCAATGACGCTTTGCGGAGCGGTCTCGGCTTGGCCAGCGGGAACGACGGTACCACCTGCCTCTCTAGGGCCGAAGACTTTGGCAGGATTCGGTGGTAGCGCTGGGGCTCACGAGTTCTTTCTTCAATCTGGCTCAGGCTGGAAAGGCGATTTGACGGGGATTGGCGCCGGACCAACATGGTCGATGGTCATATTGGACATCGACGTCACCGGCGTGACCGGTCCGGCAGATTGCGTCGTTTACTTCAACCTGCAGGATGCCGACGATGGATCCCACTTCAAGAACCTGGGTATCTCTAGCCGTCTGGATGCCAGCGGGGCGGCTGGAGGAACGCTTCTGCAATGCTTTCAGCAGTTCACATCCGAGGGGCTTTCCAGTCACGGCCTGAACATCGGCGAGCTCACGCCTGCCGATTTCGACCTTCGCTTTGACTTCACCAAGGCGGTCACCGGCGATGGCTGGACGGTCACACCGTATTTCCGCCTCAGCGGCGGCGTATGGACCCAGTTCTTCGATGGTCCCTTCACGGCCACGGTGGGCGGCATCGATTTCGATGCCGGAAAGATCGCGATCGGCTTTGACAGCGGGGCGGATGGTAGCTTGAGCTTTGGCAATCTGTATGTGGCGGGTCCGGCCAGCGACGTCTATGTCGACGATGCCTGGGCGGGACTGCCAGATGGCACCCCGGTCCAATTCCCGGGCCAGACGGAATATAGGACCATCGGTATTGACGCCTTCGATAACATCCAGGCTGGAGTCGACAATGTCTCCGGCAGTACGGTGAATGTGGCGGCAGGGACCTATACGCAAAATGTCGTCGTCAATAAGGCGCTGGATCTGATAGGCGCTGGTGCGGCCACGACCATTCTCGATGGGAACAACGTTGGGAACACGGTCACCATTACCGCTTCAGATGTCAAACTCTCCGGGTTCAACGTGATCGGCGGCTATTCCAATGGCGGCAGCGTGTTCACACCATACGGCGGTGTGGTGATCAACGGTAATGGGGGCATTTCAGCTCTGACAGGAATTACAATCGAAGACAACATCATTGAGAGCAATAGTGGCGTCGGTGTCTACGTCTCCGCAGCAGGCGATGGAGGTGGAGCCGACAACGTGGTCATAAGGAATTGCGATATTCTGAACAACACTGGAGGCGCTGGCATATCTCTCACGTATCCTCTCTACTCAGGACCGTGGGGAAGCTACGACGAATGGCGCCGGCCCAAGAACATCCTCGTCGAGGCGGACAGCATCGAGGGGAACTCCGACTATGGGATCTATGTCAGCGCGGGCAAAGACAATGTGATCAGGTCCAACGACATCTCCGGAAGCTCGAAATATGGTCTGCAGCTGGCCGCCAGCATGACCTATACCGAGATCCCGTGTGAATACACCACCGTGGACAGCAATGAGATATACGACAGCGGGCGGAATGGCGTGAAATTGACCAGCTATAACCGTTACAACACGTTTACTGGCAACAACATCTATAATAACGGGTTCAGTGGAACCAGCGATTACTATAAATACGGCTTCCTGTTCCAGGACGGGGACCACAACGTTATCCAGAATAATACTATCACCGGCAATGCGTTGGGCGGTCTCTATCTATGGGGCAAGGGTGATCCCTCGTATACTTGGTATGCGACAACCGACAACACCATTACCGGGAACGTCATCTCCAACCACACCGCGGCCGGGGCGCAGGGCGTCTATGTCCCCATCAACTATGGCAATCCCAACAGCGGCTTCCTCAACGCCATCATCAATGGGAACAGCATCACTGACAACCTCGCCTTCGGGCTGGAGAATGCGGACGCAACCCAGACTATCGACGCCACCGGCAACTGGTGGGGGGATGCCAGCGGACCCTATCATGCCACCACCAATACGGGAGGATCGGGCGACGATGTCAGCGATGACGTCGACTACTCGCCCTGGTGGGGAGCTAACTATGTTGGCGACCCGCACACCTCGCCGTGGACCTGGCATCTGAACACCACCTCCACCATCCAGGCCGGCATCGACGCCTCCTCGCCCGGCGACATCGTCAATGTCCAGGCGGGCACGTACGCCGAGCGGATCAATATAAACAAATCCCTCGACCTGAGGGGGGCGCAGTACGGGGTAGATCCCGTACAAACCGGCGCGCGGACCAATCCTGCGGTGGAGTCTGTCCTGGACATATCCGGGCTCTCCGCGGTGAACCCCAACGTGGCCGTGGAGATCCCCGGCGGGGTGACGGATGTGACCCTGGGTGGATTCACCCTCATCGGTAGCCCCTCCTTCCACTATGCCGACGAGTCCGTCATCCGCTGCTGGGATGATGACCTGACCATCGAGGATAACATCATGGACGGCTACCTGGCCGTTCTCTACAAGGGCAACGACAACCTGGTCGTCCGGCGCAACCGCGTCACGGCCAACAAAAACGGCGTCATCGTTCAGCCCAACGTGGCCACCGGTGTGATTCTCGCCGATAACGAGTTCCATCTGGGCAGCACCCCGGCCGGGGATGAGTCGGGCATGTACCTGACCTCCTGCAGCAGCTGTTCGGTGACCGGCAACACGGCCAATGGGTTCATCAACGCCAAGGGCATCGCCGGAAGCAACCTGGATCATATCACCGTATCCGGAAACACCTTCGACGGTGACAAGGACGCCATCTCTTTCTGGGGCAACACCACCTTCATAACCATCAGCGATAACCTTCTGACAAACTCTCTGCGCTATGGGATCAGCATCAAGGGGCAGGACATCGATATCACAGGAAACACGATCACCGGCAGCGCCGATGCCGGGGTGAACATCGACAAGCACACTCTGACCACCGAACGAGTCAGGGTGACCGGCAACACGATCACCGGAAACGCCAACTACGGCCTGCAGGTGAACACGGCCCTGGTGACCGACATGGTCACCGCCACCGGCAACTGGTGGGGCGATGACAGCGGCCCTTATCACGCCGCCAGCAACACGGGCGGAACCGGAGACGCGGTCACCGACGGGGCCGACTATTCTCCATGGTGGGGCGGGGACTACCTGGGCGACCCGCACACCGATCCATGGGTCTGGTATCTGAACACGTCCAACAGCTCCACCATACAGGAGGGCATCGACGCGGCCTCCTCCGGCGATACCGTCAATGTCAAGGGCGGCGTCTATGACGAGAATCCTAACGTGAACAAAGAGGAACTGGCCCTACTGGGTGAGGACAAGACTACCACATTTATTATGACCACGTCATCCTCCGGCATGGCCATCGACGCCAGCGGCGTGACCATGTCGGGCTTTACTGTCAAGCAGAACAACCCCGCCGTGGTCCAGAAGGACCTGTACATCGGCCTGTCCGCATGGGTCAGCAACGTCACCGTCAGGGACTGCATCTTCGACGGCACCGGCAGCACCAAGTCGGGCAGCATGGGCATCCAGGTGCGCCAGGCCGACGGCGTCACCATCGAGAATATCCAGTCCTTCGGCTGGACCGGATACGGCGTCAACGTCTATAACGCCGGGCCGCCCTTCGCCGATGATGTTCTGATCACCGACAGCGACTTCCACGACAATGGCTATTTTGGAGTCTCCATCGACCGCTCCACCAATGTCCGGGTGCGCAATTGCGCCATCAGCGGGTCCGGGGGGAGCGGCGTGGCCGTCTTCGAGGACAGCGGCAAGCCGGTCACCGGCGCCGAGGTCACCGGCTGCACCATCCAGGGACCCTTCGGGAGCAACGGCATCCTGGTGGTGGCCGACAGCGTGCTGATCCAGAACAACGAGATCTCGGACGTCTCCGATCCCGACACACGGGCCATCCGCATCACCACCGCCTATTGGCCCTACTACTCGGCCGATGGCAACATGGTGACCAATAACTTTATTCACGATAACAACATCGGCCTGCTGGTGGACTTCGGAAGCTACGTCGAGCCGACCGGAAACGTGATCTTCGAGAACAGCTTCACCAATAACACGATGGCCGTGGACGCCTCTGAATGCACCCAGCCGCTGGACGCCTCCGGCAACTGGTGGGGATCCAATGAGCCTGCGACGGTCGGCGCCCTCATGTCGGGAATGGCCGACTATACCCCCTGGCTGCATGACAGCACCGACACCTCCGGCGATCCTGGCTTTCAGGGCGACTTCTCCCACCTGCACGTGGACGACAACAGCGCCCAGGCCGGCGCCGGCGGTCGGATCACCGAGGGTGTCGAGATGGTCGCCGGCAGCGCCGTGGAGGTGGAGCCGGGGGTCTACGATGAGATCATCGAGTTTGCCGATACGCTCTTGAACCTGACCGTCATCGGCAACGCCGATGCCTTCAGTCTGTCCAGCGATGACACCACCCTTTCGGTGGTCACCGGGGGTGTGATCTTCTCCAACACCAGCGGAGAGATCTCCGGCGTGACGCTGGAGAACCTCTATATCCAGGGTCAACAGACCGGCTATCGGGTCATCGGGAACGCCTATCAGCACAAAGCGGTGAAGGGATTTACGCTGCGCAACTGCGTGGTCGACGGAGAAGATGAACCGGGGCGCGACGGCATCATGGTCGACAGTGGTGGCGGCCGCGAGGGATTTGGCGGCAACCTGACCATCGATCATGTGGAGTTCAAGGACATCCTGCACTACGGCGTGATGGAATTATTCGATGGCACCGTGGTGACGCCCTTCGATACGGTGACCTTCGTGAACAGCTGGGTGCACGAGTGCGATGGCACGGTGGCGCTTCGCGGCCATGCGTCCACCCCCACGGCGTCGATCCTGGTCAGCGGCAACATCTGGGAGAACATCGGGGACAATCAGCTGCCCACGCTGGGTCAGCATTGGGCCGCCCTGGAGATCAACCGAGCCCAGAGCGTACAGATCGATGACAACACCATCGATCACGTCGCCGAAGGAGAGTGGGGTGAGGGAGAGGCCCTCCAGATGTGGGATGTCGGCGTTCTCGATGTGCACGACAACCACTTTATCAATTGCTATCAGGGTATCTTTATCTGGGGCAACAGCGGTGCCTTCGCAGTGCCAGCGGGGGCTATCTCCTATAATAACATCAGCGGCAATAACCAATATGGGATTATGCTCGACTCCACAGCCACAGGTGGCCCTCTGAACGCCGAGGCCAACTGGTGGGGCCATGCCAGCGGACCCTATCAGGCCACCACCAATCCGAGCGGCAGCGGCGACGAGGTCAGCGACAACGTCGATTACTCGCCCTGGTGGGGCGACAACTACGTTGGACAGCCCCATCCCTGGGTGTGGCACGTCAATACCTCCAGCGGCTCAACCATCCAGGAGGCCATCGACGCGGCCGGCCCCGGCGACATCGTCGATGTGGCCGCGGGGACGTATGCCGAATATCTCATCATCGCCAAGGACAGCCTGACCGTCCAGGGCGCCGGTATGGACCAGAGCATCATCGACCTGGACGGCCTGATGCCCTACTGGCATTACCAGGGCTGCAGCAGCTCCTACGCCAGCCGGGCCGGCGTGTACATGAGCGGTTACGGCAGCCCCGACGAGATCGTCGAGAACGTCACCTTCAAGGGTTTCACGGTGATCAACGCCGGCCTCAATCCCCCCGGCGGCGGCTCCTATCCGGAGTTCATCGACGACGACGGCGACGGGCAGGATAATGTCCGCGGCATCGGGGTCGCCAATGGAGAGAACATCCTCATCAAGCAATGCAAGGTGCAGAACAGCGGCTATTCCGGCATCAATGTCGGATTAGCCCGCTGCACCTCGCTGAAACAGAGCGAGGATGTGACCATCGACAGCTGTGTGTGCCTGGATAACGATGATACCGGCATCAACGTGTCCAACTACATCGGGCCGATCGCCATCACCAACAACACCTGCACCAACAACAAGAGACCCCATCCCGATCCGCCGCGGGAATACACGGGGAAAGGGATCGAGGTCAAGGGCAAGGGCATCGGCAGCGAGATCTCTGGCCTCATCGCCAACAACGTCTGCAGCGACAACGGCTTCGAGGGCATCGTCCTGAACCGGGATGCCGACGGCATCACGCTGGTGGGCAACACGGTCACCGGCCACAATCTGGACGATGAGGGCGCCGGCATCTTCTTCTACTCGTGGGATGCTCCCGAGCGCTGCAAGAACCACATCATCAGAAAGAACATCGTCACCGGCAACATCAGGGGCATTGTCGCCTACTACGCCCAGGACTGCCTCATCGACAGCAACACCATCACCACCGACGCCGGCGCGTTCGCTCACGGCCAGGGCGCCATCAAGATTGATAACGCCAACAACATCACGGTCCAGGATAATGACATCAGCTGCGACGGGACCGGCATCACGGTCACCGGTTATGACGACGATGACAATGCCTACGGCAATACGTTCACCGGCAACACCATCACGGATGCCCAATTCGCCGGCATTTTCATTTACGGGCCGTATGCTCGCGACAACACCTTTACCGAGAACACCATCACCGGCACCGACTCGCTAACCCTATGGGGCGGGGAGACCTACCAGGAGACCCAGGGCGACGGCGTGTTCCTGGATGACGATGCCGGAACAGGCAATGTCTTCCATCACAATGCCATCTACGATAACTTCTTCGACGGCATGGAGTGCCAGGTGGATACCGCCGTGGTGGATGCCGGGCACAACTGGTGGGGACATGCCTCCGGACCGTATCATGCCACCTCAAACCCCTCCGGCAGCGGCGACGGCGTCAGCGATTACGTGGACTACTCCCCCTGGTGGGGCGCCAATTACGTCGGCGATCCGCACGCCACCCCGTGGGTCTGGTATGTCAACGACGTCTATGGCTCCACCATCGGCGAGGCCATCGCCGAGGCCACCGACGGCGACACCGTCAACGTCTCCCCCGGCACCTACGAGGAGCAGATCGTCATCACCCAGAGCGATCTGGAGCTGTTGGGCTCCGGCAGCGGCTCTGATCCCGGCAGCAACACGGTGGTGCTGGCGCCCAACGGCATGAGCTGGTACTTCACCACCAGCGCAGACAACTATCCCATCATCGGCATCGACGGCGCCACCGGGGTGGGCATTCGTCGGCTGCGGGTGGACGGCGCCGGGCGGGGCAACACCAACACCCGTTTCGTGGGCATCGGCTTCTGGAACGGCGACGGCGATGTGGACCATTGCGCCATCACCAATGTCAAGGACACGCCCTTCAGCGGCGCCCAGCATGGGGTGGGCATCTATGCTTACAACGATGGTTCCAAGGGCACCTACGACATCGAGGTGAGCAATACCACCGTAGATGAGTTCCAGAAGACGGCCATGGCCCTCTCCGGCGCGGGTCTCACCATCACGGTGGACAGCTGCACGGTGGCGGGGGTGGGGCCCACAGCGGTTACCGCCCAGAACGGCGTGCAGATAGGATACGACGCCACCGGTGTGGTCACCGACTGCGACATCTCCGGGATCGACTACACCGGCACCGGCTGGTCGGCCTCGGGCGTCCTGCTCTACTATCCGGCCGCCGGCATGGTCCTGAGCGGCAATCAGGTCTCTGACTGCCAGGGGGGCCTGAACGCCTATTTCTGCGACGGCCTGGCCATGAGCGCCAATCAGTGGACCGATAACGAGTTCACGTTCGTCTGGGGCGGCGACAGCGTCTCGGTCTCCGGCGATGAGTTCACCGGCAACGATCAGGCCCTGTACATCGCCGACGCCACGAACCTGAGCGCCTCCGAGAATATCTTTGACGGCAACGACTACGCCGTCATCATCGACGGCCTGGCGGATAACATCTTTGGAGACGCGAACCAGATCAACAACAGCACCACCTGCGGCATTCTGGTGCAGCCCTACGGCGCGGATGAGCCCACCGGGGTGGTCTTCCATAGCGGCGACATCAGCGGCAACGCCTTCGGGGTGAGCAACAGTACCGTCAACATGGTCGACGCCGAACAGAACTGGTGGGGCGATGCCTCCGGTCCGGCCACGGCCAAGGACGAGAGGTTCTTTGAGCTCGTCCGGCCACTGGGGCCTGCCCTTATGGAGGGCCGGGCGCGACATGCCGGCCGGACAGACCTGCGCGGGAGGACACGTTCGGTTCGCGGCGGCCTGGATCTGGCCTTCAAGGGCACCGGCGACGCCGTCTCCTCACTGGTGGACTACTCACCGTGGTGGGGCGGCAACTACCTGGGCGACCCGCACACCACGCCGTGGCAGTGGTGGGTGGACACCTCCAATAACTCGGGCATCCAGGAGGGGGTCGATGTCGCCGCCGAGGGCGACACGGTCAACGCCACGCCGGACCTCTACGAGGAGCAGGTGGTCATCACCAAGGACGACCTGGCCCTGCTGGGGGCCGGCTGCGGCTCCGACCCGGACAGCGCCTCGATCATCAAATCGCCCGTGAACCTGACCTATTACTTCACCACCAGCGCCGATAACTATCCCATCGTCGGCATCGACGGCGCCACCGGTGTAAAGATCGAGGACTTCAGCATCGACGGCGCCGGGCGGGGCAACGCCAACACACGTTTCGTGGGCGTAGGCTTCTGGAACGGAGACGGCGACCTGGCGCGGTGCTGCCTCACCGGCGTGCGCGACGAGCCCTTCAGCGGAGCACAGCACGGCGTGGCCGTCTATGCCTATAACAACACCTCCGGGCCGTATTCCATCGGCGTGACCGAGACGGATGTGGACGATTTCCAGAAGACGGCCTTGGCGCTGTCGGGCAACGGCTTGACGGTCACGGTCGACGACTGCGAGATCGCCGGGGCCGGCTCGACATCGGTGACCGCCCAGAACGGCATCCAGATCGGATTCGGGGCCGGCGGCACGGTCACTGACTGCTCGGTGGAGGGCATCGCCTACACCGGCGAAGGCTGGACGGCCAGCGGCATGCTGTTCTACAACGGCACCACGGTGGACGTCGCGGGCACCTGCACTCTGACCGACTGCCAGGCCAGCATCATCTTCCAGGAGACAGACGGCTCGGCCACCGGCGTGGTGGTCACCACCATCGGCGTGGACAGCGAGGAGGGCGTCAGCATCAGGGACTACGGCTATGTCAAGGGCGCCGGCGGAGAGATATCGCCGCTTTTGGCATCGCCATTTGATGAGGCACGGGCGGAACAGGAGGGCCAGAAAGCGGCGCCGACGACCGTGGTCCTCAGCGACCTGCACCTGACCGGAAACCACGGCGTCAGCACCTATGGCGTGGCCGCCTGGTCTCTGGGCGATGACGTCGACGTGACCCTGACCGACTCGGAAATCCGCGACTGGGAGATCGGCGTGGTGGCCTACGAGGACGTCAGCACGGTCGAGCTGCTGGCCAATCACAACGGCATCTCCAGTAACGATATGGGATACTACAGCAACGCCGCGGCCATGCAGAACGCCATGAGCAACTGGTGGGGCGATTTCTATGGTCCGCTGCAGGCCACCACCAACCCGACTGCTGGCGGAGATGAGGTCAGCGACAACGTCGACTATTCTCCCTGGTGGACGGCCAGCTACGTGGGAGACCCGCATACCGATCCCTGGAGTTGGGGGGTGAACACCTCCAACGGCTCAGGCCTGCAGGAGGGCATAGACAGCGCCAGCGTGGCCGATACGGTCAACGCCATGGCAGACACCTATCCGGAGAACGTGGTGGTCAACAAGACCCTGGTGCTGCGCGGCGCACAGGACGGCGTCGACGCCCGCGGGCGGATGGCCGACGAGGCGCTGATCACCGCCTCCTCAGGCCATCTGGTGGACATTCAGGCCAGCGATGTAGTCTTCGATGGCTTCCAGGTCACAGGATCCATCTCAGCGGGACAGCTGATTCGGGCGGTCATCGCCGGAAGCGGGCTGCAGCTGATGAACAATATCATGGGAGGAACGGCCCAGAGCATCCTGTTGTTTGGCACCACCGCTTCGGATGTGCTCCTGTTCCAGAACCATCTGGACGCCGCCTCCATGAGCGCCACCCATAATCTGGCGGAGTTCGACGAATTCAGCGCCTTCAACGGCCTGGTCATTCAGGATAATGATTTCTACACCGGAGAAATCTTCGCCGGGAATAAGACCTATAACTCCTCCGGTTTGGTCATCAGCGGCAACCTGTTCGACGGCGCCGTGGTGAAGCTGTCCTCGCAGTTCGAGGAGGCCGCCATCGAGAACAACACCTTCATCAACAACGGCTACACCAACCTTCAGGCCGGGCTGCGCAATTCGTCCATCACCGCCAACACATTCCACAATGCCAATCCGTTGCCCTGGGTCACCACGCCATCCTACGCCGTCATGCTGTGGGGCGACCAGTATGGGTTGACGCCCAGCGAGAACGTGGATCTCGAGAACAATTTCTTCTACTTTAACGAGGTGGCCGCGCCTGACGAGATCGCCCATGGCCTCAGAATCTTGTCCGGCATCGACGCCACCACCATCGACCTGTTCGATAACAGCTTCGTTGACGGCGGGTCCCAGTCCAGCGCACTGGCGGTGGTCAACGAGGCTGGCGGCATCGTTGACGCTTCAGCAAACTGGTGGAGCAGCAACGATCCCGATACGGTCAAGACGGTCACCGGAGGCGGCGTCGACGTGGATTACACGCCCTGGCTGGACACCGGCACCGACACGGATGATCCCGGTTTTCACGGCGACTTCTCCACCCTGTGGGTGGATGACGACAGCCCGCAGAGCGGCGCCCAGGGACGGGTTCAGGAAGGCGTCGATCTGGTCACCGGCAGCTTGGTCAACGTGGTGACGGGCATCTACGAAGAACAGGTGGAGATCGACAAGACCCTGACTCTGTTGGGATTCGGCGTCGACTCGACCTTCATTCACTCGCCGGTGATGTTGAGCGAGCATTTCACCACCAGCGCCGATAACTATCCCATCATCTACGTGCACCATGCCGACGATGTGGACATCAAAGAGTTGACCGTGGACGGATTGGGACGGGGCAACGGCAACTACCGTTTCGAGGGGATCGCCTATTACAATGCCGGCGGCACGGTCCAGGACTGCAACGTGGAGGACATCCGCGAGGAGCCCTACAGCGGGAACCAGCACGGTGTGGCTATCTATGCTTACACCGACACGGTCGTGGCCCGAACGCTGGACGTCATCGACTGCACCATCTCAGGTTATCAGAAGAACGGCATGGCCCTGAACGGCGCCTATCTCACCGCCAACGTGGACGGCTGCCAGGTGACCGGCTACGGACCGGCCAGCTTCATCGCCCAGAACGGCATCCAGCTGGGATACGGCGCCACTGGATCCATCGGGGAGGCCACCACCAACACGATCACCGGTCATTCTTATACGCCGCACGACTGGGCTGCCAGCGGGATCTTGGTCTATGGCACCAGTGGCACCGTGGAGATTAAGAACAACGTCGTCTCCGAAAATTCTGAAGGTATCTACTGTGTTGATGCATCCGCCATCATAGAGGGCAACGATGTTTCCGCCACCCAGGCAGGCACCGGAGTGGCGGATTACTGGGCTGTAATCTGTGATCCCGGCAGCCAGCGGCAATCACGGCCCTTTGATGAGTTCGATATAGGAGATCGCAGCAAGGGAACCTTCACCTATACCCTAGAGGAAAACACCATCGATGGAGATGATGGCGCCGGAAGTGTGGGATTGGATATCTGGTGCGATGGGAGCGATGATCTGGTGGTGACCGGCAGTCACAACACTATCACCGACTTCGATATCGGCGTCCAGGTGGATGAGGAGACATCCGGATTGGTGTCCTCCGTGATCCTCAATTGGAACCACATCTACGACAACGCCAGCTATGGGGTTTACAACGATGCCGCCCTCACCGTTGACGCGCGTTACTGCTGGTGGGGTTATGCCTCAGGACCTTATCATCCGACGATAAATGCTGGCGGCCAGGGCAATGAGGTCAGCGACAGGGTCCTGTTCGACCCGTGGCTGGGGTCGGAGAGCGAGACGGATCTGGTTTGGAGCACTTTCCTGGGAGGAGGCGCCTGTGACCAGGGTTACAGCATAGCTGTTGATGTCTGGGGGAATGTGTATGTGACGGGTTACACCAACTCGCTTAACTTTCCGACCACGCTGGGAGCCTATAACGAAAGTCACAACGGCGGCAGCGACATCTTCTTGTCGAAGGTGGATCCCTCCGGAAGCACTCTGGTGTACTCCACATTCCTGGGCGGCAGCGCTTCGGAGAGGGCATATGGCATCGCCGTTGATGGTTCCGGAAACGCCTATTTGACAGGATGGACTCAGTCGAGCGATTTTCCGGTAACATCCGGGGCATACGATGAAAGCTATAACGGCAGCTATGACGTCTTCGCCCTTAAGATGAATGCCGGCGGAGACGGGATCGATTACGCCACATATCTAGGAGGGGCTAGCGACGAGCAGGGGTACTCTGTGGCCGTGGAGGCATCCGGAAAAGCCTATCTCGTCGGATATACAGTATCCGGGGGATTTCCAACCACGCCTGCGGCTTTCGACATCACCCATAATGGCAATAAGGATGGATTTGCAGTGAAGCTGAACGCCGCGGGAACCTCGTTGGATTACAGCACCTTCTTGGGAGACGTCGATGATGATGAGGGCTGGGGGGTGGAGGTCGATCCAAGCGGGTATGCATACATCGTGGGATACAGCGCATCGGCCGGCTTTCCGACCACTGCCGGTGCGTATGACAGAATACACAACGGAGGGGATGACGCCATTGTTATCAAGCTGAACCAGGCCGGCACGGCTCTGGATTACTCCTCCTTCGTCGGCGGTTCGGGAGATGAGCAGGGAAGGGGAATTGATCTGGACGACCAGGAAAATGCCTATGTCATCGGCAGCACCCAATCCAGCGATTTCCCGGTCACCGCGGGTGCCTACGATGAAACCTATAATGGTGCTGGAGACATCTTTCTCTTCAAGATCGATTCCGCAGGAGGAGTATTGGATTTCGCCACTTATCTGGGAGAGACGGGCGATGATTGGGGATGCGGGGTAGCCATCGACAACACGGCGCACAGCTATGTGACCGGTTTCACTGGGTCGGCCGATTTTCCAACCACCGTAGGAGCATTCAGCACCACTTATAACGGCGGCAATTACGACGCTTTCACGGCCAGAATCGATCCCGCCGGCGGTGGTCTGGATTACTCTACATTCCTGGGTGGAGCTGCTGTGGAGGAAGCTCGCGATATTGCCCTCGACGGCTCAGGATACGTTCATGTGGTCGGCTATACACTATCGTCAGATTTTCCAGCTACCGTGGGCGCATTCGACGTCACATATAACGGAGGCACATGGGGAGATGCATTCGTTACTCAGCTAGACATCGGGGTGGTGGTGGACAAGACGCCGCCGGAGGCTATCGACGACCTAATGGTGCAGTTGATCGGTGTTGCCAAATCTTTCTGGGGCCACATCTACCTGTCCTGGTCGGAACCGTTGGATAATATCGGCGTGTCGCATTACGTGATCTACCGTAGCACCGTTCCAGGCGAATTAGGAGACTCATTGGCGGTAAGCAGCGATATTGATTACCTGGATATGGGAGCGGCGGGCAATGCCGGCATCAACTACTTCTACATCGTCAAAGCCGTGGATGCTGCCGGGAACAAGTCGGCTAACTCCAATCAAGTAGGCGAGTTCGACAAGGCTTGGGGGGCGAAGCTGAGCAAGTGAGATTTACAGAGATGTTAAGTTGAGCGGATGCTGAACGCTCGATCAGGCTGTATTTTGTCTGGTTGCTGAGAAAGTAATCTCCTCACCTCTGGAAGAGGAATCTTCGGCATCCGCT